>CAJWFK010000005.1 GCA_913031125.1 uncultured Woeseia sp. | reverse complement strand
CGCCAACCATAAACTGCTCTTTACGTTCTACGGAGGTAAGGTTGTAGACGAGTCCTAGCCAATTGTTTACAAGTGCTTTACCCGTGTCGCCCCAAGTATTGTCAACCAGCGCCTCGAGTTGTGCATCAGGAAACGGCGGGAGAGTATTGCTTTGCGCGGCTGCATTTTCAGCTTCAATTAAATATTGGTTTGTAATCGCCTGTGCCTCAGGCGTGAAATAGTTTTCCGGATAGCGTGGAGCAGAATCTCGTTGACCATTGAAAAAACGTCCAACCTCACGTTTATACTCTTTTAAGAGGCTAACGGCATCGTATTCTGGATGACCTTGGAAGTAGATGGTACGAAATTGGTCCGGGCTTACCGCTAAATGCACTCCTGCTACTTCACTTTCAACGAGGACGTGCAATCCAGCCTCCTCAAGTTGTCGCTTTGTTATCTCGTTATACCGTGAATGTGGCACATCAAACCGAGTATTTACATCCCGCATTAATGGGTGGTCCGGGCGATTAATAGTATGGCTATACGTTCCCCATAGTTTTCTACCCATATGCGTGCGATCGATTCCATGGTGATGTTTCAGCAGGGCATGGGTAGCCAAGCATGAGCAAAGTATTGAAGCTACGTTTTGTTCTGCCCAACTCACAACCTGCATCAATGGCCCCCAAAAAGTCTCTTGATCCAGAGACGGATTGGAGACATTGGCGCCGGTAATAATGAGCGCATCAAGACCCTGATTAGCTAACGACTCAAATGAAAAATAATGTTCAGCTATATAGGCTTCGGCTTCAGCACCTCGATTAAGTGCCGGTAAGGAAAAAGGATAAACATAGAATTGTGCGATCTGATTTGATGCGCCGACAAAACGGATGAATTGTGCTTCGGTTGCTGTTAATGCTGCGTCGGGCATCATGTTAAGAAATCCAATATGCAGCTCCCGGATATCTTGTTTCGTCGCGCGGTCAAGGGATAAGACGAGATCGCCATTATTTTTCAGACGCGCAAAAGTCGGCAGTTTGTTGTGGGCGACAAGGGGCATTGGTAGAGTCTATGATTGAACAATCAAGGTATACAAGGGGTTATTGCCTGTTATGTACAAAATATATACAAAGTTTCTAGTTAAAGCAGTCATTGTTTGCATTCTTCCGACGACATTGGTGTTCGCCCAGTGGGCTGAAAATTCAGGTAACAGGGTGATCGTGCGCGGTGGTTGGGTATTCGATGGGTTAGCTGATGAGCGTAAAAGAAACACGGGTATTATTATAGAAGGAGGAATTTTTACGATAATTGATGGACACCTTGACGAGAGCGTATTGTCTGAATTCAACGTGATCGATCTTGATGATGAATACACGATTCTGCCTGGGATGATAGATCTTCATGCACACTACAATTTCGATCTCGTTGATAAGGGTCGAGCTGAGGAGGTTGTATATAACGGCATTGTGTTTCTGGCCAATGGGGTGACCTCGACATGGTCGGCAGGAGAGTATTTCCCGAACCGGGTTATCAGGCACAGAGACCTTATTGATGCAGGCGAAGCTACGGGTCCGCGTGTATTTGCTTCTGGCCCATATTTTGGCGGTTTTCGTTGTGAATACAATGTTGATACAGCGGATGATGATTGTATTGGTTGGCCAAATGACATTACCGAAGATGAGATTAGGGCGGAGGTGGATTATTGGGCCGAGCGGGGAGTGAGAAGCATCAAAATAAAGCAGGCGACTCCGGGTGAGGCAAAGGTCCTGATTGAGCAAGCGCACAAGCATGGCATGACAACAACCGCACATCTCGCAGATTATTCCGGTGGATACGATGTTCATCCTCGTGATGCAATTCTTATGGGGCTTGATAGGCTCGAACATAAACTCACTCTTGGCAAAGGTGGTGAGGCAAGCGCTGATATGGATCAGATGATTGCCCTGATGATTAGCCAGCAGGTCTACTATGATGCAAATCTGCAGATGTATGGTGGGGAACGACTACGTCAGGAGATTGGTAGCGCTATGACCTGGGTCGACGAATCTCGCTATTTCACGCCTTATACTCGTGAACTACTTAGCAAACGACCACCTTTGCCCCCAGAGTCTGACGTTGCTACATTTGATCAGCGCATGCGTGAGCTTGTAGGGCTGTATAAAGCTGGTGGCGAAAATCTATTGGTGGTTGGCACTGATGAACCAGTCTACGTAACCCTGTTGCCCGGCTTCGCTTTCCACCGTGAATTAATGGCGATGGTTCACGCCGGACTACCACCTTCTGCGGTACTGAAAGCAGCGACTATCAATGGTGCAAACGCTCTTGGTGTGGGTGACAAACTGGGGTCGATAGAAACCGGAAAGCTCGCTGACCTAGTTATCGTGAGAGGGGATCCTACGACCGATATCAGTATGACTCGCAACGTTAGGACCGTTATTAAAGCGGGTCAAATATATGAACCACAATCATTACTTAAATCTGCCGAAGACCGCATTGGTCCCAAAGGGCCAGATGATCATGCGGATTGGGAGCTTCACATAGAGCCGTTGCGGAAAAACTAATTTGGCGCGTGAGCCAAATAAAAATATTTTAGATTTGACCTGGCGCGAGTTGGTCCTCTCGCGCCATTTCCAATTTGGCAAGATTTAGTTCTATTGCCCAGAAACCGAATATCCATAAAAAAGCATCCCAAGCATACAGGTAATAACCGGCAAAGCCCCAGATGAACATATTAGCAATCAGCACTATATAGCCACCTGTTTTTGCAATACGCGTCGCATGTAGCGCTGAGCTAGAAAATCGGTTACGGGCTTGCATCCATACTTCGAACTCAATTAAAAATACGACGATCAGCCATATATAAGCATTATCAATATCTACCAATTGCACCCACTGCACATGCTTTAGTGTTGATTCATCAATAAAGGATACTTCGTTAGCAATGTGGTAGAACTTGTTGTCACTGGATAAACTCGCACAGTTATCCGAGGTAATCTCCGTATAGGCAAATACGTTAATTTGTAGAGATGCATTTTTATCGGCTAACTGGCATACATTAGTTATTCCGGACACTTGGGTTGTTTCAAAGTTTTCCAAAGCTTCGACCGTGTAACCGTATGCTGCATACGCAATCCCCAGATAGCATATAGCGCGAAGTATTCGTATTCCTGCTGAGAGGCGGGTTGTCCATTTTTCTTCGGGTACAGCATGAGTTTCGAGTTCAAACAAAAATACGAGGCCGACCCAGGCGAACATATCGATTGTCGTTGAGAATTGCGTGAAATAGTCTGCTAAAGAGGCATCCGGCGGTAAAGCCGCCTGCATTGCTAGATAATCATCAAGGAAATAACGTCCAGTGTTAATCAGAAGCGATCCGTATACGATATATTTTAAGGTACGTGCTACACGGGGGTGCGATAACAGCGGATAAATAAGCCGTTTGACGATCATTGACGTCGATGCTTCGGCAGAGTTGGGGTTAGATTGGCCATGGGCTATTTCAGGTTGCTAAGTTGGTATTATATTCATTACTAAAGCATCAATCGGACAATTTAATCATATGAACATACGTTTTATTTTCCTGGTCTGGCCTTTAATGTTGGGTAGCAATGCCTTAGCACATGAATTCTCTGGTGCTCATGGGACGCTTCTGCTTGATTGGAAAGTTCCCGGAATCAGTCGGGTCTTATCATCCGGGTATGGAGATTCTTTTGGGATGGAGGCTTGGGCCCGCAAAGGCTTGGGAATGCCAGTAGAGATTGCTGGTCGCCAGTGTATTGAGGGCACTTATTTTCTGTTCGATATTGATGATGAATTCATGTTTGATGTTGACGAAATGGTTGATATCGAATTTTTATTTGCTCGTCCACAATCCGCTGGCTTTAACATTTCCTATGATCAGAATGTTATTCCAGAGAACGTAAGAGCGATTAATTTTCCTGCGTCCGAAGAGCGGTGGCATTCACATTTGATTCGGTTGGAGCGAGCTCGTTTTGCGAATCGTGGGGAGTCTGGTACTGATTTTGTTATTACGGCACCTGATGGCACATGGCTTGGTGATCCGAAAGAGGAACATAAAGTTGTTCTTTGTGATGTAAAGATTACTCGTTCTCACAAGACTGTATTGCCAAAAAAATTCGGCAAGTTACAGCTTACTGTGGTTGACGGAGAGCAGCTCTCCCCAGTTCGAATCGGCCTTTATGACGAAGCCGATCGGATGCCTCTACCTACTGACAACGCTTTGACGATCCGTAACTATGACGATCGGACAAAGCAGATATTTCTCCGAAAAACCCACCCTACGGTTCCCCCATGGCCGCATGATAATCGCTTCTTCTTTTACATTGATGGTCGGTACGACACAGATCTGCCAGTTGGCAACTACGAGCTGGTTATTACAAAAGGTCCTGAGTACAGGCGGGAATTAATCAGTATCCAAATTCTTGAGGGGGAAACCTCGGTGTTGGAAGTAGAGCTGTCACGTTGGTCTGATATGCCCGCCTTAGGATGGTATTCCGGCGATGACCATGTGCACATGACTCGAACTCCAGCGGATAACGAACCCATCAGTTTGATTATGAGGGCGGAAGACGTTCACATCACAAATTTGCTGCAAATGGGCAATCCGTACGATACAAATTTTAACCAGTACGCATTCGGACGGGATGGTCGGTACCAGAAAGGCAAACATACATTGGTATCTGGCGTTGAGGACCCGAGGACTGCTGTGCGTGGGCACACCATCAGCATGAACATTAAGGAAGTGTTTCGTCCGATGGATCGTTATCTTCGTTACGATCAAATATTTGCGGAGTACCGTAAACAGGGTGGGTTATCCGGGTTTGCCCATGTTGCAGGTCGGTTATTCAATGTAGAGCGAGGACTTGCGATCGACGTGCCGCTTGGTGCAGTGGATTTTGTGGAAATACTTCAGGATGGGGTACTGGAAACTGAACTTTGGTACGATTTTTTGAATCTGGGTTTCAAGCTGATTCCTATGGCAGGATCAGATTTTCCTTATCTCAGTGCGCCGGGGGGAGAACGCAATTACGTCTATGTGGGCGGTGACTATACTGTCGATGGATATTACGCTGCATTGCAGGAGCATCGAACCTTTGTTACCAACGGGCCGATTCTGGAGTTATCGGTTAATGGCGAGCCTATGGGTTCCGACATGCTTGTTTCGTCGGGTGACCAACTCGTCGTAGTCGCGGGAGCATCTCTTAATCCTGATATTGAAGAGCTCGATAGACTAGAGCTAATTGTTCATGGTGACGTTGTGGCTTCTGTCAACTTAGCGGCTAAAGACAATTCTTTAACGCTCCGCCACACCATCAGGGCTGGTGATGGGTTTTGGTTGGCTATTAGGGCTTATGGAATAGACCAAGCGGTAGCGCATTCGGCGCCCGTCTATATAAATACAGGGAGTGGATTTGAAAACTCAACTTTAGTTTCTGACCTCGCGAGGAGAATGCTTGGTTATTTGGATGACGTAGCAATTGCACAGCCAGATGTTACTGAGGAGCTAGAAGCATGGTCCGTAGGTGAGAATCTTGAAAGCATGTTTGTTCAGCAGCGCTTGCATATCCTTGAACGTGCTGAAAAAGCCCGCTTGGTGTACGCGAGGATGCTGGATAGGCTCTGAGCCCTGACCTTTCAGTGTTCCGTTTTTTTCTTTTGTGGTGAATACCAGATCGGCGAGGAGTAGGCACGTTCTTGTGTTTTTAGGGTTGCGTCATCGGGGATTTTTGCCCCATAGCGCACGGCGTCATAGGCGGTCCAGCGCGGAGTTGGAATTTCAATAACACGGACATAATAAAAAGCCGATAAGTTAGGGTTGAAATCAGGATCTTTCCAAGTAGTCCTCAGCTCAGGTGCTCCAATCTCGTTAGACCAGGTTGGCACAGAAAGGTCTACGGTATCTCCGACGGCCGGAAGTTTTCCATCATCCTCAAGCACACGGTCTCCAGACCAAACAATATCGTAAATTTTTTCTTCAGTTTCCCCCTCAGAATTCATCCAGCCTTTGATGATTTGTAGTCGATCCAAGGTAGCTCCATCAGGGTCCATCAAGGCGCCCAGAAGAAAAGTAGGTGCTTCAGCATTTCCTTTTATTGGAAGGTCAGCTCCCATAGGAACACCTTTACTATAGCCTCGTTGTGCAAAGTCAGACGCATGAGAGTCTTCCATTGTGAAGTCCCATCCGCCGAAAAATCGCAGGGAGATGCGCGGACCGGTTGACGCATATACTTCCTTGCGCATCATTGCATCAAAGATAGCCTCTCGAGTATTTTCCGTTGCCCAGACGGCTGCGTAACCAGAGGCTAAGTAGTGCCAGCCAATCCGGAGGCCACGGCGAACCAGTGCGTCATCAAATGTAGCTCGACCTGGACTTGGTTCAACTGCGGTATGTTTCCCAAAAAAATTATCCGAGTCTGCAGTTGCAAGCCCTGTGTGGGAGTCCGTTGACCCGATTACACCAAGTTTAAAGGGATTGATTCCTGTTTTACCTTCTATGGTAAGCCCTCTTTTGAGAGCTTCACGGACGTATTCTCCTGCCAGCATATCCGTGGTTTTCAGTTCTGAGAGATTAAGATTTCCTCGGTCCCAACCTGCATCGCCGTAACCGGCAAACTCATCATTTGGTGACAAAAAAGGATGGGACTCTGAATCACCTTTAATCTGGGTGATTTCGACAAGCGGCTCCCATCTTGCACGCGCCCGCGCATATTCTGCATCGATAGGTTCTCCCTCAAAATCAGCAAAGGCAAACATGTGGCCATTCGATATATTGGGGTTGTGTGGAATAGCGAGCACTTGGCCGCCAGTATTTGCTTCATATTGATCCAAGGCCGCCCAGAGATCTTCAGGGTCCTCACTTTCTCGTGAAGAGAAGGGCAGGATTGCATTTGTCTTGTCTATGCCGTCACGAAAAACTACCACCCGGTGGAGATTGTTGCCTCTTGGCATAGGGGTAAATTCGTAGCCGATAAATGCGGTGAATTTGCCTGGCTCATTGTAACTTTCAACGATGTTGCCTCGTGCTTGCCAGATATTGCGTGCAATTGGAAGCATCACCATCCGATTTGCAAAGGTATCTGGGTTTGTTCCAGCACTATGTCCATCAATCATTTCTTGAGATACAGTCCGGGCACCCTCTTCTCCCGTTTGCAGTAATTCATGCCAACGTTTAATGCGTGGGTCTAACATAAGGACAGGATTGCCTTCGTAGATCTCGCGCGTAATACCGAGACCCACGGCATGATCTGCGATGACTAAGAAATCAAGGGGCCGTGACAGACGCGCATTTATTCCTGACGTTGAGGTAACTTGCTCACCGCGGGCAAAACGTAAGGCATCTTCCGGAGAAAGACGTGCGCCAAAGGCGAAGGCGTCAGCAGAATCCGTAGTGTGTAAATGTGTATCTCCCCAATAGACTTTCGTTGGATGCTTGGTAGAAAGCCCCACTGCACTTGGGTCACGGCTTTCTTTTTGGGTATCGATCGCAGTTGGTATTTTAGACAGTAGATCTGGTTCTGTCGGAGGCTGCTGATTATCACAAGCAACAGGTAGAACTAGGCTAAAGACGATTGTCCATTTGGGCCAGGCCTTCATAGTTAATTTCTCCCGTTTAGTAGGGCACGGACATTTATACGCTGATGGTCGGCGGGCGCAACTATTTGATCTCAGGTTAAATAGAATGGGGTAGCAACAACAATCATAAAGATACTACGTGACCCAATTTTAGCCTGACCTGACGAGCCAGCGAGGCGTTTCATAGATAATAACGGTTACATCATCACCAGTTTTTATTTTTCCAGCAGCTTCGATGACACCGACGACACCGCGTTTTAGCTTTGCTGCTTTAGAAAAGGCTGTATTGCTTGTGTTGTGCAATTCAGCTTGAATGGTGCTCATATCTTTGCATGGAGGATTATACTCCTCGACGATAAGTTCTGCTCCCGAGGAAAACTTCAGTAAAGTGCCCTTTGGTAAACGGGATAACTGCGGTATGCCTCGGATACAGATGTTGGCACCGATGCTAGCCGGCGTGATGGAAGTTTGTGAACCCATATCGGCAGCGATTTCTTTAAGCTCTTCGATTGAGATAGCAGACCATTGACGCTCATTCCGCCGTGGTGATCCAGCCGGTTGCTTGTCTACGGAATAGCAACTGCGCACATAGCCGCGATGCTTATCCCCGACAATCCCATCTAGCTCTACTTGGATAGCTCTATGTTCATCTTTGCTAAGGTTTTCATTATCGCCAGCATGCACGGATACTACCTCGCCAATTAGGGTAGTCATACTATCCAGATAACCGGCTTTTACAGCATCTAAAGTAGTCATCGTTAGACGATAACCTTCTTTTCGGTTTCCGGCAATGTGCTGTCTTATTTTTTGTTTCTAATTTTAGTGGTGTAGCTAAGGCGACACATTCTGGGGCTTTCTGGATGTAAAATTAAATGTTAATTTCCAAATATATTAGACAACCTCACACAAGCACTAATGTGCATGGTATTCAAGAGATTGTTTTTATCTTTTTTAAAGAAGTTATTCAGTGCGAATATTTACAAACATGGCAAATCAGTTGGCGGAAACTGGGATCTTTCCAGATAAGATACTTCGATCTGGGATTCGACGCTTGTGTTTCGAACGCACACAACAGATCAGGAACTATGGCGAATCGGAGCTGACCGAATTTATTGCCAATTTAAATTCTTCACCTATAGCTCTTGTTCCGGACCGTGCAAATTCCCAGCATTACGAGGTGCCGGCTGAATTCTTTAAATATGTGCTTGGCACCCATCGAAAATATAGTTGTTGTTATTGGAATGATACCTGTAACAGTGTATGCCAGGCTGAAGAAGCTGCTCTTGACATCACATGCGAGCGTGCCAGTGTGGGGGATGGTATGAATGTGCTGGATTTGGGATGTGGATGGGGCTCTCTATCGCTCTGGATCGCTAAAAATTACCCAAAAACTAATGTAACTGCAGTATCCAATTCAAATTCGCAACGTCATTGGATAGAAAAAGAAGCGTTATTTTTTGGGCTATCTAATATTCGTGTAATTACTGCTGATATGAACCACTTTTCGATAGATCAAACCTTTGATCGGGTTGTATCTGTGGAGATGTTTGAACATATGCGAAATTATGGTTTGTTGTTTGAACGAATAGCAGAGTGGCTGAATGAGGATGGTTATTTTTTTATGCACATCTTCTGTCACAAAAATGCTGCATACGAATTTCTGGACAATGGGCCGGCAGACTGGATGAGTCGACATTTTTTTTCGGGAGGTATCATGCCATCGAATACCTTGCCAGAACGATTTCAGCAGCATCTGGCACTAAAGTCCAAATGGGATTGGAATGGCACACATTATCAGCGTACAGCCGATGCCTGGTTACAAAAAATGGATTCGAACAAGTCAGCTATCATGCCTATTCTAAATTCTACGTATGGTGAGAATGACGCAGGGCTTTGGTGGATGCGGTGGAGAATTTTTTTTCTTGCTGTCAGTGAGCTTTTTGGTATGAATGGAGGAAGAGAGTGGGGCGTTGGACACTACCTGTTTAACAAGAGCTACAATGAATGACTCAATTGTAATGAGATGAATGTCTTAATTAACGTAGTCGCTTTTAAGATCGCGTGGTTAGCCACAATATTTGGTAGTGCCAATGGATTACCGATGCTCGGTCCAATAGCGGTTTTGATGGCGGTTATAGTTCATCTATGGCGAGTGGATATAGCGGTTCAGGAATTGAGACTTTTGATCGTTGTTGGCCTGATAGGATTATTCTGGGATAGCGTAATGCTGAGCACCGGCCTGCTGGTTTACCCGAATGGAATCTTTATCTCAGGTATTGCGCCTTACTGGATGTTCTCATTATGGGTATTGTTTGCTACCACACTTAATGTTTCACTGCGCTGGCTTCGCGACCGACCTGTATTAGCTGCTCTTATGGGAGCTGTGTTTGGTCCGATGTCGTATATGGCTGGCGCATCCGTTGGAGCGGTCAAGATAAATGATCCGACTACTGTTTACGCGATATTGTCTCTGTCGTGGCTGTTTTTGCTGCCGCTTGTTGCACACCTTTCAAAGCAAATGGACGGTATGCAAACGGCGGCAGAGAAGAGCGTCCCCTAAGTAAAAATATGACATTGACAACTATAGAATCTTGGCTATTAGCTCTCGTAGCATTGCTGCTATTTGCCTGTATTGGTTGGTTGGGTAGCCTGGCTAAAAAAGATGCCAGCATCGTGGATAGTATGTGGTCACTCATGTTTCTGCTGGCCGCTGTCATCTATTCCTGTCTTGGTGATGGTGGATTGAGATCTAACCTTATTCTTCTATTGGTAGCAGTATGGGCTGTGCGTCTATCAGGGTATCTAACCTGGCGTAACTGGGGCGCCGGCGAAGATTACCGCTACCAAGAAATGCGACGGAAGCATTCCCCCAACTTTGGGCTGAAAAGTATTTACCGTGTCTTTGGGTTGCAGGCAGTTTTAGCATGGTTTATTTCCCTACCACTTCTTTTTGCAGTCACTGCGGAGGAGTCAGTCAATATTCTGGATCTTGCTGGCTTGATACTTTGGACTATAGGCTTCTTATTTGAGGCTATCGCCGATATCCAACTAGCAAAATTTAAATCTCATGAAGCTAATAATGACCAGGTTCTGCGTACAGGCTTGTGGAAGCTCACACGCCATCCAAACTACTTTGGAAATTTTTGTATTTGGTGGGCTTTTTACCTGTTTGCGTTGTCGGCGGGCGGATGGTGGTCTATTTTGTCGCCGCTTTTAATGAGTTTCCTACTTCTCAAAATTTCGGGCGTTGCAATGCTTGAAAAGGACATCGGAAAGCGTCGTCCCGAATATGCTGATTATGTATCCACAACCAATGCATTTTTTCCCGGACCCCAGAAGCTTTCCAGTGATTAGGGTTTTATGTAAATGGCATTGTTTGCA
Source organism: uncultured Woeseia sp. (assembly GCA_913031125.1). Lineage (GTDB taxonomy): Bacteria > Pseudomonadota > Gammaproteobacteria > Steroidobacterales > Woeseiaceae > SZUA-117. The sequence continues at coordinate 98,147 of CAJWFK010000005.1, read as the reverse complement.
CTTGGGTCATGAGAGGTAAAAAGATGCAATACCGGTTACGAAACTTGATTATGGGTATCCTTGCGAGTTTTCTTTGGGGTTGTGCGGGAATTCAATCACCATTGGCGACTGTTTCCTATGTGGATCTCGAACGTTTTATGGGTGATTGGTATGTTATCGCTAGCATACCCACGTTCGTTGAAAAAGGTGCCCACAATGCGGTTGAAAAATATGCACTGAATGCAGATGGGAGTATTCAGACTACGTTTATTTTCCGCAAAAACTCCTTTGATGGTGAGCGTAAGGAGCATAATCCAACCGGGTATGTGCTGAACACTGAAACTAATGCTGAGTGGGGCATGCAGTTTATATGGCCAATCAAGGCGGACTACCGAATTGTTTATCTCGCCGATGATTATTCAAAGACTATCATTGGTCGAAATGATCGGGATTATGTATGGATCATGGCGCGCACACCGGTCATTCAAGAAGAGCAATATGCGGCTCTGCGACAGATGGTAGACGATATGGGCTACGATTTGTCCAAATTACTTAAAGTCCCACAACAGTGGTGAGGTAGCGGGTGTGCGTATCGCTATCGTGGGCACGGGCATCGCTGGAAATGTTGCCGCCTACTACCTGCAAAAATCTCATGACATTACAGTTTATGAGGCGAATCATTACGTTGGAGGCCATACGAATACCATTGATGTGCCAAGTTCTGTGGGCAGGTTGCCAATAGATACTGGATTTATTGTTTTTAACAATCATACCTACCCAAATTTTGTGCAGCTCCTCGAAGCGCTAGGTGTTGAAAGCGTTGATAGTGAGATGAGCTTTAGTGTGCGGCACGATAACCCGGACCTTGAATATAGCGGCTCAACATTGAATGGGTTGTTTGCACAACGTGCAAATTTGGTTCGGCCAGTCTTTCTAAGAATGATCCGGGAAATCCTCCGGTTTAATCGAGAAGCTCCTAAATTGTTGGAAACTGGCGATAGAGAAACAACGTTAGGGGGGTTCCTTGAGGAGAACAGATATTCGATAGAGTTTGTTAATCACTATCTTATTCCGATGGGCGCGGCGATTTGGTCGACCGAGCTGGAGAAAATGAATAGGATGCCAGCACATTTCTTTATACGATTTTTCCAAAATCATGGTTTGCTGCGGTTACATGACCGGCCCGTATGGAAAGTCATCAAGGGAGGGTCTAGGGAATATGTTAGGAAACTCACAGAGACATACGAAAACCAAATAAAACTTGGATGTCGGGTTGAGTCGGTTACCAGGCTGCCCGGCAAAGTCATTATTCGTGCCCATGGTGTTGAGGACGAAACCTTCGACGCAGTTTTTCTTGCATGTCATAGTGACCAAGCACTACATATCTTGTCAGATCCCTCAAAAGATGAAGCAGATATCTTAGGTGCGATTCGTTACCAGAGTAACGACGCTGTCCTTCACACTGATACGTCAGTGATGCCCCGCAGACAGCGGGCATGGGCTTCCTGGAATTATCATCTGCCGACTGAAGAGAATAAAAGAGTAACGCTGACCTATCATATGAATCGATTGCAACGGCTAAATACCGATCGGCAGTATTTTGTCACTCTTAACAATGCCAATTTCATCAACCCATCCTCGGTAATCAGGGAAGTGAGGTATGAGCATCCTTTGTTTACTAACACCGCAGTTATCGCGCAGAGTCGGAAACATGAAATTGATGGTGTTAATAGAACATATTTCTGTGGCGCTTATTGGCGTTATGGTTTTCATGAAGACGGTGTAGTTAGCGCCTTATCCGCCGTGAAACGATTTGAAGCAGGGGGAGCATATGCATAGCAGCATTTTTACCGGGCGAGTTAGCCATAGCCGGAAAAAGCCTCTTTCCCACACGTTCTCTTATGGCGTCTTTATGATGTATCTTGATCTTGCTGAACTGGATAAGGTTTTCAGCGGCCGGTGGTTTTGGTCAGCCAGACGTTGTGCACTTGCCAGATTCCGTCGTGAAAACCATTTTGGCGATCCGGCACAGCCGCTGGATGAGTGTGTCCGTGAACTGGTACAGCAAAAAACGGGTGAGCGTCCGAAAGGCGCCATCCGCTTGCTTACAAATCTTTCTTATTTCGGTTACTGCTTTAATCCAATTAGCCTTTACTATTGTTTTGACCACACTGACACAACAGTTGAAGCGGTTGTAGCTGAGGTCAGTAATACTCCATGGGGTGAATGCTGCTGCTATGTCCTGGCGGAAAATCGCAATCGAGAAGGTTCTGGAACCTTATCTTTCCGGACGGCTAAAAAGATGCATGTTTCACCATTTATAGATATGGATGTCGAATACGATTGGGCGCTGACAGAACCTGCAGATAATCTTTTTGTGCGTATCAATAATATTTCTGATGACACGAAATTTTTTTTCGCAACACTCGCCCTAAGGAGAAAGGAGATTAATGGAATGAGTCTTGCTACCGTTTTACTGCGGTATCCGTTAATGACTATTACCGTCATGTTTAGTATTCATTGGCAGGCGTTTCGCTTATGGATCAAGGGCTGTCCGGTGCAAACTCATCCGGAAAAGAAAAAATCAATCGAGGTGACTTCATGAGTGGAACCGAAAATACTTTTTCGGATCAAAGCGCACGCGGTCGAATCAGCAAGATTCGCCTTTTGGACAGGCTTGGCCGCTGGTTACTGGGACGCCAATTAAACCGACTGAAGGTTGGCGAGTTAATACTCGTCGATGGTTCTGAAGAGAAGGTTCATGGATCACGGTACAGCGGACCGAGCATTACAATAAATGTTACTAACACACAGTTTTATGGAGCGGTAGCATACGGAGGAACAATTGGCGCTGCCGACGCGTATGTATATGGGCACTGGGCATGTGATGATCTAACGGGAATGGTGCAGCTGCTACTCCGGAACCGAGATATTCTAAATGGTATGGATGGTGGCAGGGCGACTTTGGTCTCATTGCTGCGGAGGATCCTGCATTGGACTAATCGCAATACAAAAACTGGCAGTCGCCGCAACATAGCAGCGCACTACGACCTCGGCAACGAATTTTTCAGACTTTGGCTGGATGAAACCATGATGTATTCGTCAGCAGTATTTGAACATGACGATATGACACTTAAAGAAGCATCAGAAGCTAAGTTGGATCGTATTTGTCAGAAACTGGAATTAAGCGAAGAGGATCATGTCCTGGAAATTGGTACTGGTTGGGGTGGCTTTGCTTTACATGCCGCAAAAAATTATGGCTGCCGGGTTACCACGACGACGATTTCCAAAAAACAGTATGAATATGCTCAAAAAGAAGTCGAAAAATCCGGAATGCAGAATTTAATAGACCTAAAGCTCAAAGATTATCGTGACCTTGATGGTTGCTATGACAAGATTGTCTCTATAGAAATGATCGAGGCCGTCGGGCACCAATTCATGGACACATATTTCAAAAAATGCAGCCAGTTACTGCGGCACGATGGCATGATGCTCTTGCAAGCAATCACCATTGCTGATCAAAGGTACGCTGGTGCTTTGCGTGCAGTGGACTTTATCCAAAAATATATTTTCCCTGGCGGTTTTCTACCGTCGGTGACGGCGATGCTAGATTCTGTTACGCGCTCGACCGATATGAGAATTTATCATTTGGAAGATATAGGCCCTCACTATGCTGAAACCCTTAAAAGATGGCGAACTCTTTTTACACAAAATTTGAGTCGTATTCGTGAGATGGGTTTCGGTGAGGATTTTATTCGTATGTGGCACTATTATTATTGCTACTGTGAGGGAGCTTTTATAGAGCGGGCGATAGGTGATGTACAGATTTTGTTTGTTCGCCCGGGATCGCGCCGGAAACCTTTGGTGCCTGCTCTTGGTGCTCGCTAGGTAGTAAGCTACTCGAGAATAGTTTTAATGACTGGCTCTTTATCTGTATAAGACGAGGAAAGTCTTTAACGCACAAAAGATAATGCTCGCATGCCAAAAGTAGTAATAAACTGCACTGACCTTACGACAGCTATCGATTTTTACACCGAAAGCTTGGGATTTCGTCTTGAGACTATTATGCCGGCTGATTCACCACGGACCGCTATTCTCAGTGGCTTCGGAATTAAGGTCAGTCTTTTACAGGAAGAATCCAAGCCTGAAGTGCTAGCTGATGTTCCACTAGAACATCTAAGGCTAGCGGTGACCCAGATTGATGAAGGAGATTTTAAAGAGGGACGGGCGCAAATGCGGTATCGCGATTTGGTCCCGGATCGTTTCGGGGGACGCTTGATCGCCTCACATATCCGTATCCCGAATGGTGGGCCAGTGCCAGATCATGTGCATCACCACAACATCTTTTTCCAGATGATTTTTTGTATAAACGGCTGGGTGAAAGTTGTTTATGAGGATCAGGGGGGGGCTTTTATTATAAAGTCTGGAGATTGTTTGCTGCAGCCTCCGCATATCAGGCATCAAGTGCTTGAGTGTTCTGACATGATGGAAGTTGTGGAAATAGCCTGCCCGGCGGAGCACGAGACATCTATTGATCATGAAATTAGACTACCAACTGAACGATTTCTGCCAAACCGTGAATTTGGGGGTCAAAAGTTTCTGTTTCATAAGGCCAAACATGCGTCCTGGGTTTCCTCTGATTGCCACAGTTTCGAGTATTGTGATACCGGCATAGCAGAAGCTACGCGAGGGAAGGCGGCGGCAGTTGTTATACGTAACTCAGGAAAAAGTGACAATATCCGTGTGCCGTCGCTTACAGGCATCCGATTCTTCTTTGTATTAAATGGGACTACAAACTTCACTTCACAGCGCCAGTATCAGCTAAGTGCTGGAGATTCGTGCACGATGCCTCCGGGCCACAAAGGAATGTGGTCTTATATGTCAGATAATTTCGAGTACCTTGCGGTTACAGTTTTCAGGCAGTAACAAGATCTAAAAATATGATGATCAATGCTACTGGAGCAAAGTATCTGTTGGTCAGTCTCCAATACGATTTCCAGCGACTTGAGGCTTCATCAAACTCCTGATCAATGACAGTCTGCCTTAGTACCCAGCCAGCAAATAAAGCGATTAAAAAAGCATTTATAGGGGCAAGCACGTTGGCTACTGTGAAATCCACAATGCCGAAGAAGTTCCTTTCAATACCGAACAGACTAAGTGGCTGAAAGTCAGACATAAAGCTGAAGGAAAAGACCGACCCCAAGCCAACTATCCAGATAATGCAACCGGTGAGCACTGCTACTTTTTTTCGGCCACCCGGATATTTTTCTTCCAGCCATGCAACAACGGGTTCCAACATGCCGATCGCAGATGTAAACGCTGCAAAAAGAAGCAAAACAAAAAATAACGTGCCGATTATTTGACCAGCGGGCATATTGCCGAAGCCAATTGGCAAGGTTACAAAGATTAATCCGGCGCCTTGCGCAGGGTCCAGTCCGCTGGCAAATACAATGGGAAATATAGCGAAGCCCGCCAATAAGGCTGCAAAGGTGTCCCCGACACAAATAAAAATTGCGGAGGTGCGGAGGGAATACTCATTCGACATGTATGCACTGTAGGTGATCATCAGTCCGACACCAATGCCTAAAGAGAATAGCGCTTGTCCCAGCGCGACAAGAATAGATTCTCCGGTTAACGACTCGAAATCAGGATTAAACAAAAACCGTGCAGCGCCCGCAAAATCTCCGGCGAACATGCCGTAACCTACGATAATTAATATCACAGCAAACAGTGCCGGCATTAGTATTTTGGTCGCTCTTTCAATTCCTCTATTGATCCCGTTAGCGACTACCCAGACAGTGGCAGCAATAAATAGTGCATGTAGAGAGCCCTGATAAACTGGTTGATCTATACGGGTATTAAAGGTATTTGCTGAAGATACCGCGTCAAAGCCATTAAAATTGTTTCCGGCCGCTAAGCTGAGGTAGTCAATTGCCCAGGCGGCAACAACAGCGTAATAGCTTAGCCCTAAAAAAGGTACCAGAGTGCTTATCCAACCAATAGCGTTCCAGAAGGGGCTAGCATCTTCTTCTCGTATTAGGCTGGATATAGAACTGATAGGACTACGGTGGCCGCGGCGCCCCATGAGTAATTCCCCAGCCATTAATGGCGTGCCAAGCAAAAATACAAAGCCCAAATATACGAGTACGAACGCCCCACCACCATATTCACCTGCGATATAAGGAAATCGCCACAAGTTTCCTAGGCCGACAGCGCCACCAATAGCGGCTAACAAGAAAGCAGGGCGACTAGACCAAGCATTTTCCGTTTTTTTGGTTAGAGGCATCGGCTATTCAGGGGAAGGGAGCCACTGAAAAAATTCTACCGTATAGCCGCCAGGATCCTCGACCATGAAACTTCGGATTGGGCCGCTATTACCGAGCGGTTTCAAAAAGGTTACATCGTCTTTTCCTTTAAGGCGTGCATACCATAAGTCGAGATCATTCGTTACAAGGCTAAGCATCACTGCGTTATGCGGTTGGACTCTATGGAAGGCACCTTCGCCTTCTTTAACCAGTCCGATAAAGCTAGAGGGGCCGGTCTGGAAAAAAATTACCCAGGACCAATCCAATGTCTTTTCGAGACCAATGATATCCCCATAAAATTTTGTTGCTGGCCCAATATCTGTGTAATAGAACATCGTTATCTGTGAATCGATTGCGAAACCTGCCAGTGCGGAGCTTCGATCCTCTTCTGATGACTCGCTATTGAGACTTTGCCCCATAATCAGGCTGCTTTGTATCAACAAGACTAAAACAATTAAGGTTTTTAGTTTCAATTTGTAGCCCCATGCCTAATGAAGCTCCCGCCACGGACATCGTTCAGGTTTCCGTCCTTGACAGCAACAAGGCCGTTAACAATTACCACATCAAAACCTTCACTATATTGGTGGGGATCCTCGAAAGTAGCTTTATCAATCACTTTAGACGGGTCAAACAAGACAAGATCTGCGATCATACCAGGGCGGATGATTCCTCGATCATGAAAGGAAAACGTTCGTGCCGGTAGCGATGTCATGCGTCTGATTGCATCTTCAAGTGTTAACACTTTTTTTTCGCGCACATATTTAGCGAGTATACGGGCATTGGTCCCATATGATCTTGGATGTACCTGGCCGCGCCCAAACTCCACCGCCGAACCGTCGCTTGCGACCGCGGCATTGGGGTAGCGGAGAATAGCGTCGACATCTTCTTCGCTCATATAGTGGTAAATCATAGAGGCTCCCTGAGTGACTCCAGCATGTCCCCCTTCCACCATCATCTCGAGTATTGTTTCTATTTCATTTTCGATAGTGCTTGATCGCTCAACGAGTCGGTTGATCTCGGTGATAGTCCTGCCATTGTATGAAGGATCGGGAAGGTATTGGGCGACGGAAGCAAATGAATAGTCAGGATAGCCGCCATCCTTAAGCATCTCTTTCATGCCGCTGACGATACGGGAATGCATAGTCTCATCATCGATCCGTGAGGAAATATCGGTTGCAGATCCGGCAACAGCCCAACGGGGTAAGTTAACTCCGAGATTTGTACTAGCACGATCGTATGGATAGGTATCAACCACAACATCAACGCCATTTTGTCGATACGATTCAATCAGCTCGAGCGCGGTTCCAATACTTCCCCAACGGGTTCTTCCTTTCACCTTAAGATGTGATATTTGAACCGGCATGTTGGCTTCACGCCCCACGGTTACTGCCTCCGTGATGGATTCATGTAGTTTTTCACCTTGCTCCCTTATATGAGTTGCATAGACTCCTCCATGAGCCGCGGCCACTTTAGCTAATTCGACCACTTCGGTGGTTTTTGCGTAAGTTCCGGGGACATAAAGAAGTCCTGTTGAAAACCCAACTGCACCGTCCTGCATGGCCTTTTTCACCAGAGCTCTCATCTGCGCCATTTCCTCAGGAAGCGGTTCTCGATTATCTAGTCCCACAACCTCTCGCCTCACTGAGTTATGCCCTATGAGTGTTGCCACATTTAGGCCAAGTCCTTTGAGGCTAGTTGCCCAATCGTCGACATCAATTTCCGAACTACCACAGTTGCCCGTAATGATTGTTGTTACGCCATCGAGCAGATAGTTGTCTGCCCCTGGCAGTTCTTTTAATCCGGCACTATTGGGGGATGATTCGACATGAGTGTGTACATCAATAAATCCAGGTGCTAATACTTTTCCAGCAGCATCGATTTCCTGGTGGGCAGTTCTGTCGAGATGGCGAGCAACTTCGGTAATACGGCCGTCAGCTATTGCGACATCACTCAAAAACCAAGGGCTTCCGGTCCCATCTACTACGCGGGCGTTCCTGATAAGCAGGTCTACTTCCGCGAATACTGGTTGCCCGATTGAAATGAGCGAAAATAAAATCAGGCCAATTCGATATTTCATACCTTGCATGCTTCTGGCCCCATGTAGAAATATGAATCCCGTCAGATTTGTTCTTGTTTTACTTGGGCCTTTTATATTCTACCCCTGACTTTTCCTGTAATCGATTCCATTAGATTATATTTAAAGCTGCCCGCGCATTTGTTATTCGATTTGTGAATCTCCAGTACATTAAGATATCTGCCAACAGTACTCCCAAAACCATCCCGGACCAGAGCCCATTCGCTCCATAGCCAAGGGGGAAACACAAAATAATACCTGCGGTCATGCCCACTCCCCAATAGCCAGCCATCGAAATCCATAGTGGGGAACGCGTGTCGCGCAGCCCACGAACGGCATTCGCCATCACAAGGAGCATCCCTTCGCAGAATAGGAACATGCCCGCATATAAGGATAATTGGTTCGATAACTGTAAAACGACTAAATTTTCGGGATCGTTGGTATCTAGGAAAATACCTACAAGCGCTTCAGGGAAAAGCCAAATTACGGTTGCGGCCATTAATGCTGTGAGGCCTGCAAGAAAGAATGAAATGTAAGCAGATTGTTTGGATGAGTCTATAGATCTGGCCCCGACCCCGTAAGCAACACGAACACGAACGGCTTCACCGAGGCCACCAGGCGCGCACAAGGAGAGGTAAATAACACTATAGATAATTTGCTGGGCCGCTAATGCGGTCGCACTGATCATACCTACGATAACTGCTGCAACAGTGAACATTGCTCCGTTAAGCACCTGTGTAAGGGAAATTGGGACGCCAAGGCGAAATATTTCTGTCAGCAAAGCATTGTCGATATGACGAGGGATAATCCTTGGCCGGAAATCCTGCAATGCTTTTGATGTCAGGACAACGAATGCCAGAGCAAAAAACATGAGCCATGTGACGATTGTTGTGCCGATACCGGCGCCGACAACACCCAGAGCGGGCAAACCAAATTTTCCATAAATCAGGGTGTAGTTGAGAGCTACGTTAAGGCCTAGCCCAATAAAGGTCACCCAACCGATGATGGCGGATTTTGCCAGTGCGGTAACATAATTACGCAGTACCACCCACCAAAGTGCAGGCAGGACCGACCACGTCACGATCTTCGCGTATCCTGTAATGAGGCTTACAACTTCCGGATCTTGTTTAGCAAATCCAAGCATCGGCCCCAAATACCAGATGAGTATCATGATAGGGATGCTAGTGATCGTTGCTGCGATCATACCTTGGTCACAGGCATCGATGACCCCTTGACGGTCGCCGGCACCCAGGCATTGAGCCGCGATAACCCCGACAATAGAAATAACTCCCATACCTATGAGAAGGAGTACCCAAAACCAGTCTCCGGCGAGCCCTACAGCAGCAAGCTCTTTGCTTCCGAGGCGACCTACCATAATCATGTCCGTAATGAACATGGCCATTTCAGCCACCCATGCTGCGGTTAAAGGTAAACCGATACCCAAAATTGTTTTGGTTTCTTCTCTCCGTCTTGGAATATTCAGCGTGTTCATCATTCTGGTTTCTAGTTAGCGTCTCAGGAGCTTGATCAGGCTGACTACTTCCTGGTCACCTAACCCTTCTGCGATACCCTTTTTATAAATCTGGTTTGCAAACTCGGGAATATTCGAGTTGATGTCTTTGTCTTGAGCTTGGGATAGGACCCTGTCAAGAATATTGGAGTACACATTGACTGATGCTCCCGGATTTTCGAATTTATTGTTCTGAAGAGCCTGGCCCAGATTTCTTATTTCTTCAATATCGCTGGGTAATGAATCGATTAATACCGACGCGAGCATATCGCGACGAACATCCTCAGATTCACAGATCAGCGCCGCATGTATGAGGCCAAGGTGAGTGAGGATATAGTATGACATGACCGCGATGTCGAGCGCCGCTGCGCCACCGATAGCTTCTCCCAGATAACGAATGTCGGACGATAAAGCAGCGAGTATTTTTTCTATGCCGGCGTATGCTGATTTTTCTCCAGACACTGCGATCAGGGCATCATGTCCAATTTCTCTCGGATAAGCGAGTATTGCCCCATCGATATAATTTACGTTGCAGTCTTTAAGAACAGTTTCTATGTTGCGCGCTTCTTCCGGCGTACCAGTTGAAAATTGCACGAGTACTTTATCGCGTAATAGTTCTTTGAGATTATTCGCTTCTATGAGCGCCAAGGTCGCGTCATAATCGTCAATGCAAACGATTATGACGTCGCTTGCGCTTGCGGCCTCCCGCACACCGCTGGCACACATCTTCGCACTGTCGTGAAACGCTTGCATCCTAATAGCGGTGCGGTTCCAGACAATTACACTGTGCCCAGCATTTATCAATGCCTGAGCAATTGCGTGGCCCATCGCACCGAGTCCGATGATACTTATTTCAGTCGCCATAAGCTGTTCGGTTGCGTGTTCTGGGATAAACAGGTTCTGTCTGTATGCTCATATTATTCGCGGTCTGGTTTTTCATGAGTATCAGTCGTTGCGTGCATGAGTGGTATATTTATTATCTCTCCCCATGGTTACTTGAATAAAGTGTTTTTCCAGCATCCGGAATGCTTCATACTTGCGTGTAGATAAACCACAACAAAACACTACTTATGGAAATTGAACAGGAACATACGGGCTCCTATTACGCGGCAACAGTGAACCAGGTTACCAATTACCCGCCGTTACAGGAAAATTTGCGGGTCGATGTCTGTGTTATTGGAGCGGGGTTTACCGGTATCTCTAGTGCACTTGCGCTTTCTGAACGCGGTTACAAGGTTTGTGTGCTTGAGGCGAATAGAATCGGTTGGGGAGCCTCGGGGAGAAATGGAGGACAGATGATTTTCGGGGTAGGTGGTGAAGACAAACTGGTAAAAAAAGACCCGGGACTAGCTGATCTGATGTGGGAGATGGGTTGGCGTGGTCATGAAATTATTCGCGAGCGGGTGGAACGTTATGCTATCGATTGCGATTTAAAGTACGGATATGTGGATGTCGCTATCAAGGCACGGCACTTGCGTGAGCTTGAGGAAGCTGAAGAGCGATTAAACCGGCGTAATTTTGAATATGAGCACAGATTGTTATCCGCGCAGGAGACATCCGATGCGCTTGGTACAGATGTTTATATTGGTGCCCATTTGAATATGGCCAATGGCCACTTGCATCCCTTAAATCTCTGTATCGGGGAGGCACTAGCTGCTGAATCGCTAGGAGCTTTGTTATATGAGCAATCGCCAGCACTGAAGATAGATTATGGGGATAAGGTTTGTGTGATGACTAAGCACGGCTCCGTAACGGCTGATACTGTTTTGTTGGCGGGCAATGCTTATCAATGGGTTGAGAAATCACTCCGCAGACGGTTTTTGCCGGTTAGAAGTTTTATCATTGCGACTGAACCACTTTCCGGTGATTTGCTCAATACTGTTAATCCTCAGGATCTGGCTGTGTGCGACCCAAATTTTCTTCTTGAGTACTTCCGCCTGAGTGCCGATAAGCGACTATTGTTTGGTAACCGCTTCCGTTATGTTGGTGATGACAAGGACGTCATTGTTGCAAACCATTGGCCAAAGATGCTCAGGATTTATCCGCAATTAAAAGATGTCCGCATCGATTATGGTTGGGGTGGGAAAATTGCTGTGACTATCAATCGGGTTCCTCAACTCGGGCGAATCGCGCCTAATGTATTTTTCTCTCATGCGTACTCGGGTCACGGTGTTAATGTTACCCATCTTGCAGGTGAGGTTGTTGCAGAAGCGATTAGCGGAACCATGGAGCGTTTTGATGTGTTGTCCAGTATGCCTTCAATACCTCTTCCTGGGGTTAATCAGTTTGGAGATGCGATGGTTTCGTTGGGTGTTTTGTATTACGGCCTAAAGGACAAGCTTTGAGTGACGAGAAGGTAAAATTACCGAAACTTATTGCAACCTCAGTGGTCAGGGGCAGCCAGCAAGGTGAAAGTCACGGTGGTGTTTTTACCGTTGATTTCGACAAGCAGGAAGGCACTCAGCACGTAGATTGGAATACTAATGAGATTGACTGGGCAGGGCGGGGCGCTGATCGTGGACTTCGTGGTATTGCCTTTTCCGGTGACGACATATTTATAGCGGCCAGCGATGAGTTGTTCGTGTATGACCGTGACTTGAAAATTGTCCGGTCACATAAGAATCGTCATCTTAAACATTGTCATGAAATTGTGCAGTATGAGGGGCGTATCTTTTTGACGTCCACCGGCTTCGACAGTTTGCTGTCGTTTAACCTTGAAACCAAAGAGTTTGACTGGGGATTTCATCTGCAGAAACCATATGATGAATGGTCTGGCCACACATTTGATCCGCGTAAGCAGTCTGGGCCGCGCCCAGTCAACGATTTTCACATTAACATGGTACATGTGGATAAAACTGGGATTTACTTGAGCGGTTTGAAAACTGGTGCAATGCTACACATCGGAAACCAAATGGTAGTAACGGAAGTGTGCAATTTGCCTCCTGGGACACACAATGCCCGACCCTGGCAGGACGGGGTGTTATTTAACGACACAGCTGCTGATTGTGTGCGCTATGTGGATCGTGGTGGTACTGAGAAGGCTTTTAAAATACATGCATATGATGAGGGAGAGATCCAATTTTCTGGTATTGACGATTCGAAGATTGCCCGGCAGGCTTTTGGTCGCGGTTTGTGTCCAATAGACGAACGTTTTATAGCCGCTGGTTCATCACCATCTACAATTACATTGTACGATTTTGCGACAAATCAGAGAGTGGGCTTCGTTAACCTGTCGATGGATATAAGGAATGCGATTCACGGCCTAGAACTGTGGCCCTATGATTAACGCTCTTATCGGTAGTTGTCTTAGAAAACGCTAATGTCGCGGGGCACCTTGCTAATTCAATAAAAAACGGGGCCCCTTAGGCCCCGTTTTTATCTGTCGTTACAACAGTTTTGGCTTAGTCACCCCAGCGTTTCATGTATCGCATACCAAACTCTCTTGGTCTGACAATATACCAATTCTGGTGATGAGCACGCCCTTCTTCAGTTTGCGACACACCCCATGCCATTTGGTGAAAGCTCGCGTTATTCTCGCCGCGTTCATCACCGATGTTGTTAACGAACACATCCAGCTGCCAATCCTCACCGACGAGACCCATTCGGAGGTCACCAAGCATAAACGCTTTATTTGTAAATTGTGGGTTGGGATCAGACGCCGGATCGTCGGGCTCAAGCTTGTTCAAGCTGTCACCCTGCCATGACCATTGTGTTCGAACGAACAGTTCATCCGCACCGAGCAATTCGGTCGGTGTGTTGTACTCCAGCCACATTGACCCCACACCTTCGGGAACTAATGGAAGTCGCATGCCAGAAACCAGATCATTCTCACCGTTACCAGTTAAATCATGGTCTGTGTCGGTTTCAGCCTCCATATATTCGTAGTTCATCCCAAAGATCCATTCGTCATTGAATGCATAATCGAGTTCGACATTGAGACCGTTAATATGTGCTTTACCCGCGTTGGCAATAACCGCTTGCCAAGGTTGGCCACAAACATTTGGTATGGTGAGTGAAGAGTCTGGCTGACCGTCGGGTCCAAGACAAGCTTGGCTTGACGGATCCACCATGTTTAGCTGGTAGTCACTCCAGATCATGTTGTAGTAGACCGCATTAAAGCGACCACGACCATCCCCAAAGGATGACTTATAACCTATCTCATAGTTATCCATGATGTCCGAGTCATAGGCGTTCGGGAAGAAGGGATCTCCACGACTCCGATTTACGCCGCCCTGACGTTTACCCTGCGTATAGAGAGCGTAGACCATTTGTTCATCGTTCAAGTTGTATCTCAGGGAGATTTTCGGAATGAGTTGGTCCTCCGCTCCCGTGCGGCCATGTGGTAACCCACCATTGGCAACACGAGCCGCCCTATCTGCTCCCATATCCGGTTCACCCCATGGTGCTGACCTGTAGGGTTGTCCCGGCAAGTTTTGGTTGAACGCGCCCGGGTGATTTACCAGGTACCAGTTTGTATTTGAGCGGTCGAAATAACGTAATCCCGCGGTCAGTGACCAGTCATCATTGATGTGCCAGGTAGTCTCGCCGTAAATAGCTGTTTGTTCCCAGTCAGTTTGACTTTGCGAGAACCAGCTGACCCTCGAATTGGGGAAAGTTGTTGGTGTACCGTAATAGCGAGAAAAGTAAAACTCATAATAGCTCGCTGACGCGGACTCGTTGAACATATATGTCAGGCCATCGCCGCCTAAAGTAGGCGCGTTAAATTCTGCGACCCACGAGTCTTTGCTTTCTTCTTTGTAGATACCGAGAATCCAATCGAATGTATCACCTTGACTTTGCAAGCGTGCCTCGAAAGTGAACTTGTCATCTTCTGATGGTCTGTGCCTGGTATCGTAAGAACTGAAGAAGTCAGCATCTACGGTTGTGCCTAGGCAATAGCGCGGCCACCAAAGAATGTACCCTGTTTCGGGGTTTGCCCAATAATAAGGCGCGTACTCTTGCGTGTAGTACGAATCGTGGCAATAGGCAGCCGCCCAGTAGTGAGCATAGGTTGTTATATCGTACAGGCCGCCCATTTGTCTTTCGAAGTAAGATGCTGCCGCTACTAACTGTGCAAAACCAAGATCGCCCTCTACTTGGATAGAGCCCATCGTAAAGTCTTCATAACGCGAATTATCGTGGAATCGCACGACCTGTAGGTCGCCAACATAGGGATCCATAAAATTACTGGCTCCGCTATCCATCACCTGTTTGTGCCATGAGAATGTGGTGGCCCAGCTGTCGCTCATCTCCCACCGAAGATGGATACGGCCGCCCCAGGCAGCGTTGTCATTCCAGCCGTCCTCTACAGACAGGACGTTGTCCAAGGTACCAAAACCGGCTGGTGCAATGTTGGTGCCATCCAAGCCATGCCAGTTGCCGGTCTTTCCATAAACATTATCGATAAATCCGCCATCCCTATCATTGAAGCCTACTATGCGCATCGCAAGTTCGTCTTCAACCAGTGGGATATTAAATACCAGTGAGGTTCGGCTACTCATGTCACTGTGTTCGCCGGCACGTATTTCGCTATCGAATATAGCCTCGAATTTATTCATCTCTGGCTTGTTGGTGATGATACGCATCGTACCGGCCTGAGCATCAGATCCGTACAGTGTTCCCTGTGGTCCTGATAATGCTTCAACTCGGGCAATATCAACCGGGCGAATATTAGGCTGTGATCCGGTCTGTGTTACGGAAATTTCATCCAGATAAATGGACGATGTAGCCTGGCCTATATAACCGCCGCCTGTAATTGCTCCTCGGAACACAACCGTGCTTGATCCCGGACCATACGTTACAACATTGACTGAAGGCACGAATCGAGAATAGTCCTCCATTCCTTTTGCACCCATCGCCGCAAGAGATTCATTCGAAATAGCTTGGATGGTTGCAGGAATTTCCTGAACTGACTCTGTACGTTTTCGGGACGTTACGATGATTTCATCGAGAAAACTATCTGCCCCCGCATCTTCTTGGGCGATTACTGTGTAGCCTGGATAGAGCGCAGCAGTTACTGCGGCTGTTATCGGCGTGATAGAAAATTTAGATGGTGTGTCCATACTCTTTAATACCCCAACGGAAATTTTAAGTGTAGATCTGTATAAATTCTTGCTTTTAAGACCGTCAATTTAGTGTCGCTTGTTGCTAGACTACAAGTCTTCCATAACCTAATCAATCATTTGTCTACAATTGTTGTTAAAAAACAACAACTATGGTGGAGGCTTTTATTTTGTGTATTTTAATATTTTTAGCATTGCCTACAAGAATGGAAATAAATAATAAATAAAAACAATTAGTTATGTTTTTAGATGGATTTCCCCGTCACATGCAAAGGTTGGCTGGATATTGGCAACTCTTCTAAGAGAGGCTCCAAAATATGAACGAGTTCCGAAAGGTGTTGTTCATAATTGCGCCATAGATCGATTGAACTTGAGTAAATTGGTTGGCGCACTTGTTCTGAACTTGCTGTTTTTACTGCCCGCTCCGTCTCGTGGAAGCGCAGGCAGGATTCTTCAAGCGGTAGCCCACAAAATTGTAAAATTTTCCTTACCTGGGTTTCAAGATCACTGACAACCTCCTCGTAGTGCACATCCAGCACAAAGTTGGGAAGAGTTTCATGCCAGAAATCCATGAGTCGCTGATACTGCAGGTAGTACTCTCCGAGTTCAGTCATATCATAGGTGAAGGGTTGGCCGCTCGCGAAAAGTTGCTTGAATGAACCAAAGCAACTGTCCAGCGGGTGTCGACGGGCGTTGATAACTTTTGCGTTGGGTATTGTGATTTTCAAGATACCGGTATAGATAAAGTTGTTCGGATTTTTATCGACAAAATATGGTGCGCCACTGCGAAAAATCTCCGTTCTTGACAGGTACTCTTTCCCAATGCGCTGCCATTCTTCAATATCTAACTCCTTCAGAGCCTCTGGGAAGCGGGATCCTCGATTACGGTCACGGCGTACGGATTGAATAGATCGTGCTAAATCGCCGAGTTCATGTGTACCGTCAACCTGGCTGTGACTGGCGAGTATTTGTTCGATCAGGGTTGATCCTGAGCGCGGCAGGCCCACAATAAATATTGGCGTAATAGCGCTTTTTTCGAGCCCCTCTTTTTGCTGCACAAATTCTCGTGTAAAGAGATCAATAATTCGACCATACGTGTCTTCTGTATCGACTGGATCGTAAGACTCCTGCAGGCGACGCACCGCATTGCATTGGGAAAAATTATCGTATGCCTTGTCGTAGTCTTTTTGTGCTTCAAATTCCAAGCCCAGTGCATTATGTAGTTGAGCCCGCGACGTTTCTGGCAAATCTTCGTCATCCAGTAACTCAAGCATTGCATCTATCTCGTTGGCTTCGAACCTGAAGGTTTTGAGGTTGGCAAGCGACCAATATGATTCAGCATGATCGGGCTTGACTTGGATGGCCCGCCGGTAACTTGCGATCGATTCGTCTTGCTGACCAATCGTCTTTTGATGGTGAGCCATGCTGCATAGTGCGCCGGCCCGATCTGGCGCGAGATTAAGTGCTTTCTGATATGCCTTGATGGCTTCAGCATGATCACCTGACATGCCAATGGCGCTGGCATAAACCATATAAGATTCAGCAGACTCTGGCGCCAGAGTGATGACTTTCTTTGCGCTCTCGAGGGCATCATCGTACTTATCAAGTTCTCGTTGGACGTTGACTAGATCCACCCATGCACGCACATATCCTGGCACGTTGTTGACGACCTTCTTCAGAAACACTTCTGCGTCTCGGAAATGCTTGTTTAATACGGCGATACCGGCGAGGAGTCGCGCAGCCTCGAAATTGTTGGGGTCTTTGGTCAGGATATCGCGGTAAATTGTTTCCGCAGATTTATGATCTCCGTTTTGCTCCAGTCCCTGAGCTCTCCTTAATTCGGCATCAAAACTGGGGCGAGCCCTGGCGACGTCACTTTTCTTTTCAAGCTCCCGGATGTGTTCAATTTTTTTATGGATGATGTCGCGAGTCGAATCCAATCGCATGGCTGTCTGGTAAGCAGGCAGTGCCTTTGCTATTTGTCCCTTAACGAGCAGCAGGTCTCCCAGGGTCTCGTGCGCTAGTGCGTAATCCGGGAACATTTTAATGGCAGTTTTTATGTGCGGTTCGGCTGCATCAAACTTGCGCTGCGCAATTTTTGTCTGGGCGGCCAAACATAGGAGGTTAGCATCGCCCGGGAAATGCTCGAGACCCTGGTCACATAACCTGGCCGCTTTTTGAGCGTTCCCGGACTGCAGAGCATTGCGTGCAATGTTAAATTGTTCTTTCTGGTTCACAGCGGAAGTTCACCACAGGCGAGCGCAGAGTTCCAGAGTAGTCTTGTGCAGAAATAGTTTAGAGCTTACCTTTGCATTCCCTATTTCATTGAAAATTTATTTTGAAAACATTTAGACAAGCCATTCGTAACAGTGATTTTGCCGTCTCAGCGGAGATCTATCTGCGGCCGGAAACTGACGCTGCGTCTCTTCGGGCACAGGCAGATACCCTGAAAGATAGTGTTGATGGCATATTGCTAACCGATAACCAGTACGGCCAATTACACTTATCGACAACCGCTGCTGCTGCAATCTTGCTGGATCACGGTACTGATCCAATTGTTCAACTCACTAGCCGCAATCGGAACCGGATTGCTCTGGTTAGCGATTTGTTAGGTGCGGCAACGGTCGGTGTGACCAGTCTTATGCTTGTTGCTGGAGAACGCGCTCCCGAACAGTTTCAACCGCGACCCAAGCCGGTGCTTGACGTCAATGCAGTAGATCTTATCAGGATAGCAAATACGGTAAATGCCGATGAAAACCTTACGGTTAAACCCGATTTCCTAGTTGGTGGTGTGGTGACGCCGGTTATGCCTAAGCCAGACTGGAAGGCAAAGCAGTTGCGAGAAAAAGTTGACGCGGGGGCACATTATTTGCAGACACACATCTGCATGGATGTCACGTTACTTCGCCGGTACTTAAAGCACCTTGTAGCCAACAAGCTCATCCAGCGTACCAGTATTGTAGGTGCCGTTGCAGTGCTTGGTTCTGCGGAGGACGCTAGGTGGCTCAAAGATAACCGGCCGAATGTTATGTTGCCGGATAGGATCATTGGTCGCTTGGAAAAATCACAAGATCCACGCAGGGAAGGAATACTCATTGCAGCCGAGACGATTGACGCAATGACCGAGATGCCGGGAATCGTGGGCGTTAATCTCATGGCATCCAAGGACCTTACCGCTATTCCTGAGGTCATTGCTGCGGCTGGCATCCATGGATGATGGAAAAAACACTATGCCAACCCCGGATTTACTTCGGGAGGCGGAGGCTTTAAGTAGGGATGGTAATAGCCAAAAAGCAGAGCAGCTCTGCGATATTGTACTTGAGCGCGAACCTGAAAATATCGGGGCGTTTCGAGTATTGGCGCTGGCGGCGCATGAGGATAAACGGTACATCATTGCCGAAGCTTTTTTGAAGCGGGTTTGCAGACTACAGCCGGATGATGTTCGAGCGGTCAGCGATTTAGCAAAATTTCTTGAAAATCGAGGCCGTTATCGAGAATCAATCGCTTATCTTGAGCCGATCGCCCGACGTTTGCCAGAGAACCCGGATATTCAGTTGTTGTTCGGTAATATGCTCGGGATCGTTGGGCGAGTGGATGATGCTTTAGGTGCTTATGATCGATGTCTTGAGGCGGAACCTAATGATCCAAGTGCGTTGATCGGGCGGGGGCATATGCTTCGGATAGTAGGGCGGACGGACGAAGCACTTGCGTCTTACCGGCATTGCACCAGTGTTAACCCGGAGTTCGGTGCTGCATGGTGGTATCTCGCGAGTCTCCCAAAACATGAAATGACAGAAGAAGAGATCGTTGTTATGCAGGATCAGCTAACTGCAGATCTCCTTTCGGATGATGCCAAAATTGGATTGCACTTTGCGTTGGCTCGGACTTATGAGCAAAGAAAAGATTTCCAAACTGCTTGGACACACTACGAGCAAGGCAATAAGAAAAAACGTGAGTTAGTTAATTATGATCCCGTAAAAACTGAAACAGATCAGAAAAAAATCCGAGACACTTTCACATCCGATAAGTTGCAAGATGCAAGTAACCGAGAACACTTTGCCGAGACACCGATTTTTATTCTGGGTATGCCCCGATCAGGATCAACGCTTATTGAGCAAATTTTGTCGAGTCACAGTAGCGTTGAGGGCGGCGGTGAATTGCCTTACATAATGCTTATTGCTAGCCGTATCGTCGAGAAAAATGAAGGCAGTTTGCACTACACTGAAAATATAAACGAACTTGGTCAGGAAGAACTCGACGAGTTCGGTCAAGCATACCTTCAGTTAGCCTCGACCCATAACCCAGAGAGTAAAGCATTTTTTACAGACAAGATGCCCGCTAATTTTCCGCATGCTGGTTTAATTCACATGCTTTTTCCGCAGGCAAAAATTATTGATGCTCGACGGCATCCTGTGGCTACCTGCCTAGCAAACTATCGGCAGCTTTATGCTCAGGGAAAGAATCAGTCGTATGATCTGACCGAGCTCGGCGAGTATTATTTGGAATACATTAAAATGATGGATCACTGGGACACTGTTATGCCTGGCGTTGTGTTGAGAGTTGATTACGAGGACATGGTTCGGGATATAGATTCTCAGGTCGCACGGATATTAGATCATTGCGGCCTGCCGTTTGAACAATCCTGTCTTGATTTTCATAAGAGTGAGCGCTCGGTGAATACCGCGAGTTCCGAGCAGGTCAGGGAGCCGATTTATGATTCAGCCCTTGATTTCTGGCGAAATTACGAGCTGTATCTGAATGAATTAAGCGAAATACTTTCGCCTGTCATGAAGTGGTGAGTGCGGCAATCTGATCGGGCGGCACGTAGTCGAAGATATATGTAATTCGATCTTCGGTACCCTTGTTCATAACAGAATGCATCATCTGGTTGTTGATCTCATACGCTTCACCAACCTGTAGCTGATAGGGTCGACCGTCAATCATAAATCGCACCCGTGGATTTGTCGTGATGGGTACATGTATCCGATGACCGATATGAAAGGACGGGTGCCGATCCGTGTGCGGGTTTATTATTTTCCCTGAGAGAAGTTTTGCGGCCATCGCACGTATCACGGTTCCCCCGGGGGGGTAAAACTCCTGAATAATCTGATTCATGATTGGTAGCGCGGCATCCGCTATACGCGGCCAGCCTGGTTCCTTACTGACAACTAATTCCGGCCACCTATCCAAGTCCACGAACAGTACCACAATGGATTCAGTGGAATGATGAACCTCAAACTCCTCCTGACGGTATTTGTCTTCCTTCCAGGCGATTTCGTCCTGTGCAAGAATTGCATCACGTAGTGCTGTTGTATCAATAGCACCGAGTTCGCGTAAGGGCATTTCAATTTTCATAGGTGGTGATTATATATAAATTAATTGCTGCCACGAATCTCTTCTGATAGTGACAATATGTAATTTCTGATTGTTTCTGATTCCTCAACTGAAATATCTATGCGTGGCATGCCATTAGATGCTTTTGCACCACCAACGACGATTCCATGCCACGTAGAATGAATCTCACTATCACTATAGCGGAGATCCGGGACTGACCCATTAAATCGTGCGATACCGTCTTTACCGTGGCAGCTTGTGCAGTAGTAACCGTAATAAGCGGCACCCATCGTTATCGATTCATCTGATGCATCCAGTGCTGGTTGGTCCGGAAGTTCAGGATAGCCAACATATGAAACGGGGGGATTGGTATCTCCGCCTATTGAGAAGGCCATAAGTTTAACCGGGCCCTTAGCTCTATCTGCAGCATGCATACGTGGGTAACGAAATTGCAGTCCGCCGCTGGCTCCAATCGGAACCAGAATGTATTGGTCACCGTCAATAGAATAACTTGCAGGGGCAGCATTAATCGCTGACCCGGTTTGCACTGACCAGAGTTCCTCGCCCGAGTCAGCGGCGTAGGCTACAAAATTTCCTTCGGCATTTCCCTGGAAAACCAGATTTCCACCAGTAGTCATTAGGCCGCCGTTGTAGGGCAGCGCGTGATCAACTGACCAGCGAATGCTTTGAGTTTCAGGATCAAAGGCAACCAGTTTTCCTGGTGCATGCGGTTTGCCATCAACTTCAGTCAGAAAAACGACATCTTCGCTATTTCCCTGGTCATCGACTGAGCTCGGTAGGTCGATGGCCGGTATATAGGATAAGCGCAGTCCTGGATGATAGGCCATCGGATTCCAGCCATGCGCACCCCAACCATTAGGCCAGAAATATATTGTTTCGCCATCTGGGACATTCCAAAACTCTGCCGCTGGGTCATATGAAGGACGACCTGTTTCCATGTTGATATGGGTTGCCCAGTTAACTTTTGCATATTTACCGGCGGTTAGAAGCCCACCTGTGTGTCGGTCAAGGGCATAGTGAAAACCGTTCTTTGGTGCGATTAATACGCTCTCGCGGTTCTCGCCCTTGATAGTTAGATCGGCGAGGATAATGTTCATGGTTGCGTTGTAATCCCAGCTGTCTTTATCAACCGTCTGGTAATGCCAGTTGTATTCGCCGGTGTCTGCGTTAACCGCAATGATCGATGACAGGAAAAGGTTGTCACCACCGTCTGGGCTGCGGGTATGGTGTTCGTAATTTGCTGAACCCGATGTGCCGAAAAAAAGTTGGTTAGATGCTGGATCATAGGTCATCTCGTTCCAGTTGTTGCCGCCACCACCAACCGTTTCAAGAGTATCGCCAGTCCAGGTTTTAGCTGCCATCTTTAATGCGGGTGTGTCGTTTTCCTCAGGAATGTGGCTTGGCACAATGTAGAAGCGCCAGATGAGTTTGCCGGTATCCGGATCATAGGCATCAACATAGCCGCGGTTATTTTCTCGAGATTCTGAGCCGGCGTTGCCCAGATAAATTTTACCGCCGCCGACATAGGGGGAATCTGAGATGGAGTAGCCGGCCTCGGTATCACAGGTCTGCACGGTCCACTGTTCTTTCCCGGTTTTGGCGTCCAGTGCTATGAGGCGGCAATCTGCTGCTGTTGCAAACACGCGTCCATCCCATACCGCAACACCACGATTAGCGCGGGCGATCCATGAGAGTCCTTCTGAAAATGTATTCTCCATGCTTGCTTCATACGTCCACAGGATATCCCCGTTTTTTGCATCGATCGCAGCAACTATTGAATAAGCACCTCCAAGATATATAACGCCATCAACAATGATTGGGGTAGTGGGTGTACCGTCTTTCATTGGCAGGTCAGTTACCCAGGTGAGCCCCAGTTCACTCACGTTGCCATCGTTGACTTGATCCAGGGGCGAGTAATGTTCGCCGCGAAAGTTACCTCCCTGGACGAACCAGTTCTCACCACTGCCTGATTCCGCAAGCATGCGCTCCTCGGTAATATTTGCCTGGCCGAGAAGGGTGACGGGAAATAAAAGGCACAAAGATAAGATTGGAAACCTGCTAGTTTTATTCATAAGGGCTCCCTGTAAGTGTTCACTGGCGGTAATTCAGCGCCGGTTAGACCTTCTGGCTTGGCTTCAGCAATTACCGGATGTGTCAGCGTTCCGATTCCATCAATTGTTGCGCTTACAATCTCACCAGGCTGGAGGAAACGTTGTTTTCCGCGAACAGCAGTGCCCATTCCTACTCCACCAGACGTACCATTGTTAAGCACATCTCCTGGATACAAAGTCATTATAGATGATCCATATTCGATTAACTCCCAAAGAGAATGGATCATGTCACCGGCAGTCGCTTCCTGCATTTGTTCGTCACCGATCTTGAGTGACTGGCGCAGCATTTCCATCGGGTTACCATAGAATTCTTTAGGAACGATCCACGGTCCTTGTGGTGCAAATGTATCGTGACCTTTTCCGACAAACCAATCGCTACTAAACGGCGCACCGCCCGGTGGCCGGCCACCCCGATCGGATATGTCCATCGTTACCATATACCCGAATACGTGGTCTTCTGCTTCATTCGCAGAAACATATTTTGCGGTTTTACCAATAACGGCACCTAGTTCAACTTCCCAGTCTGTTCGATCACGCCCGTACGGTATGACAACGGGCTCTCCGTCACCTATTACGGCACCGCGACTGGGTTTAAGGAATAGGTAGGGGACCCCGCGCTCATCTCGTCTCAGTTCTCTTGCCTTTTTTCTTTCTTCCTCAGAACCGGATTCGTCAACATGGCTGTAAAAGTTTACTGCTGCATTCAAAATTTTCCCGGGGTACATGATTGGAGGTCGGGTTTGCACGTCACTTACTTGATGCACATAAGCTGGACGCTGGCCATCTAGAAGACCTTGGGTGACATGGACATTCACGATTTCATATAGCCGGCCCTTTAGGTCGTCTTCGTAACGGTCAATAAGTGCAATCATATTTTCTGGCATTGGCACATGAGGGTAAGCTGCTTTTTTTTCGAGGACCTTGTTTGCTTCGCTGATTTCCACAACGATGCTGTCGCGAAGGACAATTCCAATACGTGTTGACCCCGCAATGTCAAAGGTACCGACCTTAAACGGTTCAGTAATTTCAATTGCTGCGGCTCCCCTGAATGAGATCAATAGCGAGGCTGTCACGGCACACAGGATTTTTCTTACAAAATTTTTGTTGTGGCTAATAAACATTGAAATCATTTTTTGGTTTTTATTGATAGGTGTTTAATGCTGCTTTTTGATCAGCGGCTACCATGGCCCCCGCTTTTCTTGCATTTGTTTTATCTATTGTGTGCTGTAAGCCCTTAACTTCTGCAACTATATCCCATCCGTAGACTTTCTGGCATGCAGGACCTGCATAGATAAATGTATGTGCCGCGTAAATGTCCGCAATACTGAATGCTCCGCATAAATACGGATCAAAACTTCCCAGTTGACTGAGGGCATATAATCCCTTCTCAAGCAGAGTTCGGGCGTCTGTAACGGCAGACTCATTGCGGGCCCCACCCCAAAACAATTCGCCGAAATGGCGGCGAGCTTGCAGCTCAATATTTAGCTCGAGTACTTTACATACTTGCCATACCTTGGCAGCTTCATAAGTGTCTTTTGGTAATAGTGCTGGTTCTGGCTTGATGGTTTCCAGATAGCCCAGAATGACCATCGTATCTGACAAGGATCCTTGGTCTGTGTCTATAAAAGGTATTTGGCCCAATGGACTTTTGTTTCTAGAGATTTCTCCTTGCCTTGGAACGGCTATCACATCTTCGAAATCTATATTTTTTTCAATCAGTGCAAATTTCACCATATTGTAGTAATTGCTTAATGGGTAGCCATGTAACTTGATCATATTTTTGTTTCTCCGCCTGCAAGCATAAATTTTATGTGGTCACGCTGCGGTAGCTGGAGCATTATAGGTACAAATGAGACTAATACCGATATGCTTTATTTTTGCGCTGGTTCTTACGCTTAATGCGGAGGAATTACCCGATTGGAGTGGCGTATGGGGGCGAGTAGAAGGCAATGGTGGCATGTTCGATTTAGCCACTACCAAACCGAAAGATGGTTTAGCCGGTGAAGAAGGTGTGCGGCAATATCCGCCACTGACGGATTTGTGGGAAAAAAAATATCTAGCAAGCTTGGAGCTTGCAGCCAAGGGCCGGTTACCAGACCCGATTTCCCGATGCGGGACACCGGCGGGTTTTCCAAGGCTTTTAGCATTGCCAGATGTGTTCGAATTTGTAGTTCGTCCTGAGCAAACATGGGTGATTACGGAAAATGGCCCAAACATCCTCAGAATTTATACCGATGGTCGGTCACACCCAGCACCACAAGACCGATGGCTTACATATACTGGGGACTCTGTAGGAAACTGGAATGGTGAGGTGCTTGAGTTTTCTACTGTCAATATGGTTGGTGGGGGTAAAACTATTCTTGATCGCAGTGGGTTATTCCTAAGTAGCGAGGCCAAGGTAAAAACCAGAATGTATTTAATTGCTGATGGTCTATTGAAAGCTGAATTAGAGATTAATGATCCTTTAGCACTGACTGCGCCGTGGCATGTTGTGCGTCATTTCACACGCTTGCCGCAGGGTGCTAAGGCATATGATTACGCCTGTGCTGAAAATAATCGCAATCCTGTTACTGGTGCCGGTCAAACCCTTACCTTAGATACGGCGGGGCAGATCATCGATAAGGTGGTTGACCAGTGACAAAGGTTATCGGCACATTGTTTTTCCTGATGATTATTACTTGTAATGTCATGGCGCATCATTCAAGTGCGATGTTCGATAAAAGCTCTGTGATTGAAAAGAAAGTAACAGTCATCGAATTTCAATGGGCCAATCCGCACGTCTGGATAGAAATTTCCATTTTGACTAATAGTCGAACAGTTGACCTATGGAGTATAGAGGGCCGAGGGCCGAACAGTCTGTTTCGTGAAGGATGGCGTCCGCACTCTTTACAACCAGGGGACGTGATTACAATCCGATTTAATCCAATGCGGGATGGCTCAAACGCAGGGGGATTTATAGGGGCTAAATTTGAAGACGGGCGAATTCTTGGTCAGTGGCCAGAGACTACCTGACCATTGCCATGCTTCAAATGCCAAGATCATGACGAAATTTGAACAATTAATAGAACGCGATGGCCCGGTTATTCTGGATGGAGGATTTGCGACTCAGTTAGAGTCCATGGGGCATGATATCGCTGGTGATTTATGGTCTGCCGCATTATTGATTAGTGATCCACAAGCGATTATTGACGCACATTATGCTTACTTAAGTGCTGGTGCTGAAATCATCATTAGTGCTAGCTATCAGGCAAGTCGTGCAGGATTTATATCGCTTGGCTATAGTACTGAAGAGGCTGACCAGTTAATTTTAAGCGCCGTAAAATTATCTCAGACTGCTTGTGCGGAATATCTTGAAAGTAGTATTTATCCTCCCGAAATACACCCGATCGTTGCTGCAAGTGTCGGACCTTATGGTGCAACGATGCATGATGGTTCGGAATATACTGGAGATTACGATATTTCAGATGAGGCGCTCACAGAATTTCACTTATCACGACTCAAGGTATTTGATGCCAGCGGTGCTGATGTCTTAGCGGTAGAAACTATTCCGAATTTTCGTGAAGCAGAAATTTTATGCGGTCTATTGGAAAAAATGTCAACACCGGCGTGGATTTCATTTGCCTGCCGAGATGAACTCAAAATCAGTGATGGTTCAATGTTGCGGGATGTTGCTCGCTTATTTGACGGACATCGCCGTGTGCATGCCGTTGGTATTAACTGTACGTCCCCAGCGTTTATTTTGCCTTTGATTGATGAAGTTCGCACTGGCGCAACAGATAAGCTAGTCGTTGTATATCCGAACTCAGGTGAAACTTATCACACGGAAGACAATAGTTGGTCTGGCACATCATGCGATTTGGAAAATGATTTTAACGTAGAGGCTTGGTTTAAAGCAGGGGCAAAATTCATCGGCGGGTGCTGCCGAACCTCCCCAGCAGATATTCGTGCAATCAAGCGATGTTTAGTTTCTCAAGCTCGATAGGGTGCTTGGGAAATTATGTTGGTAGTTTCTATTTTACGGACCTGCTCCTCTTGCGCATTTTGCGGCCTCTCTTGCGGGCTGGGGCACTGGTAGTTTTTGGCTCTGGTGGTGGAGGTAATTCTGGCAGCGTCTCTTGACTCTCGAAACCACTAGTTATGAGATCACGCATAGCTTTATCGATTTCCGAATCTGTTTCTATCGGCTGATATTCACTTAATCGTTTTTCCACCTCTTCAGTAGCACGCTGTTCTAGTGTCCTGCTCCCTGCTTTTTCCCAGCTTTCCCGATTCTCTCGGTCGATCACCGGTTGTGTCAGATAAAGTTCTTTTGGCCAGTGCTGGAGTGTGTGAGGGCTGGTAATCAGGTGGTCATCTTTCATCAAGTCACTGACTAGTTCCCCCGTCGGCAGGTCATCGATAATGTCAATTTCACGAACAAAATGTAGTGATTGACCGCATATTTCATTGTCGAAAACTAATTTTGGCAGACTAAATGTTAAAACAAAATCGAGCATACCGGGGCCTGATACTGAATTTACTCCGGCAATGGCAGCAAGCAGCGCACTTGAAAAAGTTTCACCACCAGCCTGCGCATCGATGAATTTTCCATCAGACAAAGCCATGTATGCTTGAGTTGGTAAATTAAGCGATTTAGCAACGGCAATGTACGCTACATTGAGGTGTTGGGTTTCTATTGCTGCCATCGGAGAACTCGCGGCTTTCATATGGAATGTAGCTGGTGCTCCTCCAAATAATACTGGTGCTCCCGGTTTTATAACTTGGGCCATAGTGATTCCGGTTAGTACGTCCACACAGTGAAAAACAAGTGCGCCGACAAGTGTAACTGGCGCTATAAGGCCCATTAGAGTCACAGGCACAATTTCGATTGGTATTCCCGCTTCAACGCAGTCCAGAAGATTCTGGCAGGAATCCTCCCCATAGCGGAAATTGCCTGTGGCCGTTATTGTGAATATAGACATGGGCTTGGCAATTAAATCAGCGCGGTCTTCCCTGAACATTTGCATCATATCCACCATGCGGGGAGTGCCATGTTCACTGAAAGCGCCCGAAACAACGGGTTTTTTTGAGGTTGTCAGGGTCATGTAGAGTCGCCAGGCATCCGATACTTGCGACTCGATATCCCTATTTGTTGAGAATGCTGTAGCTAGGTAGGCGATGTTTTCCAAACCATCACAAAGACGAGCGTATTCTATGAAATCGGTCGAATCTGCAAGACGAGTTTCCCCGGTTCTGTGATCAAGAATCTTCAGGCCACTCGAACCCGGAACATAGTGCACATTGTTTCCACCAATTTCGGTGTATGGATTACCATCTCGATCAAAGAGCGTAAACGCAGACGGAGCATCGGTAATAGCTTTATCGACAATCTCGGTCGGAAACAGAATCCGTTTGGTATTCTTATCGGCTTTTAGGCCATGATCGAGTAAACGCCTCCTTAACGGTTCACCCCGTATTTCCATGCCGACCTCGGCCATTATTCGCTTGGCTTCATCGAGAATCTTGTTGATTTGTTGGTTACTTAGGACTGTTAAGTTAGGGCGCATGGATTTAGCCTTTTACATCATTTTGTCTATTGTAGTTTTGCGTTTGTCTATATAACTGCGGAGTGCTTCCTCTACAGATGGCTCAATAAATGGCTGTTCATATTCGGATAGTAGCTGCTTCCATATTATATTCGCCCGCTCTGTCGCATCTTTACAGCCATCTTCTTGCCATGCTTCGAAGTTCTGACGGCTCGAAAGAATCGGCGAATAAAAGGCGTTTTCATAACGTTCCAGCGTATGTGCGGTACCAAAATGATGCCCGCCCGGCGGGACTTCAGCGATTGCTTCGAGGGCAAGTTCTTCAGTATTGACCACGAGTTGTTGCAATGTAGCTGCCATCATTTGCAGCATTTCCGCATCCATGATTAGTTTTTCAAATGATGCGGTCAGCCCTCCTTCCAGCCAGCCAGCAGCATGGTTTACCAAATTGGTGTGGCCTAGGATGGCACTCCACAATGACATGCCGCCTTCATAAGCAGCTTGCACATCGACCGTGTTTGAGGTTGTTGTGTTGCTTGACCGAAATGGCAGCCTAAGCCGCCGTGAAATCTGTGCGCTCGCGAGTGCCATCTTCGCGTATTCTGGCGTGCCGAGTGCCGGTGCACCACTTTGCATATCAACGTTGGAAGCAAATGCACCATACATTACGGGTGCCCCGGTACGCACAATTTGGGTAAGTGTTACTACGGCAAGTACCTCGGCTGTTTGCTGAGCGAGCGTCCCGGCAAGGGTCGCTGGGCTCATGGATCCAGCTAACGTAAACGGTGTAATGCAGCAGACTTGATTAGCGGCAGCGAGTTCTAATACAGCCTCTGACATCGGCACATCAAGTTGCATTGGAGAGTTAGTATTTATGATTGCAAGTATTGCGGGTTGCTCGGTAAGTTCTTCCCTGTCTTTGCCTAAAGCAATACCGGTCATCTCGAGACAGTCAATGGTGCGTTCGCGACCAAGTGCATAGGCTTGGGCGTTTTTGTCCAGTAGCGTCAGTTGAGCAAAATAAAGGTCTAGATGACGGGATTCGGGGGGAAGATCCATTGGCTCAAAACAACCGCCCCCTTCCTGATGAATGATGTTCAGGCCCTGAATTACGCGAAAATAGTCGCACAGATCCTTGTATGTCCCTGCTCTCCGGCCATTATCCATATCACTTACAAAAGCAGGGCCACCGATTGAAGAGAAAATAATGTTGTTACCACCGACATCCAGCGAATGCTTGGGATTTCGTGCCAGTAGCTGGAAACTTGATGGTGCGCTTTCGATATTTTCCAAGACGAAATCACGGTCCAGTCTTGTCATACCATCATCATTTGCGGCGTTAGCACCAGCACTTTCAAGAAGATGCCTGCTCTCGTCATGCAGAAATCGAAACCCTTGTTCCTGCAGAATATCTAACGCTGCATTCAAAATTATTTCTACAGAGTCTTCACATAACACGTCAACTGGCGCCCATGGGTTTCTTACTTTTTGCCAGGGCAGCTGTTTAATTGCGCCCGCAATACGTCGCTGTCGGGTTCCTCGTCGAGTCATTGCAATCGCGCAATTGTTTCATTGCGCCATTTCTCCGTACTCTCAACCTGGTTGAAACAGAAAATGTGGTAGCCGGCAATATTTGTATCAGCTACATTTTTATACTGAGCAATATCGGTTACCAAATCATCTGGACGGTAGACACTAGATTTCATGAGCTCGGCGGCCACGACTGATTTTTTACGCAGAAAGCGTAGCGAGTCGCCAACGCCGATTCTGAGAGAAGTCTTAAACAATCGGGTTCGTTCTATAGCACCTGGTAACCCAATCCACACCGGCAGCTTTATCCCGCGCCTGCTTATATCCACCAACCATTTGCCTAAAGCATCGGCATCAAAGCACATTTGTGTGACGATGTACTGGGCTAGATTCTTTTTTTTCTCTAGCTCCTTTAGGAGCATTTCGTCAGCGATATCGGGATGTCCTTCTGGGTGAGCAGCAATACCGATTTCTTTAAGGCCATGGTCAAAATTGTTAATTGCTTTAAGCAGTTCGAAGGCTGTATCGAAATCCCCTAGCGGCTCGGCACGATCGCCACCGGGAACGAATATGCTGTCAATTTTCAAAGCATCAAGCTTCTGCATAATATGGCTTAGGTGCGTTTCATTACGTACGCATTTGGCTGCAATATGCGGGGCAACCCTAAATCCCTGGTCGACTAACCTTTCGGAAAGATCGAGTGTTTCATCAACTCCTTTAGTTGGTGAACATGTTACGGCAACATATGAGTCCGGTTGTAGAATTCTAAGTTTTTCCTCAATATTTGGCGTTGGAATGACCTCCATATAAGCCTCACGCAAATCATTAATGAGCTCATGGTTATTCATTTGAGATGTCGTGGTTGTTCTCATCGACTTCTCCTGCGTTTTTTGCTCGTCTTGATAGTTCTTTTGCGTTCGGGAAGGCCTACTTCTTCCTTCAGGTTAGAAAAGGGATCTGTGTCATGCGGAATTGCCATTGCTGACACGAAATGGTGTTGAAATCTATCTTCTACCGCGGTCTCGATTTTTTCGACTTTTCGGGTTTGCTGGTCAATCAACTGGCGGGAGGTCCTGTCGAGAAGAGCGATTCTTGCCCCTGTTCCTGCCGCGTTGCCGGCTGAAGAAACTTGATCGATTGCACAATCTGGAATCAAACCTAAGACCATCGCGTATTTGACATCTATATGGGCGCCGAATGCGCCCGCGAGACGGATTCGATCGACTGTATCGACACCTAATTTTTCCATTAACAGACGCGCGCCCGCATAGAGTGCTGCTTTAGCAAGCTGAATCGCCCTGACATCATTTTGGTGGATCGTTACTGCGGGTTCCCCATCGAACAATGTGTAGCTAAACGTTCGGCCATCAGTTTTAATTCGGTCTGACCGTTTTTTAGCATCTCCGGCAATTATACCGTCGTGCTGAATTACTCCAGCCAGGTAGAGTTCCGCGACGACTTCGATGATGCCGGAGCCGCAAATGCCCGTGACACCAGAGGACGGTAGCCCATCTTCAAAGGCCGCTTCATCAGACCAGAGATCGCAACCTATGACCTTAAACTTGGGTTCTAACGTCGTGTGGTCAACCCGGACCCTCTCGATTGCACCCGGAGCAGCCCTCTGGCCAGCGCTTATTTGAGCACCTTCGAAGGCCGGGCCAGTGGGGCTCGAAGCAGCAAGTAACCGCTCTCGGTTTCCTAGTAATATTTCCGCATTGGTTCCGACGTCGACAATGAGCGAAACTTCGTCCCGCTTGAAAGGTGCCTCGGCAAGCAAAACACCTGCCGTATCAGCGCCCACGTGACCCGCAATACAGGGTAACGCGTACACAAAGCCCCCGGGATTAATTGAAATTCCAATATCTCGTGCAGGCTGACTAACTGAGCGGTCTGAAGCTAGGGCAAAGGGCGCTGTGCCTAGTTCTATCGGGTTAATACCCAGCACGAGGTGTTGCATTATAGGATTTCCAACGATTGTTACCTCGACAATAAGGTTAGTATCAATCTTACAGTCTGCAGCCACTTGGCTGATAAGCTCGTTAATTGCTTCTCTGACTACTGAAGTTAGCTCCCGATCACCGCCCGGGTTCATCATGGTGTATGACACCCTACTCATTAGATCCTCACCAAAACGGATTTGAGGGTTCATACGTCCGGCACTTCCCAAAACTCGCCCACTGGTTAGATCGCAAAGGTGAGCGGCAATTGTGGTTGAACCAACATCGATAGCTACGCCATAAAAGCGTTCTTGAAACCCAGGAAATACAGCAATGATGTTTCGTGCATCACGAACAGCCGCGGTGATCTTCCAATCCCCTTTTCGCATGGTTTCTTGCAGTCGTTGTAAAGCGGAGAAATCTACTCCTAAATCTTCAAGCTCAAAGTCCCTTGCTAAGGCCATGCGCAATCGTTCGAGGTCCCCACTGGGGTCGTGCATATCCGGTTTGTCTACCACCACATAATAAGCGTGAGTGACTGGGTTAACATCGATGTCATGCGCTTCATGAGGTTTGCGAACGACCTGCCTATGTACCTGGCTGGATTCCGGGACATCGATTGCGATATCTCCCTGCAGCGTCGCCTGGCAACTAAGGCGCCGATCGCTACCTAGACCTCGCTTTTCCCGATGTCTTGCTTCTGCTTCACCGGTGAGCGACAAATTATCCGTACTTGAGACAATACCGTGTTTTGGTAATTCGCCTTCCGCTACAGTAATTTGGCATCGGCCACAAAGTGCGCGACCGCCGCAGACAGAGTCAATATCTACACCTAGGCGTCGTGCAGCCTCTAG
Organism: uncultured Woeseia sp.; assembly: GCA_913031125.1. GTDB lineage: Bacteria > Pseudomonadota > Gammaproteobacteria > Steroidobacterales > Woeseiaceae > SZUA-117. Next base: position 64,905 of record CAJWFK010000005.1, on the reverse strand, counting down.
TACTGGTGTTCCTAACGGGAAACGACCGCGTTTTCCAGACGGCGAAAATACTATAAGGGGATCATTTATCGCGGACATAGCTACCTATTGGCTCGACGACGACGACGACGCTGGCCGGCCCTGGATGATTGGGCGGATTGAGGGTCACGGTAGTTACGGATCCACTGGGTACATTCAGGATCATTTCCCATTACTACGTTGGCGCCTCGAACCGCTTGCATTAGTTCTTTATGTAGCGGATTGGTAATTGCAGACGTCATCCCGGCACTGATTGCCATGCTTATGAATGCTGAATTTAAGCCATTCCGATTAGGCAAGCCGAAGCTCAGGTTTGATGCACCGCAAGTAGTATTGACTCTCAACTCTTTGCGAAGGCGCTTGACGATCTGCATTACCTGTTGGCCTGCAGTGTTAATAGCCCCGATAGGCATGACGAGCGGGTCTACGACAATATTACTTGAAGGAATGCCATGATCGCTTGCCCGCTCCACGATTTTCTTTGCCACATTAAAGCGAACGTCAGGGTCTTCTGATATACCCGTATCATCATTGGATATTGCTACCACGGCACAGTCATATTTCTTCACTAAAGGTAATACGCGCTCTAGGCGTTCTTCTTCGCCTGTTACTGAATTGAGCAACGCTTTGCCTTGATAGACTTTAAGACCAGCTTCTAGTGCCTCAACAATTGAGGAATCAATAGATAGAGGTACATCTGTGATGGATTGCAGTAACTGAACACAATCGGCGAGGATCGCTGGCTCATCAGTGAGCGGGATGCCGGCGTTCACATCCAAAACATGTGCACCGGCTTCTACCTGAGCAAGTGCATCTGACTGGACACGGCTATAGTCACCATTTTTCATTTCTTCCGACAGTAGTTTTCGTCCGGTCGGATTAATTCGCTCGCCGATGACAACGAAAGGACGATCGAATCCGATGATTACGTCCTTATTAGCCGAACTTATGATCGTGTGAGTCATTTACTTTACTTCTCCTATGAGACCACCTGCTTTTACAACGGATTCCAGATATTGCTCGTCGAATTCACTTTCCAATTTTGCTACGCGTTCTGCTACGAGTGCTTCAAGATCGCCAGAGACGATTTCCGATTCTCGTCGCCAGTCGGCCAGATATGCGTCGCTGGAACCTCGTCCGGCACGCATTGCAGCGCGATCAATTGCTTTCGCAAACCGCGGTTCTAGCTCTTTTTTCGCTTTAGCACGTCCCGCTTTCCCAACCACATGCGACGGGATGTCCCGCCAGTAAATGCTAATTAGTTTAGCCATTGAATAGCCTGCTCTTTAAGGTTTTTTTCAAACGGTTTTAGACCTGTGTACTTTTCCATATATTCCAGTCCTAGAAATTTTGCGTGGTCACGGGCCATTTGCGATAAATCATCCGATTTTTGTTGCACCAAATAGACTAGCCGCCGGTAGTTCCCAAAATACATTTTTTTCAATTCTGGGGTTCGGTCCAAGCCGAGACTCCCTACTACTAACCGGTCAAAGTGTCGCACTAGGAAATCGGTTAGATAAAATGTGCCTATTTCTTCATTACTGAGTTCGTGAAATATGGATATTCCTGCAAAAAATTCGTAGCAGTGAGCACCTGGAATGCGCCGGAGGCCATATTTGTTAACAACTTCGTCTAGCTTGCCGCCTGTTCCACAGTCGGCGTAGGCAATAAATATATGTTGGAAATTGTTTTTTTGAATCTGAACAACTTCTTCAACGGCACGAGGAATTTCTTCTGGTGTGTTGTGCAGTTCGGCCGGAAGGCACTGGATCCGCAAGAAGTTCCAGTGGTTTCGTCGTTGCAGCTCAACCAATTCCTTGGCAAGTGCCCCGCATGCGATAAGCAGAGCGCCTTTTTCCATCGTACCAATTTAAGATGCGCGCCGCTGCGTAACCAAATCCTTGGCTACTTCAACGGCAGTTGCTGCGTCCCTGCAATAAGCGTCAGCTCCAATCGCACTCCCAAATTCTTCATTTAACGGAGCACCACCAACCAACACTATGTATTCTTCGCGAATGCCACGCTCTTTCATCGTATCTATTACAACCTTCATGTATGGCATTGTAGTTGTCAGCAATGCCGACATTCCGAGAATTTCCGGCTTTTCCTTCTCTAGAGCCTCCAGATAGGCATCCGCATCAGTATTTATTCCAAGATCGATAACTTCGAAGCCAGCTCCTTCCATCATCATCCCGACGAGATTTTTCCCTATGTCGTGGATATCTCCTTTGACCGTGCCAATAACCATTTTGCCAATCGGTTTCGCACCGGTTTCCGCAAGAAGAGGTCGCAGGATAGCCATCCCAGCTTTCATTGCATTTGCTGCCAACAATACTTCAGGAACAAATAAAATCCCGTCGCGGAAATCCTCTCCAACTATGTTCATCCCACCGACTAGAGCGTCATCAAGTACTTTTTTTGGCTCCCAATCGCGAGCCAAAAGGATCTCAGTACCTTCGGCAATTTCTTCTGCGAGGCCATCATAGAGGTCATCCCACATCTGCTCAACGAGTTCATCATCGGGCAGCTCAGCAAGTATTATGTCGTCTTCCTCGTCTGACATTTTTTGATCCTTCTATTCCTAGGGTATCTTCAATAATTCCGCTTTCTGATGCCGCGGTTTGGTCAAAATAAAAATGTTATTACTTAATTATTAAAATTCTAGAGTCTAGATGATCCTCTTGTAAGCGTGTATTCCACTATATGCAACGCTAGCACAGATTGTGAAACAGGAATACAAAAGCAAATCTAAAAAGTCACTTGGTTTGAGAATATTCTGTTTACCAAAACTCAGGGATTACGCTGCTTCAATCGTCCCATGATTATCGGCGCTTTATATATTTAACAATTTGACGAGGTCCAACTTCAGCACCGTAAATGTTACCGTCCTTGTCCACAGCTACGCCTTCGGCGGCCGTAGTACTAGCGTTATCAGGATCCTGGTTAGGGTCAGGTATATGGAACATTACGAAACCATCAAATGCGCTACCAATATAAATTCCACGCAGGTAACCTCGGTTAGCGCCCCAAGTCGCATTTGATTCAGAATCAGCAGCGTACAGGATATCGTCGCCATCTATAAATAGGCCACTTGGTCGTCCAAACTGGGTCCAGGTTTCCAGGTGGTTACCGTCTTGATCAAAAATTTGGGTTCGGCTATTTCCGCGATCTCCGACAAATAAACGGCCAGTGGAATCCATCGCCAGTGCGTGTGGATCTCTAAATTCGCCATCTTCTTTTCCGGTTTCGCCCCAAGTTTTAATAAAATTGCCATTAGCATCGAATTTCATGATTCGGTTATTGCCTTGGGATCCATGTCCGTCAGCAACAAAGATACTGCCATCTGGTGCTACTAACACGTCCGATGGGCCATTAAACTCATCCATATCTGAACCAGCTTTGCCGGCCTTACCGAGGCTCATAAGTCGTTCTCCGGAGGGACTGAATTTATGAACCTGGTGGCCACGTCCCGCATCATCACCCCTAGCATCGGTGATCCATACGTTACCCTTTGAATCCACATGTATCCCATGTGGCCAGGTGAAAAGACCAGCGCCAAAACTTTTAAGAAGATTGCCGTCTGGGTCAAAAAGGAAAACATTATCAAGGTCATCATGCCCGACGCACGTGTTTTCACCACATCTTTCCGCCACCCAAACATTGCCTTCAGGAGTAGTATAGACAGCACTTACCGAGCCCCATTCGCGGCCGATATCACCCCAGCCAGTTTCGGCACGGTAAGGATGAATTGCTGAAATAGTGATTGCAGCGCACAACAGGGACGCTGCCGCCAGAAGTCGTAGTTTTTTCATTTTTATATATTCCTCTGAACGGATTCCAAGATAATAACCCAGCAGCACTATTTTGGCTTCAATAATCAAAATCATCAGTTGAAGCGCTTCCCGCCTTTTATAACCACCTCTACATTTTCTAGAATTGTGATGTCCTCAAGCGGATTGCCCCGGACTGCAATAATGTCGCCATAGCGCCCTGGTTCTATAGCCCCTACCGCGTCTTCCCAACCGATAAAATCGGCTGCAACAGACGTTGCAGACTTAATAGCTTCCATTGACGTCATACCACGCTCCACCATGATACGAAATTGTTTCGCGTTGTGACCATGCGGATAAACGCCGGCATCGGTTCCATAAATGATGGGCACACCGGCGGCATGCGCTTTAGTGAAAGTTTGTCGTTGTGCTTCTGTTGTTTCATCGTTTTTCCTTAAAAACTCTTCGGGCCAACCTTCTTCCTCACCTACTGCAGATATATAGTCTCCATTATAAATATCCATGGAAAAAGCGACGCGATTCTCGACCGCAAGAGTAATGGCCTCATCATCCGCCAGGGAAGCGTGCTCGATAGAGTCAGCTCCGGCGAGAATCGCTTGTTTAATAGATTCGGCACCATGTGCATGGGCGGTTAACTTAATGTTGGCAGCATGCGCCACTTCAACTGCTGCAGAAAGTTCTTCCTGTGTCATTTCTGGAGAGCCTGGTACCCCGCCAAATGCAAGTACAGCTCCTGAGGCGATAGCCTTTAGGACGTCTGCGCCACCGTCAACGGCTATTTTTGCTTTTGCTGCAAAATCCTCCGCGCCACGTCCTACACCCAATCGAACATGAGCAGGTATTTTTTCTTCTGGATATCCCGGTATAACTAAATCGCCGCCGCCAGAAGGAATCGTAAGATAATAGCCAGCGGTCTGTATTCGTGGCCCAGGGAAGTCTCCTCGCTCAATTCGATGACGCAATTCTTTCCCCGCCCACCCATAGTAAGCACCAAGGTTTCTTACAGTGGTAAAGCCTGCCGCAAGGGTAATCGCTGTGTTTACCCTAGATACCTCCATCGTTTCTTCGAGTGTCAGGTCGTAGTAAACGCTAAGATCTGCCAGATTTGGACCTTCGGTAATGTGGGTATGTGTATCTATTAGCCCGGGCAGACAAGTCAGATCAGACAGGTCGATAGTGTGGTTTGCTTTAATGTTGTCCGCTACGTCTATGATCCGGCCATCTAGGATCGTAATAGTTTGATCAGACTTGGCCTGATTAGATAAGCCATCTATCAGGAGGCCGCAATGGACAATGATTTTATCTGCATGTGTATTCGTGTTTTGCTTAGATTCATTGTCACATGCATACAGTACAGGCGCTGCGCAGAAAATTAGAAGTCTCGCCATTATTTTTTTAACCATAAGCTCTATGTTTCCCATGTTTAAGGAGTACTATTCATCCAATCTTTTTTGGTTCGATGTTGCTATGCTGATAGACACTAGCTATTGGATAGGTTGCTGTCTAATTTCTGATTTGATGATATGTTCAGGCACGCAAAACGGTCACCTAAAATAATAATAATGAAAGCAATTAAAGTTATCCCTGCATTTTGTGCGTGCGTACTAATCCCGCTTACTTTGGTAGCACAGGATTTCAGCAATCTTAAATATCGTAATATTGGCCCGTCCCGTGGTGGACGTGTCACAGCGGTTGCCGGGACTGTGGTGAGTCCTTCGACATTCTTTCTTGGTGCATCCGGGGGAGGTCTTTGGAAAACAGAAGATTATGGAACCAGCTGGCATAACGTTTCGGATGGCTATTTTGAGACTCCGTCGATTGGAGATATTAGCATTGCACAAAATGATGCCAATATTATTTATGTTGGTACTGGTTCAGATGGCTTCCGCAGCAACGTAATTGTTGGAAAAGGGATGTATAAATCCGTTGATGGCGGAACAACGTGGAAACACATTGGGTTGCGCAATACTGGGCATATAGGCGCTGTTGAAATAGATCCAACTGATCATAGTACCGTATGGGTAGCTGCTATAGGCCAGGCCTTCAACCCAAATGCAGAGAGGGGTATTTATAAGACGATAAACGGGGGAAAGGACTGGGACCAAGTACTTTATATATCAGATACTGTTGGCTTTTCCGATATCGAATTATTACCAAGCAATCCAAATATTGTTTTTGCGACAGCGTGGAAGGCAGAACGAAAACCATGGACAATAATTTCGGGTGGGCAACAAGATGAGGGAGGTATTTATAAATCAGTCGATGGAGGTATAAGTTGGGAGAAAATCACCCAAGGTTTGCCTTCGGGGTTGATTGGTAAAATTGATCTGGCGATACCAGCATCACATTCGAATATCGTATATGCACTGGTTGAGGCGCCTGACGATGCAGGTGGATTATATAAGTCGATCGATCAGGGCCAGACTTTCTCTCTGGTCTCTAATGCAGAATCTATTCGCACGCGCCCTTTCTACTACGGGAATGTCGATGTGCATCCGCACGATGCAGACATCGTTTACGTAATGGCTACTCGCAACATGAAGTCCTCGGATGGAGGTATTAGTTGGGAGCACCTCCGGACCCCACATGGCGATAACCATGATATGTGGATTAGCCCTACTAACCCAGAATTATTTATTCAAAGCAATGATGGTGGCGCCAATATCACCCACAATGGTGGCAAGACATGGTCGACGCAGTTCAATCAACCTACGGCAGAGTTATACCAAGTGGAAGTAGACGATCAATATCCATATTGGCTTTATGGGGGACAGCAGGATAATTCGACCACCATTGCAATACCCAGCATGCCACCTTTTCGTGCACAGGACCCGGCCGCATGGCTTGTCGATGCAGGCGGTTGCGAGACGGGTCCGGCAGTACCCAAACCTGGTGATCACAACATTGTGTATGCAAACTGCAAGGGTCGGTTCTCAGTTTTTGATAAACGTATTGGCACTGAGAGGGGTTACTATGTTGGTGCGACGAATATGTACGGGCACAACCCGAAAGACCTTGAGTATCGGTTCCAGCGCGTCTCTCCGATTCATGTGTCGCCGCATGACCCTGGGATTATTTATCATGCATCGCAATATGTTCATCGCACTACCGATGAAGGAGAGACTTGGGAAACCATTTCGCCAGACTTAACTGCATTCGACGAAAGTAAACAGGTGATATCTGGAAGTCCAATTACCCGAGATATAACTGGGGAGGAGTTCTACAGCACGATATATAGCTTACGTGAATCAACCGTAGAGCCAGGGATTATATGGTCAGGTGCCAATGATGGACCGGTATACCGGACATTAAATCACGGTGAAGATTGGCAGGAAGTTACACCACGTGGACTCCCACCCGGCGGTCGAGTTGATGCCGTCGAACCGTCTCCTCATAACCCCGCCAAAGCCTATATCGCTGTTCATCGTTATCAGCTGGGAGACTGGAAGCCATACATCTATAGGACTGATGATTATGGTAGACGCTGGCAACTTTTAACCACCGGCAGTAATGGAATCCCAGAAAATTTTCCAACGCGTGTGATCAGGGAAGATCCAGTTCGGGAAGGATTACTCTTTGCTGGCACGGAGTTTGGTATGTTCATCTCGCTGGACGATGGCAAGTCCTGGCACCGTTTCCAGCAAAATCTGGCAGTAACGCCAGTTACAGATATAAAGATTGTGCGGGGAGACTTAGTCCTCTCAACTATGGGGCGCTCATTCTGGGTGTTGGACAATATTACTGCATTAAGGCAACAGCCATTCGAAACTCTTGGTGACAGGCCAATACTCTTTGCGCCTGAGCCAACGATCCGTTATAGGAGCGTGTATGGTCGCCAGAGTACTAATGGGGTACCAGATTATCCGCCACCATCTGTAATCATTGATTATTACCTTCCTCCAAGTCAAAACAGTGTTGTCCATCTCGACATACTGGACGAACTTGGGCAAGTAGTTAATTCCTATGAAAGCCAGCTTGGGGATCAAAACGGCTCGAGTGTAGAGCAGATAGAAAATATGGCATTAAGCCAGAGGGAATTGATTAGTCGCCAAATATTAGCGGGTCAATCTGGTATGAATCGTTTCCATTGGGATATGACTCATCTCGGGCCCTGGTCAGAAAAAGCAGATGATCTTTATGCTCGTGGGCCAATGGCACGACCCGGTAACTACATCGTGCGGCTGCGTGTTGGTAATGAAGTTGTTGGGGAGCAAGGTCTCGTGTTGCAAATGGATCCCCGGCTCATCGCGCAAGGAACAACAATTACGGATGTTGATGTACAAGTCGCTTTTTCACTGATGCTAGTGGATTTAATATCTGAGGCTCGTAAACTTAAAAAACAAGCTTCTGATGAACAAAAAGACCTTGAAGGCCGCAGGATACAGCTAAAACCAGACGATGCAAATCGGTTGTTGCTGGTGACTGAGACTCTAAAGCAACTGGAAACGGCAGACATAATTTATCCACAGCCCATGCTGATCGACCAGATCAGCTACTTATATAATATGGTGAACAAGGCAGATCAGGCGCCCGGTGTTGAAGCAGCGGATCGATACACTGCTCTTGCAAAAGAGCTTGCGGAACTTAAGGATCAGTATTCAGTTAGAGGTAATTAGATGATTAGAATGACGCTCGGCATAGTCTTGCTAATTTTTATGCTGCCTATGGCATTTGCGGATGAAAAGCTAGCTTTGTCGATTGACAGAGTATTTGCTGGTATTAACCGAGATGCCGAGCCTGGCTGTGTTGCCGGAGTGATTCATAATGGCCAATATATTCATAAAAATGCATACGGACTTGCCAATATGGAGCACGGGGTCCCATTGACATCGGAATCTGTATTTAGGATTGGCTCTGTTTCAAAACAGTTCACTGCAATGTCAATAGCTATTCTGTCCGAGCGAGGCGCACTTGATCTTGATGCTGATGTGCATGAGTATCTGCCTGACCTGATGGACTACGGACAGCCTGTCACTATTCGCCAAATGGTGCATCACATATCAGGCATGGGTGACTATGATCATGCAGCATTTCTTAAGGCCGATGGTTCCGAGTTCAGGTTTGGTAATGAGGACTACTCTACGATTGACGAGTTCTACAACATGGTTACGAAAGCTGACCTAAATCATGAGCCAGGTATTCAATATGAATATTCCAACTTGGCTTATTTTTTGCTGGCACATGTTATTGAGAGTGTTAGCGGAAAAACACTAAGCGAGTTCGCCGAAGAGGAACTATTTAGGCCTCTTGAGATGGGAAATACCTTATTTAACGATAACGTTGATCAGGTAATCCCAAAACGGGCCTATGGGTATCGGAAAACTGATGTCGGTTCATGGGAAGTGTTTATGACCAATCTTGATTATGTCGGTGATGGAGGCGTCTTCACAACGCTTGATGATTTTATTAAGTGGGACCAGAATTTTTATACTAACCAGCTAGGTAAAGGTAAACGGTCTTTAATAGATGTGGTGGAAACTCCACACCCGGCCACAATTGAATACACTGACGAAGGTCCGCGAAACGTTAATTACGCATTTGGGTTGAGAATCAATGAGACTCATGGTCAATACATGATTGGCCATGGTGGTAGTTGGGTGTCATACACAGCATTTTATAATCGCTTCCCCGCATTAAGTATGTCAGTGGTAACTTTCTGTAATTCGCTTGAACAATCTGCCTATGATCTAGGGAGTCAAGTTGCAGAGCTTGCGGTCCAAGCCCTGACAACAAATTAATTCTTACGAATAACTTTGCCGGGCCGGGCAGCTGTTGCTATGTTTTCCGCATAGACTAGTTCACCGTTTACCCAAACTGAATCAATACCTGTCGAGAGTAACGTCGGTTGCAGAGGTGTTGCGTGATCAATCACAGTTTCTGGATCAAAAAGTACTAAGTCCGCAGCCATGCCTGTTTTAATTAGACCGCGATCTGTGATCCCCATGTGCTCGGCTGCGAGGCTCGTCATCTTGCGAACCGCTTCGGCCAATGGCATTACCTCTTGTTCACGAACATAACGCCCGAGAATGCGCGGATACGATCCTGCGCCGCGAGGGTGCAGGTCGCGCAGTCCACCGTCCGTGCAGATGTTCGCGTGCGGCCATGACAGGAGTTGATGGATGTCCGCTTCCACCATGCTCGTACCGATGATCATCTCGGCACGCTCACCATGTTCGGCCTCCCAGTCGAGCGCTTCCTGCGCGATCTCGGTAAACGCAGTAATGACATCGACTTCTCGCAGCGCCGCAATTTCAGTGAGCGATTTGCCCACATAATCCGGGTTGGGCTGGAAGCGCGTCATCCACAGGCCGTCGGGCGGCGCGATCTGGTCCAGCACTTCAGCAATCGTCTCGCGATTCGTGTGATCGCGGTCCGGCAACAGGACCATGATTGTCGATTGCCAATATTCGTAGGGATAGATATCAGCAGTGATATTAATACCCTCAGCTCGGGCTGCTTCGAGCTTTCTGATGAGATCAGCAGCACTACCCCAAAGTCGTTTCATTGCGAGTTTTAAATGTGAGATTTGCACTGGCATACCTGTCTCGCGGCCAATAAGGATAATCTCGTCAATGGCATCTTCAAACCAGCGGTCCTCGCTCCGCACATGGCTGATATAGTGCCCACCGGTCTCCGCGACAACTTTAGCGAGAGTCAGTACCTCTGATGTTTCCGAGTGGATACCAGGTTCGTATTCGAGGCCAGTGGCTATCCCGAGTGCTCCGCTCTCCAGTTCGATTGATAGCAGATGCTGCATTTGTTCGATTTCGTCTTTGGTAGCCGCACGCCGGAAATCATCACCCATTACTTTTGATCGTAAAGTGCCGTGTCCAATATAAGAGCTGACGTTGATAGTGGCAGGCGCAGCATCAAGCTTCTCGAAAAAGTTGGAAAGAGGGTATGGGGAGCGGCCATCCTGCCCTACGACGATAGTCGTTATACCTTGGCTAATCACCGGCAGTGCGTCTGGTCTATCGAAGATATCCCCATCTGCATGACTATGGGTATCGATAAATCCGGGCGCTAGAACTTTACCGTTGCCATTGACGACCATTTCTCCTTCGCAGGCATCCAGTTCCCCAATCTCCAGAATCATCGACTCACTAACGCGGACACTGGCCGAGATCGGTGCTGAACCAGAGCCGTCTATGAGCGATATATTAGTTATGAGGAAGCCGGTGTCATTGGTACAGGTTTGTATTTTTTCGGTAGAACACGCGGAAAGAGCAGTACTCGCGATTAGTGCGATTGCTTTAAGATAGCTAGACATTATTCTCAACTTGGTGTTTTTGTTTGTGGTGCGAATGTACCATGAGTTATACACAAAGCTTTGTATTATTTGGTTATACGCTGACTAGGACTTTCTTCATGACTTTTATACCATTCGATTTAGAACATACACAATCTCGCTGGGAGCAAGTTGTTGATTACAATTTGACGGAAAGTGGGGTCCATCCGATACGATTGGATGAGCTTCTGGGTGATACTGCCGGCATTGACGATTTGCTTGGTACGGAAATAGGCTATCCACATGTCAATGGAAACCCCGAGCTGCGTGAACACATCGCAAATCTTTATGATGGCACGGCTCTTGAAAATGTCATTGTGACGGTTGGCGCTGCGGAAGCGAATAACATCATCATGCAGACTCTAATGGAGCCTGGTGATGAGTTATTAACGCAGATACCGACGTATAAACAAGTTTGGGGGCTCGCGAAGAATAGTGGATATACGGTTCGTGAATTTTGCCTGCAACCAGAAAAAAACTGGGCATTAGATCTGGAGGCTTTGGAGGCAGGTGTTACCGACAAGACTAAGATTATTGCGGTGGTGAACCCCAATAACCCGACCGGTTACATTATGACTGAGGCCGAGATGGATGCCGTTGTCAGAGCCGCGGATAAGGTTGGTGCATGGATTTTAGCTGATGAGGTTTACCGCGGTGCTGAGCGTGTGCAGGACGAAGAAGCTGCCTCATTCATTGGTCGTTATGAGAAGGTATTAGCGGTGGGTAGTATGAGTAAGGGATATGCGCTCCCTGGATTGCGACTTGGGTGGATAGTAGGACCAGCCAATACTGTCGACGATATTTGGCGTCGTCATGAATACACGACGATAACTGCGAGCAAGTTAAGCAACTTGCTCGCCGCGCATGCATTGTCCCCGGCCGTGCGTCCGCGTTTAATAAACCGAACTCGCGAGTATATTCGCAATGGTTTTCCTGTGCTTGAGTCTTGGATGACTGGACAAGAGGGGCTGTTTTCATGGACACCCCCACAAGCATCGGCTGTTACCTTTGTTCATTATCATCTCGATATTAATTCGACTGAACTTATGGAAATACTTTGTCGGGAGGCACGTGTTTTCGTGGGGGCGGGAGACTCATTTGGTATGGATCATCATTTTCGTATCGCTTTCGGTCAAGAGCGAAGTGTGCTTGAGGAAGCATTTTCTAGAATAGAAAACACGTTGAAGTCAATATAGAGGTTTGCTCATGCTGCGTCTCTCCAAGTTCTCTATCTTGTGCATACTGTTAACCTGGAATCTCGCGAGTAGTGCGCCGGAACTAATAGCCGAGTTCAAAGGAACTGGTAATCAAACAACGGTTGAATTTTCCGTTACCGCTCCATGGATATTAGATTGGCGGATCAATAGTGATTACAACAAAATGGTTTCTTTTGATTTGGATCTGGTGGACGGTACAACGGGCGTTCTGCAAGGCAATGTGCTTCGAGCCAAGGCTTTGGGTAATGGTGTGCGGATGTTCACCACCAGCGGCAAGTATCGTTTTCGCATAAATGCTTCTTTTATCAGGTGGCACCTTAAGGTACAGGAATTAACAAACGAAGAGGCCGAGCTGTATAAGCCGAGGCGACCGCGCTAGTTTTATTGGTCCAGTAATATGGAGACACGTCTATTGCGTCTTCCTTTTTTTTCTACTTTACCAACGCGGACATTGCCTACTTCAGCAGTTGATCGGACATGTGTCCCGCCACATGGTTGCAGGTCCACTCCTTCTATCTCCAGTAGCCTTATGTTCCCAGCACCTTTTGGAGGCTGCACCGACATGGTTCTTACCAGTTCCGGTTGGCTATGAAGTTCCTCATCGGAGATCCAACGGCAGGTCACTTGATGATTAGCAGCGACTAATTTTGATAGTTGGTTATTTACACTTTCCTTATCCACCGTATCTTCCATATCAAAGTCGAGCCGGCTTTTTTTTGCCGATATATTACCGCCCGTGACCCCATATTGGAGTATTGATCCAAGTAAGTGCAGTGCGGTGTGCATGCGCATATGCTTGTACCGGCGCTCCCAGTCGATGTGGGCCGTAACGGTCGTCCCCTGAGCCGGAATTTGTCCCTGGCCGTCGATCAGGTGATTGATCATGCCATCCTCACCGTAACGAGTATCGACAACGGTAGCGATGCCTCCTGGCCACTCGATTTTCCCTGTGTCACCGGGTTGCCCCCCACCTAATGGGTAAAAAACAGTTTTATCTAACACAATTACATTTTCTTTAGATGCAATGACATTGGCGCTGCATTGTTTCTGGTATGCATTCTCTCTAAAAAATTGCTCTGTCACTTCAGTCTCCATCAGTTTGAAGCTCAATGTACTCTATAATTGAGAATACCTGTATCTATTATGTCTGTACTGGGCTTATGGCTAAAAATACACCGTTGACTGCACAAGAGTCAGGTCGCGAATTTGTCAAGATGCATGGTCTTTTCAATTACTTTGTGATTGTTGATGTTCGCTCATCCCCCTGGGAACCGGGCGCAGGCGAGATTATACGGACCTGCGATTTGAAGGATGGTGTTGGAGCTGACCAATTGATCATTATCGAGACTGCGAGATCAAAAGATACTGACGTCTTTATTCGTATTTTCAATAGTGATGGTAGCGAGGCGGAAGCATGTGGCAATGCGACACGTTGCGTAGCTTGGTTGCTTATGGAAGAAGCCGGTCGTTTGGATCTAGTGATCCAGACGGTAGCGGGCTCCCTATATTGTGAGCTTGTAGCTGATCGAGAGGTCTGCTGCGCAATGGGTCGGATCAGTATGCAATGGGACCATATTCCGCTTAGTCAGGAAATTGATACCTGTCATGTAAGGTGTTTCGAGTCATCGTTGGGTTATGGTGTTGCCCTTAATATTGGTAACCCACATATCGTTTTTTTCGTGCCTGATATTGATGCTGTCGATATCGAGAAAAGTGGACCGCTTATTCAGAATGATCCCATTTTTCCGCAAGGCGTGAATGTTGGTGTGGCACAGCTTGTGTCAGATAGTCAGCTTCATTTGAAAGTGTTTGAGCGTGGTGCTGGTCTTACACAGGCTTGCGGAAGTGGTGCTTGTGTTGCTGCTTATGCCGCACTGGAACGTGGACTAACAGAATGCAGGGAAATGACGGTCACTTTGCCGGGAGGTAAAGTTATTGTTGAAATCACCGCTGAGGGATATGCGAAGTTGACTGGTCCGGTTACTTACTGTTTTTCGGGCTATCTTTGAAATTGGTTTCTGGCCGCTGTGCACAAAAGCTTCTTGCGCTTACCGATACGTAAGGCTCTTTAGATAAAGAGGCCCGTTGTGAAAAACCCGATAGCTGCTATTGCAGCAGCTATTAGAGCGTACGGTAACTGTGTTCGTACATGATCGATATGATCGGTGGCAGAAGCCATTGAGGCAACCACTGTTGTATCACTGATAGGTGAAGCGTGATCGCCGAAAATAGCTCCAGAGATTGCCGCACCAAGCATTAGGGGTGCAGGCAATCCAAGTGTCATCGCTATTGGGATAGCTATGGGTATCATGATAGCGAAGGTTCCCCAACTGGATCCTACAGAGAAGGCAATGAATGCTGATACAAGGAAAACCAGTGGCGTAATTAGTGACTCCGGAATGGCTTCTCCAACTAGTCCAGCAACGTATATGCCTGTACCAAGTTCTCTGGCGATATCGCCAAGCGCGAGAGCAAATAGCAATATTGTTGCAATCGGCAACAAGCTACTGGCGCCCTTCATAAATAAGGCCATCAGTTGGTCAATGGATTGTCTACCACTCCTGAGGTTCATGCACCAGGACACAATAAGCGCACAAATGACAGCCCAAAGAACTGAGATGGATCCTGAGCCTTCAATAATGTTTCCATTGCCGGTGACGTATAGGCCTATCGGCATCGTGGCAATCATCATGATAATTGGCAAAACCATTAGTGTAGCTGATGGTTGCTCAGCAGAACTGCCAGTAGTGATTACCTCTGAGACGTCGATCATCGGTGTCGCATTTGGCCAAAGTATATCCCCATCTTTTGTCCGCTTTTCCGCGGTTTTCATTGGACCTATATTTATATTTTTCCAGATCACCACTGCGGCGAGAATGATTGCTGCGATCGCATAGAAGTTGTATGGAATGGAGGCAATGAAAGTTTGCAGGGGGTTTTTGATGTTGGTTGTTGCTAACAGCCCGATAATCACAGCACCCCAGGCATTCAAAGGAATCATGGCGCAAACTGGGGCCGATGTCGCATCTATAAGGTAGGCTAATTTTTCCCGTGAAATTTTGTATCGGTCGAACAATGGCCGGCTCACAGAGCCGGCTACTAGCAATGTAATATTTGATTCAATAAAAATGACCAAACCGGTGGCCCAAGCTAACACTTGGGCACGGAGGCCATTGTGAACCCAGTGGCGGGTCTCAAGGTAATTTACAAATCCCTTAACACCGCCGGTGGCTTCAATGGTGGTGATCAAAGAGCCGATGATTAGAGTAAAGATTAGTACACGTGTATCGCCGGGATCGGAAAATACATTAATGACCGCATCGATACCTGATGTAAATCCGATGATTGGACTGAATCCATTTAACAGTGTAGAGCCTATCCAAATTCCAGCGAAAAGTGACAGAATGACCTGCCTTGTCCAGATAGCAAGGACAATCGCGAGAATCGGCGGAAGTATGGAGTACCAATTAGGATCGTTCATTGAGCGTCATTTTTTGCTTGCCTATAGCCTAACAAAAGAATTAATCAAATAGTTAAATTAGGTACTGATGTTGGCAATTTATTAATTCGATGGAAAACATTTTGTGGGCACTAAAATATAATGGCAGTGAAATATTATTGGGCCTTGTTATCCTTCTATTAACCTAAATTAGAAAGGACCCGAAAGGGGGAGGTAAGAAAAAATGAAGCGATTAATTTTTTTTGCGATAGCAGCACTTTCTGTTACGACGATTTTATCAAATATTGCATCTGCTGATACGACGCGAGAAGATGCACTGGATTATCGTATTTCAGTCATGACCGTTTTGCGCGGTCACATCGGTGCTGCGTCAAAGATTGTGCGTGGCCTTGTAGCTGATGATGGCTATTTGGCCGCACATGCAGAGGGAATCGCTGCGGCAGCGACTGAGTTAAGCCGTATTTTCCCCGAGGGTTCGGATGTTGGTGAGTCTGAATCGCTACCTTTAATCTGGGAGGAGCCAGAGGCATTTGCTGATGCTATTAGTAAATCAAAAGAAGCAGCGACAGCTTTCGTTACTGCGACGCAAAGTGGTGATCGGGCTGCTATAGGCAAAGCATTTCGTAACTTGGGAGGAAGTTGCCGCGGTTGTCATGATCAATATCGCGTCAAAAATTAATTACGAGAAAATACTTGGGGCTGTGCTTTTAATGACAGCCTTCTCTGTTTTTGCTGACCAAGAGACAATCAAGCGAGGCGCGTATTTGACCTATGCTGCAGGCTGCATTACCTGCCACACGGAACAATCTGATGATGCGATGAGTCTGACCGGTGGACGCGCAATGAAAACCCCTTTCGGCATGTTTTACACGCCGAATATTACGCCGGACAATGAAACAGGCATTGGCGCTTGGTCTGACGACGATTTCATAAGGGCCTTACAGCACGGTGTGAGTCCAACCGGCACACACTACTTCCCGTCTTTTCCATATGCTTCTTATACAGGAATTGCTCGCCAAGACCTGCTTGCAATCAAGGCTTACCTTTTTAGTTTGGCCCCAGTCAATAAAGAAGTTGGCAAGCACGATCTCGCCTGGTTTATACCTTCCGGGCTTGCCGCATGGGGCTGGAAAGCTCTGAATTTTAAACCGGGTCGATTTCAACCAGATTCAACGAAAGGTGAGAGCTGGAACCGGGGCGCATATCTGGTGCGGCATCTTGGTCATTGTGGGGAGTGCCACACGGCGAGAAATGTAATCGGGGCACTGCGACGGGAAGCAGAGTTAGGGGGAAGCAATTTTGGTGGAGAGACAGTTCCAAATATCACACCGCATCCAGTAGATGGTATAGGTCGCTGGTCAGAGAATGACATTGAATATTTTCTGGAAATAGGCATGTCGCCGGATGGTGATTTCACAGGGAGTTCAATGGCAGATGTTATTGATGACAACACTAGCCACTTAACAAGAAAAGACCGACTTGCAATTGCTGCCTACCTCAAATCAATCCCAGAGTTCCAATCCAGTAGTCAATAAGAATAATGCTGGCACCCGGCCTTGAACATTAAGTTTCCGGTTGCACATGCGTGCTAGCTGTTATTAAAAAGCCGCGACTCGTCCGTCGGCGGCCCTCGGATCAGCTGCTCCAGAAAGAACACCTGTCTCAGGATTGCGGTAAACGGCCATTGCCGAACCAATGCTATCGCTGTTATCGATTATATGGCCTCTTTGCTCATAGAGTGCAATCGTATCGGCCGAGAAAAAACCGGACTCCATTCGCGTTCTATTGGGTAGCCACTGATGATGTATGCGCGGTGCTGAGATAGCGCGCGCAATATTCATATCGAAGTCAATGATGTTAAGTATCGTCTGCATTGTTGTATTGATTATGGTTCTGCCCCCAGGTGTCCCTGTGGCAAAAAGTGGGATGTTGTTTTTTGCGACGATAGTTGGGGTCATGCTCGAGAGCATACGTTGCTCGGGACGTATCTGGTTCGGCCTAGTACCAATTGTGCCAGATTCGGTAGTTACACCAGGCTGGGCATTAAAGTCACCCATCTCGTTGTTGAGAAGAAAGCCAGCGCCGTCGACGACTATTTTGCTTCCATATCCATGTTCTAACGTGTAGGTCAATGACACCATATTGCCGCTTTTGTCCACCACTGAGAAGTGAGTCGTTTCTTCACTCTCATAAGGTTGCGCAAACCGAGCAGGATCACTTTCCGATGCTTTATGCATCACAATTGTACTTCGCTGTTTTGCGGCATGTTTTTTCGATATGAGATCAGCAATGGGCATGCGTTCATTGAAATCCAGATCCCCAAGGTGTTTTGCACGATCAGCGTAGGCACGCCGCATTGATTCAGTTAGGAGGTGGAGATACAGAGCAGAATTGTGTCCAATTTCGCGTAAGTTGAAGCCCTCCAGAATATTAAGCATTTGTACTAATGCGGTGCCACCGGAACTTGGTGGTGGCATGCTTACGATTTGGTAACCGCGATAATTACCACGGATAGGTTCGCGCTCCTTAGCTTCGTACTGTGCTAGATCATCTAGCGTAATGATTCCATCATTTGCGGCCATAAAATTTGCAAGCAAGTTTGCTGTTTCACCTTTGTAGAAGCCGTCCTTGCCATGTTCCTGAATACGGCCGAGTGTGGCTGCAAGATCTGCTTGTTTCCAGGTGTCGCCGGGTTGATAAAAGGATCCGTCATCTCGCAGGAAGATTTTTGCTGAACTTGGATATAGTTGCCACCACTCGTTAAGTCGTTTGAACGAATCATGGAGATTCCAGCTGATTGGCATACCGTTGCGAGCGAGATCAATTGCGGGTTGCAGAAGGTCGGCCCATGGCATGGAACCTAACCGTTGGTGAGCTAGTTCGAGTCCTGCTACCGTTCCCGGAACACCGACGGCCAGAATGCCATCATGGTTGGAATTAGCTTTAACGTTGCCTTCGTCATCGAGATACATCGTCTTTGTTGAGGCCTTGGGAGCCTTTTCCCGAAAATCAAAGGCCGTTGCTTCGCCATTGGCACCATGATAGATGAGGAATCCACCCCCACCGATGTTGCCAGCAGTTGGCCAGGTAACGGCCATCGCAAATGCTGTGGCGATCGCTGCATCAACGGCGTTACCGCCTTGGCGCATGATCTCCACGCCCACATCTGATGCAATATAGGATGATGATGCGACAACACCGTTTATACCTCTGACTGGATGCCGGCTGGTCGCCTCGGTGGTTATGGCAGCAAAGAGGAATGCGGTGCTTATGCATATCGTGAGGAAGGTTCTAACTTGGATTAATTTCAAAATGAATTACCCTTGCAGCTCGAGATTGCGGAATATTATGCATGCGACAATTCTAACTAATAAAAGTCGCGTGACCCCAATTTCATCAGATATTGATTTTAATATCGTTTTGAGGAGCTAGTTTCTGGTAGCTAAGGCTGAGTATAAATAAGGTGGGTACTAATTATGTGGTTTAAGTCAATTGGCCAAATGTGGAGATTTCTTTGTTTGATGCTGCTGTCATCGGCCACAATTGCAGAAGAGATTCGCGGCGATCTTGTTTCAGCTGTATCAGCGAAACGCCTTGAGGCTGATATACGCAAACTCGTGGGTTTTGGGACCCGTCATACTTTATCGCTTACCGAGTCTGATACTCGTGGTATTGGCGCTGCACGTCGCTGGATAGCGAATGAGTTTCGTAGGATTTCCGGGGAGTGTGGGGGTTGTATTGAGGTCATGATGATTTCTGACACGGTAACCGGCCGGCGAATAACCGAGCCGGTCGAAATTGTTAATGTTATCGCGATCCAGCGCGGCACCTTAGATCCTGATCGCATGGTCATGATGTCTGGTGATATTGACTCACGTGTTAGCGATGGTATGGATGCAATTTCCGATAATCCGGGCGCTAATGATAATGCGAGCGGTATGGCGGGTGCGATTGAGGCGGCCCGGGTGTTATCCAAGCACCGTTTTCCAGGAACAATTATTTACGCTGGGTTGTCAGGCGAAGAGCAGGGTCTTTACGGAGGTCAGATCGTTGCAGCACATGCCTTAGAGAATGGTTGGAAACTTAAAGCGGTATTGAATAACGATATGATTGGCAATATCTCTGGTATCAATGGCGTGACTAATAATTCTATCGCTCGCGTATTCTCTGAGGGCACACGCTATGTGGAGAGTAAAGAAGAAGCACGGATCCGCCGGTTTAGTGGGGGAGAGGTGGATTCCCCGTCACGCAATCTGGCCCGTTATATTGATCGAATGGCAGACGAATTTTTGCCCAACCTTGATGTCATGATGATATACCGACTGGATCGTTTTGGTCGTGGTGGGCACCACAGACCATTCAATGAGGTTGGTATTCCTGGTGTCCGTATCATGGAAACTAATGAGCACTATAATCGGCAGCATCAGGATATTCGAGTTGAGAATGGAATCGAATACGGAGATGTTATCGCCGGGGTTGATTTTGATTATGCCCGGAAATTAACGGCCCTTAACATTGTCTCTCTTGCGGGGCTAGCATCCGCGCCACCGTTCCCGGCAAATGTGGAGATAAGTGGTGCGGTTAGTCCGAGTACAACATTGAGTTGGACTCTTGCTAAAGGGCAGGCTGCGCAGCGATTATTGGGTTATAAGGTCTACTGGAGGTTGACCACTGAGCCTCAGTGGACGTGGAGTAGGGAGGTTGGGATGGTCGACAGCTATACACTGAAGAATATTGTGATTGATAATTACATTTTCGGGGTCGCGAGCGTGTCTGAAGATGGATATGAGTCTCCGGTTGTTTTTCCTGGTCCGACTGGTTCGTTTGGCCAATAGCCTGCTTTTGACAATATTAGCTAAACAGTTGTTGTGTTTATGCAACAATAATGGAGAGGTTAGGCATCTTCATCAGCGTTCATCATTGTACAAAAAAGTACCGGTATTTATTGACAATGAATGCTATAAAGTCTCTACTACGTAATCTAAAAATTTATATGCATTGAACTGCATGCTTTCTTGTTGTCAGAAGCCAACAAAGGAAGGTGCCGGACAATGCTGTTTGTGTATAAGAGTATTAGGGGAAATATGATGAAACCTGCGTTTTGCAGCATAGTTCAGAGATCAGTTTTAGGAAGTCTTGGGGCACTGATATTAAGTCTTGGCTCCGGGGTCGTCCTGGCACAAGAAGAACAACTGGAAGAAATTACTGTCACCGGGTCACGAATCGCTCGTGACGCAAACCTGACAGGTGCATTGCCAGTTCAATCGGTTGATTCACAAGAAATTCAGATGTCAGGTGAGTTTTCCATTACAGACGTAGTTAATGACGTCCCGGCACTGCTGTCTTCAACCAGTTCGGAGTCGTCAATCGATTCAGGTTTTGCTGATGGGGCAAACGTACTTAGTCTGCGTGGCCTTGGTGCTAGCCGAACATTGGTGCTTGTGGACGGTCGGCGGCATGTCGGCGGGGTACAAGGATCTTCGGCAGTTGATATTGGGTCCATACCATCTCGCCTAGTTGAGCGTGTAGAAGTGCTGACCGGCGGTGCCTCCGCTATCTACGGAGCGGACGCCGTAACCGGTGTTGTCAACTTCATCATGAAAGATAACTTCGAAGGCTTCGAGGTAGATGCCAGCTATGGCGTGTCGGATCATGGTGATGCCGCACAAACAGCTATAACGGCTACCTGGGGTACAAACTTTGCAAATGATCGCGGGAATATTGCGATTTCTGTGGATTACCGTACCGACGAGGGACTCACGATGGGAGACCGTCCCGGAGCCCAGATTGGCACGGGTGGCGACTGGGTTAATCCGGCACTTCGATTCCAGCAAGGTGATATTGGAGCAGGTACCCCGTTATTTGCAGAATATTATAATTACAACAACACTGGCCTTATCCATTATGGGCTGCCTATTCCTTCTGCGGCGGATTTCGTTGCGGACTACAACTCCGCATTCGGAACCTCTATTACCCAAAGTGATCTGAGTAGCGCTGAGATGGCGCTTATCGTGCAGGGGGCGACCGCGCCTGAGCGTGCAGTTCATCCGGAACATACATTCCCATTCACGTCTGGCTACGGCTATATCGGCGCGGGTAACGCGTTTAACTGGGGTGGCTGGGATCCAGACGTGGCTATCGATGTTAACGGTAACGGCACGCCGGATTGCCAGGAGACATTTCACGGTTATAACTCCACATTTGGGGCTGCCTCATTCGGTGCCGTCGGCGGTTGCTGGGTGGTCGGGCCGGACGGAGGCTTATCCGTTATCGAGGACGGGCTAGTTTCAGGAAACTTCGCAGGCTTCGGCGGTACGTCTTACGACGTATACCGTGAGGACTGGATGTCCTTCCTGCTGCCTGACGACAAAGTCACAGTCAATGTCATGGGGAATTATGATCTAACAGATAGCATGTCGCTTTTCGCTGAGATGAAGTATGTAAGATCTGAAACGGATCGGGAGCTTGGCTCCAACTCGTTCTGGGATCTGCTTTATGGTGCACCGGATAATCCATACTTACCAGACGAACTAAAAGACGTTTGTATTGCTGCTGGTGGTTGTTCCACAACCTACGATCCAGTCGGTTTTGATTCCGTGAATGAAACTGTCCGGGAGACAGCCCGCGCAGTGATTGGTTTGGAAGGAGAGTTGAATAACGGCTGGGCTTATGAACTGAGCGCCAACTATGGCAGGTATCAGGAAAATGGTAATGATACGAACCATCTCATTATTGACCGCTTCTTCGCAGCTATCGATGCGGTTATTGATCCTGCTACTGGAGAGGCGGCATGTCGTTCCTCGGTAGACCCGACAGCACCGGCGATGAACACGCCGTTTGAAATTCCCTCATATGAAGCGGGTTACTTCAGCTTCATCCCGGGGGATGGACAGTGCCAACCCCTTAACATCTGGGCAGGTCGCGAAGGTATTAACCAAACCCGAGACGGCGCGAATTTCGCGACTCGAGGCCGTTGGTCTGCGCTCACCATAGACCAGCTGGTATTGGCAGGCTTTGTGACGGGAGACAGCTCGGATTACTTCGAACTTCCAGCAGGTCCTATTTCGTTTGCTGCCGGATTTGAATATCGAGATGAGTCTTCTGATGCCCAGTTCGATCCATGGGAGCGCGGCGTTATACCGAACGGATCAGCATTCCCAGCAGGTACGATGCTATCAGATCACACTGGCAACAGTTCACTGATGTTCCGACCTCAGTTATCAACGAAAAATGAGTACGGTCAATACGATGTGACGGATGTTTATCTAGAGGCGTCTATTCCGTTACTAGTTGACGTCCCATTAGCACGCGAACTGACGTTAGATCTGGCCGCTCGGAGTTCGAACTATTCGACGATTGGACAAACAACCACTTGGAAAGCCAATGTAATTTGGGCGCCTATTAACTCAATGGCGTTTCGCGGTACTTTCTCAGAGGCAGTTCGTGCACCGAATATCACAGAGCTTTATGGTCCGACGGTCGGCCTGAACTTCCGTCCTGATGATCCGTGTGACGTTAACCAGATTAATGCTATTGCCGAAGATAATCCGCAGTTGGCGGCGCAAACACAAGCTAACTGTGAATCAGTCTTTGCGACGATAGGATTAGATCCAACATTGGGTACAGGTTCTTATGCTTTTGTTGATCCACTATCGGCGTCATTTGGTGGTCTGACAGGTGGTAACCCGGATCTGTTGGAAGAGGTTGCTGAAACTTCTACAGTCGGTCTTGTTATCCAGCCAGAAGCTATTGAAGGTCTGAGTCTTTCAGTGGATTACTGGGATATCTCGATTGAAGGGGCAATTTCCGCGGTTTCATCCCAGAACATTGTTGATGGGTGCTACCAGGGTGCAGCTTTGAATGAGCCTTTCTGTGCGTTGACCGGACGAAACAGCGATCCGCTTTCAGCACAGTTCGGTGGCTTCAATTTCTTGAGACAAACGACATTGAACTTTGCCAAGGTTGAGACAGATGGTGTCGACGTGGCAATCAAATGGGCGTTTGAACTCGGTGCACATGGCTTCGATGTCACAGTCATGGGAACCTCGGTTGACCAGATCAACAACTACGAGAACCCGCTGCTACCTGACGAGGCTAATCCGGAGTTGGTTGAAATTAATCGACCGGAAGTTGCAGGTAACGTATTCCTGAACTGGTACTACGGTGATCTCCGTGTTGGTTGGCAGACGCAGTACATCGGTGAAATGCTGTATGGCGGTATCGAGGTCGAAACAGCTGAGACCCTCTACGGTAGGTCTGTATTCAGGGATGCTGTATTGCAACATGACCTGAATGCCAGCTACGTGGTTAATGACAATCTGATGATCTACGGCGGTATTAAGAATGTAACCGGTGAGATGCCTTGGATTACTGAGAATGCTTTCCCGCATAGTCCGCGTGGAACGTTCTACTTCATGGGCCTTAACTGGTCATCAGGCAATTAATTACAGGATTGTCTAAAGAACAAAAAAACCGGGGCTTCTGCCCCGGTTTTTTTATGTATATCAGTCAACTAAAGTATTTTTAAAAAGCATGGCCAATTTCTGTTACTGGCCCAAAAGCGGCTCGTTCGGAATACCACACCCCGCCATCCTTGATAACGATATCAACATAGTCGAGTACTTCTATATTCCTGAGAGGGTTGCCGTCGACGATGATGATGTCTGCTAACTTCCCGGGCTCGATTGAGCCGAGTTCATCAAACTTGCCAAGAATCTCAGCGTTCGTTTTTGTCGCAGCTGAGATGACCTGCAGAGGTGTCATTCCTACTTCGACCAATGCAGACATTTCACGCCATATGGCTTCGTCGTGCATATTTAATGGTGAGGCTGCATCTGTACCTACCCCCATGTAGGCTCCTGCTGCGATGAACTGCCCGGCAGATCTTCTGGCATTTCGAGTTTCCTGGCCGATATCGTGGTAATAGGAAAGACGGTGGTAATTCTCAAATGAAGACAGAAACTCTTCATAGATGTCGGGCGGCATGTCATCCCGATAGTCCGGATCATACAAGCGTTCTGGAAATGCTACGGTTGCCGGATATACCCAAATTCTGTGGGAAATAGTTTGCACGATCGGTATGTTTTTGTGTGCTATTTCTGAAACGAGTTCCTCAGCATATGGTGGGTTTCGCGCGGATCCTACATGCTGCAACACATCGACACCTGCGTCGATAGCCATTCTAATTGTTTCGGGCTGATAAACATGTGCATGCACTTTGATGCCTGCTTTATGGGCCTCCCGCACAACCGCACGATAGTCATCCGCAGTTAAACCGACCCATACTTTGATAACTTCTGAGCCACGGCTAATTAATTCCCGAGTGCGCTGAGCAGCTTCACGCGGCGACGAGATTATAATTTCATATTCGTCAGGGACCGTATCGTAGTCTAGTCTTGTGATCCATGGGCCTGACAAAGTAAGGCGTGGCCCGGGAATTTCACCGCGACGAATACGATCCCTGAATTCGAAAGCCTGGAATGGTGCACCCAGGTCAAGCCCACTTGTTACACCGGCGCGCATCATTTGCTTGGCAGCAATCGGCATGAAATCACCTATACGTTCCATACCATTCATAAACTCGTAGTAGCGTTCATAGGAGCCGTGACCTATAAGATCAATATGCATGTGTGTGTCGATCAATCCAGGCATAACCGTTCGACCACCTGCGTCAAGGACTACAGCATTGGCTGGAATCTCGGTAGTGTGTTTTTGTCCAACTTGCGTGATACGACCGTTTTCAAAGACCACGACGGAATGATGAATAGGTTCTGTTTCGTACCCATCAAGTAACATTCCTCCGACGATCGCAATTGGTACAGTAGGACGCAGGTTTTCCTGCGCGGTGGTAGCATGACCGGTGAGTAATATTGAAAAAAACAATAGATAATTTCGCATGATTCACAGTCCTCTTTTCATTTTTATCTATTCTAGCGGCCTATCTTATGGTTAGCTCCTATATTGGCAACTTAACTGAGCTACGCATACTCGTTCTCCCTATAACCGCACACTACAACACTGGGCTTGTGAAACGGTTATCATGGCGAAGGTGATTAGAATGGATTCGATATGACAACACGAAAATCCCCAACCGTCGGGCAGGCCCTTGTTCCGGTGATAGCGCTGATAGTGATGCTATTTTTTTCCGTCAAGTTGTTTGGTGACTCTTCATCCTCCGGTCCTAACCAGATCGTACTGACTCTTGGGGCCGCGATTGCTGCAATTATTGGTATTCGACTTGGATATCGATGGACTGAATTGCAGCGTGCGATGGTCGATGGGATTAGTACGGCTATGGGAGCGATCCTGATTCTCCTAACAGTCGGTGCACTGATCGGTACCTGGCTTATGTCGGGCACAGTCCCGTCGTTAATTTATTATGGTCTTGAGCTCCTCAGTCCCAAGTGGTTTTTTGCTGCCAGTTGTCTGATTAGCGCGATTACTGCGCTTGCGATTGGTAGTTCATGGACTGTTGCTGGCACGCTCGGCGTTGCGCTGATTGTTGTCTCAATAGGCTTAGGCTTAAACCCGGCTATAGCGGCTGGAGCGATTATATCAGGGTGTTATTTTGGCGATAAAATGTCACCACTATCAGATACAACTAACCTTGCACCCGCGGTGGTAGATACAGATGTCTTTACCCACATCCGGCACATGACGTATACAACCGGGCCTTCTTTTGTTATTGCACTCGTGTTATTTGCAATTATCGGATTTGATGCACAAGGAGCGGCAGATGCGTCGTCGCTGGATGAATTGGTTACCACACTTGACGCAAACTTCAATATTTCGATGGCCGCTTTGCTGCCTTTAGTGGTTGTGTTTTACCTGGCATACAAAAAAATTCCACCGCTACCAACTATTCTTTTTGGTGCGCTTCTTGGTGGTGGGTTCGCAGTTATGCTGCAACCTGAGGCGGTCTATAAGTTTGCAGACTCGCCGGAGCTTGGCACCGGTTTGGCCATGGCCAAAGGGGTCTGGCTTGCCTTATCCACCGGATACGTTTCTACCACGGGCGTTACAGCTGTAGACGATTTGCTAACACGTGGCGGAATGGAGAGCATGCTCGTCACAATATGGCTGATTGTGACGGCATTGGCATTCGGTGCTGTCCTAGAACATACGGGGATGCTGAAACGTTTGATTGATTCTGCGCTCAAGCGAGCGAAGTCTACGGGTTCCTTGATTATGACTGTCATTTTGAGTTGTATTGGAGTCAATATTGTGGCTGCAGACCAGTACATGTCCATAGTGTTACCTGGAAAGATGTATCGGGCTGAATTCAGAAAACGTGGGTTGCATCCCAAAAACCTGTCACGCGTGATCGAGGACTCAGGCACTTTGAGTTCCCCACTTGTGCCATGGAGTACCTGTGGTGCTTATATGGCTGCAACTCTCGGAGTTGCAACTTTCGCCTACCTACCGTTCGCTTTCTTCAACTTGATTAACCCAATCATTTCTATGATATATGGTTTTACCGGCTTCACGATTGTTAAAGACGATAGTATAAGTATAGATAGGGTTGAGCCGGCAACGGAGATCGTATAACCATGACGGAAAAGTCCATAACGGATAAGAGTAATGCACTGGTCAGTATTGCGGGACTGATAATCATTATCTTCGGGATGCAAGCAGCCAAAGTGTTGCTAGTACCCTTCTTACTTGCACTGTTCCTGGCGCTTATTAGCGTGCGTCCGATGTTGTGGCTCCAATCCAAGAAAGTCCCGGCCGTATTGGCAGCATTAGTAATCGTAACAACCATGATGTTAATCATTGGTCTGGTCAGTGGCGTTGTAGGAACGTCCGTTGCTGAATTTACCGCTGGGTTACCTGCTTACCAGGCGCGTCTAGAAGCGATTGTCGAAGGCATTGGTACTGTGATTTTCAGACTATCAGGGGAACAAAACGGCTCGCTAAATATTGCCGAACTTGTTGACCCCGGTTTCCTGATGGGGTTGGTAGCTACAATCCTCAATGCCCTACAGGGCGCGCTGACAAATACGTTCCTGATTTTATTTACGATTATTTTTATCTTGTTAGAAGCCTCAAGTATGAGCGTGAAAGCCGAGGCTGCATTTGGCCGGACTGCTGCGTCTTTTCGCCGTAGCAGGAAATTTTTGGACAACCTTGGTAGATACCTCGGTATCAAAACGGTCATCAGCATGGTAACCGGTCTCTTGGTGGGATTGATTACATGGTGGATCGGTCTGGATTTTCCGCTGTTGTGGGGAATGATTGCATTCCTCCTGAATTACGTACCAACAATTGGTTCCATCATTGCTTCAGTACCCGCAATATTGATGGCACTTGTTCAGCTTGGGGTTGGTGAGGCGGTGACGACCGGGCTTGCTTATTTTGGTATCAACATACTCTTTGGCAGTTTTTTAGAACCGCGATTGCTAGGTTATGGGGTTGGAATTTCTCCGCTAATTGTTTTTACCGGGCTTGTGATCTGGGGATGGATTTTAGGGCCAGTCGGGATGCTACTTTCAGTACCATTGACCATGGCCTTGAAAATGGCGTTAGAGCACAATGAGCGCACCCGCTGGATTGCGATATTGATTGGTTCAGAGAGTGATGCTGAATATGCATTGTCACAACGCTTGCCCGAGGATCATCAAGAGCAATAATTATGTAGGTTAATTTTAGACGCAGGTTCCTGTCATATCATCCGTATTCTATAGAGACCCTGATTCAATTTATCCGGTTGCCGGCCGCGGCAAAGGTATGTATGTGTACGATACTTCGGGTCGCGAGTATCTTGATATGAGCGGCGGTGCGGCTGTGTCATGCCTTGGTCACGGTCATCCGGAAGTTGTTGAAGCTATTCAGAAACAGGCGGAACATCTGTCCTTTGCGCACACAGCCTTTTTTACGAATGAACCGCAGGAAGATCTGGCAGAACGCTTGGCGGCAAGGTTTACGGAGAAAGATGCAAAAGTTTGGTTCACTTCAGGTGGATCGGAGTCAAATGAGTCCGCTTTGAAAATTGCCTGGCTTTACTGGAGAGCTAAAGGGAAGCCTGACAAAACAATCATCATCAGCCGCGAATGCAGTTACCATGGAGGGACCCTCGGAGCCACCTCTATCAGTGGCAATATGTTCAGGCGTGCGCCTTATGAAAATGTGCTTTTGGACTGGCCCCGCATTGCCCCATGTTATTCCTATCGCCATCAATCTATTGATGAGAGTGAACACCAATATGGACACAGGGTTGCCAAGGAGCTAGAAAAAGCAATTGGACAGGTTGGTGCAGATAATGTTGCTGCCTTTATTGCTGAGCCGGTTATCGGCGCTACTTTAGGTGTTGTGCCACCCGTCGCAGGTTATTTTGAAGAAATAAGAAGAATTTGTGATAAGCATAAAGTTCTCTTTATTGCTGATGAAGTTATGTGCGGCTCCGGTCGCTGTGGAACGTTTTATACCCATGATCAGGAAAATGTTATTCCTGATTTAGTAACGGTTGCCAAAGGTCTAGGAGGCGGCTACCAACCGATCGGGGCGGTCATTGCGCGAAATGAAATCTATAAAACCATTTGTGAGCACGAGAGCGGTTTAGCCCATGGTCATACATATATCGGTCATGCAATTGCCTGTGCCGCCGGCGTTGCCATTCAGAAATGCCTGGATGATCAATTACTTGATTCTGTGAATGACAAAGGCGAACGTCTGCATGCTATTTTAAGTGGGCATTTCGGGGAACATCCGAACATTGGTGATATTCGGGGACGGGGGCTATTTTTCGGACTTGAGTTTGTTATGGACCGGGAAAAGAAAAGACCTTTTCCGCCAGAGAAGGGGGTCCCAGCCAAACTAAAAAAAGCAGCGATGGAGCATCGGCTGATTTGTTACCCGGGTGGCGGAGATGTTGATGGTCGGACGGGAGCGCATATATTGTTGGCGCCGCCATTCATCGCAGAAGATCACCACTTCGAACAGTTGGCGGAGAAGCTCACAAGTATATTTTCCCGTGTATTCGGCCTATGAGCGATGACTTTATATTAATGTGTGCACCGAACGGCGCACGGAAAATGAAGGATGATCACCCTGAATTACCGATCGGGGCTGATGACTTAGCTGATTGTGCAGAATCTATTGTGGATATGGGTGCTTCTTTGATTCATGTGCATGTAAGAGATCCCCGGGGCCGGCACTCTCTCGACACAGACGAGTACCGTCGTGTTTCAGGTGCAATCAAAGATCGGGTTGGGGAGAAGCTCATTGTCCAGGTGACGACGGAAGCATGTGGCATCTACTCTCGATATGAACAAATGGCGATGGTTCGGGATTTAAAGCCGGAGGCAATTTCTGTTGCTGTTCGGGAGATTTGTCCGGACGCTGCTGCAGAGGCTGAGGCGGCGAAATTTTACAGGTGGTTAAGCAGAGAGAATGTTATGGCCCAACACATATTGTATTCACCCGAAGATGTCCAAAGATTTGAGCGATTGCGAACCAGGGACGTTATCTGCGAGAGCAAGCCTTTTGTGCTATTCGTGCTTGGCCGATACACCAGCGACCTTACAGGTGATGTCAGCGAACTGACAAGGTTCATCGAAGCTGCATCTGCTGAGACTATTTGGGCGGTCTGCTGTTTTGGTGTAACGGAGCACGAAGCAGTCACAATGGCTTCCGGCAGCGGGGGGCATGCCCGCGTTGGTTTTGAAAATAATTTGACGATGCCTGATGGGTCCATCGCGAAGGATAATGCCGCGCTGGTGGCGAATGCGGCAGAAATAGGTCTGGAAGCGCGAAGAAAAATAGCTTCAGCTGATGATTTAAGGCAACTTTTAAGATGATTACCGAAAATAATTTGGCTCGTTATCCGCTCTCCATTTTATATTGCAGCCAATACTGGGCTTTTGATCGACCTGCACTTTCTTATTGTTCAGGACAGCATCGAGTGCCATTCTAATATCGGAGCCAGTTACCGGTTCATTATTAGCGGGTCGGCTGCTATCTAACTGACCACGGTAGACGAGTTTTTTTTGAGCGTCGAATAAAAAGAAATCCGGCGTACAAGCTGCCCTAAAAGCTTTTGCGACCGATTGATTTTCATCAAAGAGATACGGAAATACATAGTCGTTTGATATAGCTTCCTCTTTCATTTTTTCCGGTCTGTCTGCCGGATGAGTGATGACGTCATTGCTGTTGATAGCTACGATGGTTACTCCCTGTGGGGCATAGTCATGTCCTAACCTTGTCAGTTCTTGGCGGACATGGACGACGAATGGACAGTGATTGCAGATGAACATCACAAGGTAGGCTAGTCCACTCTCACCAAGTGAATGCATTACGCCGTCCGGGTCCGGCAATACAAATTCCGGGGCACTGGTTCCTAATTCAAGCATTTGGGATTCAGTTGCTGCCATATGTCAGTTCCTTGTACATTTCTAGTTCAGCTTATTAGAACATTCTAAGATGCCATGTAGGAAATAATAGGTCATGACAGCGAATGTATGAGTTAGCTTTGGTTACCAGTGTGACCACAGTTTTTAGTGTACTCACAATAATATAAGGGTGAATAACGATGACATGGATAGCGACCATCTCATATGAAAATGCAGAAGGAATACTCAAGGAACTCTATAACCGGATTAAGGGGCCAGACAACAACGTTGACAACATCATGCTTGCCCATAGTTTGCGACCACATTCACTGCAGGGACATATGGCATTGTACAAATACGTTCTTCATCATCCACGCAATCAATTGCCAAAGACGTATCTTGAGACTATTGGCGTCTACGTTAGCATCATAAACCAGTGCGACTACTGTATTGACCACCATTACGCTGGACTCCTGCGGCTTTTAAAGAATAATGAACGCGGTTCTGCTATTCGAGCTTCGTTAGACTGTAGTGACCCAGGAGCCGTGTTTACCGGACGTGAACTTGCCGGGTTAAAATATGTAGAAAAGCTTACAAAGCACCCATCAAGTGTGTCCGAAACAGATATTAATATTCTCAAAAGCTCTGGCTTTGACGATGGCGAAATACTAGAGATAAACCAGGTGACGGCATATTTTTCCTATGCTAACCGGACTGTACTCGGCCTCGGTATCAGCACAGAGAATGACATTATAGGTTTGTCACCTGGAGACACTAGCGACCCTGAAAACTGGTCACATTCTTAACTTAATAATGCACGCTTTTTGTGTACTGCAGCAATGACCCGATCCACATGATCTGCGGTATTGTAGATATGCGGTGACATTCTAAGTCCGCCTGTAGCGGCTGTTTGGACACCGGCTTCGTGAAAAACTTCGCGTACCATTTGCCCTGCTGTTTTGCGCGGCGCTTGAAGAATAATCACGCTGCTGCTAAATGCTGGATTTGTGGATGATATGAAAGGCAGACCAAG
The DNA here is from genome assembly GCA_913031125.1 of uncultured Woeseia sp. Taxonomy (GTDB): domain Bacteria; phylum Pseudomonadota; class Gammaproteobacteria; order Steroidobacterales; family Woeseiaceae; genus SZUA-117. Next base: position 32,772 of record CAJWFK010000005.1, on the reverse strand, counting down.
GTCTTGCAGTCCCTCACGGAGGCGCCTGGCAACTAATGCTGATTGCTGTTCAATACTTTCCGGTGTGATGGTTTCATGGAGCAGGGCGGTGTCGCTTAGTGCAGCGATGGCGGCATCGTCACGTTGCCCCATTGATTCAAATTTTCGGGCCCCTTTAGGAGAGTCGGCACTCGTGCTGCCCCAGGGTACGCCAACGATGTTCGGCCAGATATCGTCAATACGCGTATCTCTAACATAGAGAATCCCGACTTCCCGTGGCCCCATGAACCATTTGTGCGCACTGCCACTGAATGAGTCACATCTAATAGCGCCGAGATCAATATCAACAGCGCCCCATGTTTGGGCGCCGTCCACATGAATATGGACATCGTCTTTGCGTTTTTTTATTGCCGCACATATTTCAGCAACAGGAGTTTGAAAACCGGTGATATTAGATATGTGAGTGAAAGATACTACCTTGGTCGAATCTGTCACGGATCGAACGAACAAGTCTACGACCTCATCAACTGAACCAACGTTAGTCGGCACTGAGAAACGACGCACAGAGCCCCCGACCCTTGATACCTGAACGTCCCACGCAACAAGGTTAGATGGATGATTCTGGTCCCAAAGAATTACCTCGTCTCCCTCTCCGAGAGGCATACCTTGTACGATAATGTTATTCGCTTCTGACGTATTCCGTACGATCGCTAATTCATCGCCAGATACTCCTAGAAGACCGGCGATGCGCCTGCGAGCTTTTTCTTTACCAGCCTCTACTGCCCTGCGAGAGCTAGTGCTTAGAGACAAATCTAGCTGTGCGGCATATTCTTTTTGCGCTTTAGTGATGCTGGTTGGCATCGGGCACAGGTTTGCCGCATTCATGGGTACGTGATTCTCATCAAATCCGAATACGTGAGCACTAGCGGAAGCTGAGTCCGTTTTTATACTAATTGCACCCAGACCCCCGATGACAGACGCACTACTAACAACCTTCAAAAAATCCCGTCTGGCAACACCCATGTTTTCTCCTTATCTATTGCTTGGTGCGAAATTCTAGTACTAAATACCCAGGAACATTCTAAGAATACACTAAGGTACTTGTTCAACTAAGGCCGGGTACCTTAATCTATACCGGTCCGCCATCATGACTCGGTAAGGTTGGCAAAAGTAACAAGATGACTAGAGGTATTGATGGTATCAATATAATTGAAGTGTTGATCGAATAAGGTAAAGGGCTTCTTTATGGTGAAATACATCGGAACGGATTTCACACCACCTGATGTCATTGGAAAGGTTACCGGTAAAGCTAAATATGCTGAGGATATTCATGTCGATGGTATGGTATTTGCGCGCTTGCTTACGAGTCCCATACCGCATGCTCGTATAAAGAGTATTGACTTGTCTTCCGCGTTAGCAATGGATGGTGTTGTTGGCGTGTTAACGTCGGATGAGGTACCAAAAGCGCTGGTGCCGCGGGCCTCTATTCTCACAGCAGAACCTGCGTTTGTTGGTGACCCTATACTTGCTATTGCGGCTGTTGATGACACGGTAGCTACTGATGCCTTACTTAAGGTGCACATAGATTATGAACCGTTGCCGTTCTGCGTTGACCCATTAGATTCCTTAGATTCGCTCGGCTGTAATGCTCGGCTTGAAGGTAATGTTTATGCACCGGCGGGTTTTGGAGATCGGACTACAATACCTGAGGAAGTAAGGTGGACCGATGAACAACTCGCTGATTTTTTGGCTGGTCATCCACCCGACGTTGAGACTCCGGTCCAGTGGACCGTAGGAGATATTAAGCGAGGTTTTGAGAGTGCGTCATTTGTCGTAGAACAAAACTTTGTGACAGCTGGCTATGCGCACCACTCGATGGAACCGCGTTCGTCAATGGCGTATTGGCAAAACGGTAAGTGTTTCCTTTATGCGCCAAACCAAAGTCAAACCGCTCCCATGCCGGGAATTGCCCGGGCGCTTGGGATTGATGTTAAGGATCTTGTGTTCATTAATGAACATTGCGGCGGTGGTTTCGGCTCGCGCAGCAACCCTTATCCTATGTTGCTATTGCCTGCTTTTTTTTCGCGCAAGATCAATCGTCCGGTCGCGTTACACCTTGGGCGGGCGGAGGAATTTTTTCTCGGCAAAGCACGTTCGGGCTTTCAGGGGCACGTCAAAATCGGATTTCATGCGGACGGACGTATATCCGCGCTAGATTTGTTTATTGTCCAGGATATAGGTAGCCAAACTGGATTCCCATCTGCTGCTGCTGCTGCCGGCGCCACATCACTTGTGTACCAACCTGAAGCTATGCGATTTCGTTCGATTCCCGTTATGACCAATACGACTCCAAAAGGTGCCCAGCGAGGTCCGGGACAAAATCAGATAGCGGCCGCTATCGAACCTCTGATAGACAAGGCCGCCGTGCATCTGGAGATCGACCGACTCGACATCCGTAAAATTAATGCGCCAGACAACGATTCTTTGCACGGTCCACGGCAAGAGCAGATGACGAGCGCTTACCTGAAGGAAGCACTGGATAAAGGTGCCAAAGCTTTTGGCTGGAATGAGAAAAATACTCGACGTAAATTGCAGGGTGGTTCGAAAGTGACTGGTGTTGGTGTCGGGCAGGCATATCATTCAGCTGGTCGAGACGGCTACGATGGGCTGCTTCGAATCACACCTGATGGCAAGATTCATTTGCACAGCGGGGTTGGCAACCTCGGCACTTATTCTTATGTGTCGACGACTCGGCCAGTTGCAGAGATTCTGCACTGTGAATGGGACAATTGCATTATCCACTATGGGAAGTCTACGGAGCATTTACCGTGGAGTTCTGCCCAGAATGGCAGTAATACATCCTTTACCCATACCCGCGCTAACTACGTTGCAGCGCTTGATGCGTTAGACAAGATTCTTTCTATAGCAGCACTAAAGTTTGGAGGTGCGAAAGAAGATTATGAGATTCTGGATGAGCGTGTTTTTTCAAAATACAATCCGGATAACTCAATGAGCTACGCTGAGGTTGCGCAAACTGCTATTGAATTTGGCGGACGTTTTGATGGGTCCGAAGCGCCAGCCGATATCCATGAGGTTACAAAGCTAGCTGTCGATGGCATTAAGGGCACAGGTCTGGTTGGTGTCGCGAAAGATACCCTAGGTCGTCGCGGTGCAGTTCCGGGCCTGGCAGTTGGGTTTGCCGAGATTGAACTGGATATGGAGACTGGTAAGTATGTAATTCTCGATTACATGGGCGTGGTTGATTGTGGTGTTGTGTTGCATCCGCAGGGGTTGGCAGCACAGATTGGAGGCGGTGCTGTCTGGGGTTTTGGAATGGCTGGGCTCGAGCGCCATGTTTATGATCCTGCTACTGGTATTCCCGCAAATGTTGGGTTTTCCCAGTGCAAGCCCGCGAGCTATCTGGATTTGCCGGATAGTTTGCGTTGGGATGCCGTTGATCTGCCGGATCCCGACAACCCGGTTGGTGTAAAGGGAATAGGGGAGCCGGTGATGGGCTGTGCAGCGGCAGCTGTACTTTGTGCTATATCGGATGCGCTTGGGGGCCACGTATTTAATCGTGTACCGGTCACGCCCGACATGATTCTTAATTATTTAGCTGAACAGAAACAGTCGACGCCTGTCATGCGGACCAATACATTCTAGAAGGATCGACTGCTATCGTTGCCGAATGGTTCTGTTACCTTCGTGTTTAAGGTCGGATCGATGGCATTAATAACTGTGTCGGTGTTAAGTTTATAGCTAGGCTTTATACGCACTCAAGTTTAGGTGGTAACTATGAAAAAGTCAGGAATTAGCCGTCGGGATTTTGTCAACGGATGTGCATTGAGTATGGCTGCAGGTACTGCAGTTTCGCCGCTGGACGCGATTGCCCGTGATGCGCTTGATCCAACAGCCTTGCCACCTGATTACTATCCTCCCACCACACAGGGGTTACGTGGTAGCCATGAGGGCTCCTTTGAAGTAGCTCATGAGTTGCGCGATGGGCGAACATTTAATGCGTTAGATGCAGGCGATCGAACTTACGATCTGGTTGTAGTTGGCGGAGGGTTGAGCGGTCTTTCAGCTGCGTATTTTTATCGTAAAAAAGTTGGCCCTGATGCGCGTATTCTCATTCTTGATAATCATGATGATTTCGGAGGGCACGCAAAGCGTAACGAATTTTGGCATGACGGGCGTATGTATCTTGTGAACGGTGGCACCCTGAATGTGGAGGCGCCGACACAATACAATGCGGCTGCGAGCGGGCTGCTCTGGGAGCTTGGTATTGACCGGCAGCGTTACTTCGAGAAAAACCGCGGCATGTTTTCTAATTACAGCGATATGGGTCTGAAGGGGAGCATGTTTTTTGATAAGGAAACATTTGGTAAAGACAAACTCGTTGTAGGTTATAACGATTTGCCTACGGGTGAATTTATCGGTCAATCACCCTTTAATGACGAGGCTAAATCGGATGCTATTCGCCTGTATGACGAAAAGAAGAACTATCTGCCAGGATTAAACGCTATCGAAACGAGGCAAAGGCTCACCCACATGAGTTACCGTGACTATGTGGTGAATATCGTAGGTTGTCATCCTGATGTGATGTTTTTGTTTGATTCAAGCCAGCTCGGTATTTTTGTTACAGCTATGGATGCCATACCGGCAATTTATTGCCGTGAAATGGGATATCCGGGGTTCGATGGCCTCAACCTGGATGAGATTTCACCAAACCAGCTGGTGGATGAAGCTGGCGGGCAACACGGCCGCGAGAATCAAGCCAGAGCTCAAAGTGGTGATCCTGATATGTATTTCCCGGATGGCAACGCAACAATCGCACGTTTGCTTGTGCGTTCCCTCGTTTCTGATTCTATTCCGGGGAGTTCTGTGGAGGATGTCGTTACAGCCCGGGCTGATTATAGTCAGCTTGACCGTGATGAGAACAATGTGCGTATTCGCTTAAATAGTACGGTAATCAATGTAGAAAACCGCCCCGGTAACGAAGTACAAACAAAATACGTGCTTGGAGGCAAAGCCTACAGAGTTAAAAGCAAAGCCGTTGTATTGGCCTGCTGGAATACGGTCATTCCTCACATTTGTCCTGAAGTGTCTGCACCGCAGCGTGAAGCGTTGTTGTATGGGTCGAAGTCGCCGCTTGTTTATACTGGTGTATTGGTATCTAACTGGCAGCCATGGGTAGATACCGGGATTTCCAGGGTGACCGCACCAGGCAGTTTCCATCCCAGTATCAGTTTGCAGCCATCTTTGGAGATGGGCAGTTATAAAGTTGCTCGTGATCCTGCAGAGCCTATCGTTGTCCGTATGTCTTGTTATTTTACTGAGCCGGGACAATCACGGCGTGAGCAGCATCGCATTGGTCGAAACCGAATGCTTGCGACACCTTTTTCAACATTTGAATACCATATCCGGGATCAGCTATCGCGAATACTGGGCGGGAATGACTTTGATGATGAGACAGATATTCTCGGGATAACAGTTAACCGGTGGCCACACGGTTACACTTATTCTTACAACCCACTTTTCGAGCCCGAAGAATGGGCATTTTCGTCCACTGACGAACGACCTTGCGTGATAGGCCGACAACCAATTGGCCGTATCACGATCGCTAATGCAGATGCAGGTGCCAGCCCGCATACCGATGGAGCCATTAAAGAGGCTTATCGTGCAGTCGATGAGTTGCTTTATCAGCCTAAAGATGGGTAGCAATCAGCGTCTTTCCGGATTGCAATGGCCATGCTATGACTAGAGTTATCTGCAGATTGAACCTAAGTTTCACTTTTATAGCTATATTATTTGGCACTAGCGTTTGCGCGGATAATTTAGATCTCGACGCGACTAGTATCGTTCGCAATGTATTAAATCATTGGCGTGGTCTTTCCTCCCATGGAGAGATGACGATGGTTATTCATCGGCCGGACTGGGAGCGCACTATGTCAATAGAGTTCTGGTCTAAGGGAGAAAAGTTATCACTAGTTCGCGTGATATCACCACGTAAAGATCGTGGGAATGGCACATTGATAGAAGATAAAAACATGTGGACCTTCTCTCCGAAGGTGAACCGAATTATTAAGGTGCCATCTTCGATGATGGCCCAGAGTTGGATGGGTTCAGATTTATCAAATAAAGATATATCGCGTACCGATGACATTGTTTATGAGTACCAACATAGTTTGTTAGGCAGGCGAGACGTTGACGGATTTACTATTTATCAAATTCAGTTGATACCGAACGAAGATGCTGCTGTTGTTTGGGGTCGTTTGGTGCTCGAGATACGAGATGATAATGTACTTTTGGAGCAACGATATTACGATCAGGATGATCAGTTGGTTCAAAGTCTGCGTACCATTGAAGTAAGGGAAATGGCGGGCCGGAGTGTTGCTGCGCACCAGCGGATGGTCAAGGAACAGACTCCGGATGAGTGGACAGAGATCATTTTTGATTCGATGGAGTTTGATCTCGACCTGGATGATCGAGTGTTCACCCGTTCTAACCTGCGTAATCCGCGCCAGTAGCCACTATATGGGTATTACTTTTCGTTTAGCTTGGCGAAATTTATGGCGCCACCCACGACGTACCTGGTTGACTATTTCAGCCATGATTTTTTCGAATGCAGTGCTAGTGTTCATGATGTCGCTCCAGCTGGGTACCTACGAATTGATGATAGGTAACACACTACAATTCCTTACAGGACACATGCAGGTTCAGGCGCCGGGCTTTAAAGATGATATGAAGATGCGCCAGGTAGTGAACGACATAGATGCGCTGGCAGAGACACTGCGAGATCAATTAAAACTCGAAGATATTACCCCAAGGTCTTCCGGTTTCGCTCTTTTATCAAGTGATAGTCGTAGCTATGGAGCTCAAATTTTGGGAGTTGATCCTGAATATGAACGGCGAGTTTCAATTATCCCGAGCCTGGTCAAGCAGGGCCGATTTCTTGATACGCGGGAGGCGCCCGAAATCGTTATCGGCGAGGTCTTGGCACGAAATCTAAAGGCGGACTTGGGTGACGAGGTTACTTTACTGGGTAGTGGCAGGGATGGTTCTTTTGCTGCTGCCGTTGCAACTGTGGTTGGAATATTTCACAGTGGAATTACAGACCTAGATCGCGGCATCGCTGAGGTGCCAATTGGTTTCTTTGATGACGTTTTCTATATGCAGGGTGCCGGTCATAGCGTCGTTTTGATCACCCCGGGGTTTTGGATGATAGAACCCTATAAGGTACGGGTAGAAGAGCTGATCGAGGATGATGTTGTTGTGCATGACTGGGATGCATTGCAACCGGGACTAAAGCAGGCTATTCAGGCCGACCTATCGGGAGCCATGATCATCTATACCGTATTAGTGATACTCGTTGCCTTTAGCGTTATGAATACACAACTGATGTCAGTACTTGAGCGAACTCATGAATTTGGAGTGGTTATGTCATTGGGGGTCAAGCCGGCTCGGTTAGGATGGCTAGTGATCCTAGAAACCACCCTGATGGGACTGGGTGGCCTCTGCCTGGGGGCCGCTGCAGGAGGTCTCATCACTCTCTGGTTTTCCTATAATGGATTTAGTTTTCCGGGTATGGATCAAATGGCAGCGCAGTTCAACCTGCCACAGCGATTTTTCCCCCAAGTCACGCTGCTTTCTCTATGTCTTGGCCCGACGATTGTTTTTATCGGTTCGCTTCTTTCGTCCGGTTACCCTGCTCTGCGGTTATTTTGGTTGCGGCCAGTCGAAGCGATGAGGACTGTTTGATGAACACAGCGGGCATTGTAATGAGACTAGCCTGGCGCAATCTTTGGCGTAACTACCGCCGCACTATCATCATGCTTATGGCAATTAGCATTGGGGCATGGGCAATGATTTTCATGATCGCAATGTTACGTGGCATGGTCGGCGATATGATCCGTGATGGTATTAATGCCCTTCCAGGGGTTGTGCAAGTGCACCACCCGGACTACCGGGATGATCCAAGCGTAGAGAACCTGATCACAATGCCTAGCGGGGAAATAGAATCCGTTTTCAAGGAAGCACAAATTCAGTATTTCTCACCTCGTGTCAGAGTCCCTGCAATAGTTACCAGTGAGCGTGCCTCACGAGGGGTGACTTTGGTTGGGGTTGATCCTGCAAAGGAATCCTTAATTCAGGCGGTTGGCAGCAATATAGGGGAAGGCCGCAACCTGGAGTCGGTCGATGACTCTGGCGTTGTAATTGGACACAGGCTAGCTAATAAGCTTGAAACTTCTGTAGGAAAACGCATTGTTTTAATGAGTCAGGATCGGAATAACGAGGTCGTTGACAGAGGTTATCGCGTAATTGGGTTGTTTACCGCGAAACTTCCGGCACAGGAAGAGATGTTCGTTTTTTCGGGTAGAACAGTTGTGCAGAAGATGTTAGGTATTGGTGATGCAGTGAGCGAAGTAGCGGTTTCTGGACCTGACTACAAGCTTGTCGAACCGCTGGTTCAAGAAGTTCGCCAGATCTTTAATGGAAGTGAAGAAGTGTTGTCCTGGCAAGAATTGGACGAATATCTCAGTGCGATGATGGGCATAATCGATGGTTTCGTTTTTGTGTGGATTGTTGTCATTTTCCTTGCGCTATCGTTCGGTCTCGTTAATACGCTGGTTATGGCAATTTTCGAGCGTGTTCGGGAGATTGGTCTGATGCTTGCACTTGGCATGCGCCCCGCCAGTATTCTGAGCCAGATAATTGTTGAATCCGTATTTCTGCTATTGATTGGTCTTGCTATTGGAAACGTGCTCGCATATGTGACTATGCTGATGTTACCGGCGGGTATTGATATATCAGATTTGGCGGATGGAATGGAACTTATGGGTGCCTCGGATGTGTTACACCCGACAATCAATGTCAAAGACATTATTATAGTGAATACCTTCGTGCTCTTCCTTGGGGTTTTAGCTAGTTTGTCTCCTGCCTGGAAAGCTTCACGTTACGAACCTGTCGAAGCAATTACTAAGGTGTAGCAATGACTGCCATACGTTGTATCAATGTTTGTAAAACCTATCATCAAGGGCGTGATGAAATTAAGGCTTTGGATCATGTTGACCTGGCAATTGATGAAGGTGCGTTTGTTTGTGTTTCAGCCCCATCTGGCGGTGGTAAGACAACGCTATTAAATGCGATTGGTGGACTTGATATGCCAGATAGTGGGGAAGTTTGGATTGGGGACACACGCATTGATCAGTTGAATAAGGGAGAACTTGCCGAATTGCGCCTTAGACATATAGGGTTTGTTTTCCAGGCTTATAATTTAATTCCTGTACTAACGGCTCGTGAGAATGTCGAATTTGTCATGGAAGTGCGCGGTGTTCCTAGTGTTGAACGACAAAAAAAATCCCGAGAAATTCTCCAGGAAGTTGGACTCGAAGATTTGGAGGGGCGGCGTCCGGCTGAAATGTCGGGTGGGCAGCAGCAAAGGGTCGCCGTTGCACGAGCGATCGTAACTGATCCGTCACTTGTACTTGCAGATGAGCCGACTGCCAACCTCGATTCGAAAACTTCAGAGGGGTTGATGGACTTATTCGCAAAACTTAATAAAGATCATGGGACTACTTTTGTGATATCTACGCATGATAGGCGGGTCATGGCTCACGCAAGGCGTCTGGTGAAGATGCTGGACGGCTGTATTGTTGAAGATATTAGACAAAAAGGGACTTGAGCTTCTGCTTTTAGCAATTCTTCTGCCACCTTTGGCAGGCGCGGAACAGCTGAATGCAGATTGGGATGGGCACCTAAAGACCCGCATACACTTCGATAGTCATCCGACTGAGAGCATATTTACCGAATTGGGTGATTCCACGGCTAGCAGTATTGGAAGCGATTTACGTCTTAATTTTTCAGTTGACAATGGTCCATGGTCATTTGATTCGGCTTGGCAAATTTCTGCTAACTACGGAGATAAAGTGGCATTGACGAGGGAGTTGGAAAATTCAGCCTTCTCCTTTAGTGACTATTTGATAAATGATGATCGCCGGTTGATGAATCTTACGGATGAGATTAGAAATGACGGGAAATTTTCAGTATTCCACCGATTAGACCGATTATCCTTAACCTATAAAAAAGAAAATCTCGTTGTTACTCTTGGGAGGCAGGCCATTACCTGGGGCAACGGTCTCATTTTTTCGCCCATGGATATAGTCAACCCGTTCTCTCCCACGGTTGTAGATACTGAGTATAAAACCGGTGACGATATGGTTTATGGTCAGTACCTCCTTGCCAGTGGAGATGATATTCAGGTTGCACATGTGTTTCGGGATAAGTCGGTAATTAATAGCACGGTGTCATCCGCGACAACCACCGCAGTGAAATACCATGGAATGACTGACAATGCCGAATACGATGTCCTTCTGGCTCGGAGTTATGGGGCAACGACGATGGGTTTAGGCGCCAGCAAAAGCTTGGGAGGTGCTGTTATCCGAGGGGATGCCGTTTGGATCGACACAATGATGGGGCATCGGCTGCAGCTGGTGATGAATGTTACGCACTCCTGGATTTGGGGGGGGCGGAATATTAGTGGCACGGTTGAATATTATTTTAATGAGTTAGGGCAATCTTCCGGACGTTACGATTACTTAAGCCTTTATGAAAATACTGAGTTACTGAATCGCTTGGAACGCAATGAGTCGTTTACGCTTGGTCGTAACTACTTGGCTGGCGGCATGAGTATCGAAATGAATCCACTTTGGATAATGATGCCTAATGTCTTTTGGAATTTGGATGATGGTAGTGCGATGGTCCAGTGGGTGACACGGAATAGTTTGGCGGACAATGCGGAGTTAGTGGGTGCGGTGAATATACCTGTTGGACCTACGGGATCCGAATTTCGTGGAATAGATGCTAGTGATTCGGGAGTTTACTTTTCGAGTGACTTTTCCGTGTTCCTGCAGTTAGCATGGTATTTCTAATCGAATACTCATTTGCCTTGTGGCTGGTTAAGGAAAATTTATGAACAAACATATCTATTGGACGCTACTAGGCTCCTTTTGGTTGCTGACGGTTACCGCGGCGCAGGATGAATTAGCCGGCGTAGATCCTGATGATGAGGTTATTTATCTTGATACGTCCGATGAGCGTCGGGACCCATGGAGTTCGCTGCGCGATACGGATAAGGATGCTAAACGTGATGCCGGGTTAATCCAAATAGGACGTTTGGGACGACCCGGAGTGCGCAGCTTTTTTGGTCTTCCAGTCGCATTAACACAAGAAGATTTGCGAGCAGCGAATGTCGATGTGGCGATTTTTGGGGCCCCGATAGACATGGGTTTTGGTTATCGCGGCACTGGGGAGGGTCCTTCAGCACTTCGCGGAACCCTGCGTCTGGGAGGACTAAGTAACCTGCCACACATGCATGTTGGTGTTGCCTGGAAGGAAGAGTTAATAGCAGTTGATTACGGGAATTCCCCTATCGATGTCTTGAGTGTGGAGCGCAGTATGCCGCCGGTCCGACGTATGGTTCGAGAAATCGCAGAAACTGGTGCCATTCCTGTCATCATCGGTGGTGATCACTCGTTGGAGTACCCCAATGTTGCTGGCGTGGCTGATGTTTATGGTGCAGGTAATGTGGGAGTGATTCATTTTGATGCGCACTTCGATGCGGGTGATCCAAGGGGCGGACATTTAATCTCTCATGCCCAGCCGGTGCGGAAATTGATTGATGAGGGCCATGTTGAAGGTAAAAATTTTATTCAGGTTGGCTTGCGCGGCTATTGGCCAGGCGAAGAGGGATTTAAATGGATGCGTGAAAACGATATGCGTTATCACACTATGGCTGAGATTGAACGTGATGGCTGGGATATCGTAATGGATCGTATTCTTAACGAGGCATTGGATGGGCCCGAGTATCTCTATATTTCCTTCGATATAGATGTCATCGACCCATCATATACGCCGGGAACTGGTACGCCTGTGCCTGCAGGTCTGGAACCGAGAGAAGTATTTCCATTGATACGTACCTTATGCTCGGAGAACAACCTGGTAGGATTCGATCTGGTCGAATTAAATCCCTTGGTGGATCCTGGTTATACCACCGTCATGAATTCAGGGTACCTCTTGGCCGAATGCCTGACTGGGATTGCGATGCGTAAGAAGGGTATAACTGATCGTGGTTACTACAGTCCGCTGACGGTTGAGGATAATGAACCGGACCCTTAATAATATTAGATTTGGTTAAAAAGGGCCTTATTGCTCGTTTTAGATGATTGCTGCAATTAGAAAACCTTTAGCAGTACCCGAGTGGTTCATATAAAAAATTAGTATTTGCAGCAACGGAATTGATACTGTTAGCTGATATTTGATCGACAAGGCCCCAAAATGAATATGCGTTTTTTCTCTGTACTGGTTACTTTCTTTCTATTTATTTCGTTTGTATTAGCACAGGACGAACTCGCTGGTGTTGACCCAGAAGACAAAGTGATCTATTTGGCCCCTCCGGATGGACCTGATGCTTTGCGCGATGGTGATGGCGATGGCGAATTTAACGAGGCGGATAGGGAGCCGGGATTAATTTCACTGTCTAGGGAAAACTGGAGGCGGGGTGTTCTAAGTTTTTTTGGCCTACCAGTGGCCTTGACGCAGGAGGATCTTCGTGCTGCCAATGTTGATGTCGCATTGATGGGTGCGCCGGTTGATATGGGTGTTGGCTTACGGGGAGCTGGCGAAGGACCACGTGCGCTTCGAGCTGCTATGAGAGGGACAGGAGGAAGTAACGCACACATGCATGTTGGCGTTGCCTGGAAAAAAGAGCTAATCGCCGTTGATTATGGGAATTCTCCAATCGATATCCTGAGTGTGGAACGGAGTATGCCACCTGTGCGAAAGATGGTTCGGGAAATTGCAGAGACGGGCGCCATTCCAATTATTGTCGGCGGGGATCATTCTCTCTCATACCCTAACGTTGCTGGTGTGGCTGATGTGTATGGCAAGGAAAATGTTGGTGTTATTCATTTTGATGCTCATTTTGATGCCGGTGACCCAATTAATGGCCACCTCATATCTCATGCGCAACCAGTTCGTCGGTTGGTCGACGATGGTCATGTCAATGGAAAAAACTATATCCAGGTGGGTTTGCGGGGTTACTGGCCGGGAGAAAAAGGATTTAACTGGATGCGTGAAAACGATATGCGTTATCACACCATGGCCGAGATTGAGCAGGATGGGTGGGATGTTGTGATGGACAGGATTATGAATGAAGCATTAGACGGGCCCGAATATCTCTATATATCATTCGATATTGATGTTCTGGATCCGGCGTATACGCCGGGCACCGGGACGCCTGAGTCTAACGGCTTAACCCCAAGAGAAATTTTTCCACTCATAAGAACGCTTTGTTCGGAGAATCAGATGGTCGGCTTTGATCTGGTTGAGCTAAACCCTTTGCTTGATCCAGGGTATACCACGGTGATGAATTCGGGTGCCTTGCTCCAGGAATGTCTCACAGGTATGGCTATGCGTAAGAAGGGCATTAAGGAACGCGGTTATTACAACCCGTTAACGGTTCGGGATGCTCAGCCAGACCCCTGATGGCCGGCGGAAAATTTAATCGAGTCATTCAGCGCAAGGAGGTCCTCGCGCTCTCTTGCGGTGCAATGATTGGTTGGAGTTGGGTTGCGTTAACTGGTAATTGGATCGAAGAAGCCGGCACTATCGGCGCCATTGTTGCCTTCCTTTTTGGCGGCACCGTGGTGATTTTTGTGGGACTGACATACGCAGAGCTCGCATCGGCAATGCCGCAGGCTGGCGGTGAGCATGTCTACTCATATCGCGCTTTGGGGCCTACACTATCATTCGTCTGCACTTGGGCTATATTGCTTGGCTATGTATCTGTGGTTGCATTTGAGGCAGTCGCTTTGCCTACTGTTGTCGATTACTTGATTCCTGGTTTTAGCAAAGGGTATTTGTGGACGGTGGCCAATTGGGAAGTCAACCTGACTTGGGTTGCGGTCGGGGTTGGCGGTGCGGTTATTATCACGACCATTAACATACTTGGCATTCGTACAGCCGCGCGTTTGCAGATGCTAGCGACAACCATGATTCTGCTCGTTGGACTGATACTGGTCAGTGGTGGATTAGTCAATGGTGAACCGACCAATATGGAGCCACTATTTGATACTGGAGCAAAAGGTTTGCTGGGAGTTGTGATCATGGTGCCGTTTATGTTTGTCGGCTTCGATGTGATTCCACAGTCAGCGGAAGAAATTGATGTGCCTTTTTCGGAGATCGGTCGACTTTTGATGTTATCGATCGTTATCGCGGTTTTTTGGTACATCGCTATGATTTGGTCAGTATCAATGGGTCTACCGGAAAGTGATCGACGCGCCTCCGAGCTTCCAACGGCTGATGCAATGGCGAATCTCTTTAGTGGAGCATGGGCAGGAAAATTACTAGTGGTTGCGGGTATTGGCGGTATTCTTACCAGTTGGAATGCTTTCCTGATTGGTGGCAGTCGCGCAATCTACGCTTTGGCACGTGCACGGCAGCTGCCCGCTTATCTTGGGAAGTTGCATCCACGTTACAATACACCTCACCGGGCTTTATTATTGATAGGCCTTTTATCCATGATTGCACCTTTTTTTGGTAGACCAGCTCTGGTGTGGCTTGTTGACGCTGGAGGACTTGGGATCGTTGTTGCATATGCTTTTGTTGCGTGGTCATTCCTCGTTCTCAGGAAGCGGGATCCGGATATGCACCGACCTTACGTGGTGCCGAACGGAATTGTTATTGGTTGGATTGCACTAATACTATCGATTGGTGTTGCACTCTTGTATCTTCCTTTTAGTCCTGCGGCCCTAGTCTGGCCAGAGGAATGGTTGATTGTTTTAGTTTGGGCTGTGGCGGGCGCGCTTCTAATTCGCCGGACGAAGCCGGTACAATAGTAGAAAATCGTTGCCGCGTGTATCTTTCTTATATTTCCAATTACAGGAACTGGCGGTAAAATTACTGCGTATGCAGAATGCCACGTGAAACCAATAACAAGAACAGGCAGGTGTTAGGGTGGGGAAAAAGCTCCGATACACAATTCCAAATAGCTTCACAGCATTAAGCTTGTTGTTAGGGACCAGTGCCATTGTCACTGGACAACTAGGCAATCTTGAACTCGCTTGTTGGATGATCGTTTGGTGTGGCTTGTTGGATGTTATGGATGGTGTTGCGGCTCGTTTACTAAACGCTACTTCGGATTTTGGTGCGGAATTTGATTCAATGGCCGATTTGGTGGCTTTTGGGGTGGCCCCTGGAATAATTGTTATGCAGGTTAGCCTGGAGTTAGGAAGCATAGAATTATTTACGCCGGCATTTTGGTTTTTGCTTGCCTCAGTAGGCGTGTTCGTTCTCTGTGGCGCAATGCGTCTGGCGCGGTTTAACCTGCATACTGACGACCCACCAGCAGGTTGGTTCAGCGGCCTTCCGATAACCGGTGCTGGTGGGGGCCTCATAGCCACTGGATGCATTCTTCTGATTCGTTACCCAGACATAGCTGAATCCATGCAGTTATATGCTTATTTGCCCGCCGTCATGTTTGCATTAGGGCTAGGCTTGATTTCGAGTATTCGCTTTCCCAAGGCAAAGATCAGGGAAAACAAATTTATAAACGGTTTCCAAGCTATAAATGTTTTAGCCAGCTACTATTGTGGTGTCACACGTAGCTTCCCTGAATATCTATTTTTTATGGGTCTTTTCTTGTTGGTAGCAGGAATCGTTGCCGGACGTATTTCCAATCCTGACTGATATGAGGTTAGCAGTGTCCGATTTAGAATAAATGTTTGACGACTAAGAGAAAATTTGATCCTAAATCAAAGTATTGTGATGGATAAAAACAGCAAACACATGCTTGATCGTCGTCGAAGGTTGCTCGGCCCGGCTTATCGCCTCTTTTATCGGGAACCAGTCCATATTGTCCGGGGTGAAGGCGTTTGGTTGTATGACCAAGCCGGGGATAGATATCTCGATATGTACAACAATGTTCCCCATGTTGGGCACTGCCACCCGCATGTCGTTTCAGCAATTACCGACCAGGTTAAATCACTTAACACGCACACTCGCTACCTGCACGCTAATGTGCTCGATTACGCTGAGCGGCTTACGGCAAAGTTTCCTGATGAACTGGACACTGCAATGTTTAGTTGCACGGGGAGCGAAGCTAATGAACTGGCGCTAAGAATCGCCAGAACCTGCACAGGTGGTACGGGTATTATCGTCACTGATTTTGCTTACCATGGAAATACCAAAGCAATCTATGAAATTTCTACTGAGGACATCCCTAGCGATGAGGTTCCGGAATATGTAGTGACAGTGCCAACGCCGGATGTTTATGCAGGTGAGTTTCAGGGTAAAGATGGCGGAAGTCGCTACGCAGAGTGTATTTATGATGCACTCTCACTTTTAAAGCATCGTGGGATTAAACCGGCTGCTTTTATTATCGATACTATAATTTCGAGTGGTGGTGTGGTGGCCACCCCACTGGGTTACTTAGCAAAAATTGCTGAAGTGGTGCGTGAGGCGGGTGCTCTATTTGTAGCCGATGAAGTTCAGCCCGGCTTTGGGCGCACCGGACGCAATTTCTGGGGGTATCAAATAGATGATTTTGTACCCGATATAGTGACTATGGGTAAACCAATGGGTAATGGTCATCCGCTTGCGGCCACGGTCACCCGTCGAGAGTTAGTTGATGAGTTTGCTGCACATACAAGCTATTTCAATACCTTTGGCGGCAACCCGGTATCCTGTGCAGCAGGACTCGCTGTGCTAGATGTCATAGAAAATGAAAAACTCCAGGAAAACGCGCTTGAAGTTGGTCTATATCTAAATCAAAAATTAGAAATGCTTAGTGAAAAACATGAAGTTATCGGTGATGTTCGTGGCGAAGGCTTGTTTAAAGCGGTGGAACTTGTAGCTGATCGCGCTGCTCGTACACCAGCTACTGAGATTACAGCGGATGTGGTTGAGGGACTTAGGAAACATGGGATATTGGCAGGTAGTATTGGAAAAACTAATAATATTTTGAAATTGCGACCGCCGATGGTTTTCAGTAAGGAAAATGCTGAATTTTTTATACAGGGTTTTGACGAAGTTCTGTGCGGTCTTTGATAGTGTGAAAAAAATGAGGTTATGAGGGGTATATATGTTCGGACTACCAGCTGAAACGGTTTTATTGGTATTCGGGTTCCCTGTCTTTTGGATTGTTTACACGATAGTTTTTTTATATCGGTCAAGAGATTGGCGTAATGAAAAGCTGGAGGATGATGTGTCATGACTGGCACGGTCGTCATATTTTTAATCCTCTACTATGTGATCGTGCTTGGTATTGGTTACTGGGCTATGCGGCGAGGCGTCGGAAAAAACCTAGAGGGCTATCTGCTAGGTGGCCGAAAAGTTGGCCCAATGGCGACCGCGTTGACCCTCCAAAGTACCTCTATGAGTGGTTATATGTTCCTTGGTGCGGGTGGCCTAGGGTTCAGCCAGGGATACTGGGCATTATGGTATGCAGCTGGAGATATTGGAGGTGGCGTTCTGAATCTCTCAGTGATAGGCCGCCGCATGCGCAAACTTTCGCAAATGTTTGGCGCGCTAACATCCATCGAGTATCTTGAAAAGCGTTATCCATCACCTGCTATACGGCTGTTTGCCGGTACGTTGACGGTATTTTTACTGGGATTTTACGTACTCGCCCAATTTATAGCGGGGGGAAAGGGAATGGCACTAGTAACCGGCATACCGTACCCGATAGCTTTAGCAATAGCGGTTGGCATCATACTAATTTATACCTTTATGGGTGGTTATCTTGCTGTTGCTTACACAGATTTTTTCCAAAGCCTCGTCATGTTAGTCGGCGTTTTGTGGATTGCGGGTGCATCACTTGTTGAGCTAGGTGGCCTAACTGCTGCTAACAATGCGATTAATAATATTGATCCAACGCTGTTGTCGATATGGGGGAAAGGTCTTGGGTTTCAGGGACAGTGGGGGATAGTTGCCGGTGCAGTGCTGATTTTTTCTGTGGGACTAATGGGCTGGCCGCATGTGGTCACTCGTCATATGGCGATGAGTCATCCAACGACAGCCCGCAGTGCTGGTATGTGGGCGACACTGTGGAATCTTTTCTTTGTACCTACTCCTTATCTTGTAGGCATTCTTGCAATACTTATTCTTCCGGGACTGGATGACCCCGAAATGGCCATATTTGAAGTGGCCGGAAAGCTTTTGCCGGCGGCTGCCACGGGGCTTGTGATGGCCGCGATAATGGCCGCCATTATGTCCACAGCAGATTCTTTGCTTTTACAGACAGGTTCGATTGCATCTCGTGATTTGTATGAACGCTTTATTAATCCCGAAGCTACGGAACGCCAAATGGTGGTTGTGTCGCGTGCACTTGTAATTGTACTCGCCGCAATAGGTTATGGCGTGGCCCTGTATGAGCCACCGAGCGTTTTTAGCATCGTCATCTTTGCAACTTCGGTACTCGGTAGTGCGTTTCTGCCATCGTATGTGTGTGCAGTATGGTGGAAAAAAGCAAATACACCGGGAGCGCTAGCGTCAATGGTAGTTGGCGCAACCGTTGCCTTTGTTTGGGAATTGGCTGGATATGTTGAAACTACGGAGGTAGCGCCGATGGTGGCTGGTGTTGTTAGCTCCACAACAGTGATGATCTTTGTAAGTCTGGCAACACAAAGAATCGCACCTGTACCGGGTCATATTACTGAGGTGATGGATGAGGCCGCCGCGGTAGGACAAATTCCTCGCCAATTGTTGCCGTCAGTTGATTTCGATCTTGCCCCGGAAGCAGCTGCAGTCGATGCTTTGATCAAGAGGGATAAGTAAGTATGACTCACCATGCTCAAAAAGCCCTGATAGCTGGTACGGTTAGTGCTGTTGAGGCATTGGACATTGTGGCTGACGTCACCGGAGAAAAGAATTTAACAATTGAGTCTGATGTCATATACCCATACTACTCATACCAGTGCACATCGGTGGTTAAAACCATGGTTGGGCAAAAAGAGCTGCCACTTGTTTGTCTCGTTGATGCTGTCAACGGGCTGGGCGTAACAGCTGACAAATATGAGGCGCGGAAGGAAACGTGTGCTCCGGAGAAGCTACTCGATGTCAGGATAGATGTTGTTACTGCGACAGATATTGCTCGCCGGACAGTCATTCACCGACTTGGTAAGCAACTTAAAACTATCGCAAGGTTTGACGTGAATTGCGAATTGAAAGGAATTATCTATAAGCGTTTCTGGATCGTTCAGGCGGGCGAGTCAAGATTTCTGGTTGATAGCGCGACAGCAGGCTGGTACCCGCTACAAATGAGGGCGGCATAATGAAAAAACTTATTCTGAGCTTTATAGCGACGTTAGGCTTTTGTGCCTGTTCGCAGGATGTGGAAGATGGCCGGATTCAAGTTGACTTGATCTTTCACAATGGAGCAGTCGCTACAATTGATCCGGGGCTGACAGTTGCATCAACTGTCGCGGTTAAAGGAGAAAAAATCGTCGCTGTAGGTGGTGCTGATTTGCTAGAGGAATATGTTGCGGGAACCATGATCGACCTGAAGGGCAACTCTCTGATTCCGGGTTTTATAGATTCTCATACACACTTACGCGGACACTCACGTCGTTACATTGATCTGACCAAGACAACTTCGATCGAGCAAATTAAGGGGCTAGTCAGCAGAAAAGTGAAGGAGTTGGGCACTGGTGAGTGGATTAGCGGTTATGGTTGGTCGGAGGACTTCATGGCAGAAGAGCGCCGTCCCCTGCGCAGGGATCTTGATGTGGCCGCCCCTGATAACCCTGTTTTACTGACGCGTGCGGGTGGCCATAGTGCTGTTATGAACAGCATGGCTTTGCGCCGCGCTGAGGTCGATGAAAACACGGAACAGCCGGAGGGTGGTGTTATTGAGAAGGATGATGCAGGCCGTTTGAATGGCATCATCAGGGAGCGGCAGGAGATTGTCGGGCGATTAATCCCAGGGGCAACATTTGACGAGGTGAAGGACAGTTTGGTAGCTACACTGAAGGCACAACTCGCCTTGGGGATAACTAGTTTTACGCAGGCTACAGGATCGGTCGCTATGTCCGATCAGCAGAGCAATTGGACCCACACATATCCTCAATGGGAGCAAATATATCATCAATATCGCGGGGAATTGCCTCGTGCCTATATCCAGGTTTTCTGGGAAGGGGCGGAGTCGATGGAGGTATTTGGCAAGAGAAGTGGTGAAGGGGATGAACACCTTCGGGTCGGGCCAGTAAAAATCTTTGTTGATGGAGGTTTTACAGGACCAGCTGCCTATACAAAAGAGCCATATCGTGGCGAAAGTACCTACCGGGGACACCTCAGTATCGATCCTGATGATCTGACTTTGGTGATTAGGGAGCTAAATGCAGCTGGGTGGCAGTCTGGCATACATGCTATTGGGGATGCTGCCATTGAATTAGTAGTGGATGAGCTCGCCGCAGCTTTGGATGAATCACCACGTGATGATCACCGCCACTATCTTAATCACTTCACGGTAATGCCTTCTTCAGAAACGATGGACAAGATGGCGGACTACGGAATTGCCATCACTCAGCAGCCAAATTTCACTTATACGCTAGAAGGGCGCTATGTTGATTATCTTGATGGTGCTCGACTTGAACATAACAATCCCTTGCGCAGTCCGATGGATCACGGAATTCATGTTGCAATCTCCAGTGATGTATTACCGATAGGACCAATGGTTGGATTGTATTCTGCGGTTACACGCAAGGGTATGTCTGGTCGAGTATTTTCCGAAGAAGAAAGACTGACGATGATGGAGGCACTAAGGGCCTACACTTTATTCGGCGCCTACTTGTCTTTTGAAGAAAATATTAAGGGCAGTATTGAACCTGGAAAGTTGGCTGATTTAGTTGTGCTCGATCGCGACCTTTTGACTATCAATTCTGAGCAGATTATGGAGACAAAGGTTCTACAGACCTGGCTTGGAGGGCGTTTAGTGTATGAATATGAGGGGTCATAATGAGCCGACTCAATATTTCACGGCGTGATTTTCTTAATGGATTTGCTTTGGGCGTTGCGGCTGGCAGTGCGCTATCACCAATTGAATTACTGGCAAAGGATGGTCGTTACCCACCGGCCTTGACCGGTATGCGTGGCAGCCATGCCGGATCTTTCGAGGTAGCGCACGCCCTGTCATGGGCAGGTACAAAAGCGAAACGGCCGGATAGCCAGACAGACGCTGATTATGATCTGATTGTGGTCGGAGGGGGGCTTTCCGGACTTTCAGCAGCGCTTATGTATCATCAGCGGAGCGATGGCCCTGCTCGTGTACTGGTGCTCGATAACCACGATGATTTTGGTGGCCATGCAAAGCGCAACGAATTCGTCGTTGATGATAGAGAGCTTATTGGCTACGGTGGTAGCCAGTCCATCGATTCACCTGCTCGTTACTCAAAGGCGTCTTCACAGGTTCTTAAGGATATTGGGGTTAAAACCGATCATTTTTACGAATATTTTGATCAGAATTATTTCCGTGAACGCTCATTAGAAAGAGCAATATATTTCAGCCAGAGCCGTTATGGGACCGACAGTACTCACCGGAATGCGCTTCGCTTCTATGGCGAAACTAATTCGGAGGCCCTATCACAATTGATAAGTAGTTACCCGGTCCCTGCTGCCGCAAAATCCAGTCTGGTGGACTTGCTGGCCGGGAATGCTGATCCGCTCTCTGAAATGTCTAATCGAGAAAAGATAGCACTTCTGGGAAGAATTAGTTACACCGATTACTTACGCAAATATGCTGGCCTGCACGAGGAAGTGGTGCTTCTGTTGAGGGATGGCCCTCGCGGTTGGTGGGGCGTTGGCTATGATGCAATTTCTGCACTTGAGGCATATCGCATGGGTATGCCGGGTATTGTCGATCTCGGACTTGAAGAAGATAGTAGTGGCCCGGCAGGCCGAGATGAGCCATATATTTTCCACTTCCCGGATGGCAATGCTGGTGTCGCGCGATCTCTTGTGCGGGCGCTTATTCCACATGCGGTCCCCGGCAACACTATGGAGGATCTCGTAAAATCTCGTGTCGATTATGATTTGCTGGATATGGAGTCGAACACGACACGAATTCGCCTGGATAGCACCGCGGTTGACGTCCGGCATGTCGATGGTGACAGTGCGGTAAGCGTCACCTATGTTAAGAAAGGCTCTGCGTATCGCGTTCGTGGCCGCCACGTTGTGCTCGCCTGTTATAATCGCCTTATTCCTCATCTTTGTCCCGAAGTACCGGGTTCACAAATTGCCGCGATAAATCAGGCAGTCAAAGTACCACTTGTATATATAAGCATTGCAATCCGTAACTGGAAGGCATTCGAGAATCTCGGTTTTCGTGACTTTTATATTCCTCAGCCGGAGCTGATGCATTCCTTTGGCATGGATTTTCCTGTCACTATGGGAGGATATAATTTTACCGAGAATGCCGGGCAACCCACAGTCCTCCACGGTACTTATGTGCCTTGTGCGCCGGACTCCGGGATGACAAGTCGTGAACAACATGTGCAGGGAAGGCGTGATCTTTACGAGCTTAGTTTTGGAGACTTCGAGAACAACATTGTCAGTGTATTGAGCGGTGCACTCGAACCTGGTGGGTTCAATGCGGAACAGGATATCGCTGGTATCACGGTTAACCGTTGGCCACATGGTTATGCTTACGAATACAATGACCTCTACGATCCGCCCGAGTGGTCACCCTCTAATGGCCCGCATATTCACGGTAGCAAGCAGCTCGGTCGTATATCCATCGCTAATTCAGATGCTTCGGCATACGCGTTTGTTAACGGGGCATTTGACGCTGCTGACCGGGCTGTCAACGAGCAGCTGGGAGAGGTCTAGGTGGAGTTGGAAGGTGCGATTGTTTTGTTGCCAACACTAGTTGTGTTCGCCCTGGCTCTCTATATACGTCGCCCGATAGAGTCATTGATTGCCGGATCTCTCGTTGGATTAATCATGATCCATAGGTCTGGCTTCCTTGTTGCATTTGCCGAAACATCTTTGCGTGTCATGATGGATCCCGATGTTGCCTGGGTTATTCTGGTTTGCGGTTTTATGGGGAGTTTAATCGCAATACTGATCCGAACCGGTGCTACTAGCTCCTTTACGCATCTGATGGTGGGCATTGTTCGTTCGCATAAAAGTGCGCTTATGGCTACCTGGGGACTGGGCATCCTCATGTTTGTAGACGATTTTCTGAACTCGCTGGCAGTTGGTTCGGCTATGCGTAGCCTGACTGATAAATACAAAGTCTCGCGCGAGAAACTGGCTTATGTTGTAGATTCTACGGCGGCCCCCATAAGTGTGATTATTCCCTTTTCTACTTGGGGAGTGTTCTTCGCGGGGCTAATTGTTGCAAACGATATTGCTCCGCAGGGAGAGGGCCTATCGACCTACATCAGAGCGATACCGTACATGCTTTATGCATGGGCCGCAGTGTTACTGGTGCCTTTAGTAATTTCTGGAATTATTCCAGCACTTGGACCGATGAAAGCAGCCGAAGAGCGTGCAATGAACACAGGTCAGGTTATTCCTCCTGATGCAAGGCAGATCGAAGAGGCAAATGAGTCGATCAAGGCTCGTGAAGATATCAAGCCTCGGGTGTCAATGTTTCTGGTGCCGATGGCGGGCCTCGTACTAGCCACACTTTATTTTGACAAAGACTTCCTTGTTGGTATCTACGTGACGCTTGGGTCTATGGCTCTTTTCATTCTTGTAACACGACTGATGGATATGCAGGACACATTTGAAACTATAATCAATGGTTTCAAGATAATGATAGAACCACTTGGGGTAGTCGTAGCCGCCTTCATATTAGCGGATATCAATGGCGTGCTTGGCCTCGCTCCTTTTGTTGTTGCTTCGATGGAGCCACTTTTGACACCGGAATTGTTGCCAGCCGCCGTATTTGTTTCTATGGCGATGGTTTCGTTTATGACGGGATCTAATTGGGGGGTATTTGTCATTATTCTTCCGATCGTCACAGCGCTGAGCAATAGTTTAAATGCTGACATAGCACTCGTTATTGGTGCTACGCTCTCAGCGAGCACTTTTGGCAGTCATGCCTGTTTTTATTCTGATGCCACGGTGCTTACTGCTCACGCATCAGGCTGTACACCATTTCAGCATGCAATAACACAAATACCTTATGCGTTGATCGCAGCTATCATTGCAATCAGCGGTTATATTGGGCTTGGTTACTTATAACAAAAGAGGAGAAAAGATGAACAAATTAGTCGCAACCCTAATCTTGTTGGGTTTCGCATTTGCCTCAGTGGCATATAGCCACGGTGAAAAGGTAATTGTTCCTGCCAAGATAAGTGCAGAAGATGCCGCTGGTGAAATCTTTAAACGAGAAAACATGATTCGGACAGAGCATGCAGATGGTAATGTGACATTAGATGTCACAACCCTCTTGTCAAGCGACAAGAAATTTTCGTCTGGGATGTATAGTTCCGGTAAAACTCGCTCGGAAATAACAGGGGCTTATGGAGTTGATGAGTTCATGTTTTTTCTTAGCGGGGGCGTAACACTTACTTCTTCTGATGGAACGGTTACCACCATCAATGCAGGAGAAGGAGTGACTATTCCAAAGGAGTGGACTGGTATATGGGATACAGATGGTTATACCAAAATCTGGGTTATTTATTCTGCAGATGGTTCCGCATTTGAGTAAAAACTTCCGGGAGATATAGTGAGTCAAATAACGAGAAGAAAATTTCTAGGCACATCAGCATCTTTGCCGCTAGGTATGGGCTTAACGGCAGGTGCAACAGCACAGAGTAATGGACCTACCGGGAATATGACCCTGATCATTACTGGGGGCCGAGTTTTGACTATGGACCCAGAAAATCCTGTTGCTGAGGCAGTTGCGATCCAGGGAGATCGCATTTTTGCCGTGGGCAGTAATGACGATATTCAAGATCTGGCTAATCGGAGCACGGCTCGTATTGATGCAACTGGAATGACGGTGACGCCGGGTTTTATTGACGCGCACAGTCACCCGATTCTTCCGTGGGAGGCGCTTGCAGTGAACGTTAATCTCAGGCGTATCTCGAATGTGCAGGATATTTTGGCTGAAAAAGCAGCCATTACTCCGCCGGGTGGATGGGTTCGTGGTTTTATGTATGACGATACCAAGTTCGAGGAAGAAAGGCCGTTAAATCGTCGCGATATCGATGAGGCTGTTCCTGATCACCCTGTCTATGTTCAGCATCGCGGAGGTCATACGGCAGTCGTTAACTCGAAGGCTTTCGAGGTTGCTGGCGTCACTATGAGTACACCAGATCCATTTGGCGGTAAATTTTATCGTGAAGATGGAGCATTCACTGGAAAAATTGCAGAGCATGCGATGGATCCGTTTAGTGATGCTGGCGCCATACCACCTGCGGATAGGCAGCAAATTGCTAAGAGTGCGGCTATGTCATCACAGGCCATGTCGCGCGTCGGCCTTACCTCGACCACTGACGCAGGAGCAACCCGTGAGGAATTTGTCGCCTACAATGATGCCAGAAAGGCTGGTGAGCTTGCTCTCCGTGTATCTGTAATGCCTGCCGGTAATAGTGAACTGTACACTGCACTCAAAGATGCCGGTATTGGATCCGGATTCGGTGATGAATTTATCCGCATTGGAGCTACAAAGTTTGTCGCTGATGGTTCGGCCTCAGAACGAACAATGAGTATGAGCACACCTTTCGAAGGCCGGCCGGATGATTACGGCATACTGACTATGACGCAAGACCAGGTCTATGATGCCGTAGAAGATGCTGTTGAGAGCGGATTCAGGGTTGGTATCCACGCAAATGGCGATATTGCAATTGACATGGTGCTAAATGCCTACGAACGTGTGCTCCAGAATCATCGAGGTGAGAATCCCCGGCATAGGATTGAGCACTGTTCCCTTGTCAATGCTGAATTATTGCAACGGATCAAAAATGCTGGTGTGGTTCCCACACCTTTTTATACTTACGCGCACTACCATGGTAATAAGTGGGTTGAATATGGTGAGGCTAAGATGGAGTCGATGTTTGCTCACCGAAGTTTTCTTGATTATGGAATTCCGGTTGCGCCAGCTTCAGATTACATGCCCGGACCTTATGAACCGATGATGGCGATTCAAAGTATGGTTACACGGAAGGATGTACGTGGCCGAGTATGGGGACCGAGCCAACGGATTTCGGTCACAGAAGCTATGAGGATTTGTACTATGCATGGCGCATATGCCTCTTTTGAGGAGGATATCAAAGGCTCACTTGAACCTGGCAAACTAGCTGATATTGTGATTTTGGATAAGGATCCGCATGAGGTGGATCCGGAATCTATTATGGATATCAAGGTTATCAGGACAATTCTGGGCGGTAAAACCCTTCATGAAGCTTAGTCATGGTTTGATTAGTACTAAGGTTTGTTTCAGGGAATACTGCAAGTCAGCTTTGATATGTTTCTAGTGATTTTTTTTCTCAATACCGCAACCTATTAAATGGTTGTCATAAGTGGTGGAAATCGCATCCCGAATCTACTATCCTCCGCGAGTGCTGCTTGGCCGGTTTAGATAATCAGTTTTGACCATATAGTGGTAATTGGAACACACTTGTTAA
Source organism: uncultured Woeseia sp. (assembly GCA_913031125.1). Taxonomy (GTDB): domain Bacteria; phylum Pseudomonadota; class Gammaproteobacteria; order Steroidobacterales; family Woeseiaceae; genus SZUA-117. The sequence continues at coordinate 6,157 of CAJWFK010000005.1, read as the reverse complement.
AGGTTGGGAAAGCAGCGTGGGGCGTTACGGAGACTTGATACCAGGAAACAAACCGATGAAGGCGTGCGCTTGTCGAAGTTAAGGCTCGCAGCCTATGGGGCCGCGTAAGTCTTTTCGGTTTTAATGAAAATAAGGATGCAGTAGGTATGGCCATAGCGGTTTTGCTAATAGTGTTGGTTATAGGGACCCTAGCGTTCCATTTTGTTGCTCCGTCGGCTGGCTGGACTTTCACAGAGCTGGCGTCAAATTGGAGCCAAATCGACACAACAATTGATATCACGTTTTGGGTGACGGGATTTGTATTTGTCGCTATCAACCTTTTTATGGCCTATGCCATTATCAAGTACAGAGCTTCAAAAGGGGGCAAGGCAACTTACGACCCTGAGAATAAAAAGCTTGAATGGTGGCTTACCGTACTCACATCAATCGGTGTTGCGGCAATGCTTACACCTGGCCTGTTCGTGTGGGGCGATTTTGTTACTGTTCCGGACGATGCAATGGAGATAGAGGCTAATGGCCAGCAATGGCACTGGACCTATCGTTTGCCTGGAAATGATGGACAGTTCGGAGACGTTAAGGCAGAGCTTATAACGAGCCAAAACCCGTTCGGAATGGATCCGGAAGATCCGCTGGGACGAGATGATGTTCTGGTATTGAACCCAAGTGTTCATTTGCCGGTTAATGTGCCAGTCAAGGTTAATCTGCGCTCGAAAGATGTATTACATAACTTCACCGTTACCCAATTTCGTGTAAAGATGGACTTAGTGCCAGGTATGGAAACCTATCTCTGGTTCACGCCCACGGTAACCGGTTCTTATGAGGTGCTTTGTGAGGAGCTTTGCGGAATTGCCCATCACACGATGCGTGGTGAGGTTGTCATCGATGAGCAGGCTGATTTTGATGCATGGTTAGCAGAACAACCAACGTTCGAGGAAACACTAAACCCGATTTTAGGCAATGCGCAGGTAGGTGCTGCGCAATACGCGGTCTGTACGGCTTGCCATGGCCAGCAGGGTGAGGGAATAAAGGCATTGAATGCACCAAAAATCTCAGGTCAGGAGCCTTGGTACCTGAGGCGCCAGCTCAAGAATTACAAAGCCGGTCGTAGGGGTGTTCATGAAGATGATATTTATGGACAGCAGATGGCTCCAATGGCGAGTACGCTTATTGATGATGCGGCGATCGAGAACGTTATCGCACATATTCAAACATTCCCGGATAACCCCGCACCAGCAACAGTGCAAGGTGATGTTGTTCGCGGTGAACGGATTTACGCGGTTTGTTCCTATTGCCATGGCTCCGAAGCTCAGGGTATTCAAGCGATTAACGCGCCTCGTATGGCGGGTATGACGGACTGGTATCTAGCGAGCCAGTTGCAGAATTTCCGCTCGGGAATTCGTGGCGGTCATCCGCAGGACTTTTACGGCAAGCAAATGGGCTTCATGGGCCGTAATTTACAGACAGATGAGCAGATCAATGATGTTATTGCTTACATCAATTCGCTCTAGAAATTCACAGGAAAACAAGAGATTTAATTTAAGGGGATCTTGATGGCTTATGTCTCAATAGCTGATCGCGACCACGAAATCGAACACCACGATCCGGAAACATTTATTACCAAATATATTTGGAGTCAGGACCATAAGGTCATCGCCATTCAGTACGGTGGACTCGCAATATTGATCGGTTTGGTTGGCATGATCATGTCGAGCATGTTTCGGTTGCAACTTGGCTTTCCGGATACTTTTGCTTTTATTAACCCTGAAAATTATTACCAGCTCGTCACCATCCACGGGATGATCATGGTGATTTATCTTTTGACGGCTCTGTTTCTGGGTGGTTTTGGCAACTACTTGATTCCATTAATGTGCGGGTCACGTGACATGGTATTCCCTTTCATGAACATGCTGAGTGTTTGGGTATATGCGGTGTCGGTAATTATCTTGGTAGTGAGTTTCTTTGTTCCTGGTGGCGCGACCGGCGCTGGTTGGACACTGTATCCGCCGCAAGCCATCTCGCCCGGAACTCCCGGAACGGATTGGGGTATCTTATTGATGCTGATTTCCCTTGCTGTATTTATTGTGGCCTTTACGATGGGCGGGCTTAACTATGTGACTACAGTTTTGCAGGCACGTTGTAAGGGTATGACCCTGATGCGCATGCCGTTATCAGTCTGGGCTATTTTCGTGGCCACCATTCTCGGTTTACTGGCATTTCCCGCGCTGTTGGTTGCTGCAATCATGATGATGCTGGATAGAACTCTTGAAACTAGTTTCTTTATGCCAGCGATTCTTCAGGCTGGCGAGGTATCGAATTACTCTGGTGGGAGTCCGGTACTGTTCCAGCATCTCTTTTGGTTTTTTGGGCATCCTGAGGTGTACATCGTAGCGCTGCCTGCTTTTGGACTTGTGTCGGATATTTTATCGACCCATGCACGAAAGAATATTTTTGGTTATCGCATGATGGTTTGGGCGATCCTCGCAATCGGAGGCTTATCGTTTATTGTATGGGCCCATCATATGTATGTCAGCGGCATGAATCCTTATTTTGGGTTCTTTTTTGCGACTACAACGTTGATCATCGCAGTGCCGACCGCCATCAAGGTCTACAACTGGGTACTAACTCTTTGGCAGGGCAATATTCATTTGCGGGCTCCCATGCTATTTGCGATTGGGTTTATCTTCACCTTTACCCATGGCGGCCTTAGTGGATTGTTTCTCGGCAATGTTACGATCGATTTACCGTTATCTGATACGTATTTTGTTGTAGCACATTTCCATATGGTTATGGGAGTGTCACCAGTGCTTGTCGTGTTCGGAGCCATTTATCACTGGTATCCAAAAATGACTGGTCGTATGTATAACGAGACGATGGCTAAATGGCATTTCTGGTTGACGTTCCTGGGTACCTACTCGCTTTATTTACCCATGCATTATGTAGGCTTCCTTGGTCTCCCTCGTCGATACTTTTCGATGGGAGATACTGCCTTCATGCCGGAATCAGCAGTTACGTTGAATACAAGTATGTCGATATCCGCATTGATTATTGCCGCGACGCAAGTCCTCTTCTTGTACAACATCATTGTCAGTTTAAAGAAGGGAGAAAAAGCTGGGCCGAATCCGTGGAAAGCAACATCGTTAGAGTGGCAGACACCCTCACCACCAAAACACGGAAACTGGGGACATTCCCTGCCAGAGGTACATCGCTGGGCCTATGATTATAGTGTGCCCGGGCAAGAAGAAGATTACATCCCTCAGACTGTTCCCGCGACTGATGTTCCGGTTGGACGCGATCATGGGGTCGATCACTAGATGTACCTAACGCTTATATTTTTGGGCGTCATCATGGCCACGGTGATTACATGGTTATTGCGCCAGACACTCAATACTCAACCGTGGGTGTCACAGCCAGCGGATGATGCCGTTACCGGTGTGTCGATTAATACCAATACAAAGACCGTAGCGCTGACAGTTTTTCTTACCGTAGCGACTTCGATATTTGCCCTTTTTATAAGTGCGTACACAATTCGTATGGAGGAGCCCGATTGGCGCCCGGTTGCTGAGCCAGTTCTGCTGTGGTTTAACACAGCAGTTCTAATACTGGCCAGTATTGCCTATCACTGGACGAGGAATGCAGCTGTTAGTGGCGTGCAGGGTCGCCTTAAGCCCGGACTATTTGTATCTGGGGCCCTCACGATTTTGTTTCTCGTCGGTCAACTAGTTGCCTGGCAACAATTGAATGCTGCTGGTTACTATGTGGAGAGAAATGTCGCGAACTCATTTTTCTATCTACTGACGGCAGTTCATGGCCTGCACATGTTGGGTGGAATGTGGGTATGGGCAAGGTCCACAATAAGAGTTTGGTCAGGCGCGGATGCTGATAGTGTGAGATTGAGCATTGAGTTATGTACCGTTTACTGGCACTTTCTGCTTCTAGTGTGGATTGTGTTATTCGGCGTGTTGTTATCAACGTAATAAGGAAAGCGATCTATGTCAGAAGCTTCAGCTACTGCATTGCAAAGTGGTGTTAAGGGTGTCGTAAACGACTTTTCGTCGGATATGCAGTCGTTCCATGTGCCTTGGGGTAAGGCAATGATGTGGATTTTTCTACTGAGCGACACGTTTATATTCAGTATTTTTCTTGTCTCTTACATGACTGTGCGTATGTCAACGACAGACCCATGGCCTTACCCAAGCGAAGTATTTGCGCTTTCCTTTGGGGGAGAACCGATTCCTTTGATTTTGATCGCAATTATGACTTTCATCCTGATTACTTCGTCAGGAACGATGGCGATGGCCGTGAATATGGGTTATCGAAAAGATAAGAAAAAGACATTTTGGCTGATGGCTGCTACGGCCCTTTTAGGGGCCAGCTTCGTGGGCATGCAAATGTTCGAATGGACCAAGTTGATTGTCGACGAGGGTGTTCGGCCGTGGGGTAATCCGATGGGTGCACCACAATTTGGTTCTAGCTTTTTTATGATCACAGGTTTTCACGGGTTGCACGTGTCGGCCGGTGTCATATATTTGATGGTCGTTGCTAACCGTGTACGCACTGGTTTCTATGAACGGAGAGGCAATAACTACGAAATCGTTGAGATAGCAGGCCTATATTGGCACTTTGTCGATTTGGTTTGGGTATTTATTTTTGCATTCTTCTACCTTTGGTAGGACAGCAGGAGACAATGTAATGGCGCAGGAAGGACAACAGCACCCGTTAGGAGTCTATTTTTGGATTTGGGGCCTTCTATTTGTAATTAGTTTTTTATCGTACATGGTTGATTACATGAATCTCCAGGGCTATTTGCGCTGGACCCTCATATTGATTTTTATGTTTCTTAAAGCAGGCTTCATAATTGCTATTTTTATGCATATGAAGTGGGAGCGTCTTGCATTGCAATTAGCGATTCTGTTACCGCCAATATTCATTTGTGTGCTCATTTGGCTGATGGCTATTGAGGGCGATTACACATGGCTTACACGCATTGAATTCTTTGGTGAAAGTACTTTCGTCCCAGAATCTCCTCATCACTAGAGAAAAATTGTCGATGGAAAAATTTGACGGGCCGCGTAGCGGCCCGTTTTTGTTATGGATAGAATAGGGATAGGGAGCAATACATGCGCAGAGCTGTAATACTAATGTTGGATTCACTGGGTATCGGGGCGACAGATGACGCCGAGCGCTTTGGTGACGTTGGCGCTAATACGTTGGGTAGTATTGCCGAAGTACGTGCTGAGGCTGGAACTCCTTTGAAATTACCTAATTTGACCCGGCTCGGGTTAATGCGTGCTGCGAAAGGTAGTTCTGGTTGGTTTCCGGCCGGCAGTGATGACAGGGATGACGTAATTGGCGCGTGGGGATATGCATCCGAACTGTCGAGTGGTAAAGACACACCGAGTGGGCATTGGGAGATGGCAGGTGTTCCCGTCTTATTCGATTGGGGTTATTTCACTGATAAAACAGACACTTTTCCTTCGTCATTGCTGGAAGAACTGGTTACCAGAGCAGAATTACCAGGTTTACTCGGAAACTGCCACGCATCAGGAACCACGATTATTTCGGAATTGGGTCAAAAGCATGTCGCAACCGGTAAACCAATTGTGTACACCTCGGCTGATTCGGTATTCCAGATTGCTTGTCATGAAGATGTGTTTGGTTTGGACAGATTATACGAATTGTGTGAAATCGCTCGTAACCTCGTCGATGAATACAATATTGGTCGTGTGATCGCCAGACCATTTATTGGCAGTAGTGCGGAGGACTTCGTGCGTACCGGAAATCGTCGTGATCTTACGACACCCCCACCATCGCCAACGGTGCTCGACAAGTTAGTTGATAGTGGAGGCGAGGTAATTAGTGTGGGAAAGATAGCTGATATCTACGCACACCAGGGTATTACCCAGACAATCAAGGCAACCGGCAACTCAGCGCTTTTCGATGAGACAATAGAGGCGTTCAAATCGGCACCTAACTGTTCGATTGTTTTCACGAACTTTGTAGACTTTGACATGCTTTATGGGCATCGGCGTGATGTCAATGGCTACGCTGATGCCTTGGAGGTTTTTGATGAGAAATTGCCTGAACTGATGGACCTTTTGCAGGATGATGACATCATGATCCTTACTGCGGATCACGGGTGTGATCCGACGTGGCCCGG
>CAJWFK010000004.1 GCA_913031125.1 uncultured Woeseia sp. | reverse complement strand
TCATTGAACGTTTAGGGGCTGCCAACCCATCATTTGTGGTCGCTGAAACACCTACTCGTATGGAGGTTGCTCGCACTTATACCGTCTTCGGTATCGAGCACATCCTTGAAGGGCTTGATCATCTACTGTTTGTTGCCTGTCTGGTCCTAATCGCAAGGACCGCCAGGCGAATTCTAATCACGATTACGGGTTTCACGATTGCACACTCCATCACCCTGTCTTTGGCAGCTTTGGAGGTGGTGAAATTACCCATCCCTCCAATTGAAGCCACAATTGCACTATCGATCGTGTTCCTGGCACGGGAGATTGCATTAAAAAGAAGAGATACGCTGACTTGGCGATACCCTATTGCGGTGTCCGGTTCGTTTGGCTTGTTGCATGGATTTGGTTTTGCCTCTGCTTTAGGTGAGATAGGGTTGCCACAATCCGAGGTTCCTGCGGCTTTGCTGGCCTTCAATGCAGGGGTGGAGATTGGTCAAATACTGTTTGTCGCCCTGATTGTGCTTTTGTCCTGGATTGTAATGGCCTTGCTTAGGGCCGCTGACCAATCTCAAGTGTCAGGCGAAGTTCAACTAGCTCAATTTATGCGGCATCTGGAGAAACCAGTTGCATTCGTTATTGGTGGTATCACAACGATGTGGACCTTAGAACGATTCTCTGTATTTTGGGCGTAGACAAAACCCCCAAAACAAGTCTGCTGTCACTCTTTTTCCTGGCCACCACGCTTGGGGTTCGTATAAGTGCCTTCGTAACTTTTACCTGCTGAATCAGGATCTATTTCATCACGAATTTCATCAATTCTTAAAACAGCTTCGAGCACTATAGGAACTGCATAAGCGGCGATTTCCTGCACGCCATTTTGCATATCCTCGTATTCATATGGACGTACGCCATTAGCCGGATTTGATATGGAATTGAGTACGGCAAAATGAATACCAAGTTGCCGTGCATAGGTCGCTTCTGTGCCCACATTATGACTCACATGATCAGCACCCATTATCCGCATCATCCGAATCTCGGCTGGTGTTTCGAACCGACCAGGATCATCCTGGATAAAGACACCACTTTCATAGACCCTACCCGGATACTTTGTATTAGCGATATCAATTAGTAGTTTCCGGAGTTCTACGCTAAACGGTTGTTCAAAATTGGGAAATATTCCTGGGCGACTGATACCTGACGCACGCAATATATTTTGCGGTCGATGACTATTTAGAGTGATCATGTCATGAGCGACAATCATGTCGCCAATTTCATAAGCTGGATCGATACCCCCATTCGTTGCACCACCAAAAGCGAACTTAACACCTAACTTGTAAAGCGCGGCCCAGGTGCGAACAAAATGCCACCCGTCAGGTTCCTCCAACGGTCTATTTTCCACGCCATGCATTTGCACGTAATAAAAAGATGTCCCGCTGTAATTCATCTGATAAATAGGCGGACTTTCACCTACTTCGGTTGTTACTGTGAAAGTCCTGTCGATTTCTACGAGATCTTTGCCAAAGTCCGGTGGATAGCCAAAACTCGTACCACCAACAATTGCAATATCAATGTCTTGTGCGTAGACAGGCAGGCTCAAGGCAAGCCAAACTATCAGCAATAATGGGGTAGTAACTCTAAAATCATTCTTCATATCGCACCAATATATCAGAAAGCCAAAAAGTCCTAGCCATTTGCCGCCGGAATCTTACCTGTCTTTCGCTTTCAGCCACCAATTCCGCTTGCCATCTTGGCTATCTGTATATCCTGAATGGCTATCCCCGTCAGGTCCGCCACCGTAATTTCCTTATCATTCGATCGACCTAACATCGGCTCTTTGATTACGTTACCGAGCTCAAGAATAGATTCTTCGTCGACCGAGCCATCCTTAACCGCATGAAAGCATTCACCGTGATCGACACATTGCGAAATACTATCCGCCACAACAAGGTCTGCTTTTCCCAGCAGCGCGGCCTCGAGTTCCTGCTTGCCGTGGTCGTCCGATCCCATAGCTGTGATGTGGGTGCCCTCTTGAATGTGATCGGCAAGGACAAGTTCTTCCTTTGCGGACGTTGTTGTAACAATCAGATTACACTTTGTCGCTAGTTCGTCGACGGACCCCGCCGCTTCTATTTGCAGGCCCCAGTCCTGAATCGTTAAGTTTTCCCTCAGATCAGAGATAGTTTTTGTAACCTTACCGGCGTCCCGACCCCAGACAAAACATTGTTGGCAATCGACAATACCTTTCAATAACTCCAGCTGCATTCTGGCTTGCCCACCCGTACCAATAATTCCGATGCCACTGACATTCCGCGGCGCCAGGTGACGGGCAACGACAGCGCCGGCCGCAGCCGTTCGCATATCAGTGAGCCAGCATTCATCATGAAGAATCAGTTCCAAGTGTCCAGTTTTCTGGCTAAATACCAGGATTACGCCGTCGGCAAACGGCACGCCGAGCTTTTCATTATCGGAAAAGCCAGAGGCCACTTTCAGCACATAAACATCGTCATTTTTGACATAGCCATATTTGATATGAACGTCACCCGGCGGTTCCTGGAAATTCAGAAATCCTACGGGCGGGACGACAACCTTATCTTCGGAATACAGAACGAAACCGTCTTCGATGGCTTGAATCATTTTCGGAACGTCAATCTGATTTTTTATTTCGTGGAGTGTGAGTATTTTTGGCATTATTTATTTTCTCTCGTGTCATGAATAACTAAAAAATATGCTGTCTCTGAAAAGTGGCCTCATTCTCCTAATCCCTAAGAGATGAAAGTAGAAGTATATATACTGCCCAAACAAAATTTAAAAAGACTTTAAATGAAAATATTAAGAACACCTGATGAGCGATTTGAAAATATTAAGGGGTATCCGTTCGAACCGCACTACACAACTATTAAAACTCATGATCATTCTGATCTGAGAATCCATCATATTGATGAGGGGCCTAAGGATGGTCCTGTGCTGCTTGCCATGCATGGGCAACCAGTCTGGAGTTACCTGTATTCAAAAATGATTCCACATCTAGCCGCTGGTGGCATAAGGGTTATTGCGCCTGATCTTCCTGGTTATGGGAAATCAGATAAACCGGCGTCACGAGAAGACTATAGTTATCAGCACCAAGTTGATTGGATGACTCAATGGTTAAAGCAGAATAATTTCAAGGATCTTAGCTTCTTTGGGCAAGATTGGGGCGGATTGATTGGACTCCGAATGATCACTGAAGAACCTGATCGTTTTTTAAAAATATCTATTGGAAATAGTGGTTTACCATATAATCCTAATGTTTCACAAGAGATATTAGAGAAGGTGAAGCTTTTTCGGGAAGACAAAAGAAAACTAACTCTATTTTCTGTGGCAAAACAGTTACGAAAAATGGGCAGAGAACACAGCACTAAGTCAAACTTTCACCCGGCTTTAAAATTTATGTATTGGCAAAAATTTTGTTGGGAGACTGTTAATTTACCTATCGGCGTTCTTTGTTCTTTTCAGATGGAAAAAAGATCTAGGCGTGTTGATGCAGCTCATTATTTGTTGCAAAGAATGGGATTAGAAAAAGTCTCGCCTTTTTCTTCTGACATTATCAGGGCTTATGAAGCGCCCTTCCCTGATCCCTCATACAAAATGGGCCCAAGGGCTATGCCAAGCCATGTACCAATTTTGCCAGATGCTTCTCTAGAAGCACAAAAATCCGCTAGGGCGTTCTTTAAGACCTCAGACAAGCCCTTTTTATCTGTATTTGCCGGGGACGATCCTGTTACTAATGGCATAGAAAGTGATGTCCTGAGAATGGCGCCTAATGCTAAGAGTGCGCCGCATATTGGTGGAGGTCATTTTTATCAATGGAATCGTTCCGAGGAGCTATCAAAAATTCTTATTAATTTTATTAAGAAGAAAGATGCAACAGAGACACCCTGACCTTTGTATCAGGGCATCCCGCTCTGAAGTAACCCCCAGGCCGCATCGAGTACAATATTCCAGGTACTTGAATCAGGGTCAATGACTTCGAAATGGCCCGACTCTGTTGCTTCGATTAATCTGATATTGTCTCCACGCTCTTCTGCAACGTTAAAATATGCTAATCCTGAGGGTGTCCAATCATTGTCGTACTTGCCTACGATGATAATCTGCGGCACACCCTCAACGGAAAGCTGCATGGGGTCTCCCCACCTATAGCGTTCCGGATATTGTTCGGGCGATCCGCCCATCAAACCGTCAATAACATACCCACAAACCTGTTGTTCGTGCAGCCCCCCAAGATCAGGCGCTGGGGTAAGAGCCAGAACTCCGCCTATAGGTATGGGGTGTTCAGGACTAATTTCTGATGCGTCGGGGATTGTTAAGCGGGCCGCAAGCCATATTGCCAAGTGGCCACCAGCGGAATGACCCATTGTAATCACGCGGCCAAGATCGAGATTGTATAAGTCGGCTAATGAACGTAAATGATCAGCGCCATAACCGATGTCTAGAAACGTACCAGGCCAGCCACCGCCGTCGTTTCCGACCCGCCGATACTCCAGTGACCATGTGGCGATACCGTTACGTGCTAAGGCCGCAGCAATCTTATTGGTGTGCGAAATATCATATTCAGCCAGCCAGCAGCCGCCATGAATAAAAATGGCCACCGGGTGAGGACCATCCCCCTCAGGCACCCGCAAGTCCCCGAACTGAAGAGGGTCATCGCCATATTTGATACGTGTATCAGCCGGTGGGTTATCGAAACTTACCAGGTCTTCTTCGGTCAGTAACTCGACCTTATCTTGAGTCAGAACCGGTGTGGACATAAACACGAACAGCAATAATACAGAGAAGGTTCGTCGCATATTTTTCACTCCGAAAAATTTATTTGAGATTCACCAAATCGGTACCTGCCGGCTTCTGGTAAAGCCGTAACCCGAATTCCGGCACGATGGCGAGCAGGTGATCGAAGATATCCGATTGGATGTCTTCATAAACGGCCCATTCGGTGGTGTTCGTGAAACAGTAAATTTCCAATGGCAGTCCCTCAGCTCCCGGGGCTAGCTGACGAACAATTAGCGTCATACTTCCGTGGATCTTCGGGTGATTTTTTAGGTAATTGTATGCGTAAGCGCGAAAGGTACCTATATTCGTCAGCCGCCGCCTATTTACTTCGGCGTCCACGGCATTCACGAGACCTGCGTTATAGTCAGCCAACTCCTGTTCCTTGTTCTTAATGTAGTCCTTGAGTAGCGCAAAACGCATGAAATGATCAACTTCATCTTGCGCCTGTATACGGATCGTAGACACATCAATATAAATGGCGCGCTTGATCCGCCGAGCTCCCGCCTGTGACATGCCGCGCCAATTCTTGAACGAATCAGTGATTAACCTATGGGTCGGAATCGTGGTGAGCGTTTTGTCCCAATTCTGCACCTTGACGGTGTGGAGCTGCACATCAACTACATCACCGTCGGCACCAAACTGTGGCATCTCGATCCAGTCGCCCACGCGGACCATGTCCTGAGCTGTTAGCTGCACACTGGCAACCAGTGAGAGGATCGTATCCTTGAACACCAACAACAGGATAGCGGTCATCGCACCAAAACCGCTGAGCAGCAGCAATGGTGACCGATCCAGCAATGCCGAGATAATCAGCACGCCACCAAATAGCCATACGATGATCTGCACAAGCTGTACGAATCCCTTAAGCGGACGTTCCTTTGCTATTGGTGTAGCCGCATAGATCGTATGTGCAGCACTCAACATAGCAGTGAGCGCTAGTGTCAACATCAACACCATGTAGCCCATAGCTACATTACGTATGAGCTGTACACCCGCTTCCGGAAAATCGGGGACGAACGGCACCCCAACAAATACAATCAGCGCCGGCACAACCTGGACGAGTCGACCGAAGACGTTGTGCGCAACCAAGGCATCATCCCAGCCGGTACTGGATCGTTTAGCTAACGCGCGGACAGCACGGATCAAAATGCGTTTGACGATCAAATCAATGATGACCGCGGCCACTAGTAGGGCTAGCAAGCCCAGGCCCGTCGGCAGAAGAGCGTGCATCGTGCCAAGTTGTTCAAACATTTTCTAAGTATCCATAGCGAGTGCTTGGAAATGGTATCACCACAAAGCCAAACATAGGACCCTGAACCATCTTGGTCGCGTTAAGTACTCCACCAACGAGATGATGAATGACGCTCTCGATTAATCAGCCAATAATCAAGTCGCAGCATGAGCCGGCGAAGCCTTGTGCCAGCCAGACGGCGCCAGACTCGGTTATACCATTTTGTAAAGTCACGATTGTACGGACATACCCTGATACATATAGAACAATCTGAGTTCTGGCCAACCCAAAACTTAAAGCATTTCTCCGCCCATGTCGTCCAGCGGAGCACACCTTTTAAATTAGAAACACTGTAGGCTTCGCGAGATGGCTCGCCAGAGGGGATTGCTTTGGGGGGACAAGCACTGCTGCAACGTTGGCAAATATCACAAAACTCTTTGACCCCAAACCGTTTCGGATCATTAATAGTGAGCGGCATATCAGTAAAAATTTTTCCTAACCGCAGACGCGGGCCATACTCCTCAGTAATCAGCAAGCTGTGTCGTCCTACTTCACCCAAACCTGCCTGCACTGCAAGTGGAATTGCAAGGGCAGAGTCATTCATTGAAGCGACCGCTCGGTAACCCAAATTACGGATATATTGCGCCAGAGTAAGCAATACAAAGGTATCGTGCGTATATCCCATGCCTGTTGCGGAACCGGACAGTGCGGATGGAACAGTCGCTGTTAGACCGAAGTCCATCGGCTCCCCAATAACAATAACTCTGGGTAAATCGTCAGGTATGTCTATTGGCTTCGATTGCTGAGTCTTTTCACTATAACGGGCACTATATACCCAGCGTTCATCATATTCGCAAACCCCCATCAAACCAGCACCAATAACATCTGCTGCGCGCTTTAAATTTTGACTTGCGGCGTCTGCTGATTCGAAAGGATAAGGTTCTGGCCAGCCATCCTCATGAGCGGTGAATGTATCCAGGAAGCCTTCCTTACGGTCGTCAGTTTCACGCCTAAGATCGCGTATAACGTTACTGACATGCCAGGCAGCGTTGCGCAGTGCATAATCTTTTCTCCCGAAACCATCCGCCTTGCGCCCACGGGCATTTGGCATGTGGTACCCAGCAAAAAACTCGCTTGCCTTCTTACTCTTGACTTCAGGGTCCCAATCCGAGCGGCAGAAAACATCGTAACGCTGCTCAAAGCGGTAAAAATCTTCGTTTACGTCGAAACCCGTCTTTTTGTCTATTAGCTTCTTATTACTCATCACCTAAACATTATCACCGCTAAACCTATGCAAATATATGCTATTCCCAGCCTCCTTACCTAAAGACCCTAATACAGGATGATACCGCCGTATTTTGTAATGCCTAGGACGTTTCCCTAAACTCAGGATGCTGCCGTTTATAGGGAATACAGAAATGCTACGATTTTTGTCAGGATTTGGACTCGTTCTATTAATCAGTTTACCGGTATCTGGACAGCAGTCGACGGTACACCTGAACGAGCAGGACGTCCCCTGGCCTGAAGCCATAGCTGGCAATCCAAGTGAAATTCCTGAAGAGTTTCGACTACGTTTGCAGGATGTCCAGCGTATGAGCGAAGTTATGCGCTGGAAGACCCTTGTCGGGACAGGAGGACGTTTTGGGGAGGCGTTGCCCGACCCGGACATGGCATTCGGTGTTGGTGAACTGGGGCCCGGAGCAATATATTCAGCCCATAGGCACCCGACTCCTGAACTGTATTACTTTATCTCCGGGAGCGCGAAGTGGAATGTTGATGGAGAAGAATTCATCGCCACACCTGGTTCAACGGTCTACATGAAACCAAATGCGATCCATAGCCTTGAAGTAATATCAACCGAAAGGGCAATTGTTATCTGGGCTGATTGGTCTCCGAACGGTGATATGGAAGCCATGCAAGGTGGCTACGAGCTGCTGGAACATATGCCTGAGCAGCCCGAACAAGCGAAAATTAATTCAGCAAATTAGTGATTATTCATTGTGAAGTTGGCTAAGGCTGAGCACCTTGATTAACAGCGGCTTTGAGTTCATTGCAACTATGCTAGGTCTCTGTGGACTATTGGTATGGGCAGAACAAAAGTATCACAACCGTTTTTTTCAATGGTTTCCGAGCATCGTGCTCGTCATGTTTTCCTCAATGGCGCTCTATACAGTTGGAGCGTGGGAGCTAACACCAGAAATCCGGACAACAAGGTCGGCATTTCGGGATAATCTTATTCCGGCGATGCTGTTCCTGATGTCACTGAAATTCAATTTGGTAGTGATCAGGAAACTAGGTATTCGACTCATCGGTCTGTGCCTCATTTCCACTTTATCGATCGTTATAGGTTTCGTATTGGTTCAGCTAATTATGAATCCGATTCTCGGCGATGAAACACCACTAACCTTTGGGGCGATGTCGGCTGGCTGGACTGGCGGCACTCAAAATTTCGTTGCAGTCAAAGAAGCACTTAGTGTTACAGATACAGCAATGACCTACACGCTACTGATGGGCGCACTCTGCTACTCGATCTGGCTCGTTATTATTATTGGACTCAAGCCTTTTAAGTCACGCTTTGATCACTTCCTTCAAGCTGACAACCGCGGAATCGACCAAATATTTGATGCACTGGATAATCCTGACGATAGAGCATTTACCGACTTCCAGAGCCTGTTATTAATGCTCGGATTATCACTTTTCGTCGGGATGTTAAGCCTACGTGTCGGCGATACTTTGGCTGGAACAGGGATTTTTAATCAACTCATTTGGGCAATCATTATATCTACATTTCTCGGTATGCTGTTGGCTCCTACATCTATCGGAAAACTGACGGGTAGCAACGAAATATCCGGCGTTATGTTGTATTTGATTGTGGCATTAATCGGCGCAGAGGTCAGCTTGGGTGCGCTTGTAGAGGCGCCACTTTATATCCTCTCTGGATTCATGATCCTGGCAATCCATGCTGTAATTCTGCTTTTTTCGGCACGGCTACTACGCATGAACTTGTACTTGGTCGGAATTGCGTCTATTGCGAATATTGGTAGTTCGCCATCAGCTGCTGTGGTGGGTGCTGCCTATGACAAGCGCCTGGTTCCGGTAGCCATCATGATGTCTTTGATTGGTTCGTTACTAGGCTCTTTTGTGGGCTTAGGCGTTGCCAGAATATTGCTAGTATTGAATGCCTGACTAAAACTTTATATATACGTTTTATTATATAAAACAATTATTAATAAAGCTTTTATATATTTAACTTTAATATATGTCGTATGCATTATAGATTTATAAGCACGGCAAACACCTTTCCTTTATTCTTCTGGCCCTGCAATTAAAATTTTTCGGGAATGTACGTCATGACAATTAAACTGACAGCCCCTCCTTCTTACAACACTGGAACTTTTCTTAACTTTCCTTTAGTCACTAACATAGACGAGCTACAAGCTGACTTCGCGATACTCGGAATACCTTTTGGTATGCCCTACGACGCTTCAGCTATGGCAAATGACCAAAGCAGGACACCTGACGTGCTTCGCCGCACACCCGTTTTGGAAGATATCGAATATGCTAAGAACCACTTCGATTGGGATCTCGGCGGCCCCCTACTCGCAGAGAAAAACATCAGGGTCGTCGATTGCGGCAACATAAGTGCAGACGCTTCTGATCATAAAGAGCACTATAGGCGTGCAGAAGCGGCTGCGCGTAAGATTTTCTCCCATGGAGCGATTCTGATTGCAATCGGTGGAGACCATGGAATCCCTATCCCAGTGATGAGGGCGCTTGAAGTATTTGATAAACCCATAACATTGGTGCAAATCGATGCACATCTAGACTGGCGTGATGAAATTAATGGTGAAAAAGAAGGCTATTCAAGTCCAATTCGTCGCGCATCCGAAATGCCCTGGATTAACAAAATTGTACAGATTGGATTACGCGGTATTGGCAGCGCGAGAACCCAGGAGGTTGCAGATGCCAGAGCTTACGGCGCTGACCTGATCTCCGCTTATGAAATGCATGATATCGGTATGGAAGCTGTGTTGGATCGTATTCCAGACGGTGGCCCTTACTACCTGACAATCGATGCAGATGGAATAGATCCTACAATTATGCCGGCAGTTATGGCACAGACACCAGGTGGTCTGGACTGGATTCAGACAAGGAAGCTGTTGCATGGCTTGGTTAACAAGGGTCGTGTCGTAGGTATGGACCTGGTCGAAATTGCTCCGAGTAATGATATTAGAAATATCACGATGATCCATGCAGAGCGGCTCATCTGTAATTTCATTGGTGCCTCAATCAGAGCAGGCCACTGCGAATAAATAAAACTGGGGACTGTAATTTTTCGACAGGATTACCTGTGAGCCTGTCGTCTGGCTAGTTGGCTGATTCTGAGAGTTGCCATCAGCCCGATAAAACATATACCGGCAACACTCAGGAAAAAAAGGCGATAGCCAGAGGCGCCAGGAAAGCTATCCAGCAACATGCCGCCCAGCAACGGCATAAATATGTCTGGCGTGAAACCAATTGTTGAAACGACGCCAGCTGCCGTCCCTGTAACTGCCATTGGAATACCCCCCTCTTCCAGCAGAGCAAAATAGATTCCACGCAAAGCGAAAACCGCCATTGAGGTAAGGGCGACATTAATAATCATTACCGGCAATAGCGCTGGCCCTCCTGGAATAAATGCGAAAACGGCAAATGTCGCAATAAGGAAGCCAAACAGGATTGCGACAGCTCTAACCACCCCAATTTTATCTGAAACGAATCCGGCGACTAGCGCAGCTGGTGGCTTTAGCCACATTTTTCCAACACTTATAACTGCCGCCATAGTTACACTCATGGAAAAAATGTCAGACGAATATGACGTAAAACGATACGTACCCCAATAAGCACAGTAGCCAGCCATAACAACTACAGCTATTAACCAGACGACAGGCATCTTCAATACGCGAACAATGTCACTAAGCCTGGGCTTTTGTGCGTCTGCCGAAGTGCTTTTACCATCAGCATCATCTCCTATGGTCAACCAAGCAAGAATGCCAAAAATAATCAGCAATCCGGAGAACTGCACAATAACCATCGACAAAGCAAACGATTTACTGCCAAGCAGCCCAAAAACAGTGAGGACCGCCATAGAGACTAATACCTCTGTTAAACCGCGTCCTGTTTCAAGAATACCGAAAGCCTTGCCCTGCTGATGTCCGGGTGCCCAATTCCGAGTTACCCTGATCATCGAACCCCAAAACAGTAAAGTTATTGTGACGCCCCAGAGAGCATGAATAGCAAGGCTGATCCTATAACTCGGAAAAGTCGCAAAATATAAGCCGGTTGCCCCGGTCAGCAAAAGCGAAGACGTTAGTAATATTCTTGGTGAGACTCGATCTGCCAACCAGCCCCCTGGAAGATAAGATAACATTGCCGTTACACCGAAAATACTTACCAGAGAACCAACCTGAGTATTATCCAGAGAGAGTGCGTCCGCGAGCGGCTTGTAATAAACCTCTTGCAGATGGGGTAGAAAAAAAATAACACCCCCTGATAGGCTTAGCACTATCATTATCACCCACCGTCTAAACTTCTGATTACTAATATTCACTCAAAGCGCTCCGTTAAGTAGCAAGCCATCCATAAACCATCCCATGTGTTAACTATGCGCCTATGGATCACTGCTCACATCGAGTGCTCCGCTATCGACCGCAAGCACCGTGTGTAACAAAACATTTGCACCATTCGCCATATCCTTTGCCGACGTGAATTCTTCTGGCGAGTGACTAATACCACCGACGCTTGGTACAAAAATCATGCCGGTTGGTGCAATTAGAGCGAGGTCCTGTGCATCGTGACCAGCTCCAGAGGGCATTCGGCGATATGTCAAACCAATTTGGTTCGCTGCTGACGCAATAATATCGCGCATAACATGGTTCGTCGGTGCTGGTGGCGATGCAACATCCAGCTCCTCGAAATGTATACGTGTTGACCCAGCGTTTGCGATACGTATAGCTTCATCTTCTATCAGGTCAAAAACTCGTTGCATCTTTTCGGCATCCAGATCGCGGATCTCCAGGCTCATAGCGACTCTACCCGGGATAACGTTTGGTGCGCCTGGAAAAGCCTGTATACGTCCGACAGTAGCAACCTGGCGACCTTCGAGTTCGTTGGCGATGCGGTTAATGGATAGCACGAGTTTAGACGCAGTCACCATTGCATCCTGGCGCCGGTTCATTGGAGTCGTGCCGGCGTGATTAGCCATACCATCGATCAATACATCCCACCAACGTATACCGACAATTCCTTCAACCACCCCAATATCGATGTCCTCTTCGTAGAGAATCGCACCCTGCTCGATATGCAGTTCGATGAACGCTGCCAAATCGCCTGGGTTTTTTAAGGCCAAATCAAGACGATCCGGGTCTCCACCGACATGTCGGATACCCTCACCAATGGTCATACCGCTATGCGAAACAACCTCAAGGGCTTCCTTTGACAATTTTCCGACCATCGCGCGGCTGCCCGAGAGGCCGCCTTCCTCATCCGTAAAACTCACTACCTCGAGAGGGTGACGGGTCTCTATATTGTTCTCGTTCAACAATTCAATTACTTCGATAGCACCGATAACTCCTACATCACCATCGTAGTTCCCTCCGCCGGGTACCGAATCGATATGAGATCCAAACAAAATCGGCGGCAACCCATCCTCTCGGCCACTTCTCCGACCTAAAATATTGCCGGCAGCATCAATACGCACTTCAAGATGCGCGCTCTGCATCAACTCTGTGATATAGGCTCGGCCTTCAAGGTCAGCATTACTAAATGCTACCCGGCTGACACCTCCCTTGGGCGTCGCGCCAAAATGCGATAACGCATTTATTCTGTCCTCCATGCGTGCAGGACTTGCGGAAATCTTTTCCTGCCCCAGTGCCAGGCCAGCGAAGCCCAACAATGCTGCTATTGCAATAATCGGTATAACCAAAATTCGAATACCAATCATGAGCCCCATTCTTTTCTGTAGGCGGAGATATGTATCGAGTCCCACCTATAGCTCTTGGGATCGTCTGTCATAATAATTCGTCTCTCCCTAAGCCGAAAACCACCTTTTTCTATTTGCTGCACTACCTCATCGGGCGTATATCCTGGACCGCCTTGACCGAATTGATAATCAACTTTTTCCTTGGCTATCTTCTCGGTGTAATAGTCACCATCCCAACTTACATTGACTAAGTGCCCTCCTTCCTTCAAAACACGCCAAAGCACCTTCATAAGCTGTTCAAATTTTTCTCCATAGAAAGTAGCAAAAACACCCACACCGAAAATAGAATCAAAACGTTGATCTGTATTTGCCGCCCAATCAAATATGCTTTCATCGACTGATTCAGTGCGAATATTGTTAGCCTTAACGTAATTTCTGCATTCTTCTAATCGAGGATGTTCAGTCTCATTCATATATTCAAATGCAGTACTATTAATATCCACTCCAACATAGTGTCTCGGCAGCTGGTTAAAGTGCATCAGGTCTTCATAAAACAATGGCCCACATCCAACATTCAGAACCGAATCTCCCTGAACATAGAGCCCTAAAAAAGACCGGTAAAAATCATATTCCCTAGGAAACGCTCGGGCTTTACTAAGCGTACTTTCAAAATAGTCTCGCTGATATTCAATTGGCGCAGTCCCTGCCATGTCTACTTTCCCCTTCCTGTACATAAATTATTTCGTTACGCTTATTCTAAGCTCAGCGTAACAATACTTCTATTATGCTAAGTGACTGATTTAACGACCGCCCTAAAAAATTGTTATATTCAGCCACGTTATTTTTCTAGTCTCACTTCTCACCTACAAGAGCAATTAAATATGGGCAGACCATTTATACTTTTTGCCACTCTCGGCATTTTTTGCTGTGCCACTGCCGGTGCAAACAATATTGGCACCGTATATACAAACGCAAAAATCTATACTGCTAATAAACAAGCACCTTGGGCCAGTGCCTTAGTGGTGAAGGGCGAGAAAATTGCTCATGTGGGAGATCATTCTAGTGCTCTGGCATATACCGGTCCCGGTGCACGGGTAGTCGATTTAGCGGGCAAGTTGATTTTACCCGGCATGGTCGATGCCCACACCCATCCGGGCATGGTTGCTGCATCTCATGATTTCCTCGAAATGGAAGTTGTTCAGGACCGTGCAGTCCTGATGAAAAACGTAGCTGAGATGATTACTTCAAATCCTGACCGTGAGTTCATTCTGGGAGGCTCCTGGGATAATGGTACATTCGGTAAAACAGGGCCTGACAAAACTGCTCTCGATAAAATCGAATCAGAACGACCAGTGATCCTCTTTGACTACTGGGGACATTCGGTTTGGGTCAACAGCCGGGCGCTGGAAGTAGCCGGCATTGATAGTGACACCCAAGACATAATTCCCGGGTTTTCATTCTACCAACGGGATGCATCGGGCGAACCCAGTGGATGGGTAACTGAATCTGCCAGCTCTCTTTTTGTGAATAACTTTCTATCGATTACGCCTACTGTGGAAAACGAGCTTGTTGGTTTTCTGACGTACCTCCGAAGTATGGGGGTCACGACATTGCTTGATGCAGGAAATTTTGGCATTGACGATGAAACATATGCCGCCCTATCGCGGCTAGATAAATCAGGAAGACTCCCCGTTCGCTACCATGCAAGCTTCACCCTGTTCGTACCACAAGACTATGAAACCGCAATTTCCCAGGTTAAAGCGCTCAATGAAAAATATGGTAGCGACAGACTCCGCATCGATACACTGAAGATTTTCCATGATGGTGTTATTGAAACACGCACCGCAGATATGTTTGATGATTACCTGGACACCCCTGGAAATAGCGGCGACTCATTGTTCTCGGAAGAGCAACTGCATAGTTTGATCATCAAGCTATCAAAAGAGCAGATAAATGTGCATGTTCATTCGGTCGGTGATAAGTCAACGAACAAATTTTTAAATGCAGTGGAGCGCGCGCATGAGACACTCGGCGGTCCTCCCCCGATCCGAATCGCGATATGCCATCTGGAAACGGTACTCGACACCGACTTTTATCGCTTCAAGGATTTGGGTGTCATTGCCTCTTTCACGCCTGCATGGCACGGCAACGTCGCTGACCACAATGTCATATCAGCTATTGGGGATAAGGCTTTATCACAAATGCGCGCCCAACCTATGATTGCGGATGACGCAGTGGTGACCTTTTCTAGCGATATAACTACTGCTGAAGGATGGCGGAATGAAGCGGCTAATCCATATTACGGCATCCAAATCGGCCATAATCGCCAACCAATCGAAGGTGGTGCTAATGCACGGTATGCACCACCACGGAGCGAGAGACTAAGGCTAGATACGCTTGTCGATGGTTACACAATCAATGGTGCTTACCAGTTAGGCCGGTCGCACGAATTAGGATCAATCGAAGTTGGGAAACAAGCTGACTTAGTTGTGTTAAATCAAAACCTGTTTAACGTTAGTCGTTATGATGTACATAAGACTAAGCCAGTTGCGGTGATCATGGACGGAAAGCTGGTTCATGGCGAGCTGTAGGTACTATGACGTGCTAAGTCCACAGAACCCAAGCGTTCATAGATAACCAATCCACAAGACGTGCGAGTCTGTGAAAATCTAGAAATATAAGCTTATGACTAGTGATGAACTAATTGCCCGGCAACGCAAAGGCTACTCCCTGGAGCAAGATTTTTATTGTTCGGAAGAAATCTTTCAGCAAGATATAAAGCGCGTCATAAGCCAAAAATGGTTGCTCGTTGACCATGTTTCCCGAATACCGGAAAAAGGCGACTATTTTCTCTTCGAGATCGCGAATGAATCGATCATTATTATTCGACAAAACGAAAATACAATTAATGGATTCTTCAATGTTTGTCGTCACCGCGGCTCACTAATCTGTCTGCAACCGGAAGGTAATAAGAAACTACTGTCCTGTCCTTACCACGCCTGGACTTATGGTCTTGACGGTGCACTCAGGCAACCGCCTCTGATGCCGGCTGATTTCGATAAATCAAAATTCGGATTACAAAAATGTCACATCAAAGTCTGTTATGGCCTGATTTTTGTGTGCCTGTCCAACGACTCCCCACCAGAATTCGATAAGGAGTACGAAGAATTTGCAGAGGTTCTGGATTTCCATGGTTTGAAAGATGCCAAAATCGCCGTAAAGCGAGATTACCCCACCGCTGCTAACTGGAAACTCGTTGTAGAGAACTTTATCGAGTGTTACCACTGTGCGGCTGCGCATCCTGAATACACCCACGTGCACCCTAAAGATCAACTGCTGGCGATGGGTGCCGGTCCGGGCTCCGGCCCACCCGATGCACTTAAAAAGTATCAGGCAACCTGGGATGCGTGGAAAGAAAAAGCAGAGACTTTAGGGCACCCAACGCCGGAAGTTATTCGTGATGAAGCATCAATTGATATGGCCCAGCTGGCGCGTCTACCAATCAATGACCGTAACTTTGAGGCAGAAACAAAAGACGGGAAACGCGCCTGCAACATATTAATGGGTCAATTCAACGAATGTGATCATGGCGAAACAGCGATCCAATTCAATCCGATCGGCTATATCCTGGCATCTAACGACGTCGCCATGATGGTGCGATTCACGCCACGCGATGCCACTAACACTGACGTACAGTTCACCTGGCTGGTTGACGGCAATGCAAAAGAGACAATCGACTATGACCCTGATAACGTAGCCTGGCTTTGGGACGTGACTACAAAACAGGATAAAATAATTATAGAGAATAATTTTTCTGGCATCTTGTCCAGCCGCTATCGTCCCGGCCCCTACTCCACACAGGAAGCGCGTGTCTCAACCTTTATCAAGTGGTATTTGAAAGAATTGGATAATAAACCGGCGCTATAACAACTCTCCCAAATAAGAATAAACCGAACGAGAAAATAAGTTGCTTAAGCCAGAGAATAAAGGACCACCTTTCAAATTCGTCGTTGCAGTAGGTATTGGCTCACTGTTTGGTGTCATTAGCTTGAATCTAGCGCCATTCACCATAGGTGCTTTTATCGACGATCTGGGGATAACTCAGGCGCGTTCAGGTTTTCTCGTTACCGCGGAACTAGTTGTTATCGGGCTCTCTGCCATTCTTATCTCACCTACGGTGAATAAGATTGGCATCAGACGTACGGCGCTACTAGGCATAATCATCGCGATAACCGGCCAACTAGCTTCCCTCTTATTCGAGCAATTCGGGAGCCTACTTACAATCAGGCTTTTTACAGCAATGGGTTTGGGGCTGGTGTACGCATCAGCAAATGCTGCCGGTGGAAGAGCTAAGAATCCTGATGCCGTGTTTTCACTGGCGATCACCTGTTCCTTGATCGTAGTAGCGTTATTTCTGCCGGGAATTGGAGCTGTTGTAGGTCACTTTGGATATCGTGGAATAGTTCTGGCGGTAGCAGCTTTTTTGCTTATTAGCGCCCCGACACTGATTTGGTTGGTTCCAAAGGAAGCCTCATCATCGACATTGACCAGCAAAGCGGATGTGCTCAAGACAACCGATCTTTTCCTGCTAATCGCTATGATTGCATTTTTCAATGTGGGAACAGGAGCAGCATGGACTTTTATGGAGCGAGTCGGAATAGTAAAACTCGGGCTGCCAAGTGAACAAGTGGGCCTTATCTTAGGAATGGGGACATTCGCCGGAATTTTTGGAGCGTTGTCTGTCAGCTGGCTAAGCAAGCGAGTTGGCCGCCTCTATCCCATAATAGCCGGATTATCTATCGGTGGAATATCGAGTTTTTTTATTGTGTCAGGCCTAGACATTGCTTCTTACATTATCGGCGGTCTCTTATTCTGGGGGAGTTACATGCTCATCTACCCATACTCTATAGCTCTCGGTTCCGATCTTGATAAATCTGGTCGTGGGGCGACTATAGCTGCAGGAATGACTATGATGAGTTTTGCCGTGGGACCAATGGTTGGTGCTCAAATTCTTACAGTGAGCTCTTTTTACATACTGGCGTTATTTTGTTTCGGTTCATGTCTTTTGGCCGCGATAATTTCACTGCCTTTAATTCGATCCCTCAACAGTCGTTGACTGGGCATTTGACTTAAAACCCGTTGTCAGAAAAGCGTGAGAATCATTAACATGAGCATTACCAACGAAAAAGAGGTTATCGGTCTGTCACCAACAGGTGCTGAGCATTATTGCAACAAACAACGAATTGTTAATGCTTATCCAGATCAATTAAAAAGCAGTTTAAACCTTAAGGATACAAATCAAGCCATTCATGAAATCTCTGTCTGGCCAGGTTATGAGCCAACACCGCTGCACCCGTTAAAAAACTTAGCCATGGACCTTGGCTTAAAACAAATCTATTACAAAGATGAGAGCCAGCGATTCGGCCTAGGCAGTTTTAAAGCCTTAGGGGGTGCCTATGGCGTTTTAAGGTTTTTGTGCAACAAAGTCGCAGAAGAACTTAAGGAAGACATAAAAATCGAAGATCTGCGCAAGGGGAAATATGCTGAACTAACGCAACGTTACACCGTCGTTACTGCAACCGATGGCAATCATGGTCGTTCTGTTGCTTATGGCGCTAAGCTATTTGGCTGTCGCTGCCAAATATATATCCATGCAAAAGTAAGCATGGGTCGCAAGAAGGCCATGGAAGACCTAGGTGCCGAAGTAATTCGTGTCGATGGTAATTACGATGATTCTCTACGTGCAAGCATCGAGGATGCGGAAAAACATAACTGGCAAATTATTTCAGATACCTCTTACCATGGATACACGGAATATCCTCGCCACATTATGGCTGGCTACACTATTCTCGCTGAGGAAATAGCAGATCAATTAAGCGAAAAAACACAACCCACTCACATATTTTTACAAGCGGGCGTAGGAGGCTTTGCAGCATCGATGTGTGCCTATTTTTGGGAAAAATTCGGCCATCAAAATATCAAGTTTGTCGTTGTGGAACCAAAGCTGGCTCCTTGCCTGATAGAAAGTGCAAAAGCCGGTCAACTGAAAATATTTGATATCAAAGAAGAAACGATGATGGCCGGTTTGTCATGCGGTGAACCGTCACTTCTTGCCTGGAACATATTAAATAAAGGTGCTGATCATTTTATGACGGTATCAGATGATATGGTTCCTACGGTCATGCGATTAATGGCCAACGGTGCAGGAGGAAATACTGCGATTGAGGCCGGGGAGTCTGCTGTGGGAGGTTTAATAGGCCTGTTAGAAATAGCCCAAGACGAAAAGATTAAGAAACAACTGGCTTTGAATTCCGACAGCGTGATCCTTTTATTTGGTACTGAGGGTGCAACTGATCCGGATATCTACAACGCTATAACTAAGGAAATTTAAAATACAAACTAAGAAGATTAAAAGACGTGAATTCCTGCTGACCGCCGGTGCAGCCAGCTTGACCGCGCTTAACCCCCTCAGACAAGTAAGCGCAGCAGCACCTGCCGTCGAGCGGGTAATTGTAATTGGCGCAGGCATCATTGGCTCTGCAATTGGCTACCAACTATCTAAACGTGGCTGTCAGGTTACGGTTCTTGACAAGGTTGGGCCTGCCGCACAGGCATCAGGCAACTCTTTTGCATGGATTAATGCATCCTGGTCTGACACGCCTGATAGCTACTTCTCACTGCGGACGCATTCCCTGAATGAATATCATCGTTTGTCGGAAGAACTCAATTTGCCAATACGTTGGGGCGGTGCCCTTGAGTGGTACCATGATGCCGATAGCACAAGCGAAATGACAGATGGGATCTCACTCATCCAAAAAGGCGGTGCAGCTGCAAAAATGATCAATAGGGGGCAAGCGGCCGACATTGAGCCCAACCTTGACCCGCAAAGTGATTATCTACTCGCTTACAGCCCTGCAGACGGGGCAATCGATGCGCAAGCGGCCACATTCGCAATGATCCAGGGAATGCTCGACAACGGAGGTGAACTCATTGCTCCCGCGATGGTTTCTGATGTTGCTACCACGCGAAAACGAGCCATTGTAAGCACTGATATCGGTACCTTTGATGCTGACCTCGTTGTCGTAGCAGCAGGCACAAATGCCAATGATATAGCTCATATGGCCGGGTTAAAGACTGACCTGCTCATGCCGGCAACTCCTGGCATCATCGTCAAAACACGACCAGTCGAACCACTGCTAAATACGGTCTGCTACACCACCAATTCTCATTTTCACCAGCAGGCAGATGGCCGATTAATCGTTGCTGAGAAATTAAATCCGCCGGAAACGACTACCCACCTTAATTTTCTTGCCAACCAACCTAATGTTTTTCCGAATTCCGAATTTGCAATGCAACATGCAAAACGTATTCTGAACACGGCTGGTTTCTATGTCCCGGAAATAGCGACAGTAGAGCCTGAACGAATCAGTATAGGTTGGCGTCCACTGCCACTGGATGGTCTGCCCACTATCGGGCATGTTGCTGATCAATCCCGGATTTATCTGGCATCAATGCATTCAGGCATTACGCTTGCACCCATCGTTGGATCTCTTGCTAGCAGGGAAATCCTTGAAGGCGTGCGTATCAATTTGCTCGAAAAATTCCGAGTAGAGCGATTTTATTAGAGATATAAACCGATCGATTTGATTCGCTTAAGACTCACCCGCTACCTATTGCCTAAAGTCGATATCCATTTCCGCTGCGAGGTAGACAATCGGCGCATAGGCAGCTGTCAGATATCGCATATCTTCGGGAATGATCTTATCGAAAGTATCGTTAGGCGTATGATGATAATGAAAGTAGTCGTTTGAATTCTGCATGAAATTGAGTGCAGGAACTCCTGCCCTACCCAGCACACTCATGTCCGATGCCCCTTTAGCATCATTTGCATCACTCCAGGCTATACCAAGTGGTTCTATCAGTTTGTACATCTCATGAATCACCGGCACTGAGGCTTCCCCTACACCTGAAATCAGCGTGTGGATTCTGCCCCCACCTCCATCAACTTCGGCTACTAGCAGATGTTTATCGAGATCATTTTTATGGCGGGCGGCATACTCCTGAACCCCGATTAATCCAATCTCCTCTCCTCCAAACAAGATCACCCTGATACTACGCCGTGGTCTTTTTTCCATCTGCCCAATCAAGGTCGCCACAGCCATCATGGAACCTACGCCTGCCCCATCATCGATGGCACCCGTGCCTTCATCCCAGGAATCAAGATGTGCACCAAGCCCGATATAATACTCTGGGTCCTCACGCCCTGTGATCTCACCAATAACGTTTGCCCCCATAATTGGGCCAGTGATTTCTGAGGTCATATTAAGCTTCATTATCACTGGCTTATCCCGCCGAAGAATGTTTTGCAAAAGAATCGCATCTGGCGCAGACAATGCAGCTGCCGGGATTCGCCTGACACCCTCTTCGTAGCCATAACCGCTGCCGGTGTGGCCGTTACGATTATTGTCGGTACCAACCGAACGAATGACAATTGCGTCCGCCCCGCGCTTGGCGGCCGTTACATGGCCCCTGCCACGTGCTTTTGTACCTTCCCCGTACCCGGCCATTCGAGAAGCACCTGGTGGAGGCACATAATCCGCCATGCTATATGATACAAAAGCAATTTTACCTTTCAGACTATCGCCCTCAGGTACTAGTTCTAAATCAGAAAAGGTCTCAAACTCAACTATTTCCCCTAAAAGATCTCCGTCAGTCCCCACGCTATACCCAAGCGCCGTCAGAACAAGTTTGTGTGGATATGGGGAGACGATTTCAGCGTTGGCTTCTCCGCGAATCCAGCCTCGCTCATAAGGTACTTCTTCGGTCTAAACCCGATCGAATCCCAGTTCTTGAAATTTGGCAACAGCCCAGGCAATAGCCCGCTTGTCTCCTTCCGTGCCAATACGCCTCGGGCCAACTTCCGTCGTAATCGACTCAACCAGTTCAACGGATAAATTGTCACGTAATGCCCTCTCTCTGAGTAGCATCGCCTCTCTGGATAATTCCTTAGGAATCCAAGAATTAACATTCCTTTCCTCTGTCTCACAGGCCACAAGGAAGAGTAAAAAGATTATGGAAAAGAGTTTTTTCATATCAATATCCTTTGTTTTCTACTGGCCCAGATACGTAAAACTATAGGATATAGTTTCATCAGGGAACACCCTAACATCATTAACGTGGTATTTTGATTCATCCATTCAAACGAAATAGGCAAATGAAATACCTGCTAGCTTTCACATTACCCCTGTTCTCGTTTCCCTGGGCAGAAGCGACAGCTGCTGAGTACACCGTCACTCCTCATGATTTGAGGATCGACTGCTACGACAACCCGTTAACGGGTGTGGTGTTAAGCGACCAGAATTCCGGCGATGCGCTGAATTTAACGCCCATAACCGGCGAAGTGAGATGTTTCAACCCGGCTGGGTCTCTCCCTTACAGCACTCAAACAACGGATGAATTTCCCGTCAGCCTCAGCTATCCAGCAGTCAATTTAAATGTGCCTCTTCGTTTTCTTAATCTGAGGTTTTCCACTGGTCTGCCAGCTTGGTACGTTAATATGGGGCCTTTTAATGCGACAGGCGATCTAAACTTTCCACCTTTTTCCGTTGTCCTGGACGGCACGCCTCCCGCTAACCCTGGTGAATGCACAAATATGTCGGCCGACTTAACTCCGGAATTAAACTTGCACATGGAAATCGCCAGCGGTGGCGTGGCTAATATACTTAGTGATACCCCAGCCAGCGTGCTGGCATCATATCCAAGCTCCATAGTTTCGATACCGTCTGGTGCAACCTATCCGATGACGACTGAGGGAACCATTTCCCAGCCGATGGATACGGTTGACTACATTCGGTTTAAAGTCTGTAAAGCGTTCCAAGGTTATGCGGGATTCATAGATATTGATCTGGCCTTTCGACCCCAATCCGCATACAACCCCTCAACAGGCTGGAACTATCGTGGCCGTTTTAATATTTCGGCAATAGAAACCAGTGGCGGGCCTTCTAGCTACACAGCTACGGTGCAGTCGGAAGAGCTAAGCAATGCTGTTTCCGGGGAACTGGTCAATGTCACCAGTGTACTCCCGGGGCCGCTTTCCCCAAACATTAGTTATGAGGCAGGTCCAGAACCAAATGGTCCGGTAAAAGGATGGATGGAGATAGACTTCTCATTGCTGACCAATCAGGTATGGGAGGCATTTACGATGGATTTTGTCCTGCCTGAGGCAGGTCCGACTCCACAACAATTCCCTAATATTTACGCAATTGGACTGTCTCATTTGCTACGAAATATGACAGGGAGCAACCCCCAAACATTAAGACTCCCAGTCACTGAGCAGAACGAACCTGAAACCGCATTTGGAATGCCGTTTGGCAATCATCAATTAACCATCAAGTACAAGCTCTATCAGGTATCAGAGAACTAGAACGGTATCCGGAACCCTGGCCGCGGATCGAGGATGAGAAGCCACGCCAGTGCAACCGCTGCAGCACCGAGTACCTTGTTAAATTCACGCCGTCTCATAGTCATTTTCACCTCTGTCAGGGTTTAGTGGTATTAATTCCAGTACTTTTCTACCATTAAAGGTCACCACGCGCACTCTTAAGTTATCATCCGCAACACGAGCACAACACTTTACAACGATAAAGAGAATCGTATGAATTTGAAAAAACTTCCCCTGATTATGTTGGGTATTTCCCTATTTTTCTTCCACCCCAATGCATTCGCCGATAAAAGCCACCTTACGGTCGCCGACTATCTTGAATACGAACAAGTTCGTGATCCGCAAATTTCACCGGACGGCAAACAAGTCATCTATCCCCGCCGCTTTGTAGACAAAAAAAATGATCGCTGGGCATCAGCTCTCTGGATTATGGATGCTGATGGTTCTCGGCACCGTTTTTTACATACAGGCTCTAATGCTCGCTGGTCACCAACCGGCGATCGAATACTCTTTATCGCGAATGGTCATAACAAAAAGCCACAGCTGTTCATCCGCTGGATGAACAGCGAGGGCGCAGTGTCTCAAGTTACCCGTGTAGACGTAACCCCATCCTCACCCAAGTGGTCACCAGACGGCACCCAGATTGCGTTTGTCGCGATCGTGCCAGCCACAGACAACTGGAATATAGATTTACCGGAATCGCCAGATAACGCTAAGTGGACTGAACCGCCCCGAGTCGTTGAAAGACTGCACTACCGACAGGACTATGTTGGTTTTCGTGACCCAGGCTATACACACTTGTTTGTTGTCCCGGCAGAATCTGGTACAGCACGCCAATTGACTGATGGTGAGTGGAATGTCGGTGCTCAATTTGACGGCCTTTTCCAAGGCGCAGGGTTAAGCTGGATGCCGAATAGTGCGGCTATCGTATTTGATGGATTAAACGAACCTGACGCTGATCTCGTTTACCAACGGTCACACATCTATTCAATAGAAATTTCGTCTCGAGAAATCAACCAACTAACCAAGCAGCTGGGTTTCTGGACAACGCCTGAAGTATCTGGTGACGGACGGAAAATTGCATACACTGGTTACCCTGCTTCAGATATCACTTATGAAATGCCCCGCGTCCGCATTATGAATGCGGATGGAAGTGATGCTTATTTATTAATGGAGGAATTGGATCGGCCCATAAACAATATGATTTGGGCTAGCAATAATCGCGGCGTTTATTTCACCGTAGAGGACCAGGGTTATACCAACGTTTTATATGCGAGCCTAAATGGTGACGTCCGTTCTGTTACCGAGGGTCAACACACGTTCACCCTGAACTCAATGAACCGAAACAGCACTATGGGTGTAGGCACAGGCGCATCATTCTATAAGCCAGGCGACATATATTCGTTTGCATTAAGTGGCAGAGGTTCACCCAATCAGCTGACTGCAATAAACGATGATCTCATGTTGAATAAGGTGCTGGGTGCTCAAGAGGAAATGTGGTTCGAAGCATCTGACGGAAACCGCAGTCATGGGTGGTTAGTGAAGCCACCCGATTTTGATCCGGATAAAAAATACCCTCTGCTCATGGAAATACATGGTGGACCTTTCGCTATGTACCAAGGACGATTTGATTTTCGTTACCAAGTATTCGCGTCCAATGGATTTATTGTCCTGTATACAAATCCACGTGGTAGTACCGGGTATGGGGAGACATTTGCACAGGCTATCGACCATGCTTACCCAAGCGTAGATTATCTAGACCTAATGGGTGGTGTTGATGCGGCTATTGCGAAAGGCCACGTTGATGATAAGCGCATGTATGTCGGAGGCTGCAGTGGTGGCGGTGTGCTTTCGAGCTGGGTGATTGGGCATACCGATCGTTTTGCAGCAGCAGCAGTGAGATGTCCGGTAACAAACTGGCTGAGCATGGCTGGAACGACAGACGTCCCCTTCTTTTCTCACTCATTTTTTCAGCAACCTTTTTGGATAGATCCATCAGATTGGCTCAAACACTCCTCCCTGATGTACGTCGGTAACGTGAAAACACCAACTTTAATTATGACCGGGGAGCATGATCTGCGTACACCGATGGCACAATCTGAGGAATATTTTGCAGCACTCAAAATGCGGGGTATTCCTACTCGATTACTGCGCTTTAATGATGAGTACCATGGAACAGGAACTAAACCCTCAAACTACATGCGCACAATGCTGTACATGATGTCCTGGTACAACAAATACACAAAAGATGACCAGTCCGCCGCTAAGAAGTAATCGTAGTGATTAAATTATATAATTTAATATAATAATTTCAATGATTTATAATACTTTCTTTATAAATTAATTGATATTTAGGCCTATCAATGAATTAACCTGCGTCATAAACTCGCCCGCCTGATCGGTTTACCGGGCCGGTTGTCGGTGACTCGACCATCGTCAAATACCAATTGGCCATTGACCCAAACCTTTTCGATACCCAGAGACGGCACATGGGGAGCTTCCGGCGTCGCACGATCAGTCACTGTGTCAGGATCGAACAATACCAGATCCGCGTAATGGCCTGCCTGGATTAACCCACGATCGACAATCCCTACCTGAACAGCAGAAAGCGAGGTCATTTTACGAATACCCTCTTCTAGACTAAACACATTACGGTCACGAATATAATGTCCAAGAACCCGCGTAAAAGCACCAAAGCCACGTGGGTGCGGGCCTGCAAGTTCACCATCACTGCCAATGACGGTATGTGTCCACCCCATTAAAGACTCGATATCAGCTTCATTCATGGCAAAACCCAACATCGATGATCTGCCGCCCATTGCAACGTCGTCTTTCAACAATTCCATCAAAGTTGTTGCCGGATCAGACTCACGAATTCCAGCTATCTCGGCAATAGTCAAACCGTCGTAGATCGGCTCTGGTATATAGTTAGGAATCAAAATACCCTCCGCGGATAGCATGTCTTGTAAAATATATTCTGCGCCATCACGTCGATCCAGGTCGCGATCAGGAAATAATGTTGTAAGCCAACTAAATCCTGAATTCCAGGCCTGATACGGGTAAATATCTGCAGTAATATCAATTCCCGACGCTCGCGCTTGGTCCAGTTTGTTTTTTAGCCGATCAGCCTGCCCCCACCATCGAGTCATAGCGAGTTTTATGTGAGTTACCTGGACCGGCAGCTGAGCTGCACGGCCGATATTGATCACTTCATCGATAGCTTCCCAGAAATACTGATCTTCGCTACGTATATGACTGATATAACGCCCACCTTGTCCTGCCGCAACTCTGGCGAGTTCCACTACTTCCTCGATTGAGGAAAAGGATCCCGGATCGTATTCCAGGCCAGTTGAAAGTCCTAGCGCACCAGCATCCATCTCTATTCGCAACAAAGCTGATATTTCAGCCAGCTCACCTTCAGTTGCATGACGCTGATAATCATTCCCCATAATTAGGCCACGCAGGGTGTTATGACCAGCATAGGACGCAACATTAATAGCGACCGGCGAGGTTTCGAGACTCGCAAAGAATTCTGCTAATGGGTACTGCTGACCACCATCCTGTCCAGCTACGATCGTGGTGATTCCCTGACTAACCGCAGCAAGCGCTTCTGGCATATCTCCGAGTTTGTGCTCATGATGACTATGTGCATCAATGAAACCTGGCGCTAACACGAATCCATCAGCATCTAAAATAGTGTCGTCAGGTGACGCCTCAAAGACACCCACACTAACGATACGATCCCCAACAACTCGAACGTTTACCATTTGGGCAGGGCTACCGCTGCCGTCTATTACATGCGCATTGATGATGACTAAACCACTAGGGTGCGGAGAATCGGAAGCACAGCCTCCGAAGGCTAATAAAATTCCTAAAAAAATCACCAAAGATTGTTTTAGCACCTATATCCTCCTGCAAGAATTTAATTGATCTTAGTGAACAAAATGTTGCGTTCGGTTCCGGCACTCAAACTAAATCCGTCGACCACATCAGAAGCATTACGACTAAACCGCACTTGAACGAGCTCTGGTGTTGACCATCCTTGAGGTTGAAATTGAAATTCGAACAAGTTATCACCTAGTGGAACAACGTTAATAGCTGGTTCCTGCTCGATACGCACGACAAAAAAATTATCTACATCAGAAAAACGGTAGATAGCATCCAGTTCCCTTGAAAAGAAACTACCGGAAAACGCAGAATAATCACTAGATAAAACAGAGATTGGTTCTGTAAAAGTACTTTTGTTTTGCCGTCCAGTATCACTTCCCTTGTTACCAATTTCCGGACCTAACTCTTTCGCTAAATAGTGGTCAGCAACCCTTTGAGCCAATTTTCCGGGCGCCGCATCGTCAGAATTACATGAGACAGCAATCGAAAGGCCAGGCTGTATAAACCTTACGAGCGCAGTACGAAACCCCCACGAGCTACCTCCATGTCCTACCGTTCGAAGACCTCGGTATTCTTGCAAACTAATTCCCTGAGCGTAACCAATCCGATCGCCATTATTGAGAACGCCTTCCGTCAACATCAATGAATGTATCGCAGGTCGCTTAGTTCCATGAAGATAGTTATCCCAGCGCAAAAGATCTTCCATAGTTGTGTACAACTGACCATCGCCAGCAACATCGAAATTAGAGTTATGGACGATTCGCAGGCGACCAGCCTCATCACGGCCATAACCAATAGCACGATTCGGGATGATTTCCCCGAGGTCTTCGTACATCAAGCTGTTCTCCATCCCTAGAGGCTTGAAGATACGTTCTTTCGTGAACTCTCCCAACGATTTACTGCTAACACGTTCGATGACCTGTGCCACCAGCATATATGCAGTATTGCTGTACACATATTGGTCACCCGGCATGAATACTAAGCCCCCTTGACGTGACATCATGTTGAGAATCTGGTCATGCGAGATTGGGTAGTAATCAGTACGCCCGGATAGCGGAAACAAAGTGAGATAGTCACGCAAGCCGCTAGTGTGATAAAGCATATGTCTCAGGGTAATCGGTGATTGGTAGACTGGCAGTTCTGGAAGCCACCTGCGAACATCGTCATCCAATGACACTTTGCCATCCAGAGCCAACATCGTGAGACTTGCAGCACTGAATTGTTTAGTAACCGAGGCGACGTCAAATAATGTCTGCGGTGTAATCGGAATATCGTAGTCAAGGTTGGCATACCCATAACCGCGCGAATATAAAAGTGATCCATCTCTCGCGACAGCCAAGGCACACCCAGGGGATCGTGGTAAGTCCCAATCTGCAAACACAGCATCAATAGCAGCGTTATTTTTGCCTATTTCCGTACCGGCATATGGATCCTCCTGAATGCTACACCCGGCAGCTAGGACTGAGCCAACAAGTAAACCAAGAATTTGGGAATTCACACTGGCTATTCTAATGCCGGGCTCTCCGGAAGGCCAAATCCGACGAGAATCGATTTTTTTTAAATCGGGCCAATTGGCCCATTCAATATTTTAAGTAACTTTTTGTTAAGCTCATTGAGTAATGCAGGAACGGATAGTTAAATGATGAAAAAGCAGATAATAAAGATGACTTTCATCTTTAGCAGTTTTGTACTCGCGCCCACTGCCTGGGGCGAAAACGAAAAATCCACGCCAGTACCCGAATTGACATCCTTTGTGACCGAACATCGCGCAAGGTTCAATGGGCAATTGATTAATTACACTGCCACCGCTGGAGAAACATATGTGCGAAATGAATATGGCGTACCAAAAGCCAGCATCTTCACCTTCGCTTACACCAAAAAGAACTTATCTGAGAACGAAGTCCGGCCTGTAACTTTTCTTTGGAATGGTGGTCCGGGCTCCGCATCGATATGGCTACATATGGGGACGTATGGACCCAAAAGAGTATCGGTCCCAAGTGATGCTGATTATCCTGGACCTCCTCCCTACCAATTTGTAGATTCCAACGAAACAATCCTCGATGTCACGGATTTAGTCTTTGTTGATCCGGTAGGCACCGGCTTTTCAAGACCGCTTGGCGACCATGACAATACAGAATTTTGGGGCCTTAACGAAGATGCTCAAATTATTGCCGAGTTCATTCAAACTTGGATCACTGAAAATGGACGGTGGAACTCACCACGGTTCCTTCTTGGCGAAAGTTACGGAACTACTCGCGCAGCCGCCGTGGCAAAAATTCTTGAACATGAGTTAATGATTGGGCTAAACGGGATTATTTTTGTATCCCAAGCACTAGACTATCAAGGTTCAACACCATACATACGCGACAACATAATTGCGCACATCACTTATTTACCCACAATGTCCGCGGCCGCATGGTATCACGGAAAAATAAACCCTAAGCCCGAGAGTCTCGAAGTTTTTCTTGACCAATCCAGGGCATTCGCCACGGATGAGCTTTTACCAGCCTTATTCAAAGGCAGTAGTCTCGGTACCGACGAACGACGTAGAGTAAGAGATCGCCTCGCGTATTTTACGGGCCTTAGTCCGAAGTATATTGAGCGTGCAAATTTGAGGATTCAGGGCTGGCGTTTTGCAAAGGAGTTGCTGCGCGATGAGGGGCTAGCTATCGGCCATGCTGATGCTCGCTACAAGGGGGACGATCTCGATGATCTTGCTGCGGAGGCCGGTGTAGATTTCGCAAGCAGTGCTATTTCAGCGGCATTTAAAGCAGCGGT
Organism: uncultured Woeseia sp.; assembly: GCA_913031125.1. Lineage (GTDB taxonomy): Bacteria > Pseudomonadota > Gammaproteobacteria > Steroidobacterales > Woeseiaceae > SZUA-117. Next base: position 79,386 of record CAJWFK010000004.1, on the reverse strand, counting down.
TATGGATTACATGCGAACAGACCTTAATGTGAACTGGGAAAGAAAATATTTAGCGCCTGCACATCCGGAGCTATCCGCAAATTGGCGCTATCGAACAGTGCCTGATGACCAATCATGGGAGCCAATGTTTGTTAATACCGCTCGTGAACTATCCCAGGCTATGCGCATAAATCCTGATTTAAACTTGCTCGTTGCCTCTGGGTATTATGATCTTGTTACACCGTTCTTTGACGCTGAATACACGTTAAACCGGCATGATATTCCAGCCGATCGAGTCACTTACACGTATTATGGTGGAGGACACATGATGTATGTTAATGAGCCATCCCGTAGACACTTGCTTAATGACACTAGAGAGTTTTTAGTCCAACAGATTAAAAATCATTAGCCAACTTTTAATTAAACAATGAGCTTAATTAACAACAGTACATATCCCTTCAGTAACATCTATTGGAACTTTGTATTTAAGTCCGCCCCTAACAAATGTATTTTTAACCTTATCTATCAATATCGTTAAGCTTTTGGGTGCCACAGCAGGATTCCATGCATACGTTGCTTGCAGGGTAATCGCCCTATCATTCTCGAATACGATCTCCCATTGTGACTCAGTTAGATCATTTATAGTTTTCACAAACACTGGCCCCGACCTCTCATAAGACTCATTAAACACTTCATCATCTATAAAATAGGAACAGACATATTTCTCTGCAGCCGATCCGTGACTGAATAGCAATAAAAATATCACTAATATATTTTTCATATAGTGTCTGTATTAACTTAATTCTTTAGCGGGTTGTAACACTCAAACAAACCACCGCAATCAGCGAGACTAACGGCCAACGTAATTCCTATCGCCAGCGTCAATAAGATTTTTACCAGCGACCAGAAATCAATTTTTTTCATCTATTTGTTGGCTCAGTAAGAATTAGATTGGGGCAAGATATATGGCAATGTACCGCTAAACTTCGGTACAGGTGGACGAACTTGCTTTTCCACAACTGCACTACAATCACGGCACCGGAAATGGGTATTAACCAACACTCGACTTCCATGCCCAGTCGCGATAAGGCGATCCAATTCGGCCACACCCCATCGATCACATATTGCGCAATATAATCCTAGTTCGTGATTATTAAGGTGTAAATCTTCGAGCGTAATCAAGCAAGCCATCAGTTTCACTAAGCCGTCACACCACCTTCATAATGGCGCCGATTAATCCTCCGACCAGAAGTACTAATATCGCAATTGCGCCAGTAGCAAAACCTGCAGCGCGTTTGGTTGGATCTTCCATATAAGCACCGCGGTATACCTGCCGACCTACAATAAAAAGAAGGCCTAACCCGGCGGCAATGTCTGGCCGCCAATAAGTAGCAAAAATCCACAACGATGGGAGAAATATGATTACCTGTTCAATGGTGTTCTGGTGTATACGGTATGCCCGCTCAAACTCCGGATGACCAGTAACAGCAGGCGCCTTGACATCATGTTTACCTCGCTGCTGCCCGACCTGGATTGAAAAAATAAAAACCTGTAATAACGTGAGTCCGGTAACTATTGCAACATATTCCACAATTGGTCTCCTTTTATTAGTTTGTGGCGGTATCATGCCGAGAGTAGGCTATAGAATAAAGAGGAATTTGAGTCCGAATGGCAGGAAAAACAATTAAGCAAATCTACTCACGCAGAATTGTTGCCTTAGTAACAAAGGTCTTCGGTCCTAAATCTGTCGAATTTGCAGCAGCGGGGTGGTCATTCACTTATTTTTTCTGCATCCTCGGATCTTATTACATGCTGCGACCAGTCCGTGAAGCAATGGCTGTCGCCAGCGGTCCAGAAACCATCCCTTACCTGTTTGTCGGCACATTCGTAACAATGCTGATCGCGACACCATTGTTTGGGTGGGTCGCATCTCGCTATCCCAGAAAGCAATTCCTACCCTGGATTTATTATTTTTTCATCATCAATATTTTGATCTTTTGGGCGCTCTTTACATATGCAGTGGATCGCAACCTAAGCTATGTCTGGCTCGGCAGAGTATTTTTTATTTGGGTCAGTGTTTTCAACCTGTATGTAGTCTCCGTTTTCTGGAGTTTTATGGCTGACATCTATACACGGGGGCAAGTACGCCGCCTATTTGGCATGATCAGTGCTGGTGGCAGCATTGGCGCAGTTATTGGTGGAATTACCACGCGCATGTTGGTCGTTGATATCGGTTTCCAGAATTTGTTTCCGTTTGCGGCTGGGCTTCTTCTAATTGGCATTTATTGCATAGCCCAACTAAGAACCTGGCTGGAAGCTCAACCCCAACAATCAAAGCCGGAAACAGCTGTAAGCAACAAACCATTAGGCGGGAGCCCGTTCGCTGGAATAACCAACGTCTTCCAATCAAGATATTTTATCGCCATGGCTATCGCATCGGCAATCGCGAGCCTTCTTGGCACTGCCCTTTACATGTTTACTGCTGTTTTGGTAGAAGATGCCATTACCAATGCGGATGAACGAACTCAGTTCTTCTCAGATATTAATATAGCAACAAACGCTCTTGCGATGCTTGGTCAGCTAGTCATCGTTAAGCAAGTGGTCGCTCGTTTTGGCATCGGTATCACATTGTCATTGCTACCAATTGTCTCAGTCATCGGCTTTGCAGTTCTCGCACTTGAACCAACACTTGCTGTGGTTGCGATATTAACCGTGGTGCGCAGAGCTTTGGGCTTCGGCCTCACCAAGCCAACGTCCGATATGCTTTACTCAGTCGTCACGACAGAGGAAAAATACAAAGCAAAAAATTTCATTGATACCGTGCTTTATCGCACCGGTGATGTCATCGGAACATGGGCTGTACGTTTCATGGTAGCTGCCGTTGGCCTTTCAGGCACATCGATCATCATGGTCCCGTTTGCTTGCATCTGGGGCGGCATTGCGCTTTGGCTGGGGCGAGAATACAAGCAGCGAGATACGATTGTGAGAACCGATGCATAACACGTCATTACTTCGGCGTTTCGGTGCCATTATTTACGATACATTGCTCATAATAGCCCTGTTATTCCTTGTAACCATATTTTTTGTAGCACTGCGTAGCGGCAAACCCATGCAGCCGGGAGAATGGATATATAGCCTTACCTTGTTTGCGACGGTATGGTCATTTTTCATCGGGTTTTGGGTTAAAGCTGGGCGCACTCTTGGTATGCAATCATGGAAACTCCGTATCGAAACAATGAATGGCGAACACCCTGATTGCATTACTTCGACTATAAGGTTTTTTGCTGCATTATTATCGTGGCTACCATTTGGCTTAGGGTACTGGTGGCAACTTTGGGATACTCACAACCTTACCTGGCATGACCGGATTTCGGGCACCCGTCTTCTGCACGACCCAAAGGGAAGCCGTAATGAGAGTTAACGGACGCGATTTAATGCAAATGCTGTTAAGCCCAGCAAAGCCATGGACGGCAGCCAAGTGACAAGAGCTGGATTGAGATTAAAAACCTGACCGGAATTAGCTGTCATCTCACTGGCTAAAAAATATGCGAGGCCGATAAGAATACCTACCATAAGTCTGCTACCGGAGCCTGTTGACCGAAGAGAACCGAATACAAATGCGAGTGCCAGTACCGGCATCACAATGATAGTGACTGTCCGTGCCATGCGGGCCCAGAATTCCGTTTCATAGCGCTCTGCATTGAGACTATTTTTCTTGAGGTAACTGATATAACTCATCAAACCTCGGGCGGAAAGGCTCACAGGTTTGACAAGTGTAATTCCAAGCATTTCTGCATTCATTCCGAAAGATTCAACGGCGACAGAGGATTCGATAACCTGCACAGAATCATTATCAAAACGAGTCTCTTTAACATCTTCCAGAATCCAATTTTCAGTGTCATCAATACCCGCATTCTCAGCACGTGCAATGGAGGCTAGTGAATTATCCTCGTTGAATCGAAAAAGGTAGAGTGCACCAAATTCAAACTCAGTATTAATTTTTTCTAAGTGCAGAATTACAGGACCATCTTTTACCCATGCTGCATTACCTACATCACGACCTTGTTGCTCGTACCGAGCCTCATTTCGCATATTTCTTGCAAAGTAATCCAATGGTGGCGCAATGAACTCACCAATTAGCGCGGTCACAACCATAATCGCCATGCCGGACAAAGCGACCATTCCTGCAAGCGTCATGACAGATAAGCCAGCAGTACGCATCACTACCAGTTCACTATTATTCGATAGCGAACCCAAACCAAGCAGTGCGCCAATCAACGCGGCAATAGGTAATATTTCAAACGCGAGTTGCGGAAGCCGCAATAAAGAGAACAATAAGGCTTGGAATATTCCATACTGACCCTCCGTTGCATCCAGCTGTCCTATAAATTCAAACAACCCAGCTAATGCGAGTAACACGAGTACTACCAATAATGTACTCATCAATATGGTGCGCATAAGGTAAAGCGACAACACACTCATGAGATTTTCCTAATGGCAAATATTCTTTTGTGCCAACCATTCTGCACAGCTAGAAGCGATAGCCCCGCAATTAGCATTCCGCCATGAACCCACCACAATCCAACAAGGGCTATCACCCGACCCTGCTCTATCCAGGCCTTGCCTGCAATCAATAAATTAAAGTAGACAATAAATACCAGCAAGCCAATGATGAGCCTACTGTAACGGCCCTGTCGGGGCTGGGTACGGCTTAAGGGCACAGCAATAATCGCTAACACTACTGTTGCCAAGGGTATTCCGAATCGCCAATGGAGCTCTGCGATTTCTTCGTTATCATCAGATCCAACCAACTCCCTGGTTTTCTTAGCGTTTGGCTCCCGCTCCGTATCTTCTATATCTGGCAGCCGATACGGAATACCATGTTCGGCAAACTCCACTACCATGAAATTGGTTGTACCCGGCACACCCTCGTAACGGCGACCATTACGTAAAACAAAATAACGTGTCTCAGAGTCGTCCGACGCTTTCTGTTCTCCTTCTTCAGCAATCACTACTTCAACATTACTACCTTGTCTTCTCTGCAAGAAAACCTTTTCCACTATGCCCTGCCCTACAACACTTTCCGCATATACAATTCCGTTCTGATGTGCTTCAGACGTAAATCGTCCGGCCTCGATACTCGCAAGATCTGCTGAACGCCGAGCTTCTGCATCAATGCGCTCAATTTCACTCACAGTCATTGGCGTGACCGATGTTGCCAACCAACCACCAATTATTGCGAGTGGTATTAGCAACCAAGAAACAGGTCGGTATATATCTGCAGGCCCAAGACTGCATGCCATCATCGCGGGCATCTCACCATCCCGGTACAAACGACCAAGCCCGAGCATGATGGATAAAAATAGAGCGATAGGGACCAAAAAGGTTAAATATTGAAGTGCTGTAAGGCCAATAATCTGAAAAACGGCATCTTTTGGTAATTTATCCTTGGCTACATCACCTAATACCCGGGCGAACTGGTTGGTGAGCAATATTGCTAGAAGCACCGCGGTGACTGCCAACCATGACTGTGCGATTTCACGAAAAATGTATCGATCCAATATAGGCAACATTTTCATATCAGCTATTGTCCAATTATGAAACCGATGTAAGCACCCGATATACAGCTTGATCGGGTAGACTACCCGTTTTACTTTTTCGAGGACAGCCTCCTGCCCGCCAAAATGTAAAAATATTAAGAAATAGTAGCTACAAAATTTTTTTTGCGGCAGCAATGTCTAGAGGGCAGGATATGCAGCCTACTAAAGAAAACTAACAAACGGAATGACTCATTATGAAACTAGCAACCACAACACTGGCAGCTTCTAGGAAGTCCTGTGACTGCATTATTGTTGGTGTATATAAAAAGGGCCTAAAAGATACAGGAGCTGCTGATATTGACGAAGCTAGCGACGGATACCTAAAAAAGCTTGTTGCAAGCGGCGACATCAGTGGAAAAGCCGGCACTAGTATAATGTTGACATCCATTCCTGATATACGAGCGAAACGCGTCTTAGTCGTTGGCTTAGGCGAAAATAAAGAGTTGAGTGCAAAGCAGCTAAGGCAAGCATTAAAACTTGCAACCAAACTAATCAAAGCTGCCAAAATCCGCAATGTAGTAAGCTATCTTGGCCTAGAACAATCGTCACGTATTAATCCCTACTATCGCGCCAGACACACGGTCGAAACAATATGTGATGCTTTATATTCGTTTAATGAAACAAAAAGTAGTCGGCGCCCGTCGACACCGGCACTGACAAAAATAGAAATAGCAATTGACTCACGAGGCGAAGCAACAAAAACAATCAGTGGTGCTCAACATGGTTTTGCAATTGCCGAAGGAGTCGCACTTGCTAAAGACCTCGGTAACCTGCCCCCAAATATTTGTACTCCGTCGTACCTTGCACGAACGGCACAGAAAATTGCGCGCCGTTACCCTAATGTCTCGACTAGAGTTCTAAATGAAGTAGAAATTAAACGACTGGGAATGCAATCTTTTCTTTCTGTGACTGGAGGAACTGCATTGCCTGCCAAACTCATAGTAATGCAGTATAAAGGTGCTAAAAAGGATAAGCCTTTGGTGTTAATCGGCAAGGGCATTACTTTCGACGCTGGCGGGATATCTTTAAAGCCTGCGCTAGCGATGGACGAGATGAAGTTTGATATGTGTGGGGCTGCTTCTGTCATCGGCACAATGACTGTCATAGCTAGCCTTCAATTACCAATCAACCTCAATATTGTGGTTCCTGCGTGTGAAAACCTGCCCAGTGGAACAGCAACCCGACCAGGTGACATTATAAAAAGTATGTCGGGACAAACAATCGAGATTCTCAATACCGATGCCGAAGGGCGGCTAATACTATGCGACGCTATTACTTATGCCCGTCGATTTAAACCGGACCTCGTAATTGATGTGGCAACACTCACTGGCGCCTGCGTAGTTGCGCTTGGCAAGCATCGCACTGGAATCATGAGTTATAACGATAATCTCGCCCAAGAAATACATGATGCCGGCGTCTCAGCCGATGACCAAGGGTGGCGCCTTCCTCTTGGGGAGGATTATGAAGAACAGCTAAAAAGCAATTTTGCTGACTTTGCGAATATCGGTGGTCGAGATGCTGGGGCCAGCACGGCTGGCTGTTTCCTCGGTAAATTTGCAGAAGGTTTGAACTGGGCTCATCTCGATATTGCTGGCATTGCTTATCGCTCAGGAGCAGCCAAAGGAAGTACAGGTCGACCAGTACCCATGCTGTCTGAGTTCTTACTTCGACGTGCTGGAAAAACTCTCTGACTATGGCAAAAGTTGATTTCTACATCCTTCCAAGCGATGGGGAATTCGTTCGCCAACAGTTCGCGTGTCGTCTTGCAGAGAAAGCTTATAAGCTAGAAAATCGCGTACACATTAATGTAGATAACGCTGAAACCGTGCAGAAACTAGATACTCTGCTCTGGACATTTCGTGACGACAGCTTTGTCCCGCATCAGGCTCTCGGAACTGCCCCTGATCACGCAAATGCGCCTGTGACCATTAGCTGTGATAGCCTGCCGAGTGAAGAATGTGACCTATTAATTAATCTCGCTGAAACCATTCCGGATAGAGCAGAAGCTTTTCCCCGGATTGCAGAAATAGTGAGCTCCGATGATGCATGTCGATCTGTTAGCCGACAAAGATTTGTTGATTATCGCGGACAGGGACATACACTCAACACCCACAAACTGTAACTGAAGCATAAAAGTACTTATCGCAAAGATATGTACACTTATTAAATGGAAAAGGCTTACCAACCCAAGGAAATCGAGCAGCGTCAATACGAACGCTGGGAACAACATGGCTGGTTCATGCCATCCGGTGCGGATGTTCCTTACTGCATTGTGATTCCGCCACCCAATGTCACAGGAACGTTGCATATGGGTCACGCATTTCAGGATACGATTATGGACGCTTTGATCCGGTATCACAGAATGATGGGGCACAACACATTGTGGCAACCAGGTACAGACCACGCTGGGATAGCCACCCAGATGGTAGTCGAGCGTCAACTTAATAATGAAGGCACATCAAGACGGGAACTCGGAAGAGAAAAATTCATTGAGCGAGTATGGAAATGGAAAAATGAGTCTGGCGGAAAAATTAATCAGCAACTCCGGCGTATGGGAGCTTCCGTGGACTGGTCCAGAGAACGGTTCACCATGGATGAGGATCTATCGACTGCGGTAATTGAAGTCTTTGTAACACTTTATGAGGAAGGTTTGATCTATCGGGGTAAACGGCTTGTTAACTGGGATCCGGTATTACATACGGCGCTTTCTGACCTCGAAGTATTACAAGAAGATGAGTCCGGCAGCCTCTGGCATTTCCGTTATCCTCTCGCTTCAGGAGAGGAGCATGTGGTTGTCGCAACAACTCGCCCCGAAACGATGTTAGGTGATAGTGGCATAGCGGTTCATCCAGACGATGAACGTTACAAACATTTAGTGGGGGAGAATGTACAGCTTCCGCTCGTTGATAGGCTGATACCTATAATCGCTGACGATTACGTCGATCCAAATTTTGGTTCAGGTTGCGTCAAAATGACACCGGCACATGATTTCAACGATTACGAAGTTGGAAAACGCCACAATCTAGAACTGATTAATATTTTTGATGATGATGCAGCGATTAATGAGTCAGCGCCAAAAAAATACCAAGGCATGGACCGCTTCGAAGCACGAAAACAGATAGTGGCTGACCTGAAAGCCATCGGGCTTCTTGCTGAAGTGGAAAAACATGTCCAAAAACTACCGCGCGGTGACCGTAGTGGGGCGGTGGTGGAACCGTATTTGACGGATCAGTGGTACGTCAATATCCAACCCCTAGCGAAACCAGCTATACAGGCTGTCGAGAATGGTCAAATTCGTTTTGTACCTGAGAACTGGTCCAAAACCTACTTTGATTGGATGCATAATATTCAAGACTGGTGCATTAGCAGGCAACTCTGGTGGGGTCATCGGATACCGGCTTGGTACGACGACAAAGGCAACATCTATGTCGGTCGAAATGAAGCGGAAGCCAGAAAAAAACATAACCTTAGTGATTCTATTGCACTTAACCAAGATGATGACGTGCTGGATACTTGGTTCTCATCCGCATTATGGCCATTCACTACGCAAGGCTGGCCTGAAAATACCGATTCGTTAAAAACTTTCTATCCGGGACAAGTACTAGTAACAGGTTTCGATATCATTTTTTTCTGGGTGGCCCGGATGATTATGATGGGACTTAAATTCATGGGCGAGGTTCCATTTCGTGAGGTCTATATCCATGGACTGATCCGGGATCAAGATGGTCAGAAAATGTCAAAATCGAAGGGTAATGTGCTAGACCCCCTCGACCTGATCAATGGCGTTGATATAGATACTCTGGTGTCGAAAAGGACAACGGGTTTAATGCAGGAGCATATGAAACCGAAGATCGCAGATGCCACCAAGCTTCAATTTCCGGATGGCATTAAGGAATATGGTGCGGACGCACTCCGTTTTACATTTGCCTCGCTAGCAACCACTGGGCGTGACATCCGTTTTGATTTAGGACGGATTGAAGGTTACAAAAATTTTTGTAACAAACTTTGGAACGCTTCCCGTTATGTTCTGCTAAATACTGAAAGTTTTGATAACAAAGATATCCAACTCAACACAACCGATCGGTGGATCATTTCTCGCCTGCAACAAACTATTTCCAATATGCATAAACAGGTTCAAAATTACCGGCTTGACCTCGCAGCACAGACAATCTATGAATTCACGTGGCATGAATTCTGTGATTGGTATCTTGAGTTATCAAAACCCATACTTCAGTCAACAGACATTTCAGATGCAGAAAAAAGGGGTACCCGGAGCACGCTGATTAATGTCCTAGAGCAAATTCTCAGGTTACTGCACCCCCTGACACCGTTTATTACAGAAGAAATCTGGGGGCAAATCGCACCAATTGCAGGCATTAATGGTGAGACAATTATGCGCCAACCATATCCCGAAGCAAGCTCGAAGCTAATAGACAAAGAGGCAGAAACAGAGTTGCAATGGATAATGCATTTCATTCTAGGTATCCGACAAATTCGCGGAGAAATGGATATATCGCCTGGCAAAAATCTACCTGTACTATTGAAAGAGGCTCAAAAAAGTGACTGTCGCTTTGTTCAGCGCAACTTGGAACTTTTAAAGCAGGTTGGCCGAATCACATCTGTGCGCGTTCTACATGATGGAGAAAAATCTCCGCCAACTGCCACCGCATTGTTGGGAACTATGCAGATTCTCGTCCCAATGGAGGGTCTAATCGACCCTGATACAGAAATTTCACGGCTTACAAAGCAACGAGAAAAGGCAAACAGCAATCTGAAGAAAGCAATCACGAAGCTTGAGAATGAAAATTTTGTTAAAAATGCTCCCACAAAAGTCGTCGAGCAAGAAAAAATGCGTGTCAGCGAGTTTGAACAAAAAATTACTAAGCTTGACGAACAACTCAAGCGTCTAAAAACTCTCACATAAAGCTGCTGAAATCAGGCCTCAAGGTAGCTTTGTTCTTTACCCGTTATCAGTACTCGCGGGTTTCCAAGAAAACAATATCTGGCCACCGCTCCCGGGTAAGGTTCAAATTCACTTTACTTGGAGCTATATAAACTAAGCGATCGCTGTGATCCAAGGCAAGATTATCGTGTGCCTTTTTCTTAAAATCTTCTAACTTCCTCGCGCTTTTCGATTCAACCCAACGGGCAGTTGAAACATTAACTGCCTCAAACTGGCATTGAACTTTATATTCATGCTGTAAACGATGTGCAACAACGTCAAACTGCAGTGGCCCTACCGCTCCTAAAATCAGATCATTGTTGCGCACAGGTTTAAATAATTGCGTCGCACCCTCTTCGCAAAGTTGTTCTAAGCCGGTTTTCAGCGCTTTTAATTTAAGCGGGTTTTTCAGTATGACTCGCTGAAAAATTTCCGGAGCGAAGCTCGGGATACCGGAAAATTTTAGATTTTCTCCTAGAGTAAAACTATCACCAATGTTGATTGTGCCGTGATTATGCAACCCAATAATATCACCCGCATACGCTATCTCAGCATGTTGACGATCTGCGGCCATGAAAGTAATGGCATCGGCAATTTTCATTTCTTTTCCACTTCGAACATGTTTCAATCGAATACCCTTTCGATATTCTCCTGAACAAATACGCATAAATGCGATCCGGTCCCTATGTCCTGGATCCATATTAGCCTGTACCTTAAAAATAAAACCAGTTAGGTCTAACTCATCGGAATGAACTGCACGTGTCTCACTTAATCGGGAACCTGGTGACGGCGCATGATCAACAAACTCATCTAGTAATTCCTTGACACCAAAATTTGAAATAGCTGAGCCAAAGAACACAGGCGTTTGCTTAGCAGCAATGTAATCATCAACATTCATCCGCGGGCATGCGCTCTTAACTAATTCGACTTCCTCACGAAAACGAATTGCGTCCTCCCCTAATACTTTTGTAGCCAGCTCAGAATTTATTCCATCAACCACCTCAATATTCGATGCCCTGCCCTTCTCTGTTGGCTCATAAAGAAAAATACGGTCCTGTAACAAATGATAAGTGCCTTTTAACTCACGACCCATACCAATTGGCCACGTAACTGGGGAACATTCAATTCCAAGCACCGATTCGATTTCATCAATTAACTCAAGGGGCTCAAGCCCATCCCGATCAAGTTTATTTACAAAAGTCATGATCGGCGTATCGCGGAGTCGGCAAACCTCCATTAACTTGATTGTCCGCTGTTCAACGCCTTTGGCGCAATCGATAACCATAAGTGCTGAATCAACAGCGGTGAGGGTACGGTAGGTATCTTCAGAAAAATCTTCATGTCCAGGCGTATCAAGTAAATTGATAATCCGATCACGGTAAGGAAACTGCATAACCGACGACGTTACCGAGATGCCGCGCTGCTGTTCAAGTGCCATCCAATCTGAAGTTGCATGCCGGCTTGCTTTTCGACCCTTGACTGTCCCAGCCATATTGATAGCCCCGCCGAAAAGCAATAATTTCTCGGTCAAAGTAGTCTTTCCAGCATCAGGATGAGAAATTATCGCAAATGTGCGCCTGCGTTTAACTTCATCACATAGGATCGACATAAGAGAACTTGGTTAGGAATAAAGAGGCGGGAGTTTAGCAAAAGAAGACGTCAACGCCTCCATAAAGTTTGCCACCGAAGACCCAATTATGTGCCGCAAGCATCAACAATCAAAATTTCTTGATTCGTTTTGAAAAAACCGCAGCATCTTCACGACCTTCATAGGCACGATAATACGACGGACGATCGGCGATTTGGCGAAAGCCTTTCTTCCGATACAACCCAATAGCCTTCCTGTTAGATGGTCTGACCTCAAGAAATATCTCTTTGACCTCAGCTAGTGCCGCTCTTCGCAGGATGTCATCGAGTAATTTCTCACCGTAACCCAGTTGTCGGTATCTAGGATCTACGCAAAGATTAAGAATATGAGCCTCTCCGGCAGCGACAGAAAGAATGCTGTAGCCAGCCACAGTATCTGTGCGTTCCAGTACTATGCAGTGATAGCCCGTTAACAAACAGTCACGAAATACACGGTGGCCCCATGGAAATTCATAACTCCGTTGTTCGATATCTGATACTTGACCAATATCATTAGTGTCCATCACTCTGATCTGGCTAGGAACCCGAGGAGCAGGAGTAATCACAACTCTACTTCCCGCAAAATTTTTCGGGCGAACAACAGGTCTTCCCAACCCTTTCTCTTCTGTGTCGGACTTCTAAGCAAGTAAGCAGGATGATATGTTACGACAACAGGTATTTCCCTATCGGGCATGCAATACTTCTTGCCGCGCATGCGACCTACGGGCGTGTCAGTCAACAACAGTTGCTGAGCAGCCACACGTCCAACAGCAAGAATTATCTTGGGCCGCACAAAATCTATCTGTTGTTCGAGATAATTCCGGCAAGCCGATGCTTCTTCCTGAATAGGATCACGATTATTTGGCGGTCGGCATTTAAGGATATTTGCGATGAACACCGATTCTCGGTCGAGGCCCACAGAACGAAGCATTTGGTCAAGTAACTTTCCCGCCCTACCTACAAATGGCTCACCACGACGATCTTCTTCCTGCCCGGGCGCTTCTCCTATAATCATCCAATCAGCAGTGGGATCACCAACACCAAACACAGTCTGAGTCCGCGTTTGATGCAGGGCACAGCGCGTACACTCAGCAATTGAACCACGCAGTACATCCCATGTGTCTGCTGAAAAACTCTCAGACTCCGAAGCAATATTTGATTCCGCTACTCCGTTTTGTCCACGCAGCAAGTAGAAATCTATCTCAAGGGCCTTTAGATAAGTTTGGCGCCGTACTTCCGCTTCCACTATTCCTCCCTCATGCTTTACATAAATTCCTAAATTTAATGGCTCGGCAGTTCCCCAAGAACATCGACACCTGCCAACACCTTCTGCCCAACATTTACCAGGATCCGACTATCAGCTGATATTTGTATTTCGGCCACGCGCGTCAGTCTAAGATAAGCACAGCGCTGTCCCTGCCCTACTCGTTCTCCATAACCTAGAAATGCACGCGGCGCGACGTTAAAACGATGGCCGTTAAACTGCAACACAACATCGTCTCCCTCGTCAGTCTGTACCCATAGGCCATTTTCTGAGGGAGTAGTTCGTCCGTCTTTTCTGGATACACGTATATCCATAATTTTTCCTTCCGCGGGACAACGAGCAGTATAGGTCCCTAAACTATTTACCGCGATAATTATCTTATGTGCTTCCGGATGTATCGATCCCTGGTTTGTGAGGCCAACGCCAACAATCACGCCATCGACGGGACTTAACACACCTAGTGGCGCAGCTGGACTTACGCGCATCGGGTCACGAAATATGAGGAATAACCAAATTAATACTAATATGGGTATGATCGTGAAAGTTAACCCTAACAAGTTCCAGGAAACGATCACTAAAATACCAACAGCAGCGATAAATGGTATGCCTTCCGGCGCTAAAAAAGGGTTACTCCTGTCTCTCAAAACACTCTCTTATCATTGGCTCATTATGTGATAAATAAAATTCTTCTAATTTCTGAGGAACGGCGGACCAGCAACATCTACTCTCGTGTAGAATACGACCGCCACAGCTAGCGGAAACAGACTATACATGCGTTTCAGTAAATTTGGACTAACAACCTTACGAGATACTCCTGCTGAAGCAGAAATTATCAGCCATAAGCTCATGTTGCGAGCCGGGCTTATTCGTCGGCTTGCGGCTGGGCTCTTCACATGGATGCCACTTGGTTTGCGAGTATTACGTCGTGTTGAAAAGATTGTCTGCGAGGAAATGGATCGTGCTGGAGCATTGGAATTAATAATGCCAGCAGTGCAGCCGGCGGAGCTCTGGAAAGAGACTGGGCGTTGGGATAAATATGGCAACCTGCTGCTGCGTATGCGCGACCGACACGACAGGGATTTTTGCTTTGGCCCCACACACGAAGAAGTTATAACCGACATTGCTCGGCGTGAACTCCGAAGTTACAAGCAATTACCGATTAATTTCTATCAAGTGCAGACTAAATTCCGAGACGAGATTCGACCACGTTTTGGTGTGATGCGGGCGCGAGAATTTATAATGAAAGACGCCTACTCATTTGACCTAGATCAAAGTGGCCTTGAGCAAAGTTACCAAGCTATGCACGCTGCATACACGGCTATTTTTGAGCGGCTAGGACTGAAATTCAGGGTCGTGGACGCGGACAGCGGAGAAATCGGTGGCAATCGTTCACAAGAATTCATGGTTTTAGCCGATTCAGGGGAAGATGCTATTGCATGGTGCGACGAAGACGGGTACGCATCAAATGTGGAAACTGCAGCTACGGTGCCTGAAGATGGTAAAAGAGCAGCGGCAAAAGTGAATTTAGAAAAAATTGAAACACCCAAAACAAAAACCGTAGAAACTCTTACCGAACTCTTAGAAATAGGCCCGGACAAAATTCTAAAAACCCTAATTGTCGAAGGTAAAAAAGGTCCTGTAGCTCTTGTAATACGTGGGGACCATGAGCTCAATGCTATCAAAGCATGTAAAATGCCAAACGTCACTGAACCATTGACCATGGCTAACCCAGAAACCATACAAGAGATAATAGGGTGTACCCCAGGCTATGTCGGTCCTATTGGGCTGGACATCCCAGTTTACTATGATCACGCGACAAAATGTATGTCGGACTTCGTCTGCGGAGCTAATGAATTCGAAAAACATTACATCGGCGTCAATTTTGGCCGAGATATTAAGACACCCACAACAGTTGACCTGCGCAATGTTAAAGACGGAGACCCGACGCCAAGTGGCTCCGGAACCCTCAAAATCGCTCGTGGAATAGAGGTTGGCCATATCTTTCAGTTAGGTCAAAGCTATTCAGAAGCAATGAGAGCTACGGTGCAAGATAAAGATGGCAACGACGCTACGTTGTTTATGGGATGTTACGGTATCGGTGTAACTAGAATTGTTGGGGCTGCAATCGAGCAAAATCATGATGAGCGAGGCATCATCTGGCCTGAGTCGATAGCACCATTTAAGGTTGTTTTAATACCAATAAACATGCATCAATCAGAAACCGTACGCGAAGTAGCGACAACGCTTTATTCAGAACTTAAAGCTGCTGGCCTGGATGTCTTATTAGATGATCGTGATGCGCGCCCGGGTGTAAAATTCGCAGACGCAGAACTTATTGGCATTCCCCATCGCTTGGTCATCAGCGAACGTGGGATTAAGGTAGGACAATTAGAATACCGCCACCGTCGGGATGAAGAAGCTAAGATGATTGCATACGATAAGGCGCTACAAATAATCACCCCTTCATAAACAAACTCAGTCAGGAGGCTTCATTCACTGGCACAAATACAAAGACTAATCGAGCGGCGAAGTACCCTATTCATTTCATTCATTATCGCCATTTATTCACCCTTTGCTCTTACACAGAATTTACATGAACGCGAACTGATCGAATTGCTGGGTGAGGCTGCAAACCAAATGGACAGCTTTCCGGATCAGTTCGAAGCTCAAGTATGGCTGACAGATATGGCTGCCCGTCTTGAGGCACAGGTCAAAGATCCAAGAGAGCGAATTGAAATTCTACAGCGAGTCCATTATGAAGCTCTCCGAGCCGATTTACCCCCAGAATTAATTCTTGCTGTGATCGACATCGAAAGTAATTTTGATCGTTTCGCAATTTCAGTTGCGGGCGCTCAAGGTCTAATGCAGATCATGCCTTTCTGGCTTAATGAAATAGGCCGACCTAACGATAACCTCATGCGCATTGCAACCAATCTGCGTTTCGGCTGCACAATTCTAAAGTATTACATCGATCTTGAAAATGGAGACTTGAAACGAGCCCTAGCCCGTTACAATGGTTCGCTGGGTAAAAATACATATCCTGATAAAGTGTTGACAAAACTTAGGTTGAAGTGGTTTAAACGATAAATTCTGGAATGCCATCGCACTGTTTTGAAAAACTATAGATAAGAATAACTTAAGAAAACACACCGGAAACCAAGTTCACACTAGAGCAAAATTGTAATGAAAAGAACCTTACGAAAAATACTGATCACGATTGGAATATGCTTCACAATGGTTAGCAATAATTATGCAAATGACTATCCACTAGCAACTGATGTTGAAACTATTGATGCCTTAGTTGCCGCGTATTACGAGGTTGTTTCTGGTCCCATAGGATACAGCTACAATGCAGCACGCGATGAGTCATTACATGCTCCGCATGCCATCATCAGCAGGACCAATGACAATGGGTTAGCACAACGGCATAACCTCCTAACAGAGCAAACCACAATTGAAGTACCTTATACCGAGGGGTTCTTTGAAGTAGAAATAGGGCGAATTACCGAACAGTATGGCAACCTAGCACATGTCTGGAGCACCTTTGAAATTCGTAATACTGAGGATGGTCCGGCAGTATCCCGTGGTATCAATAGCTTATCGATATATTGGGATGAAGGACGCTGGTGGATTTCGTCATGGTCCACCCAGCCAGAAGGCAATCAGGAACTTCCATCTAAATATATCAACAGATAGCACAAACTTATTGAACCAGAAAGTCCTGTGGACGGGTGCATTGTGTCACTAACTCCCGCACTAAACTTACTCGTGCCATTGGGGGTCCTCGCTTAAGCCAATTTCTGACCTGTTGGGTAGCTGCCTTGTCTCCGCAGATACGCACCTCAACACTACCGTCTATCAGATTAACTGCTTGCCCCTTAACATCTAAACGTACACAAACATCTCGGGTACTTCCCCTGAAAAACACGCCCTGGACACGGCCAGTTATTTTGAACAACCGACACATAGCTAATGATGTTCTGACTTAAGGATTAGGATTTTTAGTCGACGAACCCGCTGCCAACGCTAGCGCATTTTGCGCGTCTTTTTTGGCCTCAATAGCGTTAATTTTGGCAAGCTCATATTCTTTTTTTGCGAGGTTACGGAGCGCGCTGTCTAAATATGCCTGCGCTGCACGTAAGGCGTCTGGTGCGTGGTCAGCAGCTCCGGCTTCTCGCGCTACAGCAATGGCCTGCCTTGCATCACTCATTTCTTGTACAGGAGGACCTGCCGCACAGGAAGATATCAAACACAGTACGGCAAGCAAGGCGGCACACTTAAATCTGTTGTCCGCTCCGCTAAGACGACCATGACTTATTTTATTTTCCACCGGTCAAAGCTAACAAGTGGTGCTACGCTTCGTCAAGCTAACTAACTACCCTGACGGAAAAAGGGATTACTGTTACAGTTAAAAGACATTATAAATTTTTTGCATTAAACATAATAAGATCATGAGCCTAACTATCTACCATAATCCTCGCTGCTCGAAATCACGAAAAACATTACAATTAATCCAATCTAAAGGTATTGAGCCAACAATCATTCCGTACCTTGAGTCACCGCCAGATTGTGAAAATTTACTCAGGATTTCCCGGTTACTGGGTATCCCGCTAAGAGACATCCTGAGGCGTAACGAAGATGACTTTAAGAATGCGGGAAACTCTGTGCCAGTTAATGATGAGAAAGCCCTCGCAGCTTGGTTACACCAAAATCCGCGAGTTCTGCAGAGACCAATTGTGATTGATGAAAAACACGAACGAGCCGTTATCGGCCGACCACCAGAAAATGTCTTGCAGCTACTGTGAATGAAATACTAGTACTATACTACTCACGCTTCGGGGCTACCGAAGCTCTAGCGCGCGAAGTTTGTCTGGGTATAGATACCGTAACTGCTGCCACTTCGAGACTTCGTACTGTACCAGCCTTATCTGCTTTAACAGCTACCCCTGACATCGAGCCCCCTGAAAAAGGCCCCCCCTACGTCGTTGCAAAAGACCTGCATGAATGCGGCGGACTTGTAATGGGTAGCCCTACCCGCTTTGGTAATATGGCTGCGCCCTTAAAGCATTTCATAGACAGTACCGGTACCGAATGGGCCAAAGGAACTTTGAATAGCAAACCGGCTGGAGTTTTTACATCGACATCAACCCTGCATGGCGGCCAAGAGACAACCCTGCTTACAATGGCACTTCCACTTTTGCACCACGGAATGTTTTTGGTTGGAATACCCTTTACTGAGTCGGCTCTATCATCCACCAGGACAGGAGGCTCCCCTTATGGCGCGAGCCATGTTACCTGGAATCGCGACGCCGACTGTCTCTCCGACGAAGAACGAAAAGTTGCCAGAGCACTCGGTACACGAATTGCCAGCTTAGCCGTAAAACTCAGCTAGTTAAGCTAATTCCCAGTATCTCCCTAACAAATGGAATTGTCAGCCGCCGCTTTGCTTTAAGCGCTTCTGTATCTAGTTTATCAAGGGTTGCATAGAGGCTGGCCATATCGCGCTTGCTTCGTGTCAATAGATAATTGGCGGTTTCTGTCGGAAGCTCAATTCCACGATATCGTGCTCTTAACTGTAGCGCCTCGATACGCTCTGACTCTGCCAGAGTACGCAGATGAAATGCAGGGAGTTTTCCAAACCGACTACCCAGATCCGCAAGTGCAAATCCGCATTTACGTGGGGCCGAAGAGGCCGTGCAAATCATCACCCCACCCGAATCGGTAAGCATGTTGGATAAAGAGAATAACGCCAGCTCCCATATCTCATCCCCGGCTACAGTATCTACATCGTCAATACAAACGAACTGCCGGCTTTGCAGTCCATCAAGAATCGCCGACTCAGCCGCAACCAGTTCTCGTAAAGGCACATACTGGGCATAACTACCCGCACGCTCACAGACAGCCTGAAGTAAATGAGTTTTCCCCGTCCCTTTTGCTCCCCAGAACCATACACCAGGACCAGAAGCAGCGTTTACAATCTCGATTAAAAAGGCAACTAATGTCTCATTCCGCGCCGGCAGGAAACTTTCAAATACGGCGTGATCATGAAGTTTCAGTGGCAAAGCTAGCTGGCTCAATTCTGAGTTTCCTCGATATGTGGAGTTGAACTAGTTACCGCTTTACCTGAAATGTTGGGATTCAAATAGACGTTATAGGCGAATCTAAGTAGGACGGACGATATGGCTGCTGCTGGTAATGCCAGAAGTATTCCGAAAACCCCAAAAAGCTGCCCGCCTGCGGCAATCGCAAAAATAACTGCAACCGGATGGAGCCCGATGCGGTCACCCACAAGCTTTGGAGTCAAGACAGTACTCTCTAAAATTTGTCCGAGTACGAATGTTCCCGCCACGCCGGCAAATGCAACTAGTGGTGTCGGCTCTAGCATTACCGTCAAACTAGCTAGCAAAATACCGCAAATAAAGCCAAGGTAAGGCACGAAACTAACTAAGCCTGCAACTACACCAATCGCAATCGAAAATTCTAGGCCAACCAACTTAAGGCCAATCGAATAAATAATTGCCAAAGAGGCCATAACCAAAATCTGCCCCCTGAGGAAAGCACCAAGTACCTCGTCTGCCTCCCTAACTAATTGCAATATTGTATCTCGTTGAGCGGCCGGTACTAAGTTACTCATCCGAGCTAAAATCTGATTCCAATCTCGTAAGAGATAGAATGTCAGAATGGGAACTAGGAATAGGCTGATTACTCCAGCAACCAATGCTCCCCCACTTTTTGACAAGGATACAAGAATGGTACCTGCCCAGTTGCTAGCTACGTCAGCATAACGTCCGACAAAGGCACCTAAGCCAATCCCCTGGTCAAAATTCAACCCAAAAAGTCCAGTCAAATTTGGAAGCCATACCTGTTCAGCATTTAGAACGATAGCTGGTAATGCAGTCAAAAAAGCCGCAACTTGGCTATGAATAAGTGGCACAACAAGCAGTACTAACAAACCAAGCCCTAAAAATGTCAGTAAAAAAACAACGACTACTGCAATAGTGCGCGGAAGCTTAAAACTCTCTAATCGCTCGGCAAATGGATCACCTATGTAAGCTAATAATGTAGCTACAATGAAAGGAGTGAGTACTGGTGCTAATAACCAGACAAGCCACCCGACAAAGGCCATAGCAATCAACCAATTTGTGCGGAGGACTATATTCATATTTATTTCGCCTCAGCAGCTCTCAATCGTAAGCGTTTTTCTCTAGCTCCACGCATCCAGGAAGTGAGATAATCAACACTGCTGACGATAAGTGTCACCGTCATACCAGCACCTATGAGAGTGATGAAAAATTGCCCTGGCCAGCCAATCCCAGCTTCGCTTAATATGCAGATAATGAAAATGATTTGAAGAGCGGTGTTCAGCTTGCTTATGCGCGTTGGCTCACCTTGCAGCTTAGATACACAGAAATTGTAGGTGATTGCGCTGGTCATAATGACGATATCGCGAAAAATCACTAGTACCGCAAACCATAATGGGGCAAGACCGTTGATAAAGATTGCGAAAAACGTCACACCCACCAGAACCTTGTCAGCGAACGGATCCAATATCACGCCTAAACGTGTCTGCCAATCAAAAGTCTTAGCTAGATAACCATCGATACCGTCGGATACACCGGCAACTAAAAATAGTGCAAGTGCTAAGCCATATTGTTCTGTTTGAATATAAATCAAAATAGGTCCAACAAGCGCAATACGTGCAATGGAAATAAAGTTAGGGAGCCAACTTAACGTCATTTAACTAGTCTCCCTACTCTCATTATTCTAGTAATTTCTCCAACCATATTAAGACCGAATAATTTCAATGAACGTACCTATAAAATAAAGCATTAATTTGGAGCATCTCGGAGCTTTCAGAATTCGGAAAATTCGTCGGATGGTTCGCATTTTCTGCCAACAAAAAACCACTTGACGCTAGCGATTTTTTTAACCGCTCACTCCCCCCAAGAAACTCAACTAAGTACGTGATTTGATTTGATACTACCATTTTCACCTTTACACTCTGGATACCTCCAATGTTCTCCAAATAACTCTGCACCTGTCCATAGGCATCAACTGAATTAACTCCCGATATAACCAATTCAAACAATTGATCACCATATTGGGAACGCCCTGCATCACGTAAAGCTAAGCCTTTAGCCAGTTCTTCGATAGCTTGCTCCGGTTCCCCTGTCCAATCGATACGGTCCTCTCCAATGTACCAAGTCCAACGAGAGGGTTCAGGATCATCAATTTTGATACGTCCGACGAGCACCGATGACGTCTTGTAGCGCGATGAAGCATTAAGCAGCGACGCATCAAATCCGCCCCAAATGTCTATAAATCCGATGTTCCCTAAATCCTCAATATCTAACAATGGAAAAATGATAGGTACACCGTAACGAGTAGCTACACTATGCAATCTCTCCCTTAATAAATTATTTTGCACAATCGCGCCATCAAAACCATAACCAGAGTCTTCCGCTGAGACAATTTCGCGATTTCCTAAACCTCTATCAACCGCTAACCAAATAATCGTGAGCGGTCTGTCTAAGCTCCATACAGAAACATTAGCAGCACGCAATGTCTGTTCAATTGCCGGACCATCTAGAGTGACAATCAACGTGTTATTAACTCCGAATTTTTGCTGCAAGACGTAACGAATCGGATTTGCAAATAATATTGATGCTGTTTCTGTGTTAGCCGCAATATTGCTGCCAGTAATACGTATCAGGGCTTCTGTCAATGCGGTGACATACGCATTCTTCTCTGCATCTTGGTCTTCCGGATCCAAATGAACCTCAACCGTATAGGGCGAAGCTATTTCTAGGGTGTGTCCGACCTCACCAATTAGTGCAGTCGTTAATATGCCGCTAACTAATAGGTACCTAGCTAGAGATATAGAGACAGATCGTCGTCTTTGTAATAAATTAGTTAACATGCAGATAATTCAGCTAACAGGTCTTGATTCGTGGGTGTTTTCCCATACCTGCGAAAAACCTATTATATCGTCCTGAGACGTTTACTACGCATTGTTCTTAAAATATTCGTCCAAGGTAACATGTGAAAATAATTATATTGAAAAAATTATGACCTCAAAGCCATTAACCTATAAGGATGCTGGTGTTGATATAGAGGCAGGCAACACGCTTGTCGAACGGATCAAGCATCTTGCGGCAAGAACTACACGACCAGAAGTTATCGCGGGGCTCGGCGGTTTTGGAGGGCTATTCGCTCTACCTCCCGATCGCTATAAAGAACCTGTCCTAGTATCAGGCACAGATGGTGTCGGAACAAAATTAAAACTTGCACAACTAACTGGCATTCACGACACAATTGGAATAGACCTGGTCGCAATGTGTGTCAACGATATACTCGCCCACGGTGCAGAGCCACTATTCTTCCTTGATTATTTTGCTTGTGGAAAGCTCGACCAGGAGATTGCAGCAGCAGTGATCAGCGGTATAGCAAACGGCTGTGAACAATCTGGTGCGGCATTGATCGGAGGAGAAACTGCAGAGATGCCCGACATGTATGCTATTGGTGAGTATGACTTAGCTGGTTTCTGTGTTGGTGCTGTAGAGCGGGATGAACTAATTGATGGTAGTTCAATTTGCGAAGGTGACTCAATTATTGCACTCCCATCAAGTGGGCCACACTCAAACGGATATTCTCTAATCAGAAAAATACTGGAAATAACAACTGAAAGAGACGTTGAGGGGTGCGATGTCGCAACATTATTGATGGAACCAACACGAATTTATGTAAAGCCCGTAATGCAGCTGATGGAATCATTCAATCTCAAGGGGCTCGCCCACATTACAGGTGGTGGAATAACGGAAAACGTGCCCCGTATCCTGCCAAAAAACTTACATGCAGAAATCTATATTAATAGCTGGAAGCAACCTCCTATTTTTGATTGGCTGCAAACATCTGGCCGAATAGATACCGCGGAAATGCGACGTACCTTCAACTGTGGGGTTGGTGTGGCGCTTGTTATCCCTCAATCTGAAGTCTCTGATGCACTAACTACACTCGAAACATGCGGTGAGTCTGCATGGGTTATCGGATCAGTAGCCGCTGATGAAGGCCCAGTCGTTTACGTTTGATGACTAATTTTAGGCCCAATCGAAGACGAGCAGCTGTTCTTATCTCAGGCAGCGGCACAAATCTTCAGTCGTTCATTGATAAAATCCAAACAGGAGATCTTGCTTTGGATCTCTGCGTAGTGCTGAGTAATAATTCTGGAGCAGCCGGGCTTTCCCGCGCTAACAATGCTCAGATTCCAACAGTTTGCATCAGCCACAACAACTATCCAGATCGGCAATCATTTGATGCAGCATTAGTCGAAGCACTCGACCCCTACCTACCGGATTTTATAATTCTCGCTGGTTTTATGCGCGTCCTTACCCCTATCTTTATCGCTAAATTTGAAGGACGCATCTTAAATATCCATCCTTCATTATTGCCCGATTATCCAGGCCTGAATACACATCAGAGGGCAATTGATGCTGGTGAAAAATGGGCCGGAAGCACAGTTCACTTTGCTACCGAGGAATTAGACGCTGGTCCAATGATCATTCAGGGACGAGTGCCTATTAAGAGAGAGGATACCGCGGAGCAACTAGCGGCACGTGTATTAAAGATCGAACATCAAATTTATCCTGAAGCGCTATCGCTTTTGAGTATGGAGCGACTAAAGTATGAAGGCGGTGCAGCTTATTTAGACGGGAAACTCTTGCTAAAACCGATCCAATATTCCTAAATTTTAATATTTAGAACCCATCAAGAGATCGGGCTGGATTTTTGTCTAAGTCTTTGGGAGTGTGACACCCTGTTGGCCCTGGTATTTTCCACCGCGGTCCTTGTAAGACATCTCGCATTCCTCATCAGACTCAAAGAACAACATCTGCGCAACGCCCTCATTAGCATATATCTTGGCAGGCAGTGGCGTCGTATTCGAAAACTCCAAAGTGACGTGCCCTTCCCATTCAGGTTCAAGCGGTGTCACATTCACGATAATACCGCACCGAGCATAAGTGGACTTTCCCAGACAAATCGTTAGAACATTCCGTGGAATTCTGAAATATTCGACGGTCCGCGCCAGTGCAAACGAGTTAGGTGGAATAACACAAACATCACTCTTCTTATCGACAAAACTTGATTCATCAAATGATTTGGGATCAACAAATGCGGACTCAATATTTGTAAAAACCTTAAATTCATCAGCGCACCGTACATCGTAGCCATAACTTGACGTTCCATAGGACACGATTCGTCCGTAGTCGCTGTTCCGTATCTGCCCTGGTTCAAACGGCTCTATCATGAGCTCTTCATGGGCCATCTTGCGTATCCAATGATCTGCTTTGATGGTCATTAGCTATTTTCTATAACTATGTTGGGGAACTTGCTACTGTAGTCTTTCCCCTGCACCGCTAACCCTGCAGCCATCCGCATGGCTGTACGATTATAAGAAATTGCAGGCCCTCCTTCGGGATCAGCAATCACACAAGGCCGACCACTATCAGTCTGTTCTCGAATCGTAAGATCCAGAGGCAGCTGACCCAACAACTCTACATCGTACTCGAGAGCCATCTGTTCGCCACCGCCCCGCCCAAATAGAGGTTCCTCACGGCCACAGCCCTCACAGATATAGGTACTCATATTTTCCACGATACCAAGCACCGGAACAGATACTTTACGGAACATCTGCAACCCCTTCCGAGCATCAAGCAAAGCTATGTCCTGTGGAGTCGTGACAATCACCGCTCCACTAACCGGTACCTGCTGGGACAGTGTCAGTTGAATATCGCCAGTACCTGGCGGCATATCAACGATCAGGTAGTCAAGATCATTCCACTGAGTTTGCTGTAACATCTGGTTCAACGCCTGCGTAACCATTGGGCCACGCCAGGCCATTGGCTGGTCTGAATCAATCAAAAATCCAATGGACATAAGCTGTATGTCATGAGCCTCGATTGGCTCCATCGATTGGCCATCTTCGCTTGTTGGATTCATACCGGAAACACCGAGCATTAAGGGAATACTGGGGCCATAGATATCAGCATCAAGAATTCCTATGCTGGCACCATTCGTCGCCAGTGCTAATGCAAGATTAACGGCAGTAGTCGACTTGCCTACCCCTCCTTTCCCCGACGCTACAGCAATTACATTACGCACATTCGGTAACGGCTTCAGGTTTCTCTGTACGCCATGAGCGGTAACCTTCGAAGTGACCTCGACATTTATCGCATCAATACTGCATTTTTCTTTCATATGAGCGGTAATAGCATCAACAATATCAGCAAAAAGGTTCAATGCGGGAAAACCTAATTCGATAGTCACACTTACCCCATCACTGTTAACTGTGACGTCGATCACCTTTCCAACCTCAACTATTGGGCGGCCAACCAAGGGAAGAGTTAAAGTCTTTAAAGCATTACGTATATCGGATTTTGTAGGCACGGTCACATTCTATATTTGGGCATTAGTGTAAGTTGAATCTTAGAAACGGTGTTTCAACACAAGTTGTTTATAGTTTGCATATGGAACATATAGCTCTGTGGCATAATGCTAAATAGTGCTAGTAGGGCAGCAATAGTGCAATCAGCATGTTATCTAATGAATTCTGCCCATTGCTTGGCTAAACGCAATAAAACATTAATGGCATCGATAATAAAGAAACTTATCACATCCCAGCCAATTATTTTAAGTTCTGACATGGATATACCTCAACAAGTTTTGTTAGAGCAGCAAGTAACCAAACACCGACCTAAAAGTGGAGCCGTTTAATGGCACTTCTTAGCGGATTCAGGGCCGATCAGCTGATTAGTTCTCTCAATAATCAACGGGACATTGACTCAGCTGCCGCGCAGAAAATGGTTGAACGCCTTAAAAATCTGGGGCCCAAGGTGATTCCTCGCATCATCGATGCCATAGCGATGAGCGACAAAAAACACACAGTTGTATATGTGGACATCCTCGCGAGCTACGTAAACGATAAAACCTTAAATTTTTTCCGTGAAGGACTTTCAGATGGTGGAGAGCGTGTCGTATCTGGAACGGTATGGGCTCTATCGAGTGCGACTAACTATAACGTTAATTCACTTCTAGACTTTTTCGATGATGACGAGGTCTCTAAACCAGCTTTAATGAAAGTTTTAAAAGTCCATCAAAATGAGTTAAGCGTGCACGAATTACTCAGGCACGCCTACAAAGTTCACGCGCAAGAAAAAGCAGGACTTTTTAATATCATGCAGGAAATCATTACCGAGGACATGGTGCCCGATCTAATCAACCGAATGGGCGGTAAAGACCCCAGTATTAAAGTACACCTTATGCAAGTCCTTGCGAAATTTAAAAGGCAAGATATTCATCAGGTCCTAGAAGATCAACTAACTGACCCCAATAGAGTGATTAGAGCCGCGGCCCTCGACTCACTATCGAAGCGTACGGGTAAATTCAATATTGAAAAAATATCTGGGTTGCTCCAAGACCCTGACCTTGAAGTACAAAATAAGGCTGTCGATCTTATCGTCAATATAAAGCACCCAGATACCATCAAATACCTTATTCCCGCATTAAAAGACGAATCCGAATACGCACGGCGATCGGCCGTTGAAGTTTTGAATGAAATCTGTAATCCAGACTCCGTAAAGGATCTGCTTAATGCGATAAAAGATGACGACTGGTGGGTACGTTCGAGAGCCGGTGATGCACTCGCAGAAATTGGTGGACCAAAAGTCGTCAGCTCCGTACTTGAACTCGTAAAAGATACTGATGAGGAGATACGACGAACAGCAATTGAAATTTTAAACCAAACCAAAGATGAGCACGCTGTCGATACCTTAATGAAGGCAACTGACGACGGTGACTGGTGGGTCCGAGAGCGAGCAGTTGACGCACTGGCTCATATTGGAGATAGGAAAGCTTTACCAAAGTTACTTGGCATGCTCGGACAAGACCCAAAAACAGATACGGTAGTGATACGGGCACTAGGCAAACTGGGTGATGCCAATGTCATTACCCGTCTGGTTCCGATGTTAGAACGAAAGGAACGAGATATTAGAGTAGAGACAATAAAGGCTATTTCTCTCCTTACGGATAAGAAGCATGCAGAAACTATTCGTCGCCTGATGAAGCAACTTAAACAATCAAACGATAAGATAATTATCAATAATGCGGACAAAGCAATAAAGGAGATTGATGCTAAATTCTCAGCAGAAGTTTTAGAACAAAATGTGAGGGCAGAAAAAATGCAGGCACATACAAACACCCTTCTCATCGAAGACGAAGAACTCGATAAATTCATCAATGCGCAACAAGTCACGGGAGATGGCACCTCAAACACCACGCAAAAAATTCCAATACGCCAGCCGGTGCTTGATATAGCAGGATTACAAACAGGTTCAATCGTTGATGGCCGTTACAAGTTTGTTGAAAAAATTGGCAAGGGCGCATTTGGCACCGTGCTACTAATGCAGGATATGGTTGTGGATGAGAAATTAGTTCTGAAATTCCTCAATCCGAATGTTTCGTCAGATGAAGAGACAATGAAACGTTTCGTGCATGAGCTAAGGTATTCTCGGATGATTACTCACAAAAATGTCATCAGAATCTATGACTTTTTACATCTCCAGGGTGCCTATGCTATCTCGATGGAATATTTCCCGTCTCACACCTTATCAGCAGAGATTCCGGACAAGAACCCGATGAATTTTGAAAAGGCCATGCGCTTTTCAACTGATATGGCAGCAGGAATGTCTGTAGCCCATCAGGCCGGTGTGATCCATCGCGACCTGAAGCCAGCTAATATTTTGGTAAACGACGATGGACTACTTAAGATTGTTGATTTTGGCGTGGCCGCAGCAGCCAGCAGTGGCGATACTCAACTTACCAAAACCGGTTATGTAATTGGGTCACCGAAATATATGGCCCCGGAACAAATTCTCGGTAAGAAGGTCGATGAAGCAGCAGACATCTATAGTATCGGAATCATGATGTACGAGATGGTTACAGGGATTCCGCCGTATACACGCGGTGACCACATGTCTGTTATGTATCAGCATGTGCAGGGCAAGGCCAAAGCGTGCCAAGAAGTTAACCCGAAAATCCCTGACGATTATGCTGGAGTGATTACGAAAGCTATGGAGGTCAACAAATCCATGCGTTATGAGTCTATGGATGAACTTATAGACGCACTCAGCGAAATTCAGCTTTAGTAAGGCGTATTTCACAAAATTTGGGGTAAATCGCCAATTTAACTTGAAAATGTGCACCAGCTCACTGGTGCGTTGGCTTCATTAGTCCTACGATACACTCAAATCGCTGATTTTTAGCGCAATTAAACGAGCGACAAGGAAAAACATGCCACGTATCGACGCATTCCTTAAACTCGGCCTTGCCCAAGGCTGTTCCGATATACATCTCGCTGTCGGTGTTCCACCGATGTTGCGTATGAATGGCGATCTGATGCCCATCAAATTTCGGCAGCTCGAGGATACCGAACTCGAAAGCTATGTCATGGAGATTCTAACCGACTCGCAAAAGGAATTTTTCTATGCCGGCCAGGATCTCGACTTCTCTTATGTCACCGAGGAAAGTAACGGACGATTCCGGGTAAATCTTTTTCATAAGGCGACAGGAGTGGGTGCTGTGTTCAGATACATTCCAAATGAAGTGCCAACACTTGAACAGCTTGGTATGCCCGAAATCATCCGCACATTTTGTGACTATCACCAAGGTATGGTGCTAGTCACCGGTTCGACAGGTACCGGAAAGTCCACAACGCTCGCTGCAATGATTGACCACCTGAATAGCACTAGGGAACTAAACATTATAAGTTTAGAGGACCCGATCGAATTCGTGCACCAAAGTAAACGCAGTCAGGTAATTCAACGTGAGCTCGGCACGCACCTGAACAGCTTTGCTGATGGCGTTCGCTCCGCTATGCGCGAAGATCCGGACGTTATATTAGTTGGAGAATTACGCGACGCTGAAACTATTTCTATGGCTATGACGGCCGCCGAAACCGGCCACTTGGTACTCGGTACACTACACACCACCGGCGCAGTTAAAACAATCGATCGAATCGTCGACGCCCTCCCAGGCGAACTGCGTGAGCAAACCAAAAGCTTTCTTGCCCAAAGTTTAAAAGCAGTCGTCACACAAGTTCTGGTTAAAATGCCTGAGGGTCAGGGCCGCAAAGCGATAATGGAAATCCTTATCAATAACCGTGCTATTTCGAAGTTGATCATGTCCGATCAAAACCACCAAATTCCATCGCAATTGCAAACCGGGCGGGATGCCGGAATGAAACTGATGGATCAGGCATTATTTGAGGCTGTCGAGGCTAAAGAGATCGATCCTGATGATGCGGTGCGTCACGCTCTAGACAAAGCTAGATTTCAGCCATTTGTTTCCGACTTATCAATCCTCCCGGTCTTTGACGAACCATCGAAAGAGAGTTCACAGCATGAATAAGATAGATGAATTACTGAAAGATGGTCTATCTCAGAATAGCTCTGATCTCCACTTTATATCAGGCGATCCGCCGAGAGTGCGCGTGCATGGTGCTCTAAAGCTACTTGACGATCAGGCTCTTACGACTGATGCCGTTGAAGAAGCACTTTACGAAATTATGACTGGCAGCACCCAAAAAGATTTCGAGGCAAATGATACGGTCGATTTCGCATATGAAATTAAAAGGCTCTCACGATTTCGCGTAAATGTAATGCGACACCTCAATGGCATCGGTGCTGTCTTCAGAACAATTCCATCAAAAGCGTTAACTCTGCAGGAACTTAGCATGCCAGAGGTTGTGGCAAACCTCTGCAAACAAACACAAGGAATGATTCTTGTTACCGGAAAGACGGGATCTGGTAAATCTACGACACTGGCCGCAATGATTGACGCCATAAATAAACGTCTCAAAGGCCACATAATAACTATTGAAGACCCGATAGAATTTGTGCACGATCGACAGAATTGCCTAATCAGCCAACGTGAAGTAGGTAGGCACACAAACAATTTCGCTGCTGCCCTACACTCAGCTTTGCGTGAAGATCCCGATGTCATCCTAGTTGGCGAACTGCGCGACCTCGAAACAATTTCTGCCGCGGTAACAGCTGCCGAAATGGGTATCCTGGTGATGGGAACCCTGCACACCAATGGCGCGGCGCAAACAGTAGACCGTATTATTAATAGCTTCCCAGCCGAGAAACAGGCGCACATCCGCACCATGCTCTCGACCTCCCTTAGAGGGGTTATTTCACAGCAATTGCTCCCTAAGAAAGACAAATCAGGACGCCTTGCAGCTCTGGAGATCATGGTTAATACGCCCGCTGTCGCCAATCAGATCCGCCAAGGCAAGCTTGAACAGCTTGAAACCTCGATGCAGTCAGGAAAACGAGCCGGCATGCAAACAATGGACACGGCCCTGATGAATCTCGTAGAAGAAAATCAGGTTAGTGCTCTTGACGCCTACCAACACGCCAATAACAAGGTGAACTTCAAAGCCTTAATCGAAGATTAGTCACAAAACAAAGACGTTCGCTCCTCATCACACTTAGATATAGGATCAAATCAAACCTCCACGGCCACACCATGGCATAATGCGGTGCATTCTTCGGTTTCAGTGAACCGTAAAAAAATGTCCCAAGAAATCCGAAAAATTATGATATCTAGCGCGCTTCCGTATGCGAATGGAGACATCCACATGGGGCACCTAGTCGAGTATATACAGTCCGACATCTGGTCACGTTTCCAAAAATTGCGCGGACATCAATGCACTTATGTATGTGCTGCAGATGCGCATGGTACACCGATCATGATCAGGGCACGTCAGGAGGGCTGCTCTCCAGAGGAATTAGTGGAACGAGTATCTGCCGAGCAATATAAGGATTTTGAATCCTTTGATGTCTCGTTCGATAACTTCTACACAACACATTCACCCGAAAACGAAGAACTGACCTGCCGTATTTTCCAAGAGCTAAAAAAGCGCGGATATATCTACACAAAGACGATTGAACAGGCTTACGATGAAAAAGAGGAGATGTTTCTTCCCGATCGCTTTGTCAATGGCACTTGCCCACGGTGTAAAGCCGTCAATCAGTACGGAGATGCATGTGAAAGTTGTGGAGCCACCTATACTCCTAACGAACTTATTGACCCAGTTTCCGTATTGTCTGACAGCACACCAGTCTGGCGTGAGTCAGAGCACTATTTTTTCAGGCTTAGTGCCTTTAGCGATCAATTAGAGGAATGGATAAAGACAGCAAACCTGCATCAAAACATCGTGAGCAAACTTAAAGAATGGTTTGACGTTGGGCTGCAGGATTGGGATATCTCACGTGATTCCCCCTACTTCGGTTTTACGATTCCCGGTACTGCAGATAAGTATTTTTACGTGTGGCTGGATGCGCCAGTTGGCTACCTAGCAAGCTTCCTAAACTACTGTGAAAGAAATTCGGACCTTGTCTTTGATGACTATTGGATGCCAGGAACGGACACTGAGGTATATCATTTTATTGGTAAGGATATTGTTTACTTCCATACGCTGTTCTGGCCAGCAGTCTTAGCGGGAGCTGGGTTCCGAACGCCAACAAGTGTTTTTGCACATGGCTTTCTTACCGTTAACGGTAAGAAAATGTCAAAGTCGCGTGGAACCTTTATTAAGGCAAGAACCTATGCGGATCATCTTGACCCAACATGTCTTCGTTACTACTACGCTGCCAAACTCGGGTCTAGCATGGAAGATATCGATCTTAATCTCGATGACTTCGTGGCGCGAGTTAATTCAGATCTAGTCGGCAAATTTGTCAATATTGCCAGTCGATGTGCCGGATTTATTAGCAAACGGTTTGACGGAAAGCTGTCCAATGAGTTGGATGATTCTGCACTTTTCGAAAAGTTTTCGGGTGCATCAGAAGAAATCGCGAATCATGTGGAGCATCGAGAATATTCCAAGGCTATTAAAAAGATCATGACTCTCGCCGACCTCGCTAATCGCTACATTGATGAGAAAAAACCATGGGTCATGGTGAAGCAAGAAAACCAACTCGAAGAGTTGCAATTGGTTTGTACTCAGGGTTTGAACATGTTTCGGGTACTTGCCATCTACCTTACACCAGTCATTCCAACGCTTGCTAAAAACGCTCAGGCACTATTCAATGAAAGTGAATGGGTTTGGTCATCTGCATCGGAGCCGCTGCTCGGGTGCAAAATCGATAAATTTAAGCCGCTACTGAAAAGAGTTGATGCGGCCCAGGTAAAAACTATGGTCGAACAATCCAAAGAACCGGAAATCCACTCCGAATTGGCGGAGCAACAGTCACCACACATTAGTATTGATGAATTCGCCAAAATTGACTTGCGCGTGGCTCGCATCGAAAAAGCCGAAGTCGTAAAAGGTGCCGATAAACTGCTCCAACTCACATTGAATCTTGGTGATGATCAACGATCTGTTTTCGCAGGAATTAAAAGTGCTTACGGGCCTACTGAATTAGAGGGTCGTCTTGTTGTTGCCGTCGCAAATCTGAAACCACGTAAGATGAAATTTGGAACATCAGAGGGCATGGTATTAGCAGCCGGCCCCGGAGGTAAGGAGATATTCCTGCTTTCAGTAGACTCAGGAGCGAAGCCGGGAATGAAAATAAAGTAGGCGTACAATAAACCTACCATGTTGGACCTATTACTCATTCTAGCCACCAGAGAGTCTTGGCTAATAATTTTTCTTCAAGGTAGAAGCAGTGGCGAAAAATTCTGTCAGCGTAGCATTTATAGATGAGTCGAAATGTATCGGGTGCACGCATTGCAGGAAGGCCTGTCCGGTTGATTGTATTACCGGCGCACATCAGTTTATGCACACAATTATTAGTTCCGAATGTACAGGCTGTAAATTGTGTATTGCACCGTGCCCGGTAGACTGTATCAGCATGATTCCAGCCGATGAAAGAGTTGCCGGGAAACATGCAAAGGTCCGAATACAATTCCGGAATGCCAGACTTAAATCGGAAAAAGTTGAGCGCCTGGCAGAGCTAAGAAAACAGAAGGATGCCGTACTTAAAGACGGTGCGTCCCTAATTTCAGAAATTTTGCAGAGAAAAAAACGATAGCAAAATGACGGGGCAGCCAGCTTGAACAAAGATATTCGAACAGAAATTTATTCGCGCCTGCGCAAAAAAAGGCCGCAGCCTACTACAGAACTCCACTATGCAAATCCATTCGAATTACTGATCTCGGTTATCCTCTCAGCCCAGGCGACTGATGTCAGCGTCAATAAAGCAACGACTCTGCTATTTCCCGTCGCAAATACCCCGCAAAGCCTATTGGATCTGGGAGTCCGTAAGCTCAAGGGTTATATTAAGACTATCGGCCTATACAACAACAAAGCTGAAAATATAATAAAGACTTGTCGTTTACTATTGGATCACTTTGATGGGCAAGTTCCACGCACCCGAGAGGCCCTAGAATCTCTTCCAGGAGTGGGCCGAAAAACAGCTAATGTCATCCTGAATACAGCCTTTGGCGAACCAACCATCGCTGTGGATACACATATATTCCGGGTTTCTAACCGCACAGGTATAGCAAAAGGAAAAACGCCACTAGAAGTTGAAAAACGGCTTGTACGCCTAACGCCTGACGAGTTCAAAAAAGATGCGCATCATTGGCTCATACTGCATGGTCGGTACACTTGTATGGCCAGAAACCCAGCCTGCACAAACTGCAATATCAATGATCTGTGTGAATACCGCCACAAAACGAAAGACACAAATTCATGATTTTTGGACAAGACAGGGATGAACTGCGACAAATGTATGTCGATGTATGGAAAAAATTGTCCGTGAACATAGCGCTCTCGCCACTCGAGGCGCAGATTGCCAAGGTTATCGAGGATCATCCTGAATACCAGGACATGCTTACACCGAATACAATTGGCAAAGATTTCGTTCCGGAGGCAGGACAAACAAACCCGTTTCTGCATATGGGGTTACACCTTGCGATCCGAGATCAGATATCCACTAACAGACCACCGGGTATTGCCGCCGCATTTCAAAAATTAGTCACAAGAACAGGAGATAACCACAAAGCTGAGCACTTGGTTCTAGAATGCCTGGCCGAAACGCTGTGGGAAGCCCAAAGAAATAATACAACACCTGATGAGGCAGGCTACTTGGTAAAAATACTAAATCTCTAGATTATCACCCTAAATAAATATACTTTTATTATTTTTTTCAAAATTTTATATACTTTTTTTATAAAATACATTAATTAAATATAACAGCAAGGTGTAATAAAATTTGGACAAGATAAATTTCAAAAATATTGTAGGAGTCCTTGTTGGGATGATCGTTATAACGGTTGTTACAGCCGATTTATTTTTGGATGAGGAATACATAAATACCAAAAACGTGCAAACCTCCTGTCCTACCAAAATCTTCACGAAATCTGCGATGATTTTTGGCAGCTTGCAAATCTGTGCAACACATCTGGTGCCTGATGAAAAATTGAAATACGCGGCTAACGTTGCAGCCGAATGGCTGGACAACGACGGTGACGGTGACGCTGATGAACCACGTATTCTTGACTCGTTAAAAGAAAGCCAGTCTTTAGTTGTAATGTCCCTCGATGGGTTTTCATCATTAGCATTTTTGAAAATTGCAGCTGCCTCAGTAGTTGGTGGTTATACAATTCAGGATCTCTCTGCTGAAGAAACCAATAATCCAACGCGGCGAGATGCCTCACAGGAAGAGATCCACCATATCATTGTAGTCGGGGGATGGATTAAAGCATTGCCTAAAATATTTAGTGATCAAAAAGATGATAGAAGCGATCTTTACAACATTTGGAAATTCGCCGATGACAATGGTCACTATTCATATGATGACCCTACTTGTGATGATAGCTGTAAAACAGTCGAATTCTTCTATCTTGCAACCGCTGCTTACCTTGGCTCAATGGCAGATCTTTTTTCCGATGAAATGCGCCTCAAAGATAAGGTGGCTATGAGAAAGCATATCCCGAACATCATGGATATTTTTGAATCCACGGATTACTCCTATCCAACTAATCATTGGCCAACAGGAGTTTATACTCATAAGAAAAATATCCAGCTCTCCGGTATTGATAGTGAGTGATTATGACCTCTAACACACTGGGTATTCTTACTGGCATTTCATATATATCGGGTCTCGACTATTACGAGGGAATTAATAGACGAGTATCTAGCAAACTTGGTAAAGGTCGTGTCATGCCCCCCAATCCGAAGATAGTCATGGCATCAGTGGATTGTGATCGATATGTACACTATTTAACTTCAGGCCAATACAAAAAGGTGGACGAACACTTACTTACAGGAGTAAAACAACTAGTAGATGCGGAATGCGATTATCTGGCGATAGCATCAAATACCGGCCATATTAGTGCCCCGGCTATTAATGCCGCCTACCCGAAACTTCAGCTTATTCATATTGCGGATTGTGCCGCCGCCGCCGCCCAGGAAGGTGGTTTTTCCAAGATCGGCCTAATAGGCACCCAACCAACAATGAAGAATGACTTCCTGAAAGCAAGACTAAAGCGTCACAATATAGAAACCATTATTCCAGATTCCATGGAAGACCAAGCGCGTATTTACAATATTATCTGCCAAGAGCTGTCATTCAATATCATTAAAGACGATTCACGGGAGTTCATAATTAGCATAATTAGCAAAATGGTTGATCAAGGCGCTACTGCTTGTCTGCTCGGCTGTACAGAAATAGAACTTCTTGTTCATCAGGAAAACATTCCAAACACACCCTTGCTGCCATCAGCTGCAATTCACATTAAAGAGGTGAGTCGTATACTTCTCGGCACTCGTTCTCTTAACGACCTCCTTCCGTCTGCCTAACAGGCATTTATAGCTCCTCTGAAACCAGAGTTACATCGTCACTATTTCCGGTCATTTCCCATCGTATCAGCGACATTGGAATCGTACCGGCTGACAGGAAATCGTCAACAAAGTCTCTAATAACAAACTCGGTATCGGCTTCCTGTGCAGCTTCTCTAAATAACTTCATGAAATAGGCTTTTCCGGTGACAACATTGCTATGGAAACCTCCGGGGTTTCGAAGATTCGACTGCATCTCAAACCACACCATTCTCTCGTCTTCTTGGGACCATCCTCGCGGCATAATCTCCGCGCACAGCTGTCTTGCTTCGGCAAGGTTTATTTCATTAGCGTGCATCTTCATGTCAGGAATAGCCAGACTCATATGAGACGCATTCATCAAATATTCCATGATGCGACCTCTCTGCGGACGTTCATCCAGTACCCCAGCCTGCATCAAGAGCTCTTCAAGTGCCACGGCCCAACCTTCAAGCCGCATTGAACCCATGTTAAAACGGCGACCTGCGCTACGAATCGGACTCTTTGTTAAAACTGCCTGACGCTGATAGTCCAGCATATGACCAATATATTCATGCGTTTCGCCAGGAAGAATTTCTCTTTGCCTCACCTTCGTATCAATACTTGTATTCTCTGGCAAAAATTCGTCACTAAGTGAATCATCGAGCTCATCGCTGGCACTGCCATGGTCATAAGCATAATAGTCTTCAGGATTAACCCAGTCGTCGACAGTCATGATCTCCTCATCACGCATAAAGTCCACAACGTGGTGTAGGGCGATACGCAAACTATCGGCCCACCCTTTCTGTGACATGGTTACTGGGAGGTTTGGTGATTTTCGATTTCTGTGTTCTTCCAGTTTCAGGAAAGTAATAATGCGGTTGTACTCGCTTTGAATAATGCGATTACTATCTTCCCAGCCCCAGGGCGATAACTGAACATTGTGCATCCACCAGTCGTAGTTTTTCTTTCCGAGCCCAGCATATGGCGCCATTTCATCTTTATTCGCTAACATCCACTCCCGGAATTCGTGGACAGCGCTAGCAGCTCTACTAGCATCGCTCGCTAAATCCGGATGATTCTTTGTAAGCCGCTCGGCGAGCTCCTCATAAACACCTTGATCCTCTTCAAGGTTTCTGATTGCGAACTCTGCAAAGTCTGCGGCGGCCTCAGTCAGATTTAGCCGTGCCTGTTTATACATGCCGGGAATCGCCAAGAGACTTGAGCGCGTAGCATGTTGTTCATCTAAGGTCAGTTTTGGCGAACTTCGTCGCTGCTCTTCGGTCATCGTCGGACCTTCTTCAGAAAATCCTAGTAATGAAAAAATAGGTTCAAAGAATTTTGGGGCATTAATTGTTGCCCCCGCATCACCGCCCATCATCGAGTAGAAACCTGGATCCCGGGACCACGGCCTTTGAATTCTATGCTGAAATTCCATCGCATTCATTTCAGCGCGAACTAAGTGATAATCAACCTTTTGCCACACTGGCCAGCTAGAATTTTCAATATTATTCAACGCTTCTTGGTACTCTCCAAGACCCTGTAGCTTGTCAGCAACCGCCGAGTTAGAGTAGTCAGGAAACCCATTGTGCAATGTCGCTTCCTGAAATTGCCTAAAATCCTCAAACAAGTCTGTAAGTTGATCGTAATCAGTCGCAATGGCAGAAGATGTAGCGAACATTCCTACCACTATGACGGTGCAAACCTTGTATATTCGCGCTTTCATTTTGTCACCTTAATTCAATGTCAAACTGACAGAACCCATCATTGTTTTCACATGACCATTAGTGGCTTGAGCAGGGCCAGCAAGTTTCGTATATTGTATCCTATTTAAGCTCGCAACTTTTATGCCATCGACACCTATACTAGGCTTGGCTATGCTGGATCCTCAAGAAATACATAATTCATGAAAATATTAGTGGAATGAGATTTAGAATCAGATTAAACGCCCGAAACCATCAGATACATAAAAACCCTCGAAGGAGACTATTAATGCTGTTGAGCCTGACTAAAAGCAGCCATGTCTTACTCATATTACTGAGCTATCTTTCCTCATCGATAGTATTTGCGGATGCGCCTATCCTCACGGATGAGTTTGACCGATTTTTAGTGACCAAGGAAACCAAAGTCGGAGACAGGATAGGGAAAATTGAGCCTGTATTTCCCAACGATAAAATAATTACATGGGAACTAGTCCGACCTGTTCCGGGAGCTGATAGACGCAATTATCTGAGAGAGGGCCAACTTGACGCAACGAGTATTGTAGAAATCGATTCCAAAAACGGCAGCCTTTTCCTTAGGAATACTCCGGATATATTTGGAGTCGAATACTATGCTGAAGTTAGAGCAACTAACGAAGACGGCAGCATGGATCAGGTGCTCATTATCATTGCACGAGAAGAGACACCAAAGAGAGAGAATGCCCTAGATATTTTTACTCAAAGACGTTCTGCCTCCGGGCTCAATTTTTATGCCACTACCGAAGTCGATCCGCAAAAGATTGAATATGCTGCAGCAGTTGCATCTGCTCTTCTAGTAAAAGACCGGCGACGTGGAGGGCCTGTAACGGCCGAAATGGAAAAAGTTCAAGCATCCATGACTA
Organism: uncultured Woeseia sp.; assembly: GCA_913031125.1. Lineage (GTDB taxonomy): Bacteria > Pseudomonadota > Gammaproteobacteria > Steroidobacterales > Woeseiaceae > SZUA-117. The sequence continues at coordinate 40,509 of CAJWFK010000004.1, read as the reverse complement.
TTTTTAAAGACTTTGAAGAACGAAACACAGCGATTGAATTTTATATGTACGCTGATGCATTTCATGGTCAGGACCTCCAGGATGAAGAAATCATTCCCGAATACTTTAGAACTGGGGGACCACTCGAATTGAGACGTGATGCGTCCATTGAGGAAATAACACATCTTATCCACGATGGTGGAATTATGGCTGTCTATCCAGATGTGCAGCAACGCCTAGAAAATGCTACGCATGCAGCAATCGATAAAAAGCTATTTCGCCCATGGGATGGCCTACCTGAGGATTCTTTTAGTCATGAATATCTGACGATCGGACTGGAGATTTTTTATGGTGGGAGGCAACGCGCAAAAACAATGGGCTCGACAACTAATGAAGACGGAAGCCCTCGCCAACCAGCATTTCGACTTACGACCGACAACAATCAGTTTATGACCGCCGAGAATCTCAAAACATATGATCCTGAGCTATATGAAATTGTCTCATTTTTGTTCCCAAGCAAAAAAGAGTTCTGGGAAGCTATGGGTTGGTAATCTAATTTTCTAAATCAGGACTTATTGTCATAGTCCGGAAATCCACAGTAATAAATAGTTTTATGCTGACTCACTCTACCTAGAAACACCTAAACGATAATGGCTCACCCTACAGCCAGGACATGCGCGCTAAACGAATACCAGTATAATCGTCAAGCAGCGAAGAAATATATAAGTTCCCATCGCACTCGATGATCCGAGCCACCTCAATGGGTAGGATGCAGATTCTTTTACTATCATCATCAATACCAAAATCCATTGGATCTGCTGACTGATATACGCTTGTCAGCCTGTCGCTGTGCCACCTGAAAAGATAAAAATTATCCGTTGCTTCCTGATAGCAAACGAAGGCACACTCGGCATCAGATGCGCCACTTCCACCGCTGCCACCAGCTGAAACAACACATGATTCAGACCAGTCTCTAAGATTGTCTGAAGTCCTGCAATAGATCGCTCCGGACCCATCAATAACGCCAGTATAGTAGGCAAAATATTTGTCCTCATGTTTAAACAACATAGGGTCACGCGTATTTGAATTTTCGCCCTCGCCAAATTGGGCAGATTGACCCAGTGAGTTCAATCGTCGATTAAACGATTTTCCATCTGCACTAATCGCCATACAGATATTGACCCAATCGCCATAAACCATTACGAACTCTCTGCCATCCCTGATCACGTAGGGCGCCTGAAGTCCACCTAGAGTTTCACCAACTAATGGGTCTCCTTCGAAAATAATCCCTTTAGGTATCCAGTCGGATGCTTCAATGCTTGCTGACTGCCAACGGTACAGCAGGCGTCCATGCCCTCCACACGCAGTTTCACGTATACATGCACCCAGCTGCCAGCTACCATCAGCCGCCTGCCAAATACCAAAATCCATTGTTTCCTGCTGGTCGGTAGAATAATTCCCCAGATCCGGATTGGTTGCAATCGTCCACCACTCACCAACTATTTTCGGCGTCAACATCACTTGGCGCACTCACCGAGGCTTGTCATCGCACAACATGCCAATCTGACTGCTGAGAACGGCCCAGATAATGCAGGCCGGCATCATCGACCACAACGATCTGACCCATGCCGAGCTCGACGCCACTTTTTCCCCAGCCGCTAACCGCCACCCAAGTGTGCGGTTCGAACGCGTACAGCGTATTCGCATAGAGTTTGTGCTCGTTTGAAACAATAGAGGTCGGATAGTAACCGGGGCCCGAGGTCATCCCGGCGACGTAGGTTTTGTGCGAGAACATGTACCCACCCAGCAAAAATCGTCGCAGGAACATTGGTGGAGGATGGAACGCTGTATCGGTTTCAATAACGCGCTCGGGAATTTCTATTTTCTCCGAGATTGCTGCTATTTCCCGGCCCGTTCTGCCAATGACAAATTCCTTGGCGAACCGGTCCTGCATTGCATTGACAATTTCGAGCGCCGACTGCAATTCGTCCGGAACGTCCTGCTCACCTTCGTCCAGAATATAGGCGTGCTGATGCGAATCCGTCACCAGGCCAAGCATGAAAATATCCGAGTCTATGCTGACGATATCGCCGCGCTGGATCGTAACATTGCTGCCGTTGCCAATCCTTCCGTTCACAAATGCTGCGGCGTCATCCGGATACTTCTTAATATACGCTGGACGTCGTTGCACTCGAATACTCGGGTGATTCTCATACTCAATATCGAGATCCAGCATGCGCTGCCTAAACCACCAGTTGAGATCGTCGGTGGTCGTGACACCAGGCATGATCGCCCTGTTGGAAAATCCTTCAGCAATTAAATCGTTCGCTATTCCCTGTACATCGCGATATGCCGTCACCTGCTCCGGCAACATCGCTTCAAGCCAGCGGACGCCGAGCGTCCAGCTATCGATCATTCGCGCGCTGAATCGTTCGCCAAGCGCGTCGAGCATGGCCGCGTTATTATGTTTGCCGATCGCTATTTTCGACGGCTCGAGATCGTCGACCAGTTCGCCAATGTGCTCATAACTACGCGGTTCTATGTAATCGATATTGCCACCGTTGTCGTGAAATAACATAAAACGGGGAACCTGCTGACTTCCGGGGGATGCGTACTGACTCGGAGTCGTCATTCCTTCGTGATTTGCTGGTAGAAGCGACGTGTAGACCGGACCTTCGTTGTTGTAGTACTTGTCAGCCTCGTCATTACGCACTATCCACATGTCCACCGACTGTTCTCGCATAAGCTGCGGCAACACGATTTGTTTCTTGCGCTTCCACCAATCCTCCATGACCTGAACGCGCTGGCGCATGGGCAAGATGTTTCGCAAATATTCACCCTGAGATGTCGCGGAATCGTCCGTTACTCCAGCAGTCGGGAACACCAGCAGTCCGCTGCCAATCAGCATTAATCTTAGTGTTCGCAGTATCCTGTTGATCTCAAATACCCCGTCAGCGAATAACACGTGGCCGATCTTGTGGAACATGAAGCCACTCTATACCGTGTGGAGTAACTAAAACATTCTCTTCGATATTTACGGGCACCTTGTTACCACCCCATTCATCAGTAGGTGTGAATACGATGAACTCCAGGGAGATTATGCTATATGGCTGCACATCATAATCAGTACGAATAGGATAAATCTGGAATATACCCGCTCCGGCATCGTGACCAAGATTCCCAGCAGCGTGCATTCCGATGTTAACTTCAATGCCAGGCACATCACTAGCCCTCTCATCTTCTGTATAAACAAATCCTGAATCCGCCACGAGCTGCTTTAAAGCGTTGAGTTTCTCGCGGCCTCTTCCGCCAGACTGCACATTCTGTCGAATTAGTTTCCTAACAATCATCGCATTATCGAACGCTGTCTCGACCCACTGTGGGAGATACTCCTCTTCCTCCCGCATGACATATGCGAATCTCTTTATATCAGTAAAGAAATTATTCCTGCCAACCCCATAGTCAATTTGAACAATATCTCCCCTGTGTATCGTGCGATAGGTATTGCCGACCTCATTACCATCCGGAAGGTGGACATATACCGTAGCATCCCAACCTGGTTCGAAACCGTTTTGAATTCGCTGCTTTTCAAGCCACCAGCTTATGTCACCTAAAGTGGTAACACCTGGTGTAATCACTTCATTAGACAGAGCTCTGTCGAGTAATAATCTCGTGCCTTCAGCTATTTTAGAAAATTCGATCAATTCCGTCGCAACGCGGCGGCCCCGGTAATGAGCAATCAGTTTTTCAGCGGAAACGAGCCTGGATGCATAAGGCTCTCCTAAGACTCTCTGGATATTCTTAAAATCCGTGTGAGACAAACCATCCGATAAGTGTCTGCCCTCCATCGGATAAAGCTCTGTGTCAGTGGTAAAATTGAGGCCTATTCTTTGGGGATTTCTACTTTGCACAAATTCAGCGAAGTCCGCTGGATCGCCGACAATATCGTAAACCCCACAATCCTTTATTTCGTCTTCACCAGGTCCAAGTATCGCGCGCTCAATTCGATCTTCACCGCGATCAAAAAAAACAATGATTCCATTACCATTGCTGGATATTGACCCAAAATCTCGGGCTAGCGGCTCAGTTCCACGACCTTTGTCGATAACAATCCACATATCAATATTGTTTGCCCGCATCGCTTCCGGCAAAACGTAATCGAATTTGTCAGATCGGATTTTGCATGACATCGCCCATTCGGGCTCACCTTCCAAAGCAACAACATTTTGTAAAACCAACGAAAAAGACACAACACTAATTATCTTAAAGAAACAATTCATTGCAAAAACTCCTCTGCGCGTCTTGGCCTCCAACTAGCAGCAGCTCCCTCTATTAATAATTCAGTCACTCCGCTCTCAACATCAACCACCATCAAATTTGTATCCTTATCTCCAGCTATTACAGTAATAACCACTTTTGAATCATCGGGAGACCAGCTAGGATACGAATCACCAAATAAGAGATTACTCGTAAGCTGCCTTTTCTCAGTGCCATCCGAACGCATAATCCAAAGGTCTTTATCACCCTCTACTCCGGAAGCATAAGCTATGTGTTCCCCACTATTCGACCACTGCGGCCACTCGTCAAGAACGTTATTATCAGTCAATCTGGCAACGCTCCGGCCATCAATGTCCGCAGTATAAATCTCTGGATTGCCATCGCGCGTGGACTCAAATGCAATGGCATCACTTTTCGGCGACCATGTTGCATAAGCATCTCCACTTGCTCCAGTTGGAATAATTGTCTCGTCACCAGTACGCGTGCTAACCATAACCAGTCCACGTGATTCACCTAGTTTCTTGGTCACGACGATAAATTTCGAATCACCAGACCACGAAACAGGCTCCGCGGCTCCAACCAGCAGCACGATATCTTCATCAGATAGTGCAGTCCGTGCTTTGATCTCGAACTGATCTCCTAGCATAGACAGATAAGCAAACTGGGATCCATCCTTCGACCATACCGGAAACTCTTCGGCTGCCTTTGTATCAGTCATTTGGGTCACTGCCATGTCAGCCACACGAAGACCATAAATATCGCTTCCGTCACTATCATAGCGAACAAATATCAAATCTGGTATGTGGAGGTCCGATACTGATTGAGTCTCCGTAGCTGCACAACCCATGATTACTGCCAAAAGGAAACACATAAGAATGCGGCGAACTACATTCATGGGCTGGATCCCAAATGGTTCTCCAATCTCGGTAACAACATTTGCCGACACGCCCCAATGAAGAAGCTGTGGACAGCTAAACGATATTTTCCGCACTCTAGACATTTTCGAGCGTCATTCCATCAACAGGCGATCAATTTCGTCGCGGTAACCAGTCATTTCCCATCGAATCAGCGCGATCGGAATGAGTCCAGACGCGAAAAATTCATCCATGAACACCTCAAGTTTGAACATATGTCCCAACTGCTGAGACCGATCCCTGAGTAACTTCATAAACTGCACCTTGCCAACAACCATTAGCATGTGGTGGCCCACACCACGAAGCGTGGTTGCCATTTCAAACCATAGATGAGCACTATCATCGAGAAGTTCACCGTGCGGCGCATTGGCTACTGAGTAAGTCATTGCATCCTCAAGACTCCATTGATTGTCGTGCATATAAATATCTGACAATGCGCGTACCGTCCTGAATGCTGCCTGTTCATAGGCAATCTCGCGAGCTCGAGGTGTCCGTTGATCGAGATAACCAGCATGCATCAACAATTCTTCCAGGGCGAACGCGAAACCTTCGGTCCGCGCCGTCGATATCTTATAAGGACGCCAGCCTTTTCTGATAGGGTGGGTACTGTTCTGGGCGCGCAATTGGTCGAAATGATGTCCAACCATCTCGTGAACCTCTTCCATGCGTGGTTCACGATGAGAGAAGTTGAAAAAGTAATCGTGGCGATCGGGCCATGGCCTGTCAAAACCATGCCAGGATCCAAAGTATCCATCAGGTGTCAGGTAATCCGGCATAGTAAATATTTCTTCCCTATGAAGAAACTCCATAATGTCGTCAATCGCAGCTTCGACACTCGCCTTGTACTCAGCTTGCGACTGCACTGGCTTAATTCTTGGGATGTCTTCGTTTCGGTTTTCTTCCAGTTTTTGGAAAGCTATGACCCGGTTATCCTCCAGTTCAACAATGGTCCTCAACTCTTCCCAAGTGTAAGGAAATAGGTAGACGTTCTTTAGGAGCCAATTATAGTTCTCACGTCCTATGCCAGCCGTCGCAATCATGCTAGGGCGATGTTCCTTAAGCCACGCCAGCAGTTCGCCGTTAGACTTGGCAGCCGCCTCTATTTCTTTAGCCAATTTTGGCTCATTCTGGCCAAGGGCACTGGTTAGCCGATTGAAAGTTACGACGCCATTTTCTAAATCTCGTATAGCAAGATCGGCCAAATCAGACGGTATATTCTCAACGTCTCGCAGATTAATGATGGCCTGTGAATATATATCGGGAATTGAGGTGATTGTCTTGCGGATTCGCAAAAAATCTTCGTACTTCGGTTCATGTGGTATCCGCTCTCCCAGAAACAGAACCATGTCGCTATATATTCCAGGGTCACGAAACCAGGGCTTAGTCACCCGGTGCCGAAACTCAAGCCCATTCATCTCTGCTCGTATCAGATGATAGTCAATTTGTTTGGATACAGGCCATTCTGACCATCTAATGTCCCGCAAACGATTCTGAAACAGCTTCAGCGTAAGAGCCTCTGCCTGAATGGCATCAGGTGAGACAACCGGTATGGAGTCGACATCCCCTGCCGTAACGCCCGTCATCACCCTAAACTCCTGAAACAACTGAACGAGTTCTTCGTATTGAACATCATCCTCAGCTAACGCAAGCCCACTGAATAGCGGAGCTAAAAATAACGGCGCAAATACCTGTGCTAATCGATTTCTAATCATCGTCCAAACCTAAAACGGCGAGAATCTCGGGATAGTTCCATCTCGCACCAAAATCTTTTGTTCACTTCCATCAGAATTCATAATCCAAATGTTGGAAGATGAATCTTCTTTACCTTGGTACGTATACACAACCTTTTCGCCATCAACCGACATCGAGGGGTAGGAAGCCATGCCAGGCGTAACTGTTAGTCGACGCTGGTCGGAACCGTCTACATTCATAATATAGATGTCATACGTGCCGCTTTGTGGAGCATCATGCATATCAGAGGAAAATAATATCTGCCTGCTGTCTGGTGACCAACTCGGCACTTCATCCAATGCCCGCGTGTAAGTCAATCGCTGTTGATTAGTGCCATCAACTGAATTGGCAAGATAAATCTCCGGATCATCCCTATCCCGGTCTGCTTCAAATGCGATCCATCGTCCGTCAGGTGACCAAGCAATGAAATTATTGACGCGATTGTGATGAGTGTCTTGAGTGATTTTAGTTAAATTATAGCCCCAGCTTCCAGACTCCGTATTACTGCGCCAAATCTGATCGCTGCCGCTCCGATCAGAGTTGAATGCGATCATGGATCCATCAGGAGACCATGTCGGACTATGCTCTTCGGCTGCATCACTGGTAAGACGTGTGATCCGACCACCATTAGCATCCATCATATAGACATCTTTATTCCCATCCACCTCCGACACGAATGCGAGCGTTTCACCATCCGGAGACCACGTAGCTTCAGCACCTTCACCAATCTTTCGATTATTACGGCCATGAATATTGACACGCCATATCTCTGGCCCTGAATCAGCGAACTTAGTGTAGACAATACTAGGTACTCGTTCCTCGGCATAGGCAACTAACCCTAGACAACTGATTAGGACGACCAGGGTTTTTACAAAGATAAAATTGCTCATAGTCGCAACACTTAGCGTTTGAAGGATTGAATATAATATGCAATCTTGAGCTACTTGAATAGTAGTCGTAATGGCGCGCTAGTTTTGAAAGCAAGCGTCAGAACGCTGGTTTAATAACTCACACAAACGCCAAAAGAGTCTACTGCAGGGACTTGATCACCCGAATGAGCTCTTTCTTCGTCGTCAGGATATGACTTTTTAGACACTTAACGGCGGTCCGGGTGTCGCGCTCACGGCATAGCGCAAGCAAATCATGGTGCTCTTGCTCAGCCCGCGAGTAGTCAGCACTTAATTGAATCTGAAGTCGCAGATACCGATCTGTGTTGGTATGTAGCTGCCCGAGGATGCCTAACGTCCGCTTTTGTTCCGAAGGTGAGTACAGGCTTTTGTGGAATTTCCAGTTAATGGCACCCCATGCATGCAGATCAGCATCCGGTTCAAGCAACTCATCAAACTCAGCCAGAATATTTTCAGCCTTATCGAGTTCCTCATCACTAATCTTGCTCAGTGATGTTTTCAGGACATTGCACTCAAGTAGCACCCGCAAGCCAAACAACTCATCTACTTCTGATGCCGAGATTTTTGTCGCGACTGCTCCCTTATGTGGTGCAAACCGCACCAACCCCTCTGCTTCAAGCTGCAATAAGGCTTCCCTGATGGGAATGCGACTGACATTCAACTCGTCCGCCAGTGCGTCCTGCCGAAGCGGCTGACCACCGACGATCTCATGCGATATTATTTTTTCCCGGAGTATCTCAACAACAGACGAGGTAATCGTCTTTCTCGACGCCTGTATTTGCTTAACTGCTGTGGCCATTGGGGTTCTGTGCCTCAATCTGTAAGACTCAGGATTATATAATGCGAAAACTGCCCGCACAATTTAAGTCCAGTTCTGTTTATCTCTCTATTTTACTTTTTTCCTCAGCCCACGTCGGTCCTATTTGCTGCAGGGTTACAATTGATGGGGGGACCATCACACGCCCAGCAGTGTTCTCATAAGTCTCGTACATAGACGAAAATTTCTGCTTAAGTTCTTCCTGATTCTTGATTAACCATTCCTGTTCCTCAGCAGGCCCATAAGGTTCCTGTAAATTCCATGCCGTTGAGATAAACCAGTATGCAAATTCCTGCATTTCGACCCGAAAACGAACTTCTGCGTCATCTATGTCGTCGTACCCGGACACATCATAATAACCATTGTCGATTGCAAATTGCATGGCAACAGCAAGTTTGGATGAGCGATGAATGCCCCACTCATCTGGAAAGGTATAGTGCAATCCTATGTCACTGACATAGTGAAGAATATGCTCAACAACTTCCATTACCTGACGAGCCGGCACATCTTGCATGATGATGTCACAGATAGAATATGCACTTTCGAGCTCAGCCCATCGCTCAGCATTTTGCTCCATAAAACTAAAGTCATCGCCCAGCGGAACCGGGATCAATGCGCGGTAACGGTATTGATTGGCTATCACCTCACGTTGCAGGGACAGATCCAGATCATCGCGTTGTGGAAATATTTCAACAATAGTCTTAGCAACCAGCCTCATAAAATCATCGGAAGCATTATCCTGAGCAACTAAAGCAAGACCATAAACCTGCAACTCTTTTGTAAAAGGAGAAATCGCTGTGGTTGGTATGACATCACTAACAGCATATAAATCTTCCGGAACCTTACCTCGCGGATCCATCAAAATACAGCCGCCCAAATGGGCAGGAGTATCCGTCTCCGGAAGCTGAGCTACCTGCTCTTCAGCTACCGTGGCAACACTCTCCTTTTCTTCTGAGCACGAATAAAGAATGCCTGTTAAAAGTAAAATTACGAACGCTCTCATTTGTGTTCTCCCTCAAGAAAGTAGAGGTCCCAGAAGCTACGACGACCTTTATTTGTTTTCAGTACAACCGGCGAGCCATTTCTATAAACCTGGGCAATAGAACGCAAATTAGAGATGTTATCAAGTGGGTTTTTATTTAATACAATCACATCTGCTATCTTTCCCGGTTCGATCGTACCAACTTTGTCTAATACACCCATCATCTCCGCAGAGTTTCGTGTAGTCGCCAACAATGCTTCCATTTCCGTTGCGCCTGATATAACTAACTGTTCAATTTCCAAGATCCCAATCTCATTAATCGGATTAGAGTCACTGCCACTGATTACTTTGACACCAGCCGCCAATGCTTTCTTAATTATTTCTCTTTGAATTTCGGCCTGTTCAGGGTGCCGTTCATCAGCATAAGCCACCATGATACGGCCATCTCGAGTCGCCTTATCCGCTATATAGCCCGCCCGTGTTACAAACGTTTCACGTTCTGCGATATAGGCGGCACTCAGATTACACACAATAGTTGGATCATAAAATGTGCCGTTCTCGACCATTTTATCTATGGTTGCATCAGTCAATCCATAACCATGTTCGATACCATCAATGCCAAGTGCAACGGCTCTTCCGGCACCCGGTTCCTCCGCGTGCCCTACAATCTTTATGTCACGTTCATGAGCTGTCTCTATCGCGGCACCCAACTGCGGTAGAGTTAATCCATCGACCATTATTTTGACCAAATCTACGCCACGGTCGGCATGCTCATTTACCGCATTTATTATCTCTTCAACGCTAGCTGCTTGTTGCACCGCAACACCGTTCATACCGGGTTCAGTTCCATGCCCGCCGACCGATGTAATTGGCGGCCCTGATGCATATATCCTCGGACCGACGAAAACACCAGCCTCAAACGCATCACGCCAGGCAACATCTATGTAATCGGTCTCCCCGACAACCCGAAGAGATGTAAAACCTGCGCGCAACGCATCCATGGCGTTCCTGCCAGCGCGAATAGTCGCGTCATAAGGCCCCTCTTTATTTAAAGTGTTTTTAGGATCTGGAAGCAGATCGGCGAGATGCGAATGATTGTTCCATAAGCCCGGCATTACGTAAGAACCATTTAGATCAATAACTCTAGCACTACTGTCTTTAGCACCATCATAGCCTCCGCTATAAACACGGGAAATGCGGGTATCAGCTATCTCAATAGTCGAGTTAAATCTGACATCACCTCCGTTGCCGTCGATTAAAGCTGCATTGGTAAGCACTAATGTGAGGTCGCTGGGAGTCACCTCATCAGCTACACACCCCGCCGCCAAAAAACAAAAGACACACGCAATGAACCATCGCCTCAACTCCACCATTACCAACCTTCCTTATAGATCATTTACCAACCTTTTTTCGTGGCAACATTTCATCCATCATTGCCGTCTCGTAAATAGTAGTCGCAATTATCGCTGCGTTCCGGTTTGCCGATTGAACATTCACCATAGATGGGATATCGAGGCTCGTATGCAGTTGATGTGTGAAATAATCCCCTGGATCGTGAATCCATTCAAAACTAGGGATACCACTCGCATCAAATACTAAAATATCGGTACCTCCAGCATTTTCTATTGTTACGGTATCAGCACCAACATCGGCAAACTTTGCAAATATTGGTCGAAACAGCTGTTTTATCTCCTCATGCCCAACGGTGAAAATTCCACGAATATCATGACCGTTATTGTCATGATTAAAATACGCGGATATCCGCGTATGCTCAGTGAAATACTCACCATTGATAATGTCTCCGATGTGTCGCCGCATATATGCAAGCGATCCCTTCAGGCCCTGTTCTTCGCCACCCCACAGAGCAACGCGAATAGTTCTTCGAGGTTTAAGCTTTAAGGCTTTGATAAGTCTCAATACTTCCATAGAAGTTGCAGCACCTATCCCGTTATCCGCAGCACCTGTAGCCATTTCTACCGAATCCAGATGCGCGCCCAGCATCACCACTTCATCTTTAAGATCCGGATCGGACCCCTTAATATCCGCAATCAAATTGACATGAAACCCCGGTGCTTCATAAAACACTGTTTCAAGTCGCAACGAAACATGTGGTTTAGCTCCATCTTGCAGCATTGCCAATAATCGCTCGTGTCCCTCCCGTGCTAGTACAAAAAGTGGCACAGGCTCAGGATCACCGACACTGTGAAATTCAATCAAACCAGAGTCAAATCGATTGTTAACTAAGCCGGCTGGGGCAGAGCTAGACCGTAAAACTGCAGCGACGCCTTGTTCAATCAAGTACTCGGCCAAAGCACGGTCATGATCAACGCCTCTATTCTGGCGTTCTCTAAGGGTCTCAACAAATGTAGTCGTCGAGCCGGGCCCATCCAGACCATCAGGTGTAACAGCATCTGTGCGTTCTGCTGCTGCCCTCAAACGCTCCTTCGACCATTTCCCAGTGATTGCATCAGCAACTTTAGTTACTGAGGGGTGAAGTAGAATTTTACCGCTAAGCCGGCCTTCGAATTTCTGCAGTGCTGCAAGATCATAGAAATCAACCACCAGAGGAATACCAGACACCTCACCATCAATGCTGGCGCCGCAACAAACAGGTTGGGCTCCAAGCCCTGAGAATATTGGTGACGTGATCGCGGCGTAAAAAGACTCAACTTCCCAGCCCCTGTCATTGACACCATATTCTTCAATACGGACGTCATCCACACCCCACTTACGTATAGTTGACTCCGTCCACTGGACCATCTCAACGTAGCGAGGAGTGCCGGTAAGCCTGGGGCCATATACATTTGATAATTGGTGCAGGTTTTCTGCAATCATCGATCCTGAGGTGAGCTCATTTTTAATCTTATCGTAGATATTGTTCGGTGATTCCGCCGCCAAAATCCAACCTGCCGGACAACATAACAAAGAAAAAACTAGTGCTTTAGATGAGATACCCTTCATAAACATACACGTTCCAATACGTGACTATAATTTTTGGGGTGCAGGTCCTACCCTGTAGCCTTCTGGAATGGGATCTTCAGGATGCAGTACGAACTGGTGATATCCAGTGATATACGCTCGCCCTGTTATTCTCGGCTGAATATATTTGATGCCATTTCGTTCTTCAGCGGCTACCGCCTGGCCAATAAAAAACGTTCCAAGGGGTCCCTCAAAACGCTTGGGCTCATTCAAAGCAATTTCACCCCTACTATACAAAAGGGCCACGCGGGCACTGGCTCCGGTTCCACACGGAGATCTATCAAGGGTCCCAGGCGGAACAAGAATGGTCTGTTTATAGTCCCCCGTTGTTTTTCTCTCAGAGGTAAACAACACTTGGTAGCAACGATTAATATCGTTATCTTCAGGATGAATCGTTTCTATCTGCTCACCAACTGCGGCCCGAATTTTGAGCCAGGCATCAATCAACTGAGCATCATTATTTAGGCTCAGCTCAAGTCCGAGTGCATCCGCATCAACGAAAGCGTACATGTCACCGCCATACGCTATATCAACAATAATCTCGCCAAACGTTGGTACATCTATAGCTACCTTTTCATGTAGCAAAAAGCTGTCCACATTTTCGAAGCTAACTGCTCCAACGTTGCCGTTTGTCACTTCAACATCACAAACAACCAACCCAGCAGGCGTATCGAACCTCACTGTGGTAATCGGTTCAGCCACTTCAACCATTCCTTCAGAAACTACTGTGGTTGCGGTACCAATAATGCAGTGGCCACACATTGGCACGTACTCATCTTGCTCCATAATAATGGCCGAAAAATCTGCGCTCTCCGAATGAGGAGGTAAAATTAACACCGAACACATGAGGCCCGAGCCACGCGGTTCAAAATTGATCATCCGACGCAAACCGTCACTCTCTTTCTTCAGCCACTCCCTTTGCTCCAAAAGCGTCGTACCTGGAGGGACCGGCACACCATCTACGATAACGCGGGTTGGATTGCCCTCAGTATGGGAATCGATAGTTTTGACGGTGCGTGCGGAAAAACCTGCCATTCTTAAAACTCCTAAACTCCCGAATTTGCATCCGAAATCGATAATTAAAGACTACGTGGTTTGATGGTCTATTGCCATTCCAGACTCTGGAAGCAATAAAGTATTTGAACTGATATTAATTACAAAGCATTCATCACACTATACTTAGTATATTGTATATTATATTCTCCATTATGCAGCAGCCAATAAGATACGAAAATTGGCGCAATTAGTATGTTTTAACAGCTGTTTACTTTTTTCTGCTATACGGGGAAACACGATGCAATTGCGAAAAACTCAAACATTCGGGCATATTTTTAATCGCTCGTTACTAATCTTATGCTTGTCCTTAGTCGGATTTAGTCCTGCCTGGGCTCAAGATGACGATGACGATGTCCTTGACGTCATCATAGTCACCGCTCAGAAGCGTGAGCAGTCTATTCTCGATGTACCTCTCTCCATTACAGCTATCGGGCAAGACCACATAGAAGCTGCCGGTTTAGGTAAGATGGCAGATATCTTTAGACTTGTGCCAAGCTTGATGGTTATCGACCAAGGCGCGGCCCGCAAGAACGTAATTATACGAGGCATACAGACCAGTACTTCAACTGAATCCTCTGTGACGGACGTCTACCTTGATAATCAGCGAATCACGACAGTCATAGCAACAGGAGATCCCCGCCTTTTCGACATGCAGCGCGTGGAGGTTCTTCGAGGACCTCAAGGAACACTGTTTGGTGGCGGTTCGCTAGCTGGAACCATGCGCTTCATCTCAAATCGCGCAGATCCTACAGGTTTCAGTTACAACGTAGCAGCTGATATGTCGACTACTGACGGCGCTGACGGCATGAATCATGCGCTCGATGCCATGGTTAATATTCCGATAATAGAGGATAAGTTAGCCGTTCGTCTTGTAGGTTATACCCTAGAGGATGGCGGTTATCTAAAAAATAGTCTCCTAGGCCTGGATGGCGTATCGACTATTGAAAACTCGGGTGCACGTATTTCCGTTCGAGCTACGCCAAACGACCGCTTTACCGTAGATTATAAATATCTGTACCAAAACCTGGAACAAAACGGTTTTCCGGAAGCTCGTGGAGTAAATGTCGATGAATTGGATCAAGGAGACGCGACCGTAACGCCGGAATGGCTGACCAATAAAATGCAAATGCATGACCTGACTTTCGACTATGAAATCCCGGGTTTTGCAACATTCACGTCATCAACAGGCTACCTGCAAATGGATTTTGTTCGTCATAATGACGTCTCACTCCCCTGGGCAAGAGCATTCATGGATGATGAAACGATTACCAGTGCACAGTTAGTATCTGATTATGATCCGTTACTTCGCTTATGGATTAATGACGACAATGATAACTACACGGTTAGTCAGGAATTCAGATTGGTATCAGAGGTTGATGAAGATAGTAAGTTCTCATGGATTGTTGGCTCTTACTACGAAGACGGCGAGGAAGATGTCGCAGTGGGTGACTTTACGCCACCAGGTGGCGGTGCCTATGTTGGAACCTTCGGCTACGGCAGTACTGCTAATGTGGATTGGTTGTTCAAGGAAGATTTCAAAACCTTCCTGACACAAACAGCAGTGTTTGGTGAAATGACATGGTTTGCCACGGAGCGCTTATCAGCAACTGTTGGTTACCGTCATTCTGAGTTCGAAAGTAGTTTCGAAGCTTTCGCAGTCATTGGCGAAGAGGAAGATGAGCCCGGAATGGCCTTTCTTGATATATTTGCCACTGAGCCATACCCAGAAGAATTTGACACACTCAAATTTAATATCTCCTATGACCTGACCGATGACTCAATGATGTATTTTCAGTCAGGTGAAGGCTTCCGACTAGGCTTTGGATCGGAAGTACCTCCGCCGTTCGACCCACAATGCGAGGGCGTCATTGTTAATTTCTTAAACGCCAATGGACTGGAAGGATTCTTAGTCAATGGACGTCTCCCGGGTACCACAAGTGACACGTTGTGGATGCATGAAGTTGGTATTAAGCATTCTTTTGCTAGTGGTAAAGGCTACTTTGCCGGCGGTTTCTTCCTTGGTGACTGGAAAGACATCCAGGTAGAAGTTGAGGTTGATGACCCATCAGGCCAATGTAATACAGGATTCATGGCCAACGCGGCATCAGCTACCTCTACGGGTATTGAAGGCGAATTCGCTTATAACGTATCTGATAATTTAATGATCTCGGGCAGTGGTTCATGGGTTGACGCAACACTTGATAAGTGGGAACCATTCCTTGGTGCTGAGAAAGGAGAGCGCCTACCAGGATCACCAGATATGCAATTAGCTATCTCCGCTGACTATTCCTGGCCGATGGACAATGGTAATACCGGATTCGTTCGCGCGGATGCTCAATACATAGGCCAGATTCTTGGGGCCTTTGAGTTTGGCGAGCCCCGCAATGAGTCAGGCGAATACAGTATTGTAAATCTCCGTGCCGGGTATGAGACGGAAACATATGGTTTGACCTTCTACATTGACAATTTACTCAATGAGAGAGGTAAAGTCTTTTCTAATGGCTTAGAAAATGAGTTCAAACGAACCATATTCCTCCGACCATTGACTGCCGGAATTCAATACAGAACCAAGTTTTAAGTAATGAAAATCTAAACGCAGCACCGAGTTTCTCGGTGTTGCGTTTTTTTTTGCGCTGGAGATCATAATGATTAGAGCATTAAGCTTTCTAATTATCGGCATTTCACTAATGTCGGGAGCCAAAGCTGTTAGTCCGGACGAATATAATCCTGATACACAGGCAGTTTTAAATTTAATCCGAAATGACAAGCTGGACCTTATTCTTCCCAGCGCCATGAGGGATAACGACGTTGATATGTGGATCAACGTTGCTCGCGATGGACAACCAAGTTCCCTGGAGTATGAGTTCGGGCATTTCGATGGTTATCTGATCTTTACTGACACCGGGGAACATATTGAACGTGCCATGTTTGGTGGCATATTCACAGGACCGGGCGGGATTAATAATGTAGATGTCATAGGCTCTACCAAAGTCGCCAGAGCTGTTGCCGGATATGAATATGATCCAGAAGATCTTTCAGCCTACGATGAAATTCGTCAATATGTAGCCAAAAATGATCCCAAAACCATCGCTGTTAATTATTCGGACTGGTTATCTGTTGCGGATGATATCTCCTACACGCAATTCCTAAAACTCAGCAAAATCCTAGGAGAAAAGTATGCTCAAAGAATTGTTTCAGCAGAATATTTAATTACGGACTATCGTTCCCGCCGCACCCTCAGAGAAATCGTTGTGCAAACCAACACGTTGGAGATTGCACGACAAAATGCTTTAAAAAACCTTTCAAGGATTATTCCTGGTGTTACAACAATAGGCGATTGCGCCTGTGATGCTCGTATTTACTACTCGGACAAATCCGAAAGGATCCGGGAACCTCACGCGACATCATGGATTCGACACCCGGACTACGTGTTTCAAAAGGGTGATTTCTTTGCTTTTAGTGGGGACGCAAATTGGATGGATTTTGGCCCCAACTCATTTGGTGTCGATACAAAACATCATGCCTATATCCTGCGTGACGGTGAGGACAATGTTCCCGACGAATTGCAGTATGCATGGGACCAAACCAAAAAGGCCCAAGGAATCATACGGGAGCAGGTTGAGGTCGGCATGACCTCCGGAGAAGCACTCACAGCAATTGTGCGTGCACTTGAGGAAGAAAATTATATATACACACCATTCACCGATGATCCTGCTGATGACTATCGAATGATCCAAGATATGCTGGCCGGCAAGAATCAATCAGGCTTTTACGTTGATTTACATGCCATGGGTAACAATGGAGGTACACTGGTAACGGTTGGGCCATCGATCGCACCATTCCGACGGGACCGCGACGATATCATCATTCGTGAGAACCATATTCTCGCGTTCGAATTTGCAGTGCATACCCATTTATCGGACAGGCCGAGCTATCCCATAACAATCAACTTTTCGAATCCACAGGTCGTGACAAACTTAGGTATTGAGTGGATTCAACCCGCTAATGAGGGAATTTTCGTAATCCATTAGCGTGGCGTGGCTACGGTTATTGCATTAAGCAGCGAGTGCAGGGCGACTATCTAACGCACTTTGAACTATTTTCTCGACCCTAGCGCGCTCCGCGCCCTCTAGTGGCAATCTGGGTTCTCGTACCCATTCAGATCCCATCCCTGTCATCTGATTGACGAGCTTCAGGTATTGCACAAGCTTCACATCAGTGTCTAGATGCAACATCGGCATTAACCATCGGTAGAGAGCAACAGCATCATCTACCTGGTTGGACTTTGCCAGATTGAACAGCCTCACAGCCTCATGAGGGAATGAATTAGCAATCCCAGAAACCCACCCGACAGCACCGAACAAGAAATTTTCAAGTGCTAAGTCATCAACTCCTGAAAATAATATGTATCGGTCACCACAGACATTGACCATGTCGGTGAGACGCCTACTGTCATGAGATGACTCTTTAACCGCGACTATGTTGTCGAACTTTGCGAGGTCAAGAAAATCATGCGGCAGAAGGTCTACTTTGTAGCCAACATGATTGTTATAGATCATTATTGGCAAGTCCGTTCCTTCTGCAATGTTACTGAAATGCCTGATTGCCTCGCGCGAATCCTGTTTATAGACCATTCCAGGCAGGGTCATTAAACCGTCAGCTCCAGCTTTCTCTGCCATCCGAGCACGTTCGAGTGCAAAATTGCTTGTGTACTCGGCGATTCCGCATATTACCGGAACTCGGCCACCTGCAACCTCGACTACCGCTCGCAGTACCGATTCTTTCTCCCCAGGGGTCAAAGAGCAGTTTTCTCCAAGTGTTCCGATGGCAATAATTCCCTGAACACCTGCCGCAATACACTTATCAGCATGGGCAGCCGTGCTATCAAGATCGATGCTGCCATCCGCATGCATCTCTGTCATAAGTGCCGGCATCACACCTTGCCATCGGGCTTTTTCCATGAATACCACTCCAATTCATTTTTTTAAGACTTAATTATTGACGCCGGACGATGCTGGTCTACACTTAGCCAAAGCACCGGAAAACGTAACTTGATTATATACCCTATCGTATACAATATACACTTGACAAAATGCTACTAACTTAATTTGTTAGCTAGTTAGCATTTTGACAAAAGTTTTAGAAATTAAACCTCTTCATCAATAGGAAATAAATAATGGACTACAGAATTCTTGGGCGAACCGGTATTCAAGTTGCCCCACTTGCCTTGGGCACAGACAATTTCTTGGATCCAACGCCAGCAGACGAATCAGCTCGAATTCTTGAAATGTCTTTAGATGCAGGTATTAATCTGATTGATACCGGCGACACTTACGCTAATGGTGGCGGTGAAAAGATTATTGGCGAAACCCTAAAGAAAACTGGAAAACGAGATCAAGTGCTTATCGCAACTAAAGTGGATCATGGCCAGCGGCGCCCCGGGTTCAGTGTTGATGACCCAGCACAGTTCGGTCCTAATGACCATGGACATACCCGTCTCAATATCATAAGAGCTTGCGAGAACTCGCTAAAACGACTGCAAACGGATTATATTGATCTTTATCAAATTCATCGCCCCTCGCCTACCATCCCGTGGGATGAGCAGCTCAGCGCTCTGAATACGCTGGTTCAGCAAGGGAAAATTCGTTATATCGGCAGCTCAACACACCCCGCTTGGGCGGTGATGAACTCAATTATGGTCAGTGAACTAAAAGGATATGCGCGTATTGTGTGCGAGCAACCACCATACAACCTACTGGACAGACGTATTGAGAATGAGCTATTACCTATGTGCGAGGAACACGGCGTCGGCGTTATCACCTGGTCACCAATGGCAATGGGTGTTTTAGCTGGCCGCTATGATGACCCGGAAAACCCGCCCAAGGATTCTCGTGCAGTGCTTCGGGGCGGATTTTATGCGGACCGAGTGACACGCCGCGGCATTGAAATAGGTATCGAGTTTAGCAAGCTCGCCAAAAATATTGGATTGACCCCTGCTCAATTAGCGGTCGTATGGTGTAAAGATCAGCCGGGTATTACCGCACCATTGATTGGACCACGCACAATCGAGCAAGTGCCAGAATTTCTGGATATCATAAATACTGAACTTGACGAAGAGACTCGTAAGGCCTGTGATGAGTTAGTTCCTCCGGGCAGCGCCGCAGCGAACTTCCATAATACAGCTGACTGGATGAAAGGAACCATTATTTAGTCAGAAAGCAACCTGCCGAGAAGCATTAGTAATGCATACAAACTACCGAATCACCGCCGGACTTATGGCCACGCTGCTGCTATGGAGTGCACAAACACCAGCAGCTTCCAAACAACCTTCTGTCATTGAGCAGGCTAACACTCTGCATCAAATTCGCCGTGAGAAGCTTGACAGTGTATTGCCCGGTGCTATGCGTGATAATGATATCGACATGTGGATTCATGTGATCCGTGATGGAAATCCAGATCCCATGCAGCTGCATTTCGGTCAAGTTTCAGGATACATCGTCTTTACAGATCGGGGCAGTGACAGAATTGAACGCGCGATTTTCGGAAACGGCGGACACCCAGAACTCTTCGATATATTTGGATCCGATCAAATCAGACGAGCGATAGAGGGTTATGGTTTTGTGGACCAGGACCCCAGCATTTACGATGAATTTGCTAAATTCGTAGCAGAGCGCAATCCCAAACGGATTGCACTAAATTTCTCAGCCTGGCTGGCAGTCGCAGATGGACTATCGTATTCACAATACGTCAAACTTGAATCAATTATCGGGAAGAAATATTCAGATCGTTTTGTCTCAGCTGAGCAGTTAATCACCGATTTTCGTGCGCGACGAACAGGCAGTGAGATTTCCGAATTCGGAAAGGCTCTTGAAATGCATCGACAGCTCCTGATAAGGGCCCTGAGTCGTGAAGTTATCAATCCGGGAAAAACCACACTAAGAGACGTTGGTCAGTGGATTGTTGAAGAGCAGCAGCGGCAAGGTATTGGGTATGGAGTAGACAGTTATGTGCCATTACCCCGTATTCTGTTTTCGGCCGCATCAACAACTGATGCTGCTCCAGACGTTCGATGGATTATTCATGACGGAGACTACGTAATTCAGCGTGGCGATTTCATGACCTATGACATATCTGTTCGTCACCTCGATTATTTCACGACTGACTTCAAACGCAACGCATATGTATTTCGTGAGGGCGAAACAACAATCCCCGAAAGTATTCAGAAAGCTTTTGATCGTGCGATTGACGCCCATAGTATTATGCGGCCGCATATAGTTGCGGGACGAACCGCGAAACAAACTCTTGATGCACTTGTAGTGGCTCTTGAAAACGAAAATTACATTTACACACCATTCGTTGACATTGGAACGAAAGACTACGAACTAATTCAGAAAGCGCTACTTGGTAAAAATAATTCCGGATTTTCCATTGATCTACATGCAATGGGTAACAATGGAGGGAGCCTGGTCACTGTAGGTGCTTCAGTTGCACCATTTCGAACCGACCGATTTGATCAGGTACTCCAACACAATCATTTCTTTTCCTTCGAATACATGGTGCACACAAATCTGCCAGAACGGCCGGGCTTTCCAATTTCAATAAATATCGAGGGTAATCATCTAATCACCACCGACGGAGTAAAATACCTTCATCCGCGGAATGAAAAAATTCTGGAAATCCATTAACCCAGAACCAATTTCCCAGCTAGTGCATATACTGGCCGCCATTTACATAAAATTTCGCACCCGTAGTGAACTTTGCATTGACGATACAGTGAACCATTTCCGTAATATCCTCAAACTCGCCTAGTCGGCCCATCGGCAAGGTCGCCAGCTCTTTTTCCAAGCCTTCTTCAGTCTCAAGATCATAACGCTCAATAACTTCACGTGTCCTAACTGAACCGGGCACCAAACAATTAACTCGTATTCTAGGCGCTAGTTCCAGCGCCATACACTTTGTTAGAACGATGCAGCCCGCTTTCGCCGCACAAAAGTTTGCGCCATTCTTGCGACCAATAGAACCGGCCGCTGCACCCAAATTAATGATCACACCCTCGCGGTCAGTGTTGTGAAAGACATATTCCTGACCACAAACAAAGTGTCCCTTTAGGTGGGCATCTATTACGGCGTCCCAAGTTTCATCTGTAAGCTCAGTAAAAGGTGCATCGAGGTTAATACCGGCACAATTCACAAGTACGTCCACACGACCGAATGCCTGAATGGCGGATTCGAACATTGCCTTGACCGCCAAACGATCTGCAACATTTGCCTGACAGGCGAGAACATTCTCTTTTCCATATCTATTAGCTATTTCCGAACGCAGTGCTTCTCCCTCTCCGTCGTTCAAATAATTAATCACGACGCGATATCCTTTCTCAGCAAAACTACGAATAATTTCAGCCCCGAGTCCCGTTGCCGATCCTGTCACTAATATCACATCGTCAGTTGCCACCTTATTTCTCCTATTTTCTTTTTACTGAATTTCGAACGGCCAGTTCTGCTGCTGCCATATCCGCCAATGACGATCCGGTTGATTTAAAAACCGTAATATCATCAGTAGTTTGCCGTCCAAGAACCCGGGATCTGCACAAATCGCTAAGGTCCCCAAGCACATCTGATTTTTTAATTGTCCCATTGGCAATCGGGATCAAAATATCTCCTGCTTCCCGCATCGACGTTTCCATCACATCAACAATAATTCGTCCCTTACGAACAACCTCATCATCGCATTCGCGTTTCTGTGGATCATGGCTACCAACAAAATCAAGATGTGTTCCCGGACTGATCCAGTCTCCAAATATAATTGGATAAGATGCGCTAGTCTGGCAGGATACAATATCTGCCCGCGAACAAGAGTCTTTCAGGTCTCGAGATACGCTGATATCAATATCCGGGCGGTCAGCGCGGACAATATTTGCAGTCTCAGCAGCTGCATCTGGCCTTCGCGCCCAGATCTCAATTTTCTTTATCGGCCGGACAACTGCGTGGGCCAAAGCCGCATGTGGCGCAAGTGCACCGGAACCACAGACAAGCAATGACTTGCTGTCTTCCCTGGACATGTAAGTCGATGCCAAAGCGCACATAGCAGACGTTCTGCGTTTTGTTACTTCAATACCATCGACAACAGCTGTCAGCTCCCCAGTCTCCGAATCAAATACGATGATTACCGCTGTAATAGTCGGTAATCCCTTTGCCTGATTGCTCGGGAAGAGTGTAAAAATTTTAGTCGTGATGTCATGCCCCGGACCATAAGCTGGCATTAGCCCCATGCAGGTTCCACTGGCACTACCCAGCGACTGTAAATCTAATAACTCACGACCTGCATACATATTATCGGCGCAATACATGTGCCGCAGCTCCTCAACCAACTCCTTGTAACCGAGTACATGTCGAACATCTTCTTCGCCAATGAAAATCATGATAACCCTAACAATTTGGGCAAAAAGAGACTTACTTGAGGCACAAATGTAATGACCATTAGAGAAATCGTAAGCACTAACAGGAAAGGTAATAGCGGCTTTACTACACGCTCGATAGGCGTACCACTCAAACCGCAGGAAACAAACAAACAAATACCAACTGGTGGAGATACCATCCCTAATCCTACGTTAGCCGCAACAATAATGCCGAAATGTACCGGATCTATTCCCATCGCACTGGCGACAGGCACCAAGATAGGCATCAAAATCAAAATGGGCGGCAAGCAGTCCATGACCATACCCAGTACAAAGAACAAGACATGAACGAAAAGGATGAACACAATCCAGTTAAACGCGTATGTCGTAATCATATCCGCCATTGCCAGCGGAATACCTTCGAATGTCAAAAGAAACGAAAACATCGCAGCACAAGCCAAAACTAGCAATACAACACCAGTGAGTGCACAACTTTTCAGCAAGACATTGGGCAGCTCTGTTAGTTTAAGCTCTTTATAAATAAAGAATGAAACACAAAAACCGTAAACAACAGCAACCGCTGCTGCTTCGGTCGGCGTGAATACACCTCCATAGATACCACCGAGAATGATAACCACCATCAGCAAGGGGAGCAGTCCATCAAAAAGCGTCTGACGCTTTTCATCCTCGGTCATTGGCTCGGCAAGCGGCAACTCGAGATTTTGAGCCTTACGATGAGCTAACGCCATTATGCCAATTCCACAGAGTACTGCCGGCAAAATACCGGCTGCGAATAATGCACTAATCGAAATATTGGCTATGACCCCAATGATAATTAGGTCTATAGCAGGTGGAACCAATGTGGATACACCTCCGGCAGCAGCCAGCAAGACGGTAGAAAACTCTGTGGGATACTGTTGTTTTTTCATTTCAGGCACAGCAATTGAACCGATAGCAGCTGTATTCGCGGCAGGCGAGCCAGATATTCCTGACATCAGCATGGTCGCAAAAATCACAACCATCCCTAGTCCGCCGCGAACCTGCCCCACAAATATAAGTGACAACTCAACGATTCGTTTGGCAAGGCCGCCTTGAGCCATTAATTGACCAGCGAGAACGAATAGTGGAATTGCCAAAAGCGGGAATGAATCAAGCCCTGAAATGAACTTTTGCGGAAGCATTATCAGTAAGTCCGGCGAGATATAAAGCATGCCTACCACTGTGGTGATACCAAGGCATATCCCGACAGGCACACCCATGAGCATAGTCAAGATAAGCGTCACAATGAGGAGGAGGCCCATCTATTTAGACTCACTGTCAGTATCGGCAGAATCGCGTAAATTATCAATTTCTCGGTACCAGTTGCGTATCGAATAGAACAACATCAATACTCCTCCGACAACAGCAGCCAATGCCGGCACTGCCTTCGAGAGACCTGTACCAGGCGCTGTCTGCCCGGCAACACTCTCCACATACAGCACAGCCTGCCATGTAAAAACAACAAGAAATGCTGACGTTAAACCGATAACTAGATTCGCAATAAGTCTTTGATTTTTATTGGACAATCTTTCAACGACGAAACGCAGGAGGAAATGGGCTTTTATCTTATAAGCATATGCTGCTCCAAGTGCAGCAAGCCAGATGAACATATACCGCGCTAATTCTTCAGTCCATGCCAGCGATGATTGAAGGACATACCTCGAAACTACTTGGACAAAAGTCACCATTACAATAGCAGTCAGTAATAAGCATAGCGCCCATTCCAAAATGCTCAATTTGCCGGCCGGCGACTTAGTATTTTCGCTAACTTCAGGATCCATAATTCGCCATAACCATTACTGTTGATTAATTACTTCTTCGATCATAGCTCCACCACCAACTCGCGCCGAATTGTTCTCATAGACCCGTCCGATCGCTATCTGCTGACGAAACTTTTCGCCATCGACCTCATTGAATTGCAGCCCCAGTTCCTGAAGCGCGAACAGGGATTGTTGGTTGCTGGACTCCATTGCGGTACGTTGTGCATGTACAGATTCAGCTGCCGCAACCCTCAAAGCCAGCTGGACATGATGCGGTAATCTGTCAAATTTCTTCTTACTGTATGCCAGCGGCACCGCAAGATAAAGATGTTGGGTCAGGGAAACAAATTTGGTTACCTCATAAAATTTTTCAACAAGCAAATCAGTGTGATCCGACTCAGCACCATCAAGAACGCCCTGCTGCATCGCCGAGTACAATTCACCAAATGACATGGTGGTAGCTTGTGCGCCGAGGGTATCAAAAGCATCCAGGACGATTGAGCTGCCGATTACGCGAATTTTAAGACCTTGTAAATCATCCGGAACATAAATCGGTCTTTGCTCATTCCAGACATTCCGGACACCAGCGAACCACCAGCCTAGAACCAGAATATCAAGGTCTTTTTCTATCTGAACACTAATACGTTTTCCGACCGGACCATCCAGGACCGCATAGAAATGCTTCAAATCACGAAAAATAAAAGGGAAATTTAAGACGTCTATTTCAGGAACAAAAGAGGCGAGACTTGCTGCGCTGGCGGCGGTCGAGCTAATCACACCAAGTTTCACCATTTCCGTCGCTTCCTCCTCACTACCAAGCTGACTATTCGGGAAAATGTCGAGTGAATACCGGCCTTCGGTTTCCCGCTCGAGAGCATCACGAAAAATCTCATAACCAACCTGAAACGGATGCTGCTCATTACCATTGTGCGCCGCTTTTATGACTGTTGTATCGGTGCTTATATCTGTATCCATACAGCCACCTACGACAACGGAAAACACCAGCAGTAACCACTGAAAAAAGTGTCGAAGAGACGATTGAAATTTTGTTTTAGCCAATACCTTAATATTCCAAATTGAAAGAATTTAAACCGCTACAGGCGTACCGGAAATCTAAGATATAGATACTGGAGGGTCAGTGGATAATCCATACGAAAACACCAATCAATGCAATAACTAGCAACCATGTAACAATGAAGCCAACGATAGATTCACGACTAGGTTTCATTACCTCAAAGTCCGGATGTTTGATTAAAACGGACCTAGGTGCTGGTATTACAGTCTCGGGAAGGGTTACTGGTGTCACTTCAGGTTCCCCGGGCATTACCGGAGTTCGAAGGCATGCATAGACACGATCCAGTATTTTTTCATCCCTTGGTCGCGTCAAAACACTGACACTAACCATGAGTACGAGGCTTACCGTCAAATAAAATATCATCTGCCATGGAAGGGAAATATTTCCCTCATACAGCATAAAAGCTGGAAGGTGGCTACCGAAAACCGAGTTGAAGTCCCAACCTATAAAACTGATTTCATTGACAAAGGCGAATGCCGCAAAGCCGCCAATTGTCGATGCCCAGGCACCGGCAGCAGTGGCGCGCCTCCAGAAAAAACTAACCCAAATAGCTATCCCCATCATCGCCTGCACTTGCCAGAAAAGCTCCAGTCCCTGCACAACACTGGATAAACCGAATGCTACAAAAATTCCACCAACAACAGCAGTTATAGATGCAACCCGACCAACCAGAATGTAATGTTTTTCATCCCGATTGGGCTGAAATAAAGGTTTATAGATGTTCTCGGTGAACAAAGCAGACGCTGAAAGCATCAGCGCATCACAGGAACTCATCACAGCACTTAGCATACATGCGACAAACAGGCCCAATAGTCCCGGGGCGATTGTTGGGAGCAAGTCCCGTGCCATTAACCCATAGACGTGATCAGGAGCCACTGTAGTTCCAGCATAGAGTGCTATTGCACACATTCCTGTAAGGACCCACGCAATGGTACAAACCCTTTTGAGTAGCATTCCACTAACAAATCCAACTCGGGCAACTGACTCACTTTTTCCCGCGCCGACCATAGCCATGGAATACGGAGCAGCGACCCAGCCCACAAGCGCATTGATAGCGATTACTACAATGTAGAGAAGGGTGATTTCGCCTGGGGCCACGATATCAAACACGGTTGGATCAGAGATGCTCGCACGCAAGCCATCCATACCTCCGACGAGATTGAGCGCAAATGGCAATATCAAAAACGATAGTACAACTGTCAAAACACCTTGAATCGCATCCGTCACAATTGCCGCAGTCAAACCACCCGCCACACCGTAGGCAACGAATAATAATGTCATCCCTATAATTGCCGTGTCAGATCCAATAGCACCGCCTGAGACAGGTGTGATCATCACACTCGTTGCTTTCAACACAACGCCGATAGTCACTGACGTCTGGACAATGCCTACTATTCCAAAGAGAACTGCAACACTGGAGCCATATCGGACGGATAAGTAGTCCGCTGTCGTCACTGCCCGCATTCGTCTGAAGAGTGGCACCAGCAACCAATAGAAAGGCGTTGCAGGCAGCCAAAGCCACTGGTACCAGATCCCGGACGCCCCGACGCTATATGTTTTTGATGCGACACTGACCGCCTGATCCGTATTGGTTCCGGTGCCGAAGGCAAAGAATGTCATCATCGCTTTGCCAAAGCTACGATCGCTTATAAAAAACGAGGCTGAAGAGGTCACTCTCCTGGCCATAGAAATACCAAGCACAGTGATCGCTATCAGGTAGACAATAACAACAGCGAGATCGATCGACACGAAGCTCAGATACCTCAGTTCACGTCGAGCAAGCTATTCATTTCATCTTCTAACCCAGTCAATTCCCATCGTGTCAGCGAGATGGGAATTATTCCGCCATTCATAAACTCATCAAAAAACCTACGCACACTAAAATCCTCTCCTAACTGTCTCGCGCGTTGAGCCATTAGCCCTTGCATCATGTTTCGTCCAACAACATAGTTTGAGCTGTGGCCAGGAGAGCGCAGTGCCTCCTCCGTATCCCACCATACCGCGTCACTATTCGGCTTGGCCCATTGATATGGAATACTTTCCGAAATATTCTTCAAACCATCTTCGAGACTGTATTCATTAGCATGCATCTTTAAATCAGTTAATGCACGAACTGCTCGGAAAATTGACCATATATAAGTAATTTCTCTTGATCTTGGACGATCATCAAACAAGCCCGATTGCAGGAGCCATTCTTCTATACCATAGGCCAAAGCCTCTGACCGCGCTTCATGGAGATCATAAAGACGAATCGCCCCCCTAATGGGACGCTGATCGCTATCCTGATACCAAATCTTTCTTCCACCTACGTAATAGTGCCCAAAAAATACATGAGCGATATTGGTCATCGGCTCGCGATCGTTAGTTTCCTCGAAAAAGCCCCGATCTCCCGCCCGTAAGTAAGCACTTATGCCCCATACGCGCGGGTACTGGTCAGTTGGCAGTGGTGCGAGCTCAGGAGGCACCGTGATAATCTCTTCTTCCTGAAGAAACTGCATTAATTTTTCTACGGCTTCCTGTTGCCGAAGGTTGTTTTCCTCTGCACTGGATGTTAGTTCAAAATCCGGAAGGCGCCGATTCTTATTTTCCTCAAGCTTCAGAAAAGAGATGGTGCGATCATATTCAGCCTGTATCATTGTGTGGAACTGGTCCCAGGTATAGGGAATAAGATGGACGTTCTTCATCCACCAGTTATAGTTTTCCTTTCCAATACCTGCCGTGGCCGGCATACGATTTTGGTTTTCAATCAACCAGTCGCGAAAATCCTTTGTAGCGAAGAGTGCTTTGTCAACGTCTGGAATGAGATCCGGATGGTGCTCAGCAAAACCCTGTCTAAAACGCTCCAGCAGCTCAATATCTTTTTCCTTGACCCTGATGGCAATCGTAGCCAGTTCTCCAGCGGCCTCGACTAAGTTTTTCTTGGCATCTAAAAATAGTTTCGGGACACACTGGAGCCTTGTCCGAAAATCTTTCACTCCCTCCTTGTCCAGAGGAAGAGCCGGCTCAATCAGCCCCCAGTTAGATAAGCTCCGGGAGTGATGCACCAGCAAGCGAGGGTAAATACCATCGGTAAGATTATAAAATCCGGGGTCCCTCGCCCATGGTTTAAGAACTCGATGATCAAAATCGACCCCGTTTATTTCAGCACGAACCACATGGTAGTCAACGCAATCTGCTCGGGACCAGTCGCTGGTGTCAATTGCCCGGAGTCGCTTTTTCAGGTACTGGAGCTCTGCATATTGCGCTGCCATGGCGTCAGAACTGAAGTCCGGCACACCATCAACAATCGTAGGTTTCAAGAGTTCTCGAAATTCAAAGAAAAGTTCAAGTAAGGCTTCATAGCTGTGTGTTACTTTAGACATATTGATAGGTATTTAGGTTTGGCTCCGTCGATCTTGGATATTGTATACAATAGATATTAATTATATAGAATACCAACTCATTTTTATTTTATAAAAGAGAAAAACAATGATAACCGCAATACAAAAAGTCCTAACAACGATAGTCGCCTTGGTTTTTGTATCTAGCTTATCAGCTGCAAGCATCCATCCAAAAAATCTTGCCGAGATGCTTAAAGAAATCCGTAAAGACAAGTTTGACTACGTATTACCGAAAGCCATGCGCGACAACAACGTCGACATGTGGATACATGTAATCCGTCAAAAAAAACCGGAGCCGTTAGCTTTAGATTTAGGTGGCAACGCCGGTGTGTTCATATTTACTGACAAGGGTGGTGACCGCATAGAGAGGGCCGTCCTCGGTATAGCTGATGAGGAACTTTGGAGCCTAGAGGCCTATGATTTATTTATTAGCGGAGAAGAAGCATTCGAAGGTGACATGGCTTGGCAAGACATCATTCATGATTTTGTAGCCGAACGTGACCCGCAGCGCATCGCCTTAAATTATTCGTCAAATAACGCTGCAGCAGATGGCATATCGTCAACTGACTACGTAAAAATGATTAATGCCCTAGGAGACAGTTTCGCCGCGAGAGTCGTATCAGCGGAAAATATCATCGGAGATTACATCTCGGGACGGGTTTTAGGAGAAATCGTGCTTGATGGTTACTTTGGCCTGGAAGCAGCTGCAAAGATTGATCGGGAATTCGAGAAAATTGAAGTGGGACGAACAACTCTTGCTGAGATTGATGGAAACGTTTTCGTCAGGGATATTGATGGCAACGAAAACAATGGCAACGACTATATCTTAAAAGGTGGAGACCTTATTACGATTCTTAATGGAGCTGGTGAAGGCATCTTTGTTGCGGATCTAGGTGGGAATGGCTATGTACTAAGGGACGGCGAAACCGGGTTACCGGAAGAAGTGGAAAAAATCTGGCAAGACGCGATGACCATTCGTGAAATCTGCCGCAAAAATATTAAAGTCGGTCGCACGGCTGGCGAAACACTAAACATACTAATAGAAAAGGCTGAGGATGCCGGCTTTCATTATACAAACGTGGACCAATTTGATTTGAATGCTGACCCTAAGAAAACACAGGTCCACTTCGATCTGCATGCTCAAGGAGTCAGGTGGATGGATGCGCCTCGTATTTCCCCGCTAGGCGCAGATTGGCAACGCGAGATGACAATACCTCTGTTTCATACCTTTACCTTTGAATATATGATTCACATGCCTTTACCTAAATTAGGTAAAGGTAAACACTTATATATTGCTTTTCATGATGGTGCTGTCGTCACAGAACGCGGGGTTGAATGGCCCTACCCACCAGACCAAGGAATACGAATAATACGTTGAGGATTCTAGTCCCATGAAAAAAAGTTTGTTAGCCGTTCTACTTTGCTCTATCTCGTTAGTCTCTGCTGTAGCAGCTCAGGAATCCAAACGAAACTATGAGATTATGAAATTAATCCGCCAGGAGAAGTTAGATCTCATTCTTCCTGGTGCCATGCGGGATAACGATGTTGATATGTGGATCCACGTTGTCGAAAGTGGGCGAATGGATCCGTTGGCTCTAGATCTGGGTGGTTGGACCGAATATAGAGCGTGGGAGCCCGCCTCTTACTACATCTTTACTGACCGGGGTGGGGACCGGATTGAACGCATTATCCTCGGCGGAGAGGATGTAGATGGGTTTTATGATGTCGAGGGGTCAGGCAATGACCTTTTGTCGTTAGTGACAGAAAGAAATCCAAAAGTCATTGCAATCAATATGTCGAAATCCCTCGGTATTGCGAATGGACTATCCCATACCTCCTACTTACGGCTGGTCAATGCACTTGGCAACAAATACACGAAGAGGCTGACTTCAGCAGAGAACGTGATTACCGATTTTCGGGTTCGACGAGTGCAAAGAGAGATTACTGCAATATCTCACGCGCTCGAAATACAGCGGCAAGTGATGGAAGCGGCCCTAAAACGAATAAAACCAGGTATTTCAACGCCAGAGGATATTGGGTGGTGGGCTGCAGACCAATTACTTGCACAAGGGATTGGTCCCTCTTATCAAGCAGCTACCCTTTTTCTTCCCTATATGCCTTTCACCTATATGCCAGAAGAAACCGCTGGCGGAGTGTTTGAACGTGGTTCCTTCATTATGTGGGATATGGGTGTCGGCTACCTTAACTTCGGCACCGATATCAAACGTTACGGCTACGTCCTCAAAGAAGGTGAGAAAGATATCCCTCAAGGTCTCAAGCACGCCTGGGAACGAGGAAAAAAAGCTCGCGAAATACTAAAAAAGACTATCAAAGTCGGTCGCACCGCCGGCGAAACGCATGATGCGATCGTAGAAACATTGGAAGCAGCCGGATTTGTATCTACGCCATCTGATGACAGAACATCGCAATACACTGATCTGATGATCGAGCTTGGAGATTCTGATAAGTCGGGTTTCTCTGTTGATCTACATACAACCGGAAATATGAGTGTCGGCGATGCGGCGGCCGGCGCGCAAATCGCACCCTGGCGCTCGGATCGTGCACACCTGAAAATTCAGCCTACGCATATTTTCGCTTTCGAATTTGAAATCAATACATGGATACCGGAGTGGAACAAGCGTGCCAGCATTAACTTCGAGGACAATGCGATCGTCACACATAACGGTGTCGAGTACCTATCGCCAGTCAACGAGGACATCATCGTAATTCGATAATTGCTTGTCTGGTCCCAACACCCTGTGGAACTAAAATAATGCAATTCCCGACGAGAAAGAATAGTATAGTTTAACTATTGACTACATATACTTATCTCGTATATCTCGAATAATTATTATACTTAGCGACTTAAAGCGATCGTTACCTAGTTGGATGGCATTTGTGCGAGTGCCGGACTTGTATAAATTATCGCCAGCAATCCGATTAACGCTAAGTGACCTAGCTTAATCATCATCCTCTTCCAAGGTTGTTAAGTAGACCGCATACCCCCTATCCTCCAGACAACCAACCAGAACAGCTTTTTCTTCTGGATTGCTGGCCTCCTCGAGCAATTCTTTTGCCAACATATCGCTAGCTCGACCACCACCATATACACTCAAACCACCCGTAAATGGCGCCAGTCCGGCTGAGAGAGCAGCCAGGCCAATATCTATTGCCACCGCAGTACCAACCCTCTCCGCTTTTTGATCGGTCGAGTTGTAGTTTGCCGTCTGGGCACACTCGAAAAAATCCGACTCGTATTTGGCCCGATCAGTTATAGTTCTCTCATCGACCATGAAACCCGGCTCCGGTGGAACGGGCGCCAACTGATCTATCGTTGCACAGCCGGAGCAAATCATTACAGCTGCCCCGCAAACCATGACCTGTTTTTGTATCTTAGATTCCATGTATGGTTATTTCTCAACCTTGATGTCATAGCCTTTTTCATCCAGACAGTTGTACAAAATATTTTGTCGCGCGCGCAGCTCCTCCTGTGAAGTATCTGCTTCCTGCATCTTGGCGCCCGCAGCAGCGCCAGCAAGTGTCCCTATCGCAGACAGTGCCAACCAGCTACCCACCGGAACAGCACCCACTAACATCCCAAGGCCCGCCAAACTACCAGTAACGAAGTACCCTCCAGCCCCTCCAATGCCGGCACCCAAAATCTTTTTCAAGACCTTTTTATCGCTCAAATCATACTGCTGCGCGATCTCATCACACTCAACAACGTCTTGTTCATATTGCGCTTGATTAGTAATGCTTTCAGGTACGACAGAAACTTTCTGTGGTTCAAGCTTCTTTGGTGATGACGCACACCCGGAACAGGCAAGCACAATGATTAATCCGATTTTCAAAATTTTCAGCATTGAACATCCTTTCAAGAAATCAGTGAAAAGAGTTCAAGCATATATGAGCGGATTAGCTGTTTTAAAATCTAGTACGATGGATCGGACATTCTTTTTAGCCATGAATTCAATTTGTTAGGCTTAAGCGGAAAGAAGGGTAAGATAAGTTCTCTATGGATAAAAACTTTTGGAAGAATAAAAACACCACACTGTTGATACGGGCCGGTGTTTACAAACTCCGGGATGTGTTCGGCGGAGATTTGACACTAAATGAGTTAGTTGTCATCGCTTACATCATTGCCTGTATTCGTTATGACGAAGAAATTTTCTTAAGTGACGCTGTATCGGTATTGGAGATGCCTAAAAGTTCAATAGCAAACACACTGAATAAACTTGCAAACCGTGGGGTCTGTGAATGCACTACTGATCCCGATGATGGACGAAAGAAGATTTACCAGATGACCGAAACTTATCGTGTAATTTTGTCAGAGCATGTCGAGGAATTAAGCGAAATGGCAAGAGGTTTTATTACCTCAAATCATAAACAAAAGCCCTCAGGATCAAAGCGATTCAGCCGCAGATCGGATGACGATATATATCTCTCCACAAGATTTCGGATCGAATAAAGCAACTAATAGAGAGCGAGAATATTTTTCAAAACTAGTACCACAGATCGTACTAAATCGGCTTTTGCGATCGAGAAGTTATAGACTTTGGGTCGATGCAAAAAACTCTATGGACAAATGAAGATACCGCAATGTTTATACGGGTCGTCGTCTATAAACTGCGAAATAAATATGGCGGTGATATAACACTTAACGAATTAGTCATCATTGGCTACGTTATCAACTGCGCAAGAAATAACCAACCGGTCTTTCTGACTGAGGCAACGCAAACATTACAAATGCCTAAGAGTTCGGTGGCCAATACCTTGCGGAAACTGGTCAAACATGGCGTTTGCGATTGGTCTTATGATGGGGATGATGCCCGAAAAAAACTTTATGGTTTGACAACACCCTATCGCGACGCCCTATTAAAAGACACCGAGGAACTAACCAATTTAGCCCAAAGTTTGGTTTCAAATTCTATGGGCGTCAGTGCTGATAAAAAAACCAAACCAGCTCGGTCACAAAGAGATTATTCGCGTTCTTTGCAACATGGTATGGCGAAAAAAGAGAAAATTAACTAGCTGGATAAATGGCGAGCTAAATAGCGCTCGAAATCCCACAAATTTCTTTCCAGATAAGACAGTGGGCCCGGAACAGCCTTAGGTGACGCCGTACTGCAAAACACATTCTCAACAATTGGCCGGTCTTCACTATTTACCTGGTGGATAAGGTCCATTTGTTCGTCAATAACAGCTTGACGAATAGGTGCATCCTCTAATATTTCGGCGGGTATGGAAACCCCCCAACGAATGGATATTTGTCCTATACCAGAGGGCAGGATAGACAAATACCATAGAAGATCGGGTTGGAGCTGGATAACGTGTGATGGAAAAATGTTAATTAGGTACGTCTTATAGCGGTCATCACCCTTAAGCCATGTGTTATCAGGATGAGCATAAACAGATTTTCGCTCTTCATGTTCCTGAATCAGGTGGTAGGTATACCGCTCGCCGCCCGGAAACAGACTTGTGATGTCTTCCGAGCTCCCATACTTAGCAAAAGAATCCTTGTGTACCCGGTGAATATGGTAGGAATCCATGAAATTTTCAACGAGGCACTTCCAATTCGTGTCCCAGGTTTCGACCTGCTCAAAAACAGAAACGTAGTCTCCCATTCTAAAATCACTGACAAGCTGCGACATACCGGTGAGACTTTCAGCCAATGGGCTCGCATTAGCATCGAGGGAGACGTATACAAACCCCTCCCAAATATCGCAAGGCAAAGCCTTCAGTCGGAATTTTTTTACATCGAAACCCGGCGTCTCATTCATAAAAGGTGCACCAACCAGCTGACCATCCAGGTCATAAGTCCAGGAATGGTATGGGCAACTGATGCGGCTAACATGCCCCTGACCCTGCAAGAGGCTGGCCGAACGATGAAGGCACACATTTGCAAATGCCTTTACCGATCTATCAACCTGACGAACCGTAAAAACCGGTGAATCAATGATGTCACGACAAATATAATCACCAGGCTCAGGCATTTCCGCTAGCCTACCGATGCAGATCCATTCATGTCGAAATAGCCGATCAAGTTCCAGATCGTATATTTCCGGGTCATGGTACATCGCTGGCGGCATGCTTCTGGCGTTCTCAAAAGCACCGTCAGCATTAGCGGCTAATGTTTCCAATGTCAGTTTAGATGTCTTGGCCAAAAGTTTATTACCTATTAGTTTTTGGTATATACAGATCGGTCAGAGTACCGTCGAATGCTTCCGCGGCAAAGGCAACCGTTTCTGAGAGTGTCGGATGAGGATGAATCGCACGACTGACGTCGACGGCATCTGCACCCATCTCAACCGCAAGCGCTACTTCAGCAATCAGGTCACCAGCACTCGGCCCCACAATACCGCCACCTAAAACTCTACCTGTTACCGTATCAAAAAGAAGCTTGGTAAAACCCTCCGCCCTGCTCAGAGACAAGGCTCGGCCACTCGCAGCCCACGGAAATTGGGCTTTCTCATAATTAATACCCTGTTCAGTAGCTTCTGTTTCTGTGAGTCCCACCCAGGCAATTTCCGGATCTGTATAAGCGACCGATGGAATTGCGCGTGCATCAAAAGCACTTTTTTCACCAGCAGCAACTTCTGCTGCCACTTTAGCTTCATGCGTCGCCTTGTGCGCTAGCATCGGTCCGCCAGCAAGATCACCAACGGCAAAAATATGGGTGACATTAGTCTGCATTTGCTTATTTACTGCAATATTTCCTCGTTCATCGACAGCGACACCTGCTTTATCGGCATTTAATTTGTCTCCGTTTGCCCGGCGACCAATCGAGACCAGCACTTTGTCAAACATCTGAACAGATTGCTCACCACCTTTCTCGAAGGTAACATTAATCCCATCAGTCTCAGCCTGCATTCCCGCGACTTTAGTTCCTAAAATAATATTGTCATACCTACTTTCAACTATCTTAAGGAATGGCTTGACGAGATCACGATCAGTTTCTGGCATCAGCTGATCCAGCAGCTCAACTACTGTTACACCAGCCCCGAGCGCGCTATAAACGCAAGCCATCTCGAGACCGATAATACCTCCACCAACAACCAGCAATCGTTCCGGTATTGGATCAACTTCTAACGCTCCGGTTGAATCGACAATACGCGGGTCGTCCGGCAATTCGGGCAACATGATGGGCTCCGAACCCGCGGCGATAATGCATTGATTAAACCCAATTGTTTCGCCGTTATCCAAATCAAGGTGGGTTGGAGATCCGAAACTTGCGCTCCCCTGAATGACCTGCACCTTGCGTTTTTTCGCGAGTTGGTCAAGACCACTAGTAAGTCCGCCGATCACCTCATTTTTCCATCCCCGAAGCGAATCTGCATCGATTTCAGGTGTACCAAATCTTACTCCATGGTCCGCCATTGCTTTAGCATCATCGATCACCTTAGCTGCATGCAGTAATGCTTTCGACGGAATACACCCCACATTGAGACAGACACCACCCAGAGTCTCACGACGCTCTACCAGAATAACCTCAAGCCCAAGATCTGCTGCACGAAAAGCTGCAGTGTAGCCTCCTGGACCAGCGCCGATAACGACTAAATCCGCAGAATAATCCGTTGATGAATGTATTTTTTTGGTATCAACCGACGCTTTGCTAATAGGCGTCACTTCCGCTGTATCAGACTTTACAGCCTTCGCAGGAGCGGCATTTGTTTCATCCTGAGCGTCAACAGTAGCAATAATATCTCCGGAGTTGACGGTGTCACCGATCGCTACATCTATAGAAAGGATAGTCCCGGTGATTGGCGCCGGAATATCCATGGTGGCTTTATCAGTTTCAAGCGTAATAAGTGAATCTTCGGCAGTTACTTGTTCACCTATTTTCACTAATACTTCTATGACTTCAACGTCATTGAAATCGCCAAGGTTCGGGATAGAAATGTTTGTCGTGGCTGCCACTAAGGCGTTGCCTTTGTTAATTTTTCTACATTGGCCAACTGCTCACACAAAAAAGTTGTAAAACGAACAGCATACGCTCCATCTATCAATCGGTGATCATAGGAAAGTGCTACTGGAAGCATCAGGCGCGGTTCGAACTCGGAGCCATTCCAGACCGGCTGCATAGAGCTTCGGGCTACACCGAGAATTGCGGCTTCTGGCGCATTAACAATAGGGGTAAAGCCAGTACCTCCAATACCCCCAAGACTTGAAACCGTAAACGAAGCACCTTGCAACTGATCACCTTTTAAAGTTCCATTGCGAGCCGCCATAGACAGCAAACCAAGCTCTGTCGCCAATTCGTGGAGGCTCAGCTTATCGGCATCGCGAATAACCGGAACCATCAAACCATGCTCAGTATCAGCCGCAAAACCAATATGCCAATATTGCTTGTAAACTACTGACTCCCCATCCCCTGATAATGAAGCATTAACCTTCGGATACTCCTTAAGAGCCCTTATGCAGGCTTTAATAACGAACGCCAGGGGTGTAAGACTGATACCTCTCTCTTTAGCTGCCCCCTTTAGTTCACTGCGCTTAGCTTCCAAGTCCGTAATATCCGCAAGATCATGTTGTGTAACATGCGGTAAATTAATCCAGCTAGCCTGTAACCGCGGTCCTGATATTTTCTGGATACGGCTAAGTGGCTGAACATCTATTTCACCAAATTTACTAAAATCAACCTTGGGAACCTGCGGTAAGGACATACCTGAAGGTGAAAACTTCCCCGTCAAGATCGCCTTCACAAAACCCTTAACATCCTCATGAAGAATACGAAGTTTTTGTCCAGTTCCTTTAACCTGAATCAGATCAACGCCCAGCTCACGAGCTAATTTCCTTACGGACGGACTAGCATGTGCCTTGGCAAAACCAGCTTCATCAATAGGCGGCAACTCGCCACTGACAGGTCTTGGTGATGAGACAGGCTTTGAAGCGGTAACTGGCGGTGGGGTATCAACTGCTACCGCAACTATTTCTTCAGGTGATGACGTTATATTTTCGGCAACTGCTTTTTCCTCCAGTAGAACGGCAATCGGATGACCCTCGGTAACTTTGTCACCCACCGAAACCAGCACTGACTCAACGGTTCCTCCCACAGTTGTCGGCACCTCTATCGTGGCTTTATCTGTCTCTAAAGTGATCAATCCATCCTCGGGGTTTACCTTGTCTCCTTTTTTTACCAAGACCTCAATAACATCAACGTCAGTAAAATCACCGATATTCGGCACGACAATCTCGGTAAGATTAGACATCAGAGGGTCACTGGATCTGGCTTATCCGGATCGATTTCGTACTTCGCGATCGCCGCTGCAACTACCTGTTGCTCAATCTTTCCTTCATCCGCTAGCGCTTTCAGCGCTGTTACTGCAATGTAACGCCTATCCACCTCAAAAAAACGTCGCAGCGCATGGCGACTATCGCTTCGTCCAAAACCATCCGTCCCAAGAGTTACATAAGGGCCCGGCATCCAGCGTTGAACCTGGTCTGGAACAATTTTCATATAGTCAGTAGCCGCAACATATGGTCCCTCTCGATGTGCGAGCGCCGACTCCAGATAACTCTGGCGAGGCTCTTTATCCGGGTGTAACTGGTTCCAGCGTTCCGTCGCAAGCGCCTCCCGGCGCAGCTCATTAAAGCTGGTCACGGACCAAACATCAGATGGCACCCCGTAATCATTCGCGAGCAGCTCCGATGCGGCAATAACCTCACGGAGGATCGTACCGGAACCCATCAGCTGCACCCGATTTTTACCTTTGCCACCGACATGCAGCTGATATAAACCCTTTAAAATTCCATCTTTAACACCACTTGGCATGGGAGGATGAACGTAGTTCTCATTCATGCAGGTGATGTAATAGAAGACATTCTCCTGATCAACAAACATCCGTCGCATACCATCCTGGATGATCACAGCTAACTCGTAAGCGTAGGTCGGATCATATGAAACACAATTAGGTATCGTCGTTGCGGTCACCAGGCTATGACCATCCTGATGTTGTAATCCTTCGCCTGCTAATGTCGTACGTCCTGCCGTACCACCAATCAAAAATCCCCTTGACTGCTGATCACCACCAGCCCAGACGAAATCCCCTACCCGCTGAAAACCGAACATGGAGTAGTAAATATAGAAAGGAATCATGGGAGTGTCATGGTTACTGTAAGAAGTACCTGAAGCCAGCCAGGAACAAAAAGCGCCAGCCTCGTTGATACCTTCCTCAAGAATCTGGCCACCCTTATCTTCCCTGTAATACATCAACTGGTCCGCATCCTCCGGTGTATACAGCTGTCCCTCGGACGAGTAAATTCCGACCTGACGAAACAAGCCCTCCATTCCGAAAGTACGAGCCTCATCAGGAACAATCGGCACAATTCGTTGCCCAATATCTTTATCGCGCATTAAGGCAGCTAGAATTCTTACAAAAGCCATAGTCGTGGATGCCTCACGCTCGCCGGTACCATCAAGTTGGGTTTTAAATGCTTCTAGTGAAGGTACATCGAGCGCGATTGACTGGGTGCGTCGACTTGGTAAATAGCCCCCTAGTCTGTTACGTCGCTCATGTAAGTATTCCATCTCCAAACTGTCGGCTGCGGGCTTACAATATGGGATGTCTTCGATATTTTTATCCGCGACAGGAATATTAAAACGATCGCGGAACTCCTTAATCTCATCAATATCGAGTTTCTTCTGCTGATGAGCCACATTCTGTCCTTCACCAGCCTCTCCCATCCCAAAACCTTTAACCGTCTTCGCCAAAATAATGGTCGGGCGCTCTGTATGATTCATGGCATTATCATAAGCTGCATAAACCTTTGCTGAGTCGTGCCCGCCACGGTGCAGTCGCCAGATTTCATCATCAGAAAGATTGGCGACCATTTCAGCTGTTTCTGGATGGCGTCCAAAAAAATGCTCGCGAACGTAGGCTCCTCCCTTAGACTTGAAGTTTTGATACTCACCGTCAACACATTCTTCCATAACACGGCGGAGCAACCCTTTATGATCTTTAGCAAGTAATGGATCCCAACGAGATCCCCATATGACCTTCAAGACATTCCAACCGGCCCCAAGGAAAGCCGCTTCAAGTTCCTGAATGATTTTTCCATTGCCCCTAACCGGGCCATCTAGCCGCTGCAAGTTGCAATTGACCACAAAGATAAGGTTATCCAGGCGCTCCCGGACTGCCATCGTAATAGCCCCCATCGACTCTGGTTCATCCATTTCACCATCACCGAGAAAACACCAAATTTTTCGATCGCTAACAG
>CAJWFK010000003.1 GCA_913031125.1 uncultured Woeseia sp. | reverse complement strand
CACGCCAGAACCCAGCCTTATTTTGAATGGAGCCGCTGCCCTTGCAAGACGCCTCGGCCTTCCCTTCCGAAGTGGAGGAGGACTATGCGCATCGAAAATTCCTGATGCCCAGGCAGCTTATGAGTCTGCTAACACATTGCAAGCCTCTGCGCTTGCCGGAGTCAATTTCATGTTACACACTGCCGGCTGGCTTGAGGGTGGACTAGTTATGGGGTACGAAAAATTTATCATGGACGCCGACCAAGCAGGCATGATTGCGACCTATCTCAAAGGGGTCGATATATCAGAAGAAGGTCAAGCAATGAGTGCCTTGCGAGAGGTCGGCCCTGGATCACACTTCTTGGGTGCAACACATACTCAGGCGAACTTTGAGAAGGCGTTTTATCGCTCCAATATCGCCGATAACAACAGTTTCGAACAATGGGAGCAAGAGGGATCCATGGATGCTGCCCAACGAGCGAACGGAATCTGGAAAGCTATGTTAAACGATTATGAGAAGCCGGCTCTCGACCCCGCCATTGAAGAATCACTCGTTGACTACATAGCGCGCCGAAAAGCAGAATCCCCCGACCAAGAATATTGAGCTACTTTATTTGGGACAAAAATGATGAAGAAGGTAAGTTTTAAGGCGATGGAATACGGCACGCAGGCCGACTACGATCTGCTTTTTGCCGAAGAAGCACCTGAAAACGGGATTGCTGAGCGTACACTCGGATGGTTAAAAGAAATGGATGAACCGTCTCCTTATCACATCACCCGTTTAGGCCATAGTTTACAAGCAGCGACTCGTGCCGAGCGGGACGGCGCAGATAATGAAACAATTGCGTGCGCACTGTTACATGACATAGGCGACATTATTGCACCGGCGAACCATTCAGAAGTAGCAGCTGCATTGCTCGCACCCTATGTCAGTAAGAGAAATCACTGGATCATAAAACACCATGGGATTTTTCAAGGTTACTACTGGTTCCAATTTATAGGAGGCGACCGTAACGCGCGCGAAAAATATTGTGATCATGAATACTACGAGGCCTGCGTAGAATTCTGTGCAAGATGGGACCAAACATCATTTGATCCGGATTACAATACTCTACCCCTAGAACACTTTGAACCTCTGGTTCGTGAACTTTTTTCTAGGGACCCTGCACCTTTTTTCTAAGCGCCCTAACCGCAAAGAAGAACTAAATTAATGCCTAATAATGAGATAGCATCACATGCAAGGGTAGTCGTCATTGGTGGTGGCGTCGTAGGCGTGAGCGCTCTCTACCACCTCGCTAAAAAGGGGTGGGGGAAGGATGTCGTCCTTCTGGAAAAAAGCGAGCTCACGTCCGGTTCAACCTGGCATGCTGCCGGCCTACTACCACTATTCAATATGAGTTACAGCGTCGGCCAAGTACACAAATATTCCGTTGACCTATATAAGCAGCTCGAAAAGGAAACCGGCCAACCAGTAGGATTCGCGCAAGTCGGCAACCTGCGTCTTGCTATGAATGACGACCGAATGGATGAATACTACCAATATGCGGCAACAGCTAAGACCATCGGCATCGAAGTCCGCTTTTTAACGCCAGACGAAATACTTAAACTTTGGCCAATGTGCAATATTGACGGACTAGTAGGCGGCATTTTCCATCCGGATGATGGATATATCCAACCAGCAGATCTTACCCAAGCACTTGCAAAAGGTGCCCGAACTCACGGCGCGACTATTTATCGGAATACGCCCGTACTAAACATTGAACAACATGTCTCAGGTGCCTGGCTCGTTCACACGCCTAACGGCGATATCACTGCTGAGCACATCGTCTCATGCACAGGTAATTATGCCCGCCAGACAGGCGCCATGGTCGGTCTCGATATCCCTGTGATTCCCGTTGAACATCAGTACATCGTGACAGAACCTCATCCCGAACTGATAAAACGCCGGGAAAGTGGTGCCCCTGAAATGGGCGTGCTACGAGAATCAGATGGTTCTTGGTATTTACGAGAAGAAAATGGCGGGTTCATCCTCGGCCCATACGAACAAGGAGCACCTGCCTGTTACGTTGATGGTCCGGATCCGCGAGCCGAATACGAACTCTTCCAGGAAGACATAGAGCGACTAGCACCACATATTGAAGCTGCTATGAGCCGCGTCCCGGCATTCGCTGATGTTGGGATCAAACAAGTCTATAACGGGGCAATTGCTTACACGCCCGATGGAAATCCCATTATTGGCCCCGCTTGGGACCTTGACAACTTCTGGTTAAGTGAGGGACATAGCTTTGGTATTACCGCTGCCGGCGGTGCCGGATGGCAACTAGCGGAGTGGATTATCGAAGGCGATCCTACAATTGACATGCTAGGGGTAGAACCACGCCGATTTGGTGACTATGCCACTAAGAAATATCTCCTAGAGAAAAACGAAGAAGCATACTCACATGTATTCATCATCCACTACCCTGATGAGGAGCGGCCGGCATGCCGCCCATTGCGGACAGCC
The DNA here is from genome assembly GCA_913031125.1 of uncultured Woeseia sp. Lineage (GTDB taxonomy): Bacteria > Pseudomonadota > Gammaproteobacteria > Steroidobacterales > Woeseiaceae > SZUA-117. Next base: position 120,441 of record CAJWFK010000003.1, on the reverse strand, counting down.
CCCTGCTATGAACGGATGAAAGACCTGGGAGCAGTATTCGGTCAGAAGTTTGGCTGGGAGCGCCCTAACTTCTTTGCTACTGATGGCATGGCCCAAGAAGACGATTGGTCATTTCGACGTTCTAAATGGTTCGAAGCAATCCGTAAAGAAGTGGCTAACACCACAGCGAATGCCGGCCTCCTTGACATGACGGCGTTTGCAAAATGCCGAATATCAGGGCCCGGAGCTGAGCAATTTCTCGATGGGTTTGTTGCTAACACTTTACCGAAGAAAATCGGCCGTGTGACATTGTCGCACGCACTTAACAACAATGGCGGCATCCACTCTGAATTTACGATTCTGCGCGAGTCCGAGGACTCATTTTATTTGGTCTCCGCCGGGGCACTGCAACGATTGGACCATGACTATTTGCAGAAACATATGCCGAAGGACAACTCGGTCCAGTTCACCCAGTTAACGGAGACCTATGGCGTTTTAGTCATCGCCGGACCTAAATCCCGTCAGGTGCTCGAGAGAGTTACTCCAGCAGACCTATCCAATGCGGTATTTCCCTGGCTAACCGCACAAGATATTATTGTAGGCAAATCGGAAGTAACCGCCATGCGCGTTAATTACGTCGGAGAGCTAGGGTGGGAATTACACCATCCAATCGAGTACCAGAACCAAATTTTTGATGCACTCATTTCGGCAGGCGCAGACCTTGATTTAAAGCCTTTTGGGATTCGCGCTATGGACTCCATGCGACTGGAAAAATCGTATCGCATGGTTGGCACAGAGTTATCAATTGAGTACTCAGCGTACGAATCCGCTATGGATCGTTTTGTTAAACCGAATAAAGGTGAGTTCCTAGGGCGGGATGCCTTGATAGCATCCAAAGAGTCAGGCTTGCCAAACCTCCTTATAACTCTCGAAGTTCATAACGTCGATGACGCAGACGCACTAGGCAATAATGCACTACTTAAAGATGGGGAAGTGGTTGGACGCGCAACAAGCGGAGGATTTGGGTTTCGTGTAAACAAATCGCTTGCGATGGGTATGGTAAAGCCTGAAATAGCCACACCAGGCAATAAACTTGATATTGAAATCTTGGGAAAACTTTACAAAGCCACAATCTTGACGGAAAGTCCTTTTGACCCAAAGAACGAGAGACTAGGAGACATTAATGGGGCAAACGAATGAAATCACAGGGAGCTGTTTATGTGGCGCCGTCCAATACACTGTTAACGGCACCATGCGAAGAGTTGTTTATTGCCACTGTAGTCAGTGCCGCAAAATGCATGGTCACTTCATGGCGGCAACGGCTATTGATTTCGAACACTTCAAATATACGGCGGACACTGGGCTCGCTTGGTATCAATCCTCAGACATTGCGGACCGTGGGTTTTGTAAGGTCTGTGGATCAAGTCTTTTCTACAGGCCAACTCATGGTAAATATATGGCCATTGCGACAGGCACTCTAGATGCCCCAACCGGCCTAACAAGTCGCCTACATATCTATGTTGCTGACGCGTCAGATTACTATGAGATAACGGATGGACTGCCCCAGTTCTCACATGACCATGACGATCTTTGGGAAGACTAATAGCCGTGAGATACTCCGCTTTAAGCTTGGTCAAAAATGCTTTTACTCATAATAGAAACTGGGGTGAAGCATGGCGAACACCTGATCCAAAAAAACATTACGATGCACTGATTGTTGGTGGGGGGGGGCACGGATTAGCAACCGCTTATTACCTAGCGAAAGAGCATGGCATGCGCAACATTGCTGTCCTTGAAAAAAACTGGATTGGGGGTGGCAATACTGGCCGCAACACTACCATCGTCCGTTCCAACTACCTGTGGACTGAGGCATCGCTACTTTATGAAAAATCGATGCAATTGTGGGAACGCTTAAGTCAAGAATTGAACTATAACGTGATGTTTAGTCAGCGGGGAGTCTACAATCTTGGCCATACACTGCAAGATATGCGAGACATTGAAAGACGTGTTCATGCAAATCGGCTAAATGGAATTGACGCCAAAGTCGTGACTGCCGAAGAAATTAAGGAATCCATTCCCCATATAAATACCTCCCCAGATGCTCGCTATCCAATACTCGGCGCGTCATTGCAACCTCGCGCTGGTGTTGCTCGGCATGACGCTGTCGCTTGGGGTTTCGCCAGGGCAGCTGACAATCTGGGGGTCGACATCATTGAACAGTGCGAAGTCACTGCAATTAATTGTGAAGGTGGCCATGTCACCGCTGTTGAAACCAGTCGGGGAACAATTCATGCGGAGAAAATCGGGGTTGTTGTAGCGGGCAACGCGAGTGTGCTTTCATCTATGGTCGATCTTCGACTTCCCATTGAAAGTCACCCCCTGCAAGCTTACGTTTCTGAACCTCTTAGGCCCATAATAGACACTGTAATCATGTCAAACGCCGTTCACGGCTACATCAGCCAATCAGATAAAGGTGAATTGGTAATCGGTGCCGGCATTGACGCTTATACAGGCTATGGTCAGCGGGGTAGTTTTTCAATCATTGAGCACACAATGCAGGCAATTATTGAGCTATTTCCAATCTTCAGCCGGGTGCGAATGCTTCGGCTCTGGGGTGGCATAGTGGATGTCTCTCCAGACGCCTGTCCAATTATTAGCAAAACCCCCATCGATGGCCTCTATTTTAATTGTGGCTGGGGGACGGGTGGCTTTAAAGCTACCCCTGGATCTGGTTGGGTATTCGCACACACAATCGCAAAGGACCAGCCGCATTCACTAAATAAGCCTTTTAATCTTCAACGCTTTGAAACCGGTGCACTAATCGATGAACACGGTGCAGCGGCTGTTGCACATTGAGGTGAAGGCAAATGTTACTAATAAAATGTCCATGGTGTGGCGCAAGAGCAGAAACTGAATTTAGCTATGGCGGTGAAGCCGACATTAAGCGTCCTGAGGCACCAGACAAACTCAGCGACAAAGAATGGGCAGATTATTTGTTCATGCGCAAAAATCCACGCGGCACGCACAGGGAACTCTGGAATCATAGCCAAGGCTGCCGCCGCTGGTTCGGCGCAGAACGTAATACGGTAACTTATCAAATCGCCGATATATTTACTTTGTCAGAAGATAGCGGGTAACAAGGTCAGGTCATGCAACCTAATCGTCTGAAAACCGGTGGCCGTATCAACCGTTCCAAGCCACTCAATTTCTTTTTTAATGGCAAAGCTTTCAAGGGCTATGAGGGCGACACCCTGGCATCTGCATTATTAGCTAATGACGTCAAACTGGTTGGAAGAAGTTTCAAGTTGCGCAGACCACGAGGCATAGTAGGTAGTGGCGCAGAAGAACCTAATTCCATTATGCAAGTTGATAAAGGTGCAATGGCTCAGCCAAACGTCCGTGCTACCCAAGTGTTACTGCACGACGGGCTGATTGCCAAATCAACTCGGGGCTGGCCTAGCCTACGTTTCGATATTGGATTCATGTTGGATGTTTTTTCAAGCATCTTTAGTGCAGGTTTTTATTACAAAACCTTCATGCACCCGCGACCATTTTGGAAATATTACGAGAGATTTATTCGTAAATCGGCCGGTTTTGGAAAAGCGCCCGAGCATTCCGACCCTGAAACGTATGAGCACCGAAATGCCCACTGTGATGTATTGGTAGCCGGTGGTGGGCCGGCAGGGCTAATGGCTGCACTGACTGCTGCCAGCAGTGGTGCTAGAGTACTCCTTGCAGATGATCAAACAGAGTTTGGTGGCAGCCTTTTAAACACTGCGACGCATGTCAATTCCAAACCAGGGTCTGAATGGGTCCGCCAAACGGTATCTGCATTATCTAAACTTGATAACGTAACCTTGCTCAATCGCAGTACTGTGTTTGGCTATCACGATCATAACTTTCTGACGATCGTTCAGGAGTCTGACGATCACGTGAGACAAAGAGAATGGCGGGTTAGGGCGAAGCAAGTGATCCTTTCGCAAGGAGCTTTCGAAAGACCATTGGTTTTTTGCAACAATGACCGTCCCGGCATTATGCAAGCCTCAGCAGTTTCCACATATATAAATCGTTATGCAGTCTGCCCCGGTGAAAGAGCAATTATTTTTACGAACAATGATTCCGCATACCAGACCGCACTTGATCTTAAGCGCGCTGGGGCCACAGTAGCTGCTGTTGTAGATAGCCGCAAAAAAGGTGGTGGCTCCTATGCAGCGGCAGTTGAGCAGGCTGGGATACCTCTGCTCTATGGACACCTCATTACTAACGTCAGCGGACAAAATCATATAACCAAAGCACATATTGCAAAATGGGATGGTGACAACGACGCAATTATTGAGAACTCAATCAAAATTCCATGCGACCTTATTGCAATGTCAGGAGGATGGAGCGCAGCTGTCCACCTGCATTCCCAAGCAGGTGGCCAAAATCAATGGGACCATAATCTATGTTCTTTCGTGCCAGGTGCAATATCGCAGCAAACGATATCGGCCGGCGCCGGAAATGGAAAATGGGCATTAGAAGACTGTCTACAGGACGGCCATGATGCCGGCATGAGTGCAGCAAAGCGCTGTGGTCTCCAGCCTATTGCTTCAGAGCAGTTGCCAGCTGTTTCAGAAATACATACAACCCCGATAGAACCATTGTGGCGTGTACCGGCAACCGTCGATCCGGACCGTTGCCCCAAACAATTTCTCGATTTTCAAAACGACACCTGTGTATCCGATATCCGCCTTGCTGTGCGGGAGGGTTATCGTAATGTAGAACACGTCAAACGTTATACTGCCCTTGGCTTTGGAACAGATCAGGGGAAACTCGGCAACATCAACGGTATGGCGGTACTAGCGGAAACCCTTGGCAAGCCGTTAGAGGATGTTGGTACAACAACGTTCAGGCCTCCCTATACCCCTGTTTCCTTCGGGGCATGCGCTGGCGAGAGCGTAGGTTCTTTATATGACCCGGTCCGAAAAACAGCAATGCATGATCTACATCGGTCTGCAGGTGCTAAATTTGAAAATGTTGGTCAATGGCATCGACCATGGTACTTCCCTAAAAGGGGAGAAAGCCTTGATGCTGCGGTGGCCCGTGAATGCCTGAAAACTCGCCAATCGGTTGGTATCCTAGATGCATCCACGCTCGGTAAGATAGACGTGCAAGGGCCTGATGCAGTCAAATTTCTTGAGCGAATATATACGCACAACGTTGGCAACATGTCGGTTGGCCGCTGTGCATACGGAATTATGCTTGGTGAAGACGGCATGGTTATGGATGATGGGGTGATGGCCCGGATTGACGACCAGCACTTCTACCTGACTACTACGACTGGCGGCGCAGCAGCAGTGTTAAGTTGGCTTGAATTGTGGTTGCAAACAGAATGGCCTGAATTAGATGTCTTTTTAACCTCCGTAACTGACCACTATTCAACCATCGCCGTTTCTGGCCCCAACAGCATGAAGCTTATCGAAAAAATCGGGTGCGATATTCCACTCACCAGTGATCAGTTTCCATTCATGAGTATTCGTAATGCGCATCTAAACCGTATCCCGGTGCAATTGTTCAGGGTCAGTTTTTCAGGCGAACTCGCTTTTGAAATCAATATTGATAGCAACTACGCCGCCGGTATGTGGGAAGTTTTAATAGACGCAGGGCAAGAGTTTGATATCACCCCCTATGGTACTGAGGCGATGCATGTTCTCCGTGCTGAAAAAGGTTTTATCATCGTTGGTCAGGACACGGACGGATCCGTTACCCCAGTGGATTTACGTATGAATTGGATGCTCTCCAAAGATAAGGACTTTATTGGCAAACGATCGCTATCGAGACCAGACAGTCTCCGAGATGACCGGAAGCAACTCGTGGGATTGCTCAGCAACGATGGCAAAACAGTACTGCTGGAAGGAGCACAATTAGTCGAAGATCCAGCAGCGTCAATCCCAATCCCAATGTGCGGGCATGTTTCATCTAGTTATATGAGCAGCTGTCTTGGACATCCGATTGCGTTAGCTTTAGTCGCTGGCGGCCACTCTAGAATAGGACAATCGTTATATGCTTCATCAGGAGAAAAAAGCTTTGTTCCAGTAACAATCACGAATCCAATTTTCTATGACAAGAAAAACGAGCTGCAAAATGTTTAAGGAGTCGAATCGCAGCCATGGTCTTGAAAGCTTTATAGCGCCAGAGTCAGAACAAAACTCTCAAGCCCAGATAAAGGTCAGTATTCAGTCAAACGTTGCGCACATTAACCTGCGTGGGAAAATTAAACATCGCCCATTTTTAGAACATATGGAAACTGTGCTCGACCAAAAACTTCCAGTAAAACCGAATACAACTAACTTCGAAAACCATAGTATTTTCTGGCTGGGCCCCGACGAATGGCTGATACTTTGCCCACTTTCCGAAGCTACGAAGCTGGTCAAGGACCTGCAAGGTTCAGGAGGATCAATGCATGCTGCGGTCAACGATGTTAGTGGCGGCCAGATTGCACTGCGTCTTGATGGCAACCATGTTCGCGATGTTCTCGCCAAAGGATGCACATTGGATTTGCACCCATCGGTATTCGGTCAAGGGATGTGTGCGCAAAGCAATCTTGCAAAAGCAAATGTACTTATCAGCATGGGCCATGAACCACACGCCTTCGATCTCATAGTAAGACGAAGCTTTTCAGATTACCTTTTACATTGGCTGAAAGTCGCGGCGGCTGAATACACTACGGAGTGGTCCGAGTCATAGAAATTTAAAACACCTTTAATCACTCATTGAGTTTAGCTCAGGCCGGATTCATACTTCTATTCAAGACAGCATGATTAGCTCAATAAAATAAGAAAAATACGAGTAACTTGGTGGTAACTATGAAAATCCTTAACAACCGTAACTATGTCCGTTCTGCAGCTATAATTTTCCTAACCGGCTGCGCCGCCTTCGCACCATTCGCAGCCGAGGAACTTGTGTTTGAGGAATTTGTGCCCGCCTCAACCCTGGAAGAAGTGCAAAGCCAAATGAGGAAGTTGCCAACTGATGATATTTGGTGGACTGTTAATGGCGAAGACATGGCATGGAATTTTAAAAACCTGCACATGCTCTTTCCAACGGTAACCGTGTATAGACAAGGTCAGGTCCAGCCACTCACACGTAATCCTATGAGCGAAATCGGCGAATATGTAATCAGTACACCGGAAGGCCGGATGACGTTTGACGACTTTATTGTCAGTGACCAATCAACAACCATGGGTATCGTTGTACTGCATAAGGGACAAATTGTTTTTGAACGCTACCCAAGAATGCAAGAACATGAGAAACCAGTTTATTGGTCAACATCCAAGGTCTTTCCCGCAACTGTGATACGTATTTTGGAGGAACGTGGAGAAATCGACGTTAACCGGCCTATTGAGCATTACCTTTCGGAAATGGAAAAATCCAGCTTTGCAGGAATATCTATCCGCCATATCCTCGATATGGCGTCTGGTCTCGATTGTCCAGATGAGTATGAATCCTGGGATGCCTGCTACTACCTCTATTCAATGTCTATCGGGGATGGCTTTCGTACCGAGGCTGCACCGGACAATCCCTATGAGTTCGCTGCGACCTACCAAGCTACAAGGGATGCAGACCCAGGACACAAGTTTTCATATTCTGGGTTAAATACTTTTATCCTTGGTTGGCTTGTCGAGGAAATTACCAACATGCCCTTCCAGGACGCATTCACAAAGGAAATCTGGTCGCAGATCGGTGCAGAGGCTGATGCTGCCTATATTGCACCTCGGTATGGCATCCCCGTTACCCACGGCGGATTTGTATCGAAGATGCGTGACCTTGCCAGATTCGGACTCCTATTCACACCTAGCTATAAAGTGGTTAGCAGTAAGAAGATTATCTCAGATGATCATATTGATCTGCTCAGAAATGGTGGTGATCCAGCACTCCTTCGTAACGCCGGAGTACCCTTTCTGGCTGAAGCAGGAATTAAACACAATGTTTACCAATGGGATGCAGTTTTCGAAAACGATAGTTTTTATAAGGGCGGTTGGGCCGGCCAGGGTCTCATCATTAACCCAACACGCGACACAGTGGCTGTGTTTACGAGCTATTTCAAAGATGATCAATACAGCGAGGTCAAAGTCGAAGGCAAACTTTTTGAAGTGTTAGACGGTGTTTTTGGACAAGAAAATTGAGTATGGAAAATAATGATTGTCACACAGTACTAATTACCGGCGCTGCATCTGGTATTGGCCGAAATATCGCCGAAGCTTTCCTGCAAGATGGGTCGAAAGTGCATATATGTGACTTATCGGAACAATTTGTTGCGGATTTCCTGAAAGCAAACCCAGCAGCCACCGCCACGATTGCGGATGTTAGTAAATCCAGCGACGTCGATAGAATTTTTGCAGACTTTGGTGACTTGCACGACGGTCTTGATACATTGATTCTCAATGCCGGTATTGCTGGTCCTACTGCGGCGGTTGAAGAAATTACTATAAATGACTGGGAGAAAAGCATTGCAGTCAACCTAACCGGATCGTTTTATATGGTGCGAAAATCGGTGCCACTTTTAAAAACACGTGGGTCCGGATGTATTGTCACTATTGCGTCCAACGCCGGATTATTCGGCTGTCCATACCGGTCACCTTACGTTGCGACCAAGTGGGCTATGATTGGGCTAATGAAAACTTGGGCAATGGAATTAGGACCGCACAACATCCGTGTGAATGCGGTCTGTCCGACGGCTGTGGAGGGTCCACGGATAGAGGGCGTTATTGCACGAGATGCTGAGAAGCGAAATCTAACAAAAGACGAGATTCGTGACGTATACGAACGACAAAGCTCAATGCGCACATTTGTCACTGCTGATGACGTTAGTGAAATGGTCTTATTTATCGCATCTGATCGATGTGCAAGAATATCCGGCCAGGCCATCGCAGTGGACGGCAATACTGAGACACTTTCCAACTGGTTGGATAACTAATGAATTCGAATGAAATGATGCGTGCTGCCTGGTTTGATGACTTCGGCTCTGCACAAATGGTTCTTAAATTAGGAGACTTCCTGAAACCATCCGCAGGTCCGGGAGAAGTTCTCGTAAAGCTTCACGCTAGCGGCGTTAATCCATCAGACGTAAAAAAACGGGCTGGATCATTTCCTGATTTACTGGATGCGGGGCCAGTTATACCAAATAGTGACGGTGCTGGAATCATAGAGGCAGTGGGCGCTGGTGTACCAGAAAGTCGCGTCGGGGAGCGTGTATGGATCTACCAGGCACAATTCGCAAGGCAACATGGGACTGCAGCTGAATATGTAGCCATCGATTCTTCACGCGCCATTATCCTCCCCGATAATACAGGATTCGATGTCGGTGCATGCATTGGTATTCCGATGATGACTGCGCACCGTTGCGTATTCGCAGACGGCGAGGTAGATGGACAATCAGTACTTGTAACCGGTGGCGCCGGTCGTGTCGGTCACTACGCAATCCAGTGGGCTTCCCAAGCAGGGGCTAATGTTATTGCCTCAGCCAGCAATGATATCGATATCGCGGCTTGTAAGGCTGCCGGGGCGTCAAAAGTCGTCAACCACCGGGATAACCAATTTGCCACCGCAGTGCTAGATGCTAACAAAGGGGTACCCCTCGATCGTGTTATCGATGTCGAGTTCGGCGCTAATCTGGATACTTCAATAAATGTTTGCCGAGTTGGCGGGACGATTGCTACGTATTCATCCGCAGCCGCACCAAATCCAAAAATCCCTTTCTACCAAATGATGTATAAAGATCTCGTCTTACGCTTCGTAATAGTCTATGCGATGCCCGAATCAGCTAAAGAAGCTGCCACTCAGGACATTCAAACAGCGCTGGAAAAAAATCTGCTTCAACACCGCATATCTAACTCAGTCCCATTGAAGGATATCGTTGAAGCTAATGAACTGATTGAGACCGGTAAGATTCGCGGTTGTGTTGTTTTAAAAATCAATTAAGGCAATAACAGACACAATATGAATCAAAGAAAATTAGACAAACCAGCCTTTGCCACAACTGTTCTTATCATTTTTTTTGTCTGTATTTCCCTAGCTTCATCTCCAGATAGAGCTGCCCAACTACTAGAAGATACGTATGACTACATCGCCAACCAAATTGGAGTCATATTCATATTAGCAGCGGTAGGCGCAAATATATTTCTTATCTGGCTCGGAGCGAGCAAATTCGGTAAAACCAAATTTGGAGCGCCGGAGTCAAAACCCGAATTTGATACTGTCAGTTGGATTTCAATGCTATTTTGCGCAGGTATTGGTGGAGGACTAATTTATTGGTGCGCTGTTGAATGGGCCCACTACTACCAATCACCGCCGTTTGGCGCAGAGCCTTTTAGTCCAGAGGCCGCAAAATGGGCATCTACATACGGGCTATTCCATTGGGGGTTTCCAGCATGGGCATTTTATTGCCTGCCCACACTAGCTATTGGTTACCCTTATTACTCGAAAAACTTAAGTCATATGCGTTTTAGTAATGGCTGCCATTATTTTTTATCCCGTAATACGATTGGACCAATAGCTAGGTTCATTGACTTCCTTTTTATTATTGCGATGGTAGGTGGCGCTGCAGCCTCATTGGGCTTTTCTACACCAATGATAGCTGCATGTATCGCTTGGCTTTTTGGCCTAGAACACAACTTCTCTCTCGACGTCGGTGTAACTTTACTCTGTGTTTTTCTCATGTCCATAAGCGTGTATCTTGGATTAAGAAAAGGTATTCGGACGTTGAGCTTTATCAATCTGATTATTGGTTTCTGCCTACTATTTTTTATCCTTATGGTCGGTCCCACCGCCTTCCTGCTTAAAACCAGCCTGAACAGTGTCGGCGTCCTAATGCAAAACTTTGTACAGATGACTTTCTATACAGACCCCTTTACAGAGTCCACTTTTGTCGAGGATTGGACCGTGTTTTATTGGGCATGGTGGATCGCATTTGCTCCCTATGTGGGCATGTTTATCGCACGTATTTCTCATGGTCGAACAATCCGGCAAGTCATCGTCGGCATGCTTGTCTTCGGCTCTCTTGGGTGCTGGGTCTTCTACATGGTTATCGGTAATTATTCACTGTTCCTTGAACTTGAAGGAATAGCCAACATCACCGGGGTTTTAAATGAACAAAGTCAAAGCGCCGCTATCGTAGCCACACTGCGGGAACTTCCGCTGCCTGGCCTCGTTATCGGTGTCTTTTCCATTATGGCCATAATTTTTGCAACAACCACATACGACTCGGCGGCATATACTATTGCCTCGAGTGCGACTCATAATTTGCCCGCAGGAAGCCACCCCGCGCGCTGGCATCGCGTTTTTTGGGCATTAGCACTAGGGGCCATGCCCATTACTCTATTATTTATAGGTGGTTTGAGAGTTATGCAACTCGTCTTATTAATAGTATCTGTACCAATATTAATAACCGGGGTATTGATGTCAGTGTCGCTCGTTCGTTCGCTACAAGAGCAAAACCCATAAAAAATCGTTTTTTTCCAAAGTCTCACGCTATTTTTTGCTTAACCTACTGATTTGCAGTTATATTCTTGTCAGAATATGTAAGGCAGCACTACAGAAAAATTATTTTTATGGAGCGTGTTCCACACGGATATCAATGGTACGGATCTTTTTATTTCTATTGTTAATTGGGAACTCGGCCAGTTTTGGTCAGGATGCTAACCGGCTTATTCAAACTACCTGTATCGCATGCCATAACCAATACACGATGCAAGGGGGGCTGGATCTACATAATTTCAATGTTGAAAATGCGCACCACAATCCCATCATTGCTGAGAAGGTAATTAGAAAACTACGTTCCGGCCAGATGCCACCATGGGAAATGCAGCGCAACCAAACGGAGGTTGATCACTTAGCCCACAGACTGGAAAAACAACTCGACCATGAAGCAAGAAATGAGCGGCGAGCTGGGTCGCGTCCGTTCCAACGAGTCAATCATGCAGAATATGCGCGACTCATTTATGACCTCCTTGGGTTGACGGTCAATACAGCAGAGTGGTTTACAGAAGATCGTATTAGCGCGAGCTTTGACAACATTGCTGACGCGCAGGAAATGTCAGCGACATTGATGACAGCTTATCTAACTGCGGCAAGTGACATCGCCCGGCAGGCCATTGGGGATAAGGAGGCACTGCCCAGCTCAACAACCTATTCGAACTCGCCAGGACAATCACAACATCAATGGGAACGGGTCGAAGGCGCGCCCTACGGTACAAGAGGCGGCATTTCTACACTGCATAACTTTCCAGTTGATGGTGAATACGTTTTCTCAATGCGCTTTATGTCTGGCTGGGGTGAGCGGTACGAAGATATAGATGTCTCCATCAATCGTGAACGTGCCGCTCTGCTCCAATACGGTGGCGACATTGATTACCAGGGCCTAAAAGATTTTCCCATTGAAACGAATCCGGTTTTTGTTAAAGCGGGCCAGCACAGGGTTACCGCAACTTTCATTCGCAAAATGGATGGCCCATACGAAGACTTGCTGAAACCAAATGCCCGTTCACTCACAGGCACTGAAATCGGCTACGGCACAACTTCTCCACCTAACCTGATGCACCTAACTATCGAAGGTCCAACTAAAACGCTTGGTCTCTCAGACACCCCAACACGAAAGCGCATTTTCGAGTGTAGACCTACAACGGAGATAGAAGAAAAACCATGCGCTAAGAAAATCATTTCTACGTTAGCTGAGCAAGCTTTCAATCGTGATTTGACCGATAAACAACTCAACGATCTGATGCGATTCTATTCAATGGGGACCGAAACAGGTGGCTTCGAATTAGGTATTCGCGCAGCACTTGAGGCAATACTCGCAAGCCCGCGATTCCTTTTCAGGATAGAACGAGAACCTGATGGCGTGCGGCCAGGCTCTGTTTATCGAATTTCGGGCAGCGACTTGGCTAACCGTTTATCGTTTTTCTTATGGGGAACAAGTCCCGATAAGGAACTAAGCGCCTTGGGGAAGTCTGGACGCTTAACTAAAACTAAAACCTTGAGTGCTCAGGCAAAACGGATGATCAAAGATCCCCGTGCAGAATCATTGGCTACCCGATTTGCTGCCCTGTGGCTCCGCCTGCAGGATCTGGAAAAAGTGGAACCAGAGGAATTTTGGTATCCCAATTACACGCAACAACTAATGCGGGCGATGCGAAGAGAGACTGAATTATTTTTCAATTATCTTGTGCAGCAAGACAGAAGCTTGCTCGAACTATATAACGCTGACTATAGTTTCATGAATGAACGGTTAGCTAGACACTACGGAATACCGAATGTTAATGGTAACGAGTTCCGAAAAGTGCATTATCCGAATGCTCAACGACGCGGTATCCTCGGTCATGGCAGCATACTTACCCAGACATCACTGGGTAACCGAACATCGCCCGTTTTACGCGGGAAATGGGTTGTAGAGGTACTACTTGGAACGCCACCGCCACCGCCACCGCCCGGAATACCCGACCTCGAAGAAACGGCGACTGTTAATGATGGGCAAGTTCTTACAACGAGTCGCCGCACAGAAATGCATCGCGCAAACCCCGTCTGCGCGGCTTGTCACAAGATCATGGACCCAATAGGGCTTGCATTAGATAACTTTGATGTCACAGGGAAATGGCGTATCAGGGAGAATGATATGCCTCTCGAGACACAAGCTACTTTCTACGATGGTTCATCAATATCAAATCTCGCAGAACTAACAGCTGCATTACTTAAAAGGCCCACTCCATTGGTACGTGAATTCACGGCTAACCTAATGGCTTATGCTATTGCCCGGCGCATCGAACATTTTGACCAACCCAGAATTCGAGAAATAGTTCAGCAAGCCGAAAAAGACAATTACCGGATGTCATCGCTTATCATGGGCATTATTATGAGCGACGCGTTTCGCATGAAGGAGTCACTGAAAACAACAGAGTTGGTGGCAACCAGCTTGGGTTCGGATTGACAGGAAGCATAGATGAGATTTATCACTAAGAAAAAACTGGATCGTAGAACCTTTCTTCAAGGGACAGCAACCAGCATTGCACTGCCGCTTCTCGACTCCATGCTACCTGCTTTTGCTACATCAGATATCGAAAAAAGGACCCGGCTTATCTGTATAGAAGAAGTACATGGTTTGCCCGGCTGCACCAAGTGGGGCAGTGACCAAAACTTATTTGCTCCTGCCACAACAGGCCGGAACTATAAACTGGTATCTGATAACACCTTAAAAATTCTTGAGCCATGGCGTGACTCCATGACGATAGTTTCCAACACTGACGTACGAATGGCGGAGGCCCAGCATCCCAGCGAAGTTGGTGCAGACCATTTTCGCTCATCCGCAACCTTTCTTACTCAAGCTCACCCGAAACAAACCCAAGCTTCCGATATCTATTGCGGGACGTCACTAGATCAATTACATGCCCACAAATATGGACAATCGACGACGCTGCCCTCCTTGCAAATGGGAATAGAACCTGCTGACAAGGGAGGAGGCTGTGGGTATAACTATTCCTGTGCCTATACTGACAGCATAAGCTGGTCATCCCCTAACGAACCACTTCCTATGATTAGGAATCCGCGGACGGCATTCGACATGTTGTTTGGTTCTGGCGGCACGGAAAAAGAACGGCATATACGACGAAAAATGCACGCCAGCATTTTGGACTGGGTAGTAGACGATATAGCATCAATAAAATCTGAGGTGGGCGCAGTCGACATCTACCGAATCGATAAATACCTCGAACATGTTCGCGAGATAGAGAGGCGAATTCAGTTGGTCGAAACCCGGAACCAGCAAGGGGAAAACCGAGAACTCCCCGATGCTCCTCCGGGTGTACCAGACTCCTTTTCTGAGCATGCCAAATTGATGTACGACCTTCAGGTTCTTGCCTGTGAAGCCGATATTACACGGGTTATTTCATTCAAGTTAGGACGTGATGCTTCGAACCGAATATTACCGGAAAGCGGATCAAGCAAAGGGTTTCATCCTTCTTCGCACCATGGAGATAGTATCGAAGCTATTAAGGAATTTAACGCCATCTGTCAGTATCGAATGAAGCAGACAGCGTATTTTGTTGACCGTCTAGAAAACATAATGGATGGAGATACAACACTATTGGACCAATCGATGATCATTTGGGGATCTCCGATGGGGGATGCCAACGTACATAACCATCGGCGATGTCCTCTAGTCGTACTTGGTGGCGCAAATGGTGTCCATCAAGGTGGAACCCATATCAAAGCAGCAGACGATACACCTATGGCAAATGCAATGCTTAGGCTTCTGAATCTACTCGGGCATGAACGAGAAAGTTTTGGTGATAGTACCGGTGAGATATCCATATAAACCAGTGACCAAAAATGGTTCGCGTATTGCTATTCTTGCAATTGCATTGTGGACACTGGTCTATAGCCAAAACGCCACTGCTGGGGCCATTGCATCAGCCGCGGAAGAAGGAGACATAGAGAGTATACGGGGGCTTCTTCGCACCGGTGCCGACGTAGATGAACCTCAAGGTGACGGTATGACAGCTCTTCACTGGGCGGCCGAAAAAGGCGATGCGGCACTTGCTCAGATGCTGATATATGCCGGTGCCAATATTAGTGCAGGAACACGCATTGGCGGATATACACCACTTCATATTGCAAGCCTTAAAGGGCATGCCGAGGTATTAGAACTACTTCTAGCAGTTGATGCTGATCCTGCCGCCCCAACACACACGGCAAATACCCAGCCTTTACATCTCGCAGCAGCATCAGCCAATTCCAAGTCATTAAAGATGCTACTTGACAGAGGGGTCGACGTGAATGCACGCGAAGGTGCATGGGGACAAACAGCACTTACCTTCGCGGCATCCGCCGGCAGGGTTGAAAATGTTCGTTTGTTGCTGGCGGCCGGTGCTGATCCGGCTATAACCTCCAATGTCATAGACACCGCGGAAATGGAACGAGGGGACCAAGCCGCAAATCAGCGACTCGTAGCAATCCTTGCAGATTTTAAGGAAAAAGCCGCTGGCGGTGCTGACTGGCTACCCTCACCAAATGAGGTTCAGGGAGCTATCGCCTTTTCAAGAGAAATTCAGCGCAAATGGCCACACGTTCCCGATCCGGCTTGCGACATTAACAATGACCCAGCAGCATCTCGTTTTAGTCGTAGTGCCCTGCCAGGGCGTTGTAATGAAACAAAAGTTAACGGGCAACTGGAAACAAATAAGGAACCAGAGGAAATCCGTCGCCTTTCTTACGGGGAATTGGTTGGTCATTGGGGTGGGCTAACAGCTTTATTGCATGCAGTCCGACAGGGACACAAAGAAGTCGTGAGTATTTTGCTTAATGAAGGCGCTAATATTAATCAACCATCTGACAGCGACAATACGTCACCACTGCTTATGTCCGCAATTAATGGCCAGTGGGATATCACTTTAATTTTGTTGGAACGTGGAGCAGATCCCAATTTCTTAAGCGATGCGGGCACAAGCCCACTTTTTGCTGTCATAGAGCGTCAGTGGGCACCTTGGTCACATTATGCGAAACCCGTTGATTACCGAAACCAAAATACAACACATCTTGAGGTAATGAGCGCCTTGCTGGCAGCTGGTGCTAATCCGAATGTTCGTCTTAAAAAACACCTTTGGTATGCGGAGTTTACCTCTGCTGTACTCCCTGCGGCGGGACTTTATTATGATGGGGCCACACCATTTTGGCGGGCAGCACAAGCACTCGATGTCGATGCAATGCGTCTGCTAATACAGTATGGAGCCGATACACATATAGCCACCAAAAAGATTCCTGAACGTAAACGACGTAGAGCTAACCCCGAGGACGGAAAAGTACAACAATATAATGTCCCTCAAATTCCTGTTGGTGGTCCGTATATCTATCCGATTCATGCCGCAGCTGGTGCTGGATATGGGCAATATTTTATGGCACATGCGCATAGACATGTTCCTAATAATTGGTTACCCGCGGTCAAGTTTCTCGTGGAGGAATGTGGCTTTGATGTTAACCTGCGTGATGCAAACGGTTACACACCACTGCATCATGCGGCAGCGCGAGGTGACAATAGATTGATCCATTACCTCATTGAACAAGGCGCAGACGTCGAAGTAATTAGTCATAAAGGACAAACAACAGTTGATATGGCTAATGGTCCCACCCAGCGGGTTTCACCATTTCCAGAGACCATTGCGTTACTAGAGAATATGGGTGCAACAAACAATCACAACTGCGTATCATGCTGATGCGAAAAATTAGAAGTCGGGGGTAATAATTTCATGTCTATTCAATTTAATCGGCGTGATGTCGTACGCGGTATGGTCAACGGCGCTGTCGGATTGGCGCTTACGCCAACGGTATTCTCCCAAATTGGAGCACCAGCCGGAAAGATAGCACTCCGATATAACGAAAACCCCTATGGGCCAAGTACCAAAGCGATCCAAGCCGCATACGAAGCCGTGAATGAAAGCGCTTATTACGCGCCCATCCCACTTCAAAACAGTCTGTTAACGATGATTGCTAACAAAAATAAGCTTTCTCGAGAAAATCTTGTTTTGTCATCCGGTTCCGTCGAAGCACTCGGCGCGGCATTCGTTGCATGGGGGAAAAAAGGGCAGATACTCATTCCAGGATTAACTTTTTCGGATCACTTCAACTATTCACGGAAAATGGGAATAAAAATGAAATCCGTTCCTTTGAAGAAGGATCTATCGATAGATTTGGAGCGAATGGAGGCAGCCGTCGATGACAATGTAAGCCTTATTTATATCTGCAATCCTAATAATCCCACCGGTTTAACTTTGGATGGCGACGAACTAAGAGACTTCTGCCGTTCGGTTGGGGGGAAAGCCACTGTTTTAGTTGATGAAGCCTACAACGAGCTAACAGACAACCCCACCTACACAGCAATGACGGATCTTGTTCGGGATGGGGAAAATGTCATCGTTATCCGCACATTCTCTAAAATATTCGGCATGGCTGGTATGCGGATTGGCTACGGCATGGCACGCCCAGATCACGCAAAAACAATCATTGGGCATCTCGTAAACTATCCAAATGTGCCTGGGTTAGCCGCCGCTAAGGCCATTTATGATGATCAAAAATTCATTACATTCTCGCGTAATAAAGTCCTCAAGGGCCGCAACATGGTTATCGATACTTTGCGTACAAATGGCTTAGAACCACTAACATCGCAAACAAATTTCGTCTATGTAGACTTAGGACGCGATGCTTCCGAATTCCAGAGACTCATGGCTGAACGTAACATCCTTATTCGCGGTGCATATGATGGTTATCCAACATATTCACGAATCAGTATGGGCAGGATAGAGGAACTTGAAATCTTTCAGCGAGTGTTCACCGAGGTGTTTAACAGTTAAAGCGCTTCGTCATACAACATTAATACCTAGGGTAAGGGCGTTATGGAATTTATTTACACCTTTGACTCAACAATAAGATAAAAGTGCTCCGCCTTCAGGCCAGCTTATTTAAAAGCAGCTTCCGATCAACATTATAAATAGCAATCGCTTGTTCTATATCAAGCAGCTCACTTTTTATATCTGTAACAATCCTCCCCAGGTCGCGATCTGCAGGATTACCCCAACCTCCACCGTTGGGCGTGCGTACACTCAAAGTATCGCCTTTCATTAAAGGCCCAAAATCTGTGACTCGATCGTCAAGCACCATCTCCCGATCTGTCCCCTCGTTCAAAATTGTTCTGGCGACACCGGCATCACCACCGCCAGCTAGGCCCCACAGAGGATTACGGTTGTTTTCTGTCGATGTCTGCAGAGTAATATTATCCTCAACCATCTCATAATCGCGTATTACTCCGTATCCACCCCGATATTTACCATAGCCGCGATTTTCCGGATTGAGTGCATATCGGGTAACACGCACCGGATACCTTGACTCAATAATTTCAGCCGGTGTGTTCGGGGCGTCTCCATTACCAACAAACATGATACCGCTCGGACCGTCATCATGCGGAAAGGCACCTCCACCACCATCTACTGGCTCTCCATAGATAAAGGTTTTACCGTGGCGGGGATCGGTTCTTAATAAATAGAAAGCATACATTTGATAGGTCGCAGCCGGACAGCGATCAGGAATTGCTTCAGATAGGGCACGAGTGACTAAATGAATAACAACTTCGGCCGCATAGCCATAGGAATCACAGGGTGCCGGATACTCAGCGCTAACAACCGTATTTTTTGGGGCTTTGACCACTAACGGTCGCAGGTGTCCATCATTAGTGGCATCAAACGGCATTGTCAGGTACTTCATAATGGTACCGCACATAGCTACCGTTCCCGCTAATGGGTGATTAACGGGCCCAATGGCGGCCGGATCAGACCCATCAAAATTTATTTCCAGAGAATCATCTTTCACCGTCACAGTGACTGAGATCTTAAGCCTCTGGTCTGTTCTAATCCCGTCGTTATCCATAAAGCCTTCAGCTCGATAGATACCATTAGGAAAACAGCTGATTTCATCGCGCATGCGTTTTTCCGATTGATTGAGTACTTCCGTCAAGGATGTCTCCACGCACTCTGCTCCATAGCGATGGCACAGTTCCTGATAACGACGAACTCCCGTATGGCATGCAGCTATCTTTGCGTTCAAATCACCCTCGACCGATCGTGGCTCACGCACATTGTTCAAAATAAATCTATGAAAAACCTTATTCAGCTTCCCTCCGTCATAGAGCTTGTCATGCGAAAAAATAAGGCCCTCCTGGTGCACATCAGTCGAATTCGGGCACCAACCTCCAGGCGCCATACCACCAATGTCAGCCCAATGTGCCATTACAGAGGTAAATCCAACGAGTTTTTCCTCGAAAAAAATTGGCACGTAGAGGGCAACATCACTGGCATGGGTCCCAGTATCGTACGGTTCGTTGGCAAGGATCACATCGCCTTCCTTAAAACCATCTTCGCCGAAGATATGCAGGCCACTTTGAATCGTTGGTGGAAGGCAACCAAGGAATCCAGCTAATGCCGCACCTTCCGAAATTAATTGCCCAAACCGGTTAGTCATAACAACACCAAAATCCTGTACTTCATAGATCAATGGGCTATGGGCCGTCTTTATTAAGGTAGTTTGCATTTCCAATGCTGCTGCACGTGCCGCATTACGGATAACCTGCCGAGTAATAGGATCCGTATTTTTCATTCCACGTTCCTAATAATTAGACTCCCATACTCGTCGTTTCGCAATTTCTGATCTGCTAGCACCAGTACTGTCGTCGACCATTCTTCTACAATAGCCGGCCCAGCAATGTCAGTCTTCGGCAACAAATAATCACGATTATAAACAGGACAGGCGATAAACGAATTCTGATCTGCCTCATACACGAGCCGGTCGCTTGGGTCCGCGAATTCACTCTGGATACTGCCTTTATCTACGGGGCTCAATCGTGGTTTGTCCAGTACGCCTACCGCAACGAGGCGCAATATGACAAATTCCAGCGCATGGTCGGGTAACGCATGTGCATAAGCTTTTTCATAATACTTATCGAATCGGTTACGCAGCGTCACCATTTTCAAACTCGAATAATCTGCATCCTTAACAGGAATTTTAACAGTATGTTCCTGCCCCAAATAACGCATTTCTGCATAGCATTCGAAATCAAGGCCCTCATCACAACTTGTATGCATGCCTAACCGCTTTCGCGCTTCTTCTTCCATGGTCCTAAAGATCGACCGAAGGTCCTCCCCAGTCACATCATTCATCGGCTTAATAAATGAGAAGCTTACATCTTCCCGATAGTCTGCATTTAGCAGCCCCCAAGCAGAAAAAACCGCAGGGTGCTGTGGAACTATTGCCTGTCTCATTTCCAGTTCTTTAATAAGCGCGCCTGCGAACAACCCGCCTCCGCCACCTATACAAACTAACGAAAACTCACGGGGGTCATGCCCCCGTTCCACTGTAATTTGCCGAACTGAGTAGGCCATATTCATTGAAGTTATATGCACAATGCCAGCTGCTGCTTTTTGAAGTGAGAGACCCAGAGGCTCAGCAACATTCTTAGCGATGGCACATTGTGCAGCATCAACATCGAGTTCAATACGCTTACCTAAATAGGTTTCAGGATCGAGATAACCCAAAACAAGTTGAGCATCAGTAACCGTTGGCTCCGTACCACCAAGACCAAAACAGGCAGGACCGGGATCAGCCTGTGCGCTCTCGGGTCCAACCTGGAGCCCACCCTCTTTATCCAGCCACGCGATGCTCCCGCCCCCGGCGCCAACCGAAACAATATCTATCGTAGGCTGCAGCACCGGCCTACGATTGAATTTAGCCGAACTACTTTCCACATAGTGGCCATCGGTAATCAGTGAAACATCGAATGTTGTACCTCCAACATCCGCTACTACCATATTTTTAAGGTCAAGTTCCTGACTTAAACGACAGGCACCTATAACGCCCCCGGCTGGTCCGGATTGTATAGTTCTAACCGGAACCCGACGTGCAATTTCAGTAGATGTTATACCGCCACTGGATTGCATTACGGTGAAATCGCCCTTGTATTGTCGTTTTTTCAATTCTGATTCCAGGCCTGATAGATAATGCTCCATTTTCGGTCTGGTATAACTATTTAACACGGTAGTGTTTGTACGCTCGAATTCCCTCCATTCCCGCACAACATCTGAAGAAATTGATACCGCAGCGTCGGGGAAGGCCTCCCGTGCTATTTCTGTAACACGTTTTTCATGCACGGGATTCACATAGGAATGCAAAAAACACACTGCAATGCTATCGACCTCTGCGTCCTTTAAGGCTTGCAACGCGTCCAAAGTTGCGGACTCGTCGAGCGCTTTTACTATGCTGCCCTTACTATCCAGTCTTTCAGGGACTTCAAACCGCAGGCTACGAGGGACTAATGGTGGCGGTGGTTTGTAAAAAAGGTCATAAATATCTTCACGGCTGCCCCGGCCAAGTTCCAACACATCCCGAAACCCTTCTGTCGTTATCAATCCGACACGAGCACCATTCTCTTGCACAATGGTATTAATAACCATCGTTGATCCGTGCGCAATCATTCCCAATTCTGCCGTTTCAACTCCTAACTTGTTGGTTCCTTCGAAAAACTGCTCAGATAGTTCTCCTGCGGACCTCACTTTTTCAATGGAGACCTCTCCAGACATCGGATCGAACATCACAAAATCAATAAAGGTTCCGCCGACATCAACTGCCAAACGTTTCAGGTAAGTCATTAAGTTCCAACTAGTCAGGAAAGAAAAATATTTTAGAGTCCCATATCATACTAATTATCTATCCCAAGCAACTGATACAGTAAAATAACTACCTGTCTATAGAAAAAAAATAACCAAATTGATGGAAACAAATAGCCATGACGGAATGTCCGGATCAGATTACACACGCTGTCCGGTTCCAGACACCCAGACAGTAAACTGGTTTGGGATCGCCATTGTCGTTTTTGGCATTGGCATTACCCTGCCGGTATTTTATATCGGGTCAGAATTAACGATGGCTCTGGGTTTCAAAAAGGCTGCACTTGTCTTTATGGTCAGCTGCGGCATTGTAGGAATCATGATGGCGGTAACTTCGATAGTGGCTGCGCGTACACGATTATCAACCTACATGATCCTGCATTTCACATTCGGTGAAACCGGAGTGAAACCCATAAACATATTGCTTGCCATTACCTACATCGGTTATTTCGCAGCGACTGGTGATATTTTCGGACGAGCTGTACATGAATCCATGCTGGAATTTTATGGTTGGAACCTTCCAGTACCGGTTTGTGCAGCGCTTGGCTCAACCATTATGGCACTGACGGCCATTTTCGGATTCAGGATGGTTGAACGTTTTTCGACAATGGCCGTACCAGTGCTAGCTATTTTTATGATCTATGTCGTTTATCTAGCGACCAAGCAGACAGACTGGAGTAACCTTCTGGCCATTCCCGGTCTTGGGGGTATAGATTTTGGTCATGCTATTTCAACAGTAATAGGCGCCAATATTCTAATGGCAGTTGCAGCTCCGGATTTCACCCGTTATGCAAAAACAGATAAGGATGCAATTAAAACTGTTTCCGGGCTCGTCCTCGGGTATCCGCTGCTAATGCTGTCCTCAGGAATACCAACCCTCATTACAGGCGAAACTGACATTATGAGAATAATGATAAGCCTGCATGTAGCTTTGCCCGCACTTATCATCCTTGTTTTTGCTACATGGACAACAAATACAGTAAATCTTTATTCTGGCATTCTCACCTTGTCGACAGTTTTTAGAGCAACGCCCCACTGGAAAATAGCTGCGGGCACCAGCGCAATCGGTATCTTAGGGGCCGCACTAGGCGTGATGGATTATTTTGTGCCTTTCGTATTTTTTCTTGGTATCGCAACAGCTCCTGTCGCCGGTATTTACCTAGCTGATTTCTTTGTTCTTAACAAAGGTAAAAGGCAGTTTCGGGACCTCAAATTTATACCTAATATAGGCATACCAGCTTATATAGCTTGGCTTGCTGGATCCGGTACTGCATATTTGACCACTTACACCGCAACTCAGATGTCAACGATTCCTGCAGCGGACGGCCTGCTAATCGCCTTCGTGTCATTTATTGTGTGTGGCAAGTTAGCCAAAAACTCGCCAAATCATTCGAACAGCAACGACTAATAAGAATAGACCAAATAGCACACTAAGGCGGCGTCTGGATATCGAGTGAGCAAGTCTTGCGCCGATAGCAGCAAAAGCAACCGATGCCGGTATGATCAGCGCAACTCCAATCAGGTTAACGTATCCAAGACTACCGTAGGGCAGCACGGTATTACCCCAGCCAGTGTAAACAAATCCAAGCATCCCTGGTAAAGCGATAAATGTCCCGCAAAGTGCCGACGTGCCAACTGCTTGATGCATAGGTTTGCCACATGAGGTCAGCACCGGTACGCTCATAGAGCCACCACCAATACCTGTCATGGCAGAAATCAAACCAATCCCGGTCGGTAAGAGTGGGCCTGTAATCCCCTTTGGAACTTCGGTAGCAATTGCTTTTTCATCAAGGGGCAAAATCATTTTGACTGCTACCGCTAAAGCCAATAACCCGAATACCATATACAAAGTCTCCGCCGCCACACTGCCAGCTATCAGCGCACCCAGTGCTGTACCAATCACTATATAAGGGCCCCAGTAACGAATAACATCTGTCAGTACTGCTTTTTCCTTGTGATGTGTTCTGGCTGAGGAGAGCGAAGTCGGCAAAATTATTGCCAGTGACGTACCTACCGCAATATGCATACGGATGGATGGATCTACTCCAATAGAACCCAGGAGTACTTCAAGTACCGGCACCACAACGATGCCACCGCCAACTCCGAGCAAACCAGCGATGATTCCTCCGACCATACCAGTCAGTAACATCGCAATAATCACCGCAATAATATCCACCACTATCAAGCCTTGAAGTAAATAACCGTTTTAACGAATTCGTTCACCGAATCCATCCCAGACTTCCACAGGGCCATACCCCAGTGATCGAACCTTGTCTTCAATCTCATCGAGATCGCCAACAACAATCCAAGTAAGGCTACCCGGCTTGATTATTTGCCGCGCTCGATCATTTACATCTTGAAGTGAGACTGCATTGACCCTCTGGGCAGTATTTTCTGCATAGTCAAATGACAACCCAAAAGAATCAGATGAAATTATGCTATTAAGAAACCCTCGCTTGGATGCGAATCTACCCGGCAAAGAACGAACCCTATTAAGCTTTACACGTTGCAATTCTGCATCCACCGCCGGCCGCGTCGTAACATATTCTTTGAATTCCCGCATAAGTTCTTGCAGGCTCTCCATTGTCTTATCTGTCTGAACACTGCCAGCAACCATAAGATACTGGTCGCCGCTCGCATTCTTAGATATCCGCGATCCGATACCATAAGACCATGCCTTATCCTCTCGTAAGTTCATATTGATACGCGATTCAAAATCTGCCCCAAAAACGCCGTTAACAATACTCAGCTCCGTATCATCATCAGCATCAAAAGGTTCAAGCACATGTCCAACTCGAATAGTACTTTGAGGTGCATCTGGCTGGTTCACCAGCACAACACGTGGACCTTTACTTAACGCAGACCCGATCGGCCTTATCTTTGACTGATTGCCGCCTTTCCAATCGGAGAAGGTGTTTTCAAGCGCTACCTTTGCGATGTCAACATCAATATCACCAATCATGTAAACAGTTATGTTGTCCGGGGCAATTTCTGCCGCATGGAAGTCCTGAATACGTTTACGATTGAGATTATTGACAAGCTCTGGATTCCAAAGGCCTCCGAGTGGATGGTTCGGACCATAAATTGCACGCTGGAAAAAATCAGTCGCATTCATGGAGGGATTGGTTTCTATATTAGAAAGATATGCTAGAACCTGCTGTTGGAACTTGGTTAATTCATCATCTGGGTAAGTAGGGTTCCTTAACACCTCCGAAGCAATCTCCAGCGATTCTTCCAAATAATTTGTCAGGATTCGATAACCATAGGAGCTATTTTCAACATTCGCCGCCATGCGTGCCTCCATGCCTATCCTACCCTTAGCTGCAGCCAGTTCATTGGCGTTATACTTTTTCGTGCCCTTTTGCATCAGTGCAAATACTGCGTCCGATATTCCGGGCGCATCAGGCGCATCTGCCATATTTCCAGTTCTTATTCGAAACTGAATATCAATGAGGGGGATATCCCCGCTTTGAGCCACAACAACCTTCATGCCATTTTCGAGTGTGGCTGTACGAATTGCAGGAAATGTTATCTCCGAAACCGTGTCAACAGCTGGTATTTCCGAACGATAAACTTCATCTCTGGTAGATGCATAGTCAGGAAATGGCAGCACTGTAATCTCAAAATAGCCCCTGTTCAGCCACCGCTTTGCCGTCGCAAGCAAATCCTCAGTCGTCGCCTCATTAAGAATACTGATTTCATTCTTTACCTGCAGTGGATCACCCGCATAAAGCTGGCCCTCCGCCAGCATACGGCCGATAGTCGATTTGCTCTCCATCGAGCCAAGCATGTACATATTCACGCCTAACTTAGCATTCTGGAGGATGTCCGGATCCGGCCCATTTTCAAGGTACTCTGACAAGACGTCGTCAACAATCTGATTCACCTGTTCAGGGTCCACACCTGGCTTTAAGTTTATAGTTAGGTTGTACTCCCCGCTAACGATTCTTCCATACGCGCCACCGTTCACATCAGTGGCCAGTTGTAAATCATCCACTAGACGTTTTTGCAATGGCGCATTCTTATTGCTCACTAGGGTTTCATTCACCAGGTACATCATCGTGGTGTCTCTATCAAGCTGATTGGGAAGGGGCCAGGTTCGTGAAATTCGAACCTGGCCAACCCGGTCATACATAATTTCTTTGCGATTTTCCCGGATCTCGGGAATCCATTGCTTCGACTTTACTAGGGGAATTCCTGCCTGTGCTCCACTAAAATAATGAGTCACTTTTTCTTTTGCAGACTCAATATCTATATCACCGGACAAGACAAGTACCGCATTACTGGCACCATAAAAAGTTTTGAACCATTCATGCACATCATCTATTGAGGCTGCATCAAGGTCCTCCATTGATCCTATGACAGAATGACGGTATGGATGACCGACTGGATAAATTCCAGCACGCACTCGATCATAAACACTTGCGTATGGCCGATTTCCCCGTTGCCGTTTCTCGTTTTGAACCACACCTCGCTGCTCATCCAAGGCGGCCTGCGTCACAGCACCGAGAAGATTTATCATGCGATCACTTTCCATCCAAAGCGCCATGTCAATGGCGCCGCTCGGAACAGTCGCATAATAGTTAGTTCTATCCTCCGATGTGGTTCCGTTCATACCTGTCGCGCCTGCTTTCGTGAACGGTGCGAAGTATTCACCGTCCCTATTTTCAGTACCCTGAAACATTAGATGTTCAAACAAGTGTGCAAAACCAGTCTTCCCATCAGGCTCATCTTTCGATCCTACGCCGTACCACATTCCAACAAAAATCGTAGGTGTAGAATGATCACTGTGAACTATAGTGGTAAGGCCATTGTCGAGAGTAAACATCTCATAACCAATTTTTAGCCGATCAACAATGTCAGTCTGACCAGCCGAATTACTTCCTATCAACAACAGCCATATGGCCAAAAAACCGCTCTTTTTATTAGACATCAAAAACCTTGCTTTCTTAAAATGAGTAGCATTATGAACCTAATCTATTTTTAAAGTTCACACTTTTCCCTGGGGTGCCTTATAGTAATCGTATATAAACAAATGGTCTCTTGCCTGTGAGTAATAAGTCGACTGAAAATTGGTCAGGACGATTAACCTTTATACTTGCCTCAATTGGTGCTGCGGTAGGTCTTGGTAATATATGGCAATTCCCAGCAAACCTTGGCGCAAGCGGTGGCAGCGCCTTCTTTCTCGTTTATGTGGCCGCAATTTTGCTTGTGGCCACCCCCATTATGCTGGCTGAGATGATTATTGGCCGTCAAACAGGTCTGAGCGCGCCATCTGCGATGAAACATCTCGCTCTAAAAGCTGGAGCATCCAGCAAATGGTCGATAGTGGGCTGGATGGGCCTTTTCGCACTATTTCTCGTATTAGGTTTTTACAGCGTAATAGCGGGTTGGTGTGCCGCTTATTTCTTTAAGGCCGTATCTGGCTCTATGGCCGGATTATCGCCAGCAGAAGTAGGTCAAGACTTCACCGCATTAATCCAAAATCCAACGAAGATGTTTTTTTGGCATGCTGCGTTCAGTAGTGTGACTATTTTCGTTGTATCACGAGGAATAAAAACCGGCCTCGAGCGTGTTGTAAAGCTGGTGATGCCGGCTTTATTATTTACGCTCTTTGCACTCGTTATCTATGCGGGTATTACTGGTGATACAGTCCAAGCATACAAGTTTTTGTTTGCCGCCGACTTCTCAAAACTCACTCCAGCTATCGTTTTGGCGGCTGTGGGACAAGCATTTTTCTCTGTTAATGTAGGCGCGGGGGCTGTGTTGACATATTCAGCATACTTACCAAGAGACGTTAATTTGTTTAAATCGGCTGTAACTGTCGCAGGCGGAGATACGCTCGTCGCCGTATTAGCCGGCCTCGCCATTTTTCCGATAGTCTTCGCCTATGGCCTGGATCCTAGTGAGGGGGCCGGGCTTCTTTTTGTTACTTTATCTACGGCCTTCGCCCAAATGCCTGGTGGTTCATTTATTGCGGCAGCATTTTTCCTCATGCTGATGTTTGCAGCCTTAACCTCGTTGATAAATATGCTGGAGGCGATCACGGCCCGAGCGATTGAGATTCGCGGCATAACGCGCAAAAAAGCGGCAATATTAATAGGTATAGCAGCACTATTAAGCGGAATCATTACAATTATGTCTTTTGCTCGTTGGGAGGATTTTTATCCTCTGGGTAACTTTGAAATTTTTTCCGGAATGACACCATTCGACCTCATAATTTATCTTATACAAAGAATAATTATGCCTCTTGGAGGTTTCCTCTACGCGATCTTTGTTGGGTGGTGGATATCCAAGGATGTCTTGCTCAGTGAAATAGGTCTCCAGGACGGAGCAATATTTAGGCTGTGGATGTTCCTCATTAGGATCTTGGCACCTTTAGCTATTGGTACTGTATTTATAACTAGCCTTACCTAAAAAACCCTATTAATTAAAAACCTATGATCAATAAATACCCAACCAGTACCCAACATTCTTAATTTCTTGCATATTTGGTTGGTCTTGGAATTGGGACCGCCTTAAACATCAACCCAGAAAATCTAGACCCTTAGTGAACCGTAACCCTGCTGTACTTCGCTAGTTCTTCGTTGATAGTTCTTCCGTTCGCACCTTCTATCAAGCAAGAAATTTGGAGGTCCGCCTCTTTAAGAAACGCATTTATTCTGCCACTTTTCTCTAAAATAACCCTCGCAACGGGAGGGGAAGCGATACTCTCTATCTCTTGGTTAGCGCCCAAATAATCGCCATTCTCCATTTTTTCTAGAATCGACATGAAACAAATCTCCGCATTGCTAAGTTTCTGGGCATGGGGTTTATTAAACTCATGCGCCTTCAGTTCCTTGAATGCGATTATCTTTAGAAATGTGCAAAGCTCTACATAAATCGGAATCAACCCCGGTACGGAAAAACTCTGCCAAACACAAGGTGGAATCATCTGCTCCCGACGACACGCCTGCATCCAATGTCTTGTTGCCCATAAAATCAATTGTCCGCCGAGACAAAAATCATTAAAAGTACGTGACTTTGGCTGATTACCGGTTTTGGATAGCATTGCAATTCTCTAATACGAATGATTCTTATTCTCATTTGTATCAAGTATGGCAGTATTCTGCAAGGAATCATTAAACTTGCTAATAGAAAAGTGGTATTTAGAATTCTAAATACTTTCTATTTTTCCTATTGAGCGAAGCTCAATGCTAACCGCTGTAATTGGCGTAATTTTTCTGGGCGATATCTTTCAAGGAGAGAAAACAAAATCGCCGCAGTTTGCGTGTCAATATTTCCTGAATAATCAGCGGGTCTAAAATGCATCTGGAAGGCTCGAACAGCAAACCGGGTCTGTGGGTCATTTTCTCCGGTAACATCGATCTCATAACCGTAAGCATTAAGTGCATGTTGAAGCATATGTAATGTGGGTGAAATTTTTTCGAATTGCTCTGCGTAATGCTGCATTCTTTCTTCTTCATACCAAGCACCAATACCATTCTCATAAAGCTCTTTCCAGGGGAAAGTAGGGCCCGGGTCGACACGCCTTGTTGCGGCAATATCGCCATGGCCAATGACATTCACAGGATCGATACCAGGATTACGTTCAAGAATATCCGTAGCTAATCGTATTACTAAATTTATTTGTTCTTCAGGATAATCATAAAATGTACAACTCTGCTCCTCAGGCGTCAGAATACCCTCCACCAACCTGTCACTTTTGCATTCTGAGCGATTGACAATTTCGATTCCGACTGAGGTACCATTTAAAGATGTCGTGCCCGACCAGTAGCTAACACCGGCATGCCAAGCCCGCTGATGCTCCGGAACCAATCTATAAATACGTAATGATGACTCTTCATAAGTATCATCTTCCGGCTCAGGAATTAGGTAATGGACACTGACCCTAGACTCGCCGCTCCCAGTGAGGAGTTCCATTGACCGCTCAAAGTGTTCTGACGTGAAGTGAAGTATAAGGTACTTAATGCGCTCATCTTGATAACGGGCTGGCTCATCCACGATTGATAGAGGATTACACCCTGAATTAATAAAGATGAGGAAAATGCTTACTATGCGCTTCATCTAGTTATCAACTTCCTTTCGTCCACGCAACGAAAACGAGACACAGATTAAACAGCCAATTGGAAATAGCCATGGCCAGGCGAGCACAGGATCTTTGAAATCGGTCGCAAACATGTAATTTAACAACTCTGGTTCATTAATCAGGAGAACAACCATAATACTGGCCACCACACTTTTGCCGATCCCGGCAACATGGTATCGGTCAGCAATAATGCTCAGGATAAGCAATCCTAGCATTGGTCCCCACGTATATGTCGTCATAGAAAATGCAAGTGTCACAAGATCCAGATTGCTCCCCGAAAATTGCCATGCCATGAATGCCAGCACAGCCCCCCAGATGATTACTAGCAAACGGGACACCTTTAATAAATGAGACTCTTGTGCCCGTGGATTAAATAAAGGTTTGTAAAACATAGTCAAAGAAATCTGCGACAGCGCTGCCAATATGGAGTCAAGACTCGAAATAGCAGCACTCAGGATCGCCGCGATTAGAAGTCCCTTTAGTCCGACAGGAATTTCCGAGATTATAAATGCTGGGAAAATTCTGTCTCCCCTTTCCCAGACCAGGGGCGCAAGCTCTTCTGGTAACACGTTAAACTGGTAAAACGCGAATAAACCGGCACCGATTGTTAACATCAAGATTGGAACTAACTCACCGATGTTCGCCCAAAGAACGGCTTTTCGAGCCTCATTTTGATCTCGGCAACAAAGGAGTCTTTGCACAAACAGCTGATCGGTCCCATACACAGCAACATTCTGGAAAGGCATAGCGATCAGTGCCGCCCAAAAGGTAAAGGCAACGCGGGGGTCCGTTGATAGATCAACAACCCGGAATTTACCTTCCTGCTGACTAATATGAATCAAAGTTGTCCATTGTTCTGGCAATGCACCTACAACAAAATACAATGCAGCAAACCCGCCAAACACCAATATGAAAAACTGAACGACGTCGGTCCAGATGACTGCCGCAATACCTCCCATCCATGTCCATAGTATGGAAAATGCCGCAATAATTACGATACTTCCCATGAGGCCCCATCCAGTAATTAGTTCGAGTACCAGCGCTGTCGCATAGACACGAACGCCTTGGCCAAGCACGCCTCCAATAAAAAAAAGGCCAGCGGTTATGCGCCCAACTATTTGCCCCAGTCGGTCCTCCATGTATTCATAAGGACTGTAGAACTCTTTTTCGTAATAGAGTGGTACCAGAAAGCGCGCAACCAGATATCTTGCAATAAAACCACCAATGGCAAGCTGCAGATAAACAAAATCACCCCCGGCAGCATAGACTAGTGCCGGCACACCAATAAATGTAACCGCGCTGATGGTAGTAGCAATCGTTGAAGCCGTGACCGCATACCAAGGAAGACTCCTGCCACCAAGGAAAAAATCCCGTGTCGTTTGCTGTCGACCCTTTAGGCGATGCCCAATCAGCGTCGTGCCAAGAATATATCCGACGACAATGATCCAATCCCAAATACTAAACAAAAGAAGCCTCACCTAGCTCAATATTCTAATAGTCACTAATCCACAGAGAATTAGCCAGATCCCACTTTATCTGATCTACATGCTCTCAGGAAAAATATGCAAAATTCAGCTGCGAAATTGCGTTTATATTGGCTTTGTAGAACAAAATATATCACCGACTTCTAGCCATGCTTTCCGCTTGCTATTTGACATAGTCACTTCGTTTTAGACTAAATAGTAGGCCTGCTGTCATAGATATGATCCAGTTTGCTGTATATTCGACCAATATAATCAAGATAGTACTCTGTGACTCATGACCGTAAATTGAAAGCTTTATTGCGGTACACTTAGAATAATTGGAAATTGCGAGCACTGTGTAAGCTGTCCGACACACCTGCGTGTGCCGCAATAATAAGAAAAAGACGGAGACACCCTAGTGTTGTATTCAAAAAACCACGTCAGTAATTATTCACGACTTCTAATCGCTCTGGCTTGGACAGTAGAAGGTATTGCTGTTCTTATCGGACTTACCATATCTGTTGTAGTTGCTGTGTCAGCGCTGAATTCCTATGCGGGAGAGGCTGACGTAAGTCTTTTAGACGGCACATCAGCGATTGTTGTTGCCGCATTACCGTTTGTACTAATTGCGGTCGTGGAGCTTTGCAAAATTCCACTGACCTTCGCATTCATGAGTGTTCGCAATATTGTATGGCGCTCAATGTTTCTCGTATTCGTTCTTTTTCTCTGCCTTATTACTTTCGAGACCATGCTAAACGGGTTCGAACGCAATTTTTCCAACCTAAACCGTTCGATTGACACCCGTAAAAACCAAATAGAAAGCTCTGAAAATCAGATTGCTTTACTCGAAAACCGAAGAAATTTTATAGTGAAATTCACTGAAGAAGAAGTGCTTGAAGATGTCACTGCCGACCGAGAGGAAATCGACAGCCAATACCGTACGGTTGCCCAGAGAATAGACAATAATGCTCAGCAAGTGCTGAGAGAAATTGACTACAGTTTCCAGGATGAATTGGAACAGGAAATCACTCGCATCCAGATTGTTCTCGATGATTACTATAGTGACTGGCGTGATGAAACGGAGGCAGTAGAAGACCGCTTCTCAACACTTATTCTAGGCAACATTAGTGGTAGTTCCGACGAACGAGACCGACTGCTAGTTGAACTCGAAGCTCTTAAGGCAGAGTTTGCAGAATCTATGGCAACCGCAACAGTGTTTAATCGTGCAACACGCGAGAACAAATATCGTGCTTTGATTAAGGACAAAGAAGACCAATTGGGTGTTGTCGTCAGCGGCTATCTAGGTGGCACCGCTATCCAGCAACAGTCAACCATGGAAGCACAACTGAAACAGCAGCTAGAATTTGTCAACAATAAATACACTGGGCGTATTGCAGATGCGAATGAACGAATAGATTCACTGAAGCAGGAAATAGAGCAACGCCTACAGAATAATGCTGATCTTGAGAGTAATGCTCTATCGAGGGCAGCCCAGGATAAAGCTCGATTTGCCACTATTCGCAACTCGCAAAATCAAGAAGTCGATGACTATCTCGCTACTAAAATGGTGGAACTTGACCAAATAGCGGACAGGTCGTTTGGTCTAGATGAGCAGATTTTCGAAATTCGGAACAACCAAAGAAGCCTGCAATCTGAAATAAATCATCTTATTAACCAGAACCAGATTTATCGCCTTGCCATGTATTGGGATAATGAAGATTCAGCAACTGATGTAGAACGAGGTACAGTAGGAATCATCGCCCTGCTATGGTTTGGATCACTATCGCTGATTGCATCGGTTTGTGGCGTAATGCTCGCATTGGCAGGTTTTTACCTGCAGCGCTTTATTCAAACAGGTGAGCCAATGATAGATCCAGGAATGGCGGCACCGGAAAACGTCTTTGTTGATGCAGTGGACCAAGAAGAGCAAGACGCCGCAGAGAAGAAACTCCGCAGCGCCACCGGATAGGCTAAGAGAACTCTCAACATCTCCTATACTCCCACGCTAATGCGTGGGAGTAGGCCCGCCCAGGGTATCATTTGGCCAGCTAGCCTTTAATTCAGCGTCAAGGTCTTCGATCCATGCCCCTAGAGATATACTGCGGTCACTGGGAAAGAAAACTGGTGACATCGCCGGTATCTCAAAATTTCGCCCAGAGCGGGTGAGTGAGCGCCTACACGGCTGGCAATCCTCACGCAAATAAGCTTCGAATACGCGCTCACGATGTGGCAGAAACTCTTCTAGTAACGCCGGTGAAATCACGAAATGTTCTGTGCCATTAATATTTTCAGTCACTTGTTCATGTACATGCACAAAGCCAAGTGATGCCGGCCATACCAGACCATCTCCAATATTGTCATTATTACTAAGTTGGTGGCAGCCCGCACAGTTCTGTGTTCTAGCACGGCGAACCACATCTTCAGGGGTCAGGGTGCTATTGAGCCTGTCCAGACGAACCTGTATAGCGTTGGCAAATGCTCCATTCGGATCAAAGTGGATCGGGTAATCACTTTCCGAAAAAGGAGCCTCCGTGCTTTGTCCACTGTTGTATTGGCGTGGAACTGCATTAGAAATTTTGGTAATACGATCTTCATCCAGTTCATCCAGCTGAGTCATAAAATGGCGCATAAATGATGTAGTAAGCGCATGACCAGATCCCTGATCGAACAGACCTCCCCATGGAGTTCCTTTCGTGCTTACAGGAACAAAAATTAATTCATTCTCTGCACCTGCTTCATCTGGAATAAGGGCCAATTTAAATTCCCGTAGTTGCCATATCTGGGCATTAGAACCGGACATGAACTGGTTAGTCCTTATTTGGCCGGAGCCAGGGCTAAAATGCTGTGCATGTATAACGGGCTCAACTCCTGCTGCCGGTAACCCACGGAAATAAAAATCATGCAGCATCCGGGCACGAATTTGAGGGTCAATAACGCGTGACAAACTAGCCCAAAAAGTTGCTATTGCTCGGCAACCATCAATACCACAACCGGGATTCGGGTTAGGCATTACTGCCTCGAATATGAGTAAATTCCGACCCTCTCCGGCTGCCGGGTCCCGGGCAAAGATAACCCGGTATTCGCCACAGTTTGTGCCGTCCTCAGGAGCCAGATCCAAACGGTTGATCAATGCGATAGGGTAGTAAAAACCGGGCTGATCAGGATCGAACGGATTATGGCTAATTTCGCTACCTTCATTTCTCGGGCAATCAAGTGGAAATCCATTAAGGGTAGCCATACCGTTTGTATCAATATGGTCATTGCAATTACTACCTGAGCCCAACCCCGGGCCCGGATTTTGCGTATCCCACCACTGGGCCCACAATTGATCTCTGTCGAGATTCGGAATGCCACTATCCAGGGCGAGCTTATCCATTACTTCGCCAAGTGATATCGCATTATTAATAACATCGACCTCAGTCACCATCAGTGACCGGCGCGGGTCAACGTTCGTATTAAATACAGTCGGACAAGCTGGCAATAACTGAGCATTTGCAATGATCGGGATACCCACCATTACCAGTAAAACCAACATTTTCAAATGTATTCTTAAAACTGTCGTAGTTAACATAACTGCATCTCCCTCTGCATGAACATTTGTTCAAAGTTGGGGATATAACGCAGGGTCGTATCTATGGTTGACAGAAAACATTCAATAAACAGTCTAGCCAGCTGCAGAATGCGCTGTTATCAGTTAGGTGGGGCCTATAACCAGTTCTGCTCCCACTCGTTTAACAATAATCGGACTACGTCAGCATTCTCTGGAGCAATATCGTCAATCTCCCCAGGATCGTCCTCTAAATCATAGAGGCGCCAATTCAAATCTTCTTCGGAGATATTAGTGCCTGGTTCTGGCTGGTTGGTAAGTTTATATTTACCCTTAATAATTGCCCCGATAGAACCCTTGGACCAACCAGCCGCATGCTGATCACCATGAACTGTTGATTGCTTACCCTTCAGGTGTGGCCAGAATGACCTTCCGACAATTGATTGTACCTCGCGACCGTTGTAGTTACCGGGGCCCGGATGAGCCGCATTGGCGATATCAAGAAACGACGGCAATATGTCCATCACGGTTATAAAAGTGCTGTTAATTGTCGGACCCGACAAAATTGCCGGGTAATAAATAAAAGCAGCGGTCCGTATACCACCCTCAGCGAAAGTACTCTTGAAATATCTTAGAGGCGCGGTAACCGCCTCCCCAAAACCACGGCCATGATCGACGAAGGATCCTTTCCGGCCAATATTTGCAAAAGAATTATCCCGATCTGCTACTAACAAATTAAAGTGAGCAAATTCTGGGGGCATGCTAGTGGGCCCGACTTCTATGCCTATCTGCTCAGCAGATGCCCCATTATCAGACATGAAAAATATGACTGTGTTGTCAAGTTGACCGCTAACCTCTAAGTAATTGGTTAAACGACTGACCTGCTGATCCATTAGCTCAATCATGGAAGCATAAATCTCCTGTGACCGGGCATATCGCTTCTTCAGGTCTGGGCTAAGGGATGCCCAAGGTAATGCTATAGGCTTGAAATTATCAAGATTTGCCCCATCAGGCACTACACCAACAGTCATCGCACGATTGACTCTTTGTTCTCGAAGCACGTCGTAGCCGGCATCGTATTGGCCGCCATGGCGATCGAGCCATTCATCCGGAACCTGCAGAGGCCAATGCGGCGCAGTATAAGCTACGTACCCGAACCATGGTTCTGACTCATCATGAGCCTTCAGGTAATCCAGCATTTTGTCCGTGTATGCGTGGGTTGAGTAAAAATCCGGTGGCAGTTCCTCCAATGCCAGCGAACGTGAATCTTCCTGATAATAGGATTTGTCATCCCAGAAATATTCACGGAAATGGCTTGACGAAGCCTCCAGCAGTGCGAACGAACGATCAAACCCACGGGCAACAGGTGCCGCTTCATTACTAAGGCCCAGGTCCCATTTACCCGCCATGTAAGTTCGATAACCTGCGTCTCGTAATAACTCTGGAAGGGTAGCCACATCTAAACGTAGCTGATGCGCGCGTTCACCATCCGAACGCGCTGGATTACGTTGAATCACACTTGAGAACCCCCTGCCCGACATGAGCATCGCTCGTGTCTGCTGGCACGCTCGGCCCGTGTGAAAATTCGTCAGTCTTATGCCCTCAAAAGCAAGCATATCCAATGTTGGTGTGGGAATTTCACTGCCAAACGAACCAAGATCCGTGTATCCCAAATCGTCGGCAACTATAAGCAATATGTTAGGACGGTCATTATTAGCAAAACCATTGGAGTTCAATAAAAAAAATATCAGAAAACCCCGAAATCTATTCAATTTCAAGACCGGCTCCAATTAATTTAAACCACTGATAAATTGCCCTGATCATGCCTGTAAAATAATAACATCAGCAGTAATGTGCTGCGCCAGTTAAAAACGTTAGAAGTCTTTTATTTATTTTCAGGCAGATGCTGCTAATTGGTTTGATTTTATGCTTAGCATTCCAGCAGCGTTTTGGGTAAAAGCAGGATCAGCATTGCCAAGCCCGAACCGCAGGTTTTTAGGGCGCATTCCTGCCGCAATCCATGAACCAAAACAATAATCCCATATGGCCAGACAGGTGCCATAGTTACTATTCGCATGTTCGGATAAATTCGAGTGATGAATCTGGTGCTGTGCCGGGCTGATAAAAATTAATTCAAGCCGGCCAAAACTCATCCAGATATGTGAATGGCGTAGATTTGCACCCATAAGATTAAAAAGAAAACCGAAAGCTTGAACACCCAGTATATCGAGTGCTGTCAGTTTGCCGCCAAAGAAGTAAACAAAGACACCGCTAACAAGACCAAAAACAAAAACCTCCCGTGCAAAATAAAGACACGTTTCAAACGGATGGACACGGTGTAAAGTCAATGGTGTGAGGGTTGTCGCACTATGGTGAATCTTGTGAAAACGCCAGAAAAATGGCACTCGATGCATCATTATGTGCAGTATGAATCGGGATAGATCCTCAGTAACAAATAGAGTTAACGTAAATATTAAAGTGACTAGCAACCACGGTATTTCCTGTAAGGCCGCTGTACCCAGATTACTCTGTATGGCGTAGGCGACGGCCATAGTGAATACCAACTTTGCACTTACAAAAAGTGTGGCTAGCAGGCCCTTTGTTAAACAGTTAATTCCAAGCCAGCGGAGGTCAGCGCGCGCTGATGCATTTAGCCAGTATCTTTTTGAAAGAAATACACGACGCAAAAATTTCCGATTAAGTGGCCTACCCTGAAACCTGAGTACCAAGAGCGCAATTAACATACTTGTCAGGCAACTTACCCAGAACAACCGTTGCCCGGGGCTGAAAACGAAAAGGGCAGAGTTCAGCAAGTTGTCCAGAAAAATCCAGATTTCAGCCTGCCATTCCTCAGAAATCATATCGGAAACCAACTCGGTAGAGCCTGGGAGGCGTTGGCCGTGCGCCGATTGGGCGGCGCGATACTATTTCTCGCTGGTCCCCGACATTCTCTATGACAGCTAGTAAATTCCATGACTCATTGAGCGCCCACTTTCCACCGAGATCCAAAATCGTATAGCTCGGAGTAAACATGCCAACCTCTAAATCACCACGTCCCGCAACTTCACGCATCTCACTAACAAATTTCACAGTGGCTGTAAGCGAAAACGAATCATTTTCCAAGCCGGCCTGAAACCGGGCTATGTTCTCAGGCGTATAAGGTAATTCATCACCGGTGTTTACAGTACCCCATTGTGGGAAGCCGGATTGGAACCCCGTTTGAAAAGCAGATTCGGTATAGGTGTATACCAATGCGACCGGCAAACTCCATCCCGACGCGAAATCATGGATATAGTTAAGACTGAACTCCGCACCCGCTATCTGAACATCACCGGCACTAAACTCTTCTCCTGGAACACATCCAAAATCCGAGACCCTGCAGCGACCTATAAGGTTACTGTAATCACTGAAAAAGCCGATTAACTCGATGTGGGTATTTGTATTTTCATAGCGTAATCCATATTCGAAGTTTGTACTTTCTTCTGAATTAACAACACTGCCCGCAGCGGGGGCCGCTGGGGAAAAGCCTTTGTGGATACCCGCGAATATCCCTACTTTATCCCGCCACTGCCAATGCGCACTTATTCCCGGCAGAACTACCGTTTCATCATTACTGGTCAATGTGTCTTCAAGAAAATCTTCCAGCTTCCGGTCTATAGACTCAACGCGGACCCCAGCGTTCAATGTCCAGCGTTCAAAAGTAATTTCATCATTTAAAAAGAAGGCAAATGCATCCGTTGATGCATTGTTAAAAACCTTTTTTTGCCGATTGGAGTCACCGTCAAACACCAAGTCGCCCCCAATCATTTCATAACCACGCTGGTGATGGTCGCGGTCGACGTAATCATGGTGGTACCGCAAGCCGGCATTTAACCGGTGTTTAAAAGAGCCAAGAACTAAGTCGTATTGGGCAGATATATCCAAGCCTTCGGATCCATATTGACGACTATTATTGGTCACATCGATTAACTGCCCACCCGCATCAAGAGAATCAACTTCGCCCTGAAGTAGCCCGATCTCGGTAGGGAAAATATCTGGCCTTGCTAATACCAGTTTGACCGATGGTCCACCTATCAAACCATCAAATTTGTTCCAGTCCCGGTTGAATCGATTCACGTAACCCTTCGTGACCACCTGTATTCCGGATGGTAGGCCCAGCGAATAAATCAGGTGGGCCTGAGAGTGCTCCGATGCAAACCGATCCAGCTTACTCGAAACGTATCGCCTGTCGGGTGTTATTGCGAAATCACCGTCTGTCAGGCCGAGATATGTTTCATCGGAAATCTCATCAGCATAGCCGATTTTAAATTGCAGATGATGCTCTAATGACCAGTTCGATTCCGGTCTCCAATCGAGACTAACATTCACATCATTACGAGTGAAGCCCGTGTTACCTCCACCATCAAGCTCTTTAAATCCATCAGCGCCATAACGAAGCAGATCAATTGTATAGCCTGCATTCCCGATTCTATCGCCCAGGAGACCTCGATATTTTTGATAGTTATCGGTGCCAAAACTCGCTTCAATAGCACCGGTGCGCTTAGTTGGCACTGGAATACTAACCAGATTTATGGCGCCGCCGACACTATGTGGCCCAAAGCGTATTGCCGATGGGCCTTTTACCACTTCTACGGCACGCATCCGATTTACGTTGGGCAGATAGTAAGCCGCTGGCGCGGAGTACGGCGCCGGTGTAATCAAAATGCCATCTTCCATGACAGTAATTTTTTGACTTCGTTCAGCGGCTGCACCCCTAATACCAATATTAGGCCTTAACCCATACCCATCTTCGTGGCGAATGTAGATTCCTGGGGATCTCGCTAACAAGTCAGTTAAGTCAGTGTCGTCTAATTCTTGTATTTCCGCTTCATCAATGTATGTGGCCGCGCCAGCCAATTTCCTAACGCCCTCGCGACCACCAGTCACAAGCACAACATCAAGGACGTCGTCTGTTTCATCTGCCCCTTGTGCATAGGCTGGGATCTGCAATTGCAATATGCCAGCAGTGAAAACGACAACAAATTGCTTCATAAATAGTCTAATCATTGTCGCCTGCTGCCCCATCAGGTAAGTCGACATTAACAATTACGATGAATTCCGTTCTCAAACTGTCGGTAATCCGTTTAAGGAATCCATGAAGGCTGCAGACAGGAATCATCTGCACCGTTTCAGGATTTGCAGCACTGTTTAAACAGCTCGCATCACTGCCGGAACCTTCAATTATTGCCAGCTGATCCAACAGCGACATGTCCATGGAGTCAATTAAAGTGATTGCCGCTTCAATATTTGTGTGGAAATTGTTATTAACCTCTGGAAAACCCTCCGCAATGATTATGTCGTCGAATCCCAATCCGGCTCCCCCTGTAAGCAACTCTCTAAATCCTATTAGATTCGAACGAATATTCTCTAAAGCGGTGTCACTAAACCGGGATTCTGATGCTTCTGGACAGGTTAGTTGACTGCATCCATCTTTAATCCCAGTGGGTACACCCAGTTTCGCATCCTTTGTACTCAGCTCTATGTAGAAAAGAGCATCGGAAAGTTGCTGGAAATTGTCAGCTAAATTTTCAGGATTGATGAACTCAGTCCGGAAATTTCCTCCACTGGATTGCCAAGCAACACCTAGCCCATCAGCCGACAAAACGACATCTTCGGCCAAGTCGAATGCATATTCGCAACGCAACAGTTTTCTTTGTTCTGCCGGTTGAATATTCCAAGTTTGTGTTTCAACAATCTGTGCTGGACAAGTATGTGTGAGGTCCTCATTGAATAGCAGATATTCGAGCGCATCGAGTCCCCGTTGATTAAACGACCTGTTCGTGAGATCGAAACTAGGGTTTTGTGCAAGCATTACCGCCTGATCGATAGCACAAGTACTTAGTGGCGAACCCGAAAAGAATGAGTAGATGCTATTTCGTATAGAGCCACCATTATCCATGACGGGACCTACGAGATAAGCTTCCGCCTCCTGCCAACTCGACATTGCTTCTTGCCATGCAATCCGTGCTGCATCGAGCATGACGCCTTCATCAGCTGTGCTAATGCTTCCACAATAGTTTGCTATCGCTCCGGTTGGCTCACTTAGAACCTCAATTGTAGATTCCAACCGCTCATATGAAGGTAGCAAGACGCCATCAGCATAACTGGCCATCATGCCAACAAAGTCGAATCCTTCTGACGTCGGCACTTCATTCGAATCTCCTGAATCGCTGTTAACACAGCCAGAAAATACTGCTAACGCGATCAGTAAAATGTGGCGGGCTATTTGAATCACTGATGTCCTCTCCAAGTCCCTTACACAAAGAGAATAGCGAGGCACATCAAAGATATGCCTCGCTACGTATGACCGGCTACTGAACCCTGGGCAGCCAATCGTTTTCTCTTACCAGTTTGCTACGTTCTCGCTATCAAAACCGTAGGTTGCCTCGATTATATCCCTAGCAGCAAGTAAGTCTGCCTCGTACTGTGCAACTCCGCCAGCAAAGGCCGCACCACCTTGGGTACCATCAGCTAGGACTGGATAATCACCCATTAAAGTGTAGACCTGTCGCAGGTTATCCGTCGCGGTGTCATTGTCACGAAACGGTGAGGCGGGGCTAAACTGCATGGCAAAGGCAAAACCTTTCATTTCGCCCCAATGTTTAGCTAAGTTCTTAAAGTTATCCAAATCAGCAAACGTTCCATTAGCTGTATCGAAGCTAGCCATATCGCCGATGGTGTCATTGATGTAGTGAACAACCGTTGCAGCGATACACATCTCAAAAGCATGCGAAGCAGTTTGTATTTGTGTATCCAGAACCGCCTGAGCGTCTGCGCCTAGCTCCCCCGCAGCTGCAGCATTCTTCAGGACTTCTCGTCCCAGCACGTATGCATCAAATGCGGTTTTTGTGAAGTCCGTAGGATTAGTATTTCCTGCCGACCCTAGATCGCGTTTAGCACAATTAGTTGATGCTCCGAAATTGAATTCACTGCGAATATCAATTAGTCCATCGCCGTTTGCATCATTATAACCGTTTGCGAACTCAGGACGCCCGCCGGCTCCTTTGATTTCTTCGTCGGTGTAATCGTTGTAGTTTCGAGCGGCACCGAAATAACCGAATGATTCATCCCAATCGTGCTCGGCTTCGGTATAGGCCTTACCATCTGCAAGCACTAACATTCCAGCAAAATCTGTTTGGAAGTAATCATTCAGCGCCTGTGACAAATTAATAGCGGATAACAGAAACTTTTGGATCATTTGCCGATAATCAATACCCATAGCATCCACAGTAACCGTATCTAATGCAACGTCTCCAGCCGCTGTAGGAATCTGTGGGGTGACATTATCCGTTGCTTCCGTATCCAATTGGGCAAAAAGATAATCTACAAACTCAACCGGTAACGGGTCAGCGTCACCACCTCCCCAGCCTAAGAATTCATCACCAATAAGGCGCGATGTCTCACCACCACCGGCACCGTCTCCTCCTGCTATTTTTCCGACCAGATCTTTCCCGCTTGAAATCGACCCATAAGTCATATTGCCCGCACCGTCGTTTGGTAGGAGCGGTTCACCATCAGCGTCAAATGAAGATACCAAAGTGTCGCTCGCTGCAGAGTCATACCGGAAGAAAAAGTCTAGGTTAGCCTGTACGTCAACCGTCGGGTCTTCCGTTAAACCAACCATTTCATCTACCAAGTCACTGATGAAAATCTGGCGCTTTGTCTGCCCTGTGTAACTGACTGTGTCAGCTCCGGAAGCATCTGTATATGTATAGGTTAAGGGTATGGGATCACACGCATCTCCGGAACCATCAACATCCGAATCCGCCTGATCTGCGTTCGCATCATCAACACAGTTGTCGCTTTCATCCGCAACACCATCATCATCAGCATCTGCAACCACAGGGGGAGGCGGAGGCGGAGGTGGAGGTGGAGGTGGAGATGAACTGCTGCTACATGCCGCCAGAGCACCAAATATCGTTACCAGCAATGCACACCGCATTACTCTTTTAAAAATAGATCGAGTTAAGAAATTCATTTAGAAATATCCAGTAATAATCCTGAAGGGAGTGGGAATTTAATCTAAATGATAATCATTTGCAATACCATTCTCAATAAAGAAGGTAGCTGCCCATTTTTAACGCGCCGGAAAGTTAATTTTTAGTCCTACATTTACGACTCGAAAAGCTTTAAATGTCTAGGTTACAGGTCCACAATCTAAACTTGCGAACTTTCACTTATAACAGGGTTTCGAATAGTGCCGAGACCTGTAATCTCTACGGATACCACATCGCCAGCCTTCAACCATAACGGTGGCTTGCGGTGCATACCTACCCCGCCGGGGGTTCCGGTACTGATAATGTCACCCGGCCGAACGGTATGGATGGTCGAAATATATTGGATCAGCGCATCAATTTTGTGGTCCATTGCTGAAATAGCAGTATGCTGGACCGTCTCACGATTCAGTCGCGTCGTTATAGTCTGTGCATACGGATCACCAAACTCATCTGCTGTCATCATCCATGGCCCCAATGGCCCGGTTCCCTCAAAATTCTTGCCGGGACAAAACTGAGTTGTATGGCGCTGCCAATCACGAATACTGCCATCATTAAAGATGGCGTAGCCAGCAATGTGTGCGGCCGCGTTTTCTCGGGCAATATGCCGGCCGGCCTTACCTATTACGACCGCCAGCTCGC
Organism: uncultured Woeseia sp.; assembly: GCA_913031125.1. GTDB lineage: Bacteria > Pseudomonadota > Gammaproteobacteria > Steroidobacterales > Woeseiaceae > SZUA-117. The sequence continues at coordinate 76,459 of CAJWFK010000003.1, read as the reverse complement.
CCTCGAAATCGAATTGTTCAGACACCCTCGGGCAAACCATTTCATCATAGGCACCAATAAGTCCATGACTGGTCCGTATGAATAGCATCGGCTGGTCCTGCTTTCCTCGTCCGGTTTCATCCTGGTGTTCTTTATAATTCACACCAACACACCAGATGACCGAGGCATCCGGTAATACCGGTAACAGACGAACATCTTTAATATTACGAGGCGATGGCACACAATCTAATCGCTGTTCGATCGTTGCCTGCCATCCCTCTATCTGAAGCAGACCCTTCAATGTATGTGGAAGGTCTGGCGCTATATCTTGCAGTGGGAGAAATTGACTGTCATTAAGCATCACGCCCAGCGCATTTGCACCAGCATCACAATAATAAATTATCCGCACTAGCAGCTCTCCAGATACTCTGTTTAATCAGTTGCCTAATTTTCCCTAACGATGCAAAGCTTGTCGAGCAATGCTGTGGCATTGCTGCGTCACATACGCTGTTTTACATTGCTTTTAATATCACTTAGTTATGCTGTCACGTCTAGATAACCATTGGGAACGACCAGTCTGAACCAAACAAAATATGGTCTTCTCCAAAGGCTGTTTCCGTAAGGCTAAGCGACGCAGTGTCGTGCGTCACCGCTTACTACTCACTTCCAATTACCAGCGTCCCTGATATTTCGTATTTGAGAACTATTAAATCGCGAACACTCAGCGCGCCTCCTGCGGCTGTGAATGGAGATAGTCCTAGCTCACCGTGCGTTATTTCTAGTCGCCCAGTCGCTAAAAAAGAATCATCTGCTAACTGCACGTTGGCCGGAAATTTCACAGTGTATTCCATTCCGACAAGGGTAACCGTCGCTATAATATCCAAATCCGGCATACTTCCTTCTACCCCTATTGATCGAATCTGGATCACCGGAAACTGTGCGACATTCAGTAACTTCTCCCCAAGCATGTTAGCCCTTGTGCCATCAATGTCTTTTGTGGATATCTCTCCCTTAAAATCCTCTCCTTCCAGCTTCCTCAAGACAGGATTATCGACCTCAAAGTCCTCAACACCGAGCTCCAGAAAAACTGTCGAGGCAAGCGGACTCGGTGCAACGGCAATAACACCAGAGATCTCTCGATGCGCAATCACATGATGATGGCCAAAACGACGCAAGGCCCCATCTGGATAAGCTAGAGCCCTTAGCCAACTGGCATTCGTATCGACCTGAAACTCTTTAGTCGCACCATTTTCCTGTGCCGAAGCTGAAAACGTTGCTATAACTGCGATTGCGGTCAGCAGAAGAGAAATTAGACGCATTTTTTTCCTTTTTGACTTAAATCCATCCGCCAAACCGATATTACTCTCTTTTACTATGAGCACAAAAACGATTGAAAATGGTTTACCTAGCCGTCAGGATACGCGACGATTAGCCCATTCACCTATTACAAATCAGCATAAAGCTGGAGGATCAAGAATAATGGTAATCAGCGCAAGGTGGATCATATTGCTGATGCTTCTTTCTGGCATAGGAATCAAAGCAGCTAAATCCTCAGAGTGGAAGCTTATACAGGATTCGAGCAACGTGCGATTCATTGGCGCACTCGAGGGGGCAGCTTTTCGAGGACGCTTCGACGTTTTCTCGGCAATGATCGACTTTGATCCGAATAAACCTACCGCTGGTAAAATAATTGGCGTCGTAAAAATGGACTCTGCCGACTCCGGTGATACGGAAAGAGATGCGTACCTAATGGAGGAAGACTGGTTCGATCCGCTGAACTATCCGGAATCACGTTTTGAATCGGAGCGGGTAGAGCAGCTAGACGATGGGACGTTTGCCGCGCATGGGCAACTGAGCCTGGTCGGCATTAGCCAGCCCATAACAATGCTCTTTGAATTTGAAATTGCGGATTCGATAGCGCATTTTTCCGGCCGGTTTGAGATCAAACGGCTACTTTTTGGCGTAGGCTGGGATGCGACTAACTGGATCGCTGACGAGGTGGCCGTCCAGGTGGAATTGGATCTGCAACAATAGGCTGGCAGGAGAAACTTAGTGGCTAAAGCAAGACCCCAGCAACCCCAGTCAGTTAGCAAACGGGAATTCCTTGAAGCGTTTGCCGCCGTGGGTGGTGTATCTGCGATGATATCAGCACTTGATGGCTGGGGTATGAGTATTGCGTCTGCCGCCGAGTCCCCTCCTGACCTGATGGGGCGTGCAGAAGGTACCAAGGTACTCATTCTGGGAGCCGGCCTTACAGGAATGACTGCTGCCTATGAGTTGGGCCTGCGAGGTTACGAATGCCAGATTCTAGAAGCCCGCTCGTTTGCCGGGGGTCGTTGCCAGTCCGCAAGAGCAGGGTTTAAAACGACAACGGTCGACGGAGATACCCGCACCTGTGATTTCGACGAGGGCCAATACTTTAACCATGGCCCATGGAGACTCCCCAGTTTCCATTACGCGGTATTCCACTATGTCCGAAAATTCGGCATCCCGATGGAAATTATGGTTCAAGAGAATGACCTCGGTTACCTGAAATTTGATAATGCTGACGGACCACTATCCGGTCGCCGAGTTCGCAAGCGTGAAATTAAAGCGGATATGCGAGGCTACACCTCGGAGTTGCTGGCAAAACTCACTGATCAGGGCGCACTTGATGAGGAGCTAACCAACAGGGACAGGGAAAAACTCATCGACTATCTGATTCGTGAAGGGTTCCTTGATGCGCGAGACCTCAGTTATAAGGGCACTATCCATCGCGGTCACGCCACATTCGATGCCATGGGTACAAGCACGGCTTCGCAGGCCTTAGCTTTCAAAGAAATACTTCAATCCGGGCTCGGAAATACTTTTCAGGGTGTTCCGACCATCGACCACCCAACAACCATGTATCAAGCGGTGGGCGGCATGGATCAGATCGCACGAGGCTTCGAGCGTGCGGTCCGGGATGTAATCATTCACAACGCCGAAGTTCAGGAACTTCGGCAGGATAATAACGGTGTCAGCGTGCCATATCGTGACACCGCAACCGGGACGGCACGGATTGCGAAAGCGGACTACTGCATTACGACCATCCCACTCGGCATACTTTCGAAACTCCCGACAGATTTATCAGATCGATGTAAAGACGCTATGGCTGCCCCGAGAACAATGAATGTCGGAAAGTTAGCTCTCCAGATGAATCGCCGCTTTTGGGAGGAAGATGACGATATCTATGGCGGCTCAAGTTCTACGGGCATCCCGGGACATACGGTCATTTATCCTTCCTATAACTACTTTGGTAAAAAAGGCATTATCCAGAGTGCTTACGTATTTGGTCGTACAGCAGTTGCTCACAGCGAACTTTCACTAGCTCAGCAGGCCGAGCAAGCTATCGAGCGCAGCGAGCGGATTCACCCCGGACAATTTCGCAAACACTATGATAAAAAAGCCTTCTCGATAGCGTGGCATCGCACTCGCTATAGTGAAACTGGCTGGGCAGCCTGGTCACCCCCAGACCGCCAGAAGCACCTCCCGGTGTTGCGGGAACCGCAGGGACGAATTTACTTCGCGGGTGATTACATCAGCAGCCTGTCAGGTTGGCAGGTAGGTGCTATCGAATCAGCGTGGACGCAGATCGAGAAAATCCATGCTGACGTCATGCGCGCTTAAATCAGTCGATATTAATTACGCGTCCACACTTTTGTGTCTTTAAACTAGGCGACTCCGGTCTCGACGTCAGCCTTGTATTCCTCCAATACCTCGCTCATCAACTTAATGTCGTCTTCGAAGGTTTCTGGCAACAAGGGTCCGAAACTGAAGCGGAACATATCCATATAGGGGCTAGTGTAGCTCGGATCCTTAGAGTGAGGTCTTCCCATATCACAATCTCTTCCTGCTAGGATCGCCGCACCACGCTTATAGAGACGTTTGTTCAGGTCATCGCAATTGAGACCTTCCGGTAACTGCATCCAATGATAAAACCCTCCTTTGCCAGTAAACACTTTCAGACCCATGTTCTCGAACGCTGTGCCGTATCGCTCCCGCTGCCAGTTATAATGAGCCTCGATTGCTTTTCTTTGTTTGGCGACGCGTTCCGGTTCAAACAGTTTGACCGCATATAACTGGCTCGGATGTGAGACCCCACCCATGCCGAAGGAACTGAAGTTGGACAGCTTCTCCACATTCTCTTTCGAAGCAATTATCCATCCAATGCGAATCCCGGGGCATTGCAGGCCTTTGGTACAAGCGCCCGACAGGAACACGTTGGAATTATCCAGATCTTTGACAAACTGTAGGCCGCTGACGGACGGCGTATGATACATCTCGTACGCCTCATCAAGCAGTATACCGTTTTGCGATTGCTCGGCCATTTCAATGAGTTCTTTGAGTTCCCCACTGGCGCGCGCGTGCCCGGTAGGATTACCTGGGTTGGAGATCACCGAAAACAGTTTGGTCTTGTGATTGAGGCCACTCCGATCGAAATACTCGGCATTGGCGGGATGAAAATTATTATCCGGTGTCATTCTGACGGTTTTCCAATCGCAGCCTGTCTGCGTCAGGATATCTAGGTACGCCGGCCACTCTACATTGCCGATACGGACCTGGATATTCTTCTTGAGAAAGGAAAGTACCGTGTATATACCCGGCCGGCCGCCCGCAAAGATCATGATATTGTCAGCGCTAATGTTTGAGGCGTAGTAGGTGTTGTAGTAATCGACAATAGTCTCGCGAAGTAGCGGATGACCCCAGGCTTTCGGATAGAATCGGTCTTCCCAGGTAACTTCGACCGCTGATGGCAGTTCAGGCCCGCCAAATTTTTCCAGGGGCGTGGTTAACGGAAAACCCTGCGACCAAGGATGTGTACCTTCTCCACCCATAAACTGGCCAAACGAGTCACGGAATGCATACAGCGTTTCATAGATACCCATAGGGGGAACATCGTCTAGAAGAAACGATTTCGTAAGTCTATTTTTTTCCGTCATGCCTTAATGAGGTCTCCCTTGTAATTTATGGTGAAATACGAATAGAAATGAATGCTTGCCGCATCCTTCTTGACTCTGGCATTGGATAACAACAAAGTCACCTTAATACTGCAATAAACTCCAATTGAATGTGTCTCCCTGCCGGTAGATCTCGTGGACTGGTATGGCGAACAGGTCGACTATTCTCGTCTGGAAACATCTTGAGCCAATGGGGATTGATTAATTTCCGGTCGTCACGATCAGCAACGTAAACGCTCACCTTCGCTATATCTTCAACCGTCCCGCCTGATTCCCGCATAATGGCATTAATAGTTCTAAATGTATTCGCTATTTGCTCTTCTTTATCCGCCGGAAGCACATGTGTCTCCGGATCTTCGCCACCGATAGCTGAAGTAAATAGCAAATTTCCGACCGACGTTGCCGCAGGGATCGGGTTAATATGTTCTGGAATATCCGGTGCTCGAATGCTTCGACGATCACTCATTTCGTATATCTCACCTCACCACCAACTATAGTAATTTCAACTACTGTATCCGGAATCTTTTCCTCTTCAACCGTCAGTAGATCCTGCGACAATACTACGATATCAGCATATTTTCCGGGCGTTAGTGTTCCCTTGATATCCTCCTCAAATGCAGCAATTGCATTGTTGATCGTATAGGTACGCAACGCTTCTTCACGGGTCATAACATGCTGTGGATAAAATCTATCGCCCGTTTTCATCATTCTGGATACCGAAGCATAGTACGAAGCGATCGGGTCAATTGGTTCTACCGGCACATCCGTACCATTGGTCACAATCGCACCAGTCTGAAAAAGATGCCGCCATGGCTGGGACGTTGCTTCGGCACGCTCATCACCAAGTCGACTCGGAATCCATGGGCCATCGGACGTGCCATGGATAGCCTGAATTGATGGTATTACACCCAGTTCACCAAAACGGGGCACATCTTGAGGATCAATATGCTGTGCGTGTTCAATTCTCCAGCGTAATCCCTTACTATCCACACTCATCTTTTTCCAGGCACGTTCATATAAATCCAGCGTCTCCTGGACCCCCCGATCACCGATAGCGTGAGTATTGACCTGAAATCCATACTTAACAGCGATTTCGGCAGTACGTTCTATATCTTCTACTGTCTCAAGCACTAGGCCGGCTGTATCACTTAAATCTTCATATGGTTCGAGAAGCCACGCTCCATGAGCCCCAAGTGCGCCGTCTATTTGTCGTTTTATTGATCGAACTGTCAGAAAGTCATTACCTTCCGGCAACATTTTGTACTGCGGCAACACTTCATCCATTACTTCGTTCGATGCACGACGGACCATCACATACAACCTAACAGGGAGGCTCCCTTCCTGCTCAAGCTTCCTAAAGAATTCGATACCTTCAAGCGAAGTGCCAGCATCTTGGAATGAAGTGACGCCGTGTCGCAATGCCTCATCAGCTGCCAACATCACTCGTTCACGATCAATCTGCTCCATCTCCGCAGGTGTCAATCGCCCCTGATATATTCCAATTACTTCACTAAGCAGCCGCTGTGCCGTCTCGCGCATTAGGCCGGTGGCGCGCCCATCAGCTGTGCGGACTATCGTCCCTCCTGGCGGATCAGGCGTATTCTGATCAATACCTGCTGCTTCAAGCGCCGCATCATTATAGAAGCCGGCATGGCCACTAGCATGACCGAGCGCAACCGGATTATCAGGGGACACAGCATTAAGGGAATTATTTTGCGGCACCCCATCAATGGCATCTTCCGGAAGACTATCCCACTTATCCTGATGCCAACCACGACCGAATATCCACTCACCCGGCTGAGCTTTATCGACTGCTCCTGCGACTTTGCTAACAATCTCGCCCCAATTTTTAACCCCGTTTAAATCGAGAATCTGCTTTGAACGTCCTAACCCCATATAATGACCGTGACCCTCTATAAAACCCGGCATCACAAAACGTCCATTTAATTCGATTACTTCGGTTTCCGGCCCTATGTAAACCGTCATCCCATCATCCGAACCAACCGCTAATATCTGGTAGCCGCTTATGGCAATAGCTTCAACAGTGCCAAACTCCGGATCAACAGTGACGACCTTGCCTCCTCTAAGCACAAGATCAGCGAAAACTAAATCACTCTCTTCCAATTCGCTCGGACCGCCACAACTCGCTAACAGTAGGCCGGACACCAAGGCGAATATAACTGGGTATAGAAATCTGGTCATTTTGCTCTCCCCCCAACCAAGCTTACAACTTTGGCACTGCCAGCAAATCATTGCAATCTGACTTTGCTCCAAAACATTTCAAAACTCATTTCTACCCGAAAAACACAGCCTCTCTAATAAGTAGACTGGCATAAGAATTTCCCTGATATATAATTCGCGGCCGGTTGGTTTCCACAGTAAATTCTGGAGCAAAAACTTTGCAAGACACAATAATTATGATTACCTCGGTTCTGGGAATCGGGGCGGTAATCCTGATCAGCATGACGCTCATCGGAATCGCAATGGGTAAAATTCGTGATCCGAAATTGTTTGATATGTACGGGCCCGCCATGGGTGTATTTTTTATTATCTTTGGTGCAATCGAGACATCGAAAATGAATAAAGAAAACTACGCCATGGATACGGCAGAGTATGAATCAGCCGTATCCGAGCGTTTGCAGCCATTTGGTCAAATTCGACTATCCGAAAACAAAGTTAGCACTCTTGAACCTGCTGTTACTGAAACCGCACAACCGATCCAAACTGTGATGACCGGCCCCGAAGTTTATAATGATGCTTGCCTCATCTGTCATGGCGCAGGTATCGGTGGTGCTCCGGTAATCGGTAACGTCGAGGTGTGGTCGCCCAGAATCGCGCAAGGCTATGAGACTCTCTACCGCCGTGCGATTGAGGGCTATCAGGGCGACGCGGGTTATATGCCTGCTAAAGGAGCACGCATGGACCTTGCAGATGCCGAAGTCCAAGCTGCTGTCGACTATATGGTTTCCCAATCCGCTAATTAGAGGTTTTTATCAGAAGATGTAACATCGTCTGATACAGCTCGATTTTCAAGATTACCAAGTCTCGATTCCAATGCCTCAAGCCTTTCGCGTGTCCACGCTAACACCGCTTCCTGTGCTTCGAATTCCTCCCGGGTAACGAGATCTAGCTTCTCAATGCTATTCTGTAACACTGATCGAAAAGTCTGCTCCAGATCATTTCGAACAGAGCGCAGACCTGTTGGCAGCGACTCCGCAAGTAGTTTAGCGACCTTGTCTATGGACTCTTTTGCCATATTATTCATACCTCATCTATCAAAATAAAACCAAAACACTTTTTTGTGTCCACCCCAAGTCTAGCCCGATTAATAGTATCTCGCGTTACAATAGGCGCTTACCAATATCGGAACTGTGCGTGACCGACATTCAAGACCCTGATAATAAGCAGACACAGGCATTCCTGCCAGATTTCTGTTCGGCAGGGGTAGTTCTAGTTATTCTACTCATTGCAGAATTGGTCGCCATTCTTCTGACATTGGTCTCCTTCACACCCGGGACCTTCCTCACCGAGCTCTCCCAAATTTCAATATTCATACTCTGGCTTGCCCTGGCCGGAACCGCAATAATGTGTCTGATCCGTCCATGGGCTGAACGTCAAGGACACACAGCCGCATTTGTGTTTTGTTTCGCCGTGCTTGAATTGCTTTGCCTTACGCTAGCGGAAATGACCTGGCAGTTAACACTAATCTTTGGGGAAGCAGCTATCATCAAAGACACTCACGGAAATTTCTTGCTAAGAACATTGGTAGCTAGCTCCATAGTCATAGCGTTAGCAATGCGATATCTATATGTATCAAGCGAATGGCGCAGAAGCATTGTTCTTGAGGCTCAATCAAGGATCAGCGCTTTACAGGCACTTATACGACCTCATTTTTTGTTTAACAGTATGAATACGATTGCCTCCCTAACTAGGAGTAATCCCGCTAAAGCAGAAGAAGCGGTTGAAGATCTTGCAGACCTGATGAGGGCTAATCTTAATGCCCAAAAACATCAAACAACAATAAGAGAAGAGCTTGAAGCAGCTACTATCTATCAACGGATTGAGCAACTGCGCCTAGGCAAACGTCTGCGCGTAAAGTGGGACGTAGATGATTTGCCCTTGGATGCATTAATGCCGAGCTTAACAATCCAGCCATTGCTTGAAAACGCGGTTTACCATGGTATCGAGTTGTTACCGCAAGGCGGTGACATATTAATCACCGGGAGCCGTTCCGAGAGAAAGCTCTCCATTTGTATTTCAAACCCAGTTGCACAAAATCAGTCACGCAGAACGGGCGGCAATCAGATGGCCATGGATAATATCCGACAACGTTTCGATCTTGCCTACGGTCAGCTGGCCTCCGTAAAAATTAACCATACAAAAGATAATTATACGGTGCACATCATCTTTCCATACGAGGAGAAAAGCATTTGAAGGTGCTTATCGTCGATGACGAGCCGCCCGCTCGTGATCGCCTTTGCCGCTTGCTAGATGATATAGAAGAGCATGAAGTAGTGGGCGAAGCTGGCAATGGTGATGACGCACTTGAACAGGCTAAAAACTTACAGCCTGATATTGTTCTGTTGGATATACGCATGCCGGGTATGGATGGCATTGAAACAGCACACCACCTTAATTCTGTAGCTGCACCGCCAGCGGTGATATTTACCTCCGCTTATGATGAATACGCAATAGATGCTTTTGAAGCCAATGCTGTCGGCTATTTGTTAAAACCAGTGCGCCAGTTTCGACTGGAGCAAGCTCTGGACCAAGCAAAAAAAATTACCCATGGCACCCTTAACCAGATTCGGAAACAATCTGGCATTGCATCTCAGCGCAAACACATATGCGTTCAATTAAGAAATGAATTTAAACTGATACCAGTGCACCAAATTTATTACTTCATTGCAGACCAAAAATATGTCCGAATTGTGCATCAAAAAGGACGCGATTTAATCGATGACTCATTAAAATCGTTAGAAACGGAATTCAAAGAAAGTTTTATACGAGTACATAGGAAAGCTGTTGTGGCTGTAGATGAAATTCACTCCCTTAGAAAAAATGAAAATGGACAAACAGAAATATTGCTGCGTAATGTGGACCATGATTCGGAACTTGTGGTGAGTCGGCGTCATTTGAAGAAAGTCAGGCAACGACTAAGGAAAGGATAAGAAAATCATGGAAATCAGAATAGCCACACGAAAAAGCAAACTGGCCCTATGGCAATCCAATTACGTTGCAAAAAGATTACTAGCTACAGGGCAAATTACTTCCACTTCCCTTGTGCCAATATCAACACGCGGTGACAAAATCCTCGATAAAAGTCTGAATAAAATCGGTGGCAAAGGACTTTTCATCAAAGAGCTTGAAGTTGCTCTTAAAGAAGGCACGGCCGACATCGCTGTACATTCGATGAAAGATCTACCTGCTAACATGCCATTAGAGTTCTGTATCGGGTCTACGCTAGAAAGAGCTAATCCGGCTGATGCCCTTATTTCTAGAAATAATGTCAATTTTGATTTGCTGCCTCCAGGTGCCCTGGTTGGCACCTCAAGCCTTCGTAGGCAAGCTCAAATTAAGGCTATGCGGCCCGATATAAGAATTGAACCATTGCGCGGTAACGTCGAAACACGCCTAAAAAAATTAGCTAACCGCCAATATGATGCAATCATTTTAGCGCGCGCCGGCCTTGAAAGGCTTGGCTTAAAAAAACATATCACAGAGACATTTACCTTTGATCAGATGTTACCGGCCGCATGTCAAGGCGTAGTGGGTATTGAATGTTTAAATAACAGACGGCAACTAAAGGCAATACTCGAATCTGTGCAAGACCCAATCGCCAAATCAACAACAGCAGCTGAGCGCTCAATAGTCAAAGTGCTAAATGCTGATTGCCAATCTCCAGTTGCAAGTTATGCTGCTGTTGAATTCGACAAAATAACGGTAACCGGACTGGTTGCTAGTAGGAATGGAGAAAAGGTTATTCGTGAAACAACTTGCGGTAACGCGATTGCAGCAAAAGCGATCGGAGCAGATGTCGCTAATAAATTACTAACCAAGGGCGCTGGTGAATTACTTAAGGACGCAGAGTGAGCAACAAGTCACTAACACATTGCCGCATACTGGTTACCAGGCCAGAAACCTCTGCAAAGGAACTATGTGACCTGATCGAAGCAGCAGGGGGCACAGCAATCCATTTCCCAGTATTGAGAATTATAGCCATAGAACCCAACCTAATAGCAGATGAATTTAGGCAAATTGCAAATCCAGATATTGTAATTTTCGTTAGCAAGAATGCCGTTAAACATGGCTTGAAAATTTTAGGGATTGAAAAATCAAAACTTGCTGCTATCGGGCCAACTACTGTGGCCGCAATTCAGGAACAAAAACTAACTGTGCATATCAATCCAGGTAACAAATTTGATAGCGAAAACCTCCTAAATCACGCAGCCATGCAAAATGTAGAAAATCAAAATATTCTTATCGTTCGCGGACAAAATGGTCGCGAAATACTAGGTAAGACTCTGCAGAAACGCGGCGCAAAGGTTAGTTACATCTCTGTTTACAAACGAGAGCATAATAAGCTTCCACGCAAACAAATAGCTGCACTCGACACAGCCTGGCAAGAAGATAATATCGACTACGTAACCGTTCTTAGTGTGGCCACTATAGAAAGTTTGATTAACCAACTAATGCCTACTTCAGTCAAACTACTCCATAGAACCATGCTGGTAGCACCAAGCACTCGTGTGATAAAAAAAGCTTCTTTGCTACTACCAGGTATTAAGGCACTTCTTTCAACAGGGCCGCGCGCTACTGACATAGTCGAAACTATCCAGCGTCATCAGCAACGGGAACTACATAAATGACCGAAGAAAATAGTACAAATGAGACAAGCTTCGACGAAGAACCAGTTTCCAGTTCGAATCCAGAGCCTAGATACAGAGAAGCTAAGGTTCTTCACAAAGGAATTCCAAGATTCATTCCATGGTTGACTTTAGTTTTAGCGGTGGTCGCCGTGACTGGGGTTGGTATCGATTTTATCAGGGACATAGATATCCAGAGTGCCGCCGAAGACCAAACGGGAGAAGTGTTTTTATTAGCTACCAGAGTTGAAAAATCAGAGAAAACAATTTCAATCACCGAAGAAAATGTATCAGTTATAACTGAACAGCAAGGTGAACAAAATGCCACTATTACCCAAATTCAACAACAACTTGAATCATTACCAAACCGATTATCTGCGGTTGAGACAACGCTTAGTTCTTTACAGGGTATTTCATCTGGTGCCCGGGATGCTTGGCTCATCTCTGAAGCTGAGTATTACATGCAATTGGCAAATACCCAATTACAACTAGCCAACAACCCCGACCTTGCAATACTCGCGCTAATCCATGCTGATGATCGCCTAATGCAATTATCGGATGCGCGCCTTACTAGGGTGCGTGCTGCACTGTCTGACGAATTGCGTGCACTCGAAACAATGGAAAAACCGGATATTTCAGGGATCGTGTTAACCCTCGCTAGCCTGGCAGGAATCGTCGAGTCCCTGCCACTAGCAGACAATCTAATAATGGAAGAGCAACCTCTACCTGATGACAGCACGGCCATGCTAACTGGGGTTGACCGAGCGTGGAAATCAGTAACGACTGCTTTAAGGGGATTGGTCAAGGTTCGAGACGCGAGCGGAGAAGCCCATCCTATGATAGCTCCAAGGGAAGAGTATTTTCTTCGCGCTAACGTGTCACTCCAGCTGCAGGTGGCGAGGCTGGCATTACTCAGGGGGGACGAAGCCATTTTTCATCAAAGTTTAGATGATGCAGATAATTGGATTGCTGAGTATTACGCTGAAGACAACGTTGGTGTTATTAGTGCGCGTAAGACCATCGCATCTATTCGCTCCAGCACGACGACTGTACCTATTCCAGATATATCCCGATCAATTTTCATGCTGCGGCAATTTAAGGAAGTTGCTAACACTGGAGCAGCAGGAATCAGAAAAGGCCAGTGAAATTTGGGCTCACAGTAGTGGCGTTGGTACTTCTGAGCGCCCTCTCAGCTAATTTCCTACTGCAGGACCCGGGCTCAGTGGTAATCGTATTCAGGGGGAAAATTATAGAAATGTCAGCATTCGTTTTAGCGCTTCTGATATTTCTACTATTTTCTTGTATTTGGGCCACAGGGAAAATAATCCGTGCCCCACGCAAACTTGGTGAAGCAGCTGGCCGGTACAGGGCTGGTCGTGCTGGAAGAAGACTTACCAGGGGTGTAATTGAAGTCGCCGAAGGCAATTTTGCAAAAGGCGAAAGATTGTTAGCCCGCGGGGCAAGCGTGAGCGCGGCGCCACTTTTAAATTATTTGCAAGCTGCAAGGGCGGCCCATCTACTTGGCCAAGACGAACGGCGTGATACCTGGCTAAAACAAGCATACAAAAATCTTCCTGGCGCAGCGAACGCAATTCTTCTCACACAGGCCGAACTGCAGCTGGATCAAAATCAATACGAAGAAGCACTAGCTAGCCTCAAAAAAATAGAGGAAAACACACAAAGTCATAGCCATGCCCTGATACTCCTAGGCAGACTTTACTTCCGTTTGCAGGATTGGAATAACCTAGGCGCACTGCTACCAAAGTTAACCAAGCAAGGACGCCTAGATGCAACCACACTTGAGAAGTGGTCTGTAAAAGTTTGTCAGGAAGAACTTCGCAATGCATCAAACTGGGATGAGCTTCGACAAGTATGGAAAAATACCTCTAGAAATCTCAAACAAAATTTAACTTTATTAGAGACCTGGTTTTTAAATCTTATGCGGACCGGCCAGCATGGAAAGGCGGAAAAAGATCTTGCGGCCGAAGTTAGAAGAAGTTGGCGTCCGCCACTCGTTAGATTATACGGACTCGTGCAAAGTCCAAACCCAGTTCGCCAATTGAAAATTGCTGAAGGTTGGCTCAAACATCACTCTAAAAATCCCGATCTACTCCTAACAGCAGCACAACTTTGTATTCGCAATAAACTTTGGGGGAAAGCACGCAATTACTTGGAAACCGTGATTAAAATTAGGCCTACAGCCGAAGCTTATAGGGAATATGGACACCTACTTAACGAGCTTGGCGACGGTAAAGCGGCTGCAGACGCTTATCGGCAAGGATTAGATCTTCTAACTAGGACTCCACTACCAGCTATTCCACACCTACAACCCGAAACTGAGGGACCCTAATTGGCGTGATTCATACAGTCATCATCGGTATAGGTTACACGGGAAAGCAAGTTCTGCATTTACTGCCGGAAGATACCGTTACGGGTTTAAACCGCCAAAAACTAGATTTAGATAAGGAAACCAATCCGAAACTAGACATGCCAGCACCTTATTCAATTTTATACACGGTTCCACCACAACCACATGGCCAGGAAAAATCTCGCATCAAAGCGCTGCTTCCACTATTAAAAACTTTACCTAGGCGAGTCATATATCTCTCAACTAGCGGAGTCTATGGCAACCGTCATGGACAAACAGTTAACGAGGAGGATTTACCTTCGCCACAAACACAGCGCGCAAAAAAGAGGTTAGTAGCCGAAAAAACCTGGACATCGTGGTGCCAAAGACAGAACGTTGAACTGATTATTCTTCGGGTACCAAGTATATACGGCCCAGGCCGCTTAGGACTTCAAAGAATTAACGCAGGCCGTCCAGTAGTAAGGGAAGAAGAGGCCAATCCGGGAAATCGCATTCACGTCGAAGACCTGGCAGCATGTTGCGTCTGTGCTCTTGATGAGAATGTACCGCCTGGAATCTATAACGTCGGTGATGGCACACATTACTCGAGCACGTGGTTCGTTAACACGGTAGCCCGTCTCGCAAAGATCAAACCCCCTCCAACAGTTACAAAGATGGAGGCAGATACAACATTTGAACCAGCTAGGCTGTCATTCATCAATGAGTCACGCATTCTGAATACTACAAAAATGCGAACGATACTCGGCTTCACCCCGAGATATAAGGACCCCGAGAAGGGTATTGCAGCTAGTATGAATATTAAAATCTAGGGAACAGTCCGCCGCTAACATGCAGTACATGTTAAGCTGATACAGGCAGGCATGGGCGCATACATCAGAGGATTGATTAGTTTATGGAAACCCAGCGAAAAGTGGAAGTGAACGAGGTAACCGTGTCAGAAGAAACAGTTCATGATTACCTAACGAATAATCCAGATTTTTTCGAGAAGCACGCTGATCTATTAGAAACACTTAAGCTTCCGCATAGTTCGGGAACAGCAGTATCGCTTGTGGAACGCCAAGTATCGGTGCTGCGTCAAAAAGATCTCAAGCATGAACGGAAACTTAAAGAACTGCTGGACGTAGCTCATGCTAACGATGCGCTAGCCAGTAAGATCCATAGTCTAGCAGTTAGATTATTGTGTTCGCCCAATCTATCTACGACACTAAGCAATATCGAAGAAGTGCTGCGTGCAGATTTTGATGCTGACCAGTCAATATTGGTACTTTTTGGGCAACCAAGCGGTTATGAAGAGATCAATGTAGGGCGTTTTTTCAAAGCAACCTGCCAAGATAGTGAAGAACTTAGACCCTTCAACACTTTTCTCAAGAGTGGTGGACCTCGCTGTGGCCAGATTCGCGATTCCCAGAGAGATTTCCTGTTTGGTAAAGGAACTGATGAGGTCGGATCTGCGGCTATGGTCCCACTGGGCACTGAGACACTAATTGGCTTTCTAGCAATAGGGAGTGCCGACGCAAATCGTTTTCATCCTGGTATGAGTATCGATTTTCTGGGTCGTTTGGGTGAACTGATTTCAGAGGCGTTGCAACGATTCTGACGTGCAGGAGTCAGAAGCAGCTTTGATAGAAACCTTCGTTCGGCATTTGTCGCATGAACGCCAACTATCGAAGCTAACCTGTAAGAACTACCAGCGTGATCTTGTAGCTTTATCCCTCTACTGCGATAAATGTGGAATCCAACTTTGGGACAATCTTGAGCAGGAGCATGTTCGTTCATTTGCCGCTGAGAGCTACCGGAAAGGCCTGTCATCCCGCACCATTCAAAGACGCTTGTCAGCTTCCCGGACTTTCTTTAGGTTTCTCCTTCGCGAAAAAAAAGTAAAAAAAAATCCAATCCAAGCTGTTAAAGCACCAAAGGCAGGCAGGCGTCTTCCCGACAATCTCGATGCGGATCGCATGGCAAGACTACTCGACATTCCTGGGGATGGACCACTCGTTTCACGGGACCGAGCAATTCTGGAACTCTTGTATTCATCCGGACTGCGATTGACGGAGCTGACCGGGCTCAATGTTGGGGATATAGATCTGATAGACGGAACAGTATCAGTAACGGGTAAGGGCCGTAAAGATCGAATCATACCGGTTGGGCGATACGCAAAAAATACTTTGGTATCGTGGCTCGATGTGCGTGGCTTGCTAGCGAAACCCGACGAAAAGGCGATCTTTGTCAGCAATCGGGGTAAGCGCCTCAGTCCGCGGTCTGTCCAAGCTCGTGTCGATCATTGGGCAAAGCGCCAGGGAATAGACACAAAGGTTTATCCACATTTGTTTCGGCATTCGTTCGCTACACATATTTTAGAGTCAAGTCATGATTTGCGTGGAGTGCAGGAATTGCTAGGTCATGCGAGCATTAGTACAACACAAATTTATACACACCTTGACTTCCAGCATCTAGCCCAAATATACGATAAAACACATCCGCGAGCACGATCGAAAAATAAAAACGAAGAACAGTGAGAGACTCATCATATGGAACAATATAGAGGTACAACGATTGTCTCGGTACGGCGCAATGGCAAAGTTGCCATCGGAGGCGATGGACAGGTGAGTATTGGCAATACAATCATGAAAGGCAACGCACGAAAAGTTCGACTCCTAACACATGGCAACGTTATCGCAGGATTTGCCGGGGGAACCGCCGATGCATTTACCCTTTTTGAGTTGTTCGAAACCAAAATGGAACAATATGGAAAACTCACCCGCGCTGCTATTGAACTCGCAAAAGAATGGCGGACCGACCGCCGATTGAGACGACTGGAAGCACTATTGTGTGTCGCAGACAAAGAGAGTTCCTTTATTATTTCCGGTAATGGAGACGTTATTGAACCAGAGCATAATATGACAGCCATAGGCTCTGGTGGACCCTATGCGCAAGCAGCTGCCCTCGCCCTTTTGCAAAATACGGAATTAGAAGCTCACGAAATTGTTGAAAAAGCATTGAACATAGCAGGCGATATCTGCGTATTTACAAACCAGAATATTATTATTGAAGAAATCGATTCAGATTAAGCGTAGAAGTATATTTCGATGTCACAGATGACCCCCAGAGAAATTGTCCAGGAACTTGATAAGCACATCGTTGGTCAAAACGATGCAAAAAGAGCAGTTGCAATTGCGTTGCGCAATCGTTGGCGGCGTATTCAGGTCAATGAGCCGCTGAGAAGCGAAATTACCCCAAAAAACATACTGATGATAGGGCCGACAGGAGTAGGTAAAACTGAAATATCGCGCCGACTTGCAAAACTTGCCGGCGCACCGTTTATAAAAGTGGAAGCTACTAAATTCACCGAAGTCGGGTACGTTGGTAGAGAAGTAGACAGCATTGTTCGGGACTTAATGGATATTGCGGTCAAAATGACTCGAGAAGTGGAGATGGCAAAGGTGAGACATCGTGCTGAAGATGCAGCAGAGGAACGAGTGCTAGATGCCTTGCTTCCTCCTCCTTCTTCGTCACCTGGTTTCGCAGCAACCAACGAAGCAGATAGTCAAGACAACGATACCCGGCAAAAATTTCGAAAAATGCTGCGTGAAGGGAAGCTTGACGACAAAGAAATCGAAATTGAAGTTCAGAGTATCCCAGTCGGCATCGAGATAATGGCACCACCTGGTATGGAGGAGATGACCAACCAATTACAGGGCATGTTCCAAAATATGGGCACCAATCGTCAAACGACCAAGAAGCTCAAAGTAAAAGATGCCATGAGACTTCTTACAGACGAAGAAGCAGCCCACATGGTTGATGAGGAAGAACTAAAAACACGCGCGTTGGAGGCAGTTGAACAACATGGCATTGTATTTCTAGACGAAATCGACAAAGTAACAAGACGCTCAGAAACTATCGGGGCCGATGTATCTCGGGAAGGAGTGCAACGTGATCTCTTGCCCCTTGTCGAAGGATGCACGGTAAATACCCGGTACGGGATGGTTAAAACGGACCATATTCTGTTTATAGCATCGGGTGCTTTTCATGTTTCAAAGCCTTCCGACCTTATTCCCGAGTTACAAGGCCGTTTCCCGATTAGGGTCGAACTAAAGTCTTTAACCACGAATGATTTTGTGAAAATCCTTACAGAACCCGATGCGTCCCTCACCTCGCAATATACAGCGCTCATTTCTACTGAGGATGTGAACCTAGATTTTACAGAGGACGCTGTGCAGCGACTCGCCGAAGTCGCGTTCCACGTTAACGAAAACACTGAAAATATTGGTGCCCGACGATTACATACGGTAATGGAAAGATTACTGGAGACGATTTCGTTTCAAGCTTCCGACAAAAGCGGTACGGCTGTCACAGTAACAGCGGACTATGTTGATGAGCATCTAACGGAATTATCTAACAATGAAGACCTGAGCCGCTATATCCTATAAACATTTTCGATGGATAAAGTACCGCTAGAAATTCGCCTCCGCAAAAAATCTCGTCTTCTAACTATTTCTTTTGAGAACGGGCGAAATTTCGATCTTCCCTTCGAATACCTGCGAGTCAATTCACCATCAGCGGAAGTTCGTGGACATGGCCCTGGTGAAGGGACCCTGCAGGTCAATAAACAAAATGTAGAAATAGATGAAATTGAGCCCGTCGGGCACTATGCAATTAAAATAATATTTAACGACGGACACGATACCGGTCTGTATACCTGGAATTATTTGTACGAATTGGGTACTGAGCAACCAATAAGGTGGCAAGAGTATCTCGACCGTCTTGCTACAGAAGGGTATGCTCGTTAGCCGGCGCAATAACTAAAAGAATAATTGTTGGAACCTCATACCATACGGGTGTGACATCTCACTTGGCGACATGAATAAGAAAACCACACATTTTGGCTATGAAACTGTTGCCGTCGAAGAAAAGGCTGCGCGAGTTCGTAGTGTATTCGATTCGGTCGCCCACAGATATGATCTCATGAATGACTTGATGTCGGTAGGATTACATCGACTCTGGAAACATTTCACAATTGAGCACTCTGCAGTGCAACCAGGACATATCATTCTCGACTTAGCTGGGGGAACAGGGGATCTTGCAAAGCAATTTGCTAAAAAAGTAGGCAAAGACGGTCACGTAATTCTGGCTGACATAAATATCGCCATGCTGCGGGAAGGGCGTCGACGACTAATTGATGCAGGAATAGCCGGTAATCTGTCAATCGCTCAAGTCAATGCTGAGAACCTTCCTTTCAAGCACTCAAGCTTCGACTGCATCAGTATCGCTTTCGGCCTTAGAAATGTAACTGACAAAAATGCCGCTTTAGGCTCGATGTTCAACGTGCTGAAACCTGGCGGAAAGTTACTCGTGCTTGAATTTTCAGAACCTGCAAAGCAGCTAAAGTCGGCTTATGACCTTTATTCTTTCAAAGTACTGCCAATGCTTGGAAAGCTCGTTGCAAATGACTCAAGCAGTTATGAGTATCTTGCTGAGTCGATCCGGATGCATCCTAATCAGGAAACACTTCTAACAATGCTCAAAGAAGCTGGCTTCGAGCGTTGCCGTTATCACAATCTGGTAGGGGGTGTAGTTGCACTTCACATCGGTTACCGCACATCATAATCATAAAATGGACATGATCGAAAAATTGTTTCAACCAGCGATCAGGATACTGAATCGTCAAATTCAGGCAAAAACGCCGGCACGTGATTTGTGCACCAAACTGGAGGGCCGCATATTTGCTTTGTTCGTCACAGAATCTGAGGTTACTGTGCATTTGCTGGTTGCGGATGGACAGCTGTTAATATCCGGAGCCAACGGCAGTGAGTCAGATGTCATGTTATCCGGTTCACTATTTGCACTCGCCAGACTTAGCAGCGGGTATGGCGAAGAGTTAATCAGAGATGGTGTGGTAGAAATCAGTGGGGATGCGCTTGTTGCCCAGCAATTTCGCAAATTAATTAAATATAGCCAGCCAGATTTTGAAGAAGAATTGTCCACTATTATTGGAGATATCCCAGCCCATGAAATAGGAAAGCTCGGTCGGGGTATCCGGCACTGGACTAGAGGGGCGCACAAGACCCTAAAGCAAAACCTCACAGATTATTTGCAGGAAGAAAGTGAAGTTCTGCCGAACAGCTATGATATGAGAAAATTTCGTAAGTCGGTAGATGATCTGCGGGATGATGTGGCACGTTTCGAGGCTAGAATACAGCGCCTCGAAAAAGATCGAGCCTAGCCATGTGGAGCAAGAAATCAATCCTTCGAATGATCGGGATTCAACGTGTCCTGGTACGTTATGGCTTACAGGACATGATCACCACGATTCATTTCCTTCGACCGCTGCGCTTTATTTTTTATCTACTCCCTAAGGCCAGAGATGTTTCCGAACCTTTGGGGAAGCGTATCCGGTTAGCTCTAATCGAACTGGGACCAATATTTGTAAAATTCGGACAGGCAATTTCAACACGCCGTGATCTCTTACCACCGGATATTGCCGACGAGCTGGCTATGCTGCAGGATCGGGTACCGCCGTTTCCAGCAAATGAGGCCATCGATATTTTGGATAGGGCGTATGGTCAACCCGTACATAACATATTTGCACGATTCGACGAAGAGCCATTTGCCGCTGCTTCAATCGCCCAAATACACACAGCTAAATTACATGATGGCACTGAAGTCATTGTTAAATTACTCCGTCCCGGAGTACGCAAGCTGATCGAGCGCGATATCGAGGTCTTGTATGCGCTAGCCGGACTTGCCGATCGATACTGGAACCTAGGTAAAAGGCTTCGGCCCCTAGAAGTTGTCGCCGAATACGAAAAAACCATTATTAATGAACTCGATCTTATGCGTGAAGCAGCTAACACAGCTCAATTAAAACGCAACTTCGAAGATTCTGAAATGCTGTATGTGCCGGAGGTCTATTTCGATCACTGTAAGCCCCAAGTATTGGTGCAAGAACGCATTTATGGCGTGCCAATTAGCGACCTAGAAGCCCTACGAACAGCCGGAACAAACATCCAAGTACTTGCAGAGAATGGTGTAGAAATTTTCTTCACCCAAGTATTCCATCACAATTTCTTTCACGCCGACATGCACCCCGGAAATATTTTCGTCATAGTAGATAATCCGGAAAAACCCCTCTACGCTGCTGTCGACTTTGGAATTGTCGGTACCCTTAGTCCGCTGGACCAGAAATATTTAGCAGGCAACTTTCTTGCGTTTTTTGACCGCGACTACCATCGTATTGCGAAACTACACATCGATTCGGGGTGGGTGCCGACGGAAACGCGAATTGATGAATTGGAATCAGCAGTCAGGTCTGTCTGCGAACCAATATTTAACAAACCACTATCGCAAATTTCATTTGCCCAAGTAATGCTTCGCCTTTTTGATACTGCCCGGCAGTTCAACATGGAGATTCAACCCCAATTAATTTTGCTGCAAAAAACACTATTTAACATTGAAGGCCTTGGCCGTGAGCTTTATCCAGAGCTAGATCTTTGGAAAACTGCGCACCCGATTTTGCGTCGATGGATGGCAGATCAAATTGGTCCAAGCGCTACCATTGCAAAAATTAGAGATGATCTTCCGCAGATTAGCGAGGCAATGCAGGCGCTTCCGAGCATTGTGCGTTTCATGACGGAACAAATTTCTCAGAACAAATCACCATTTGTTTTAACCTCTATTGAACTGGCAAAGATAAGAAGCCAATCAAAAAAGCAGCAGAAACAACGATATCTGCTGGCAATCGGCGTTACCGCCTTTCTCTCTGGCATCGTTGTCATTACTTTGGGAGCTACGTCATTGGCCGGTTGGCTGCTAATTGGTGCTGGCACAATCGCAGCAATTGCCGGACGACCCACCGATGATTAGCTTCGGGCGCACACCACGCACCGTTCGGAGTTTTGTTCGCCGTACCGGCCGGATGACCGGGTCACAGCAGCGGGCGATCAGAGACCTTTTATCTACTTATGGCGTTGGCCCCAAAGAAGAACCTTTAGACTTCGACAACATTTTTGGCCGTCAGGCAGATAGAGTACTGGATATAGGATTTGGCAATGGCGAAGCATTAGTATGCGCCGCGCAACAACATCCTGAACAGGACTTTTTAGGCGTAGAGGTGCACGAACCAGGTGTCGGTCATTGTTTGCTCATAGCCAGCAAAGCTGGTATTTCGAACCTCAGGATAGTTATACAAGACGCAGTGGAAGTACTTCGGGAACGAATTTCTGACGAATCTATCACCAGAATGAATTTGCTTTTCCCGGACCCATGGCCTAAAAAAAGACACCACAAAAGACGGTTACTACGCACTCCATTTGTCGATCTGGTTGGTGAGAAGCTTCGTCCGGGCGGAAGCTTGCACATAGCGACTGACTGGGCCAACTATGCCGAACAAATCGATGCGGTAATGAGTGAATCGGACGTTTTCGAGTTAGAAGAAAGGAGAGAACATTGTGGCGATAGACCAATTGACCGACAAACGACAAAATTTGAATCCAGGGGGATAGCAAAGGGCCACCAAATATGGGACTGGAAATTTATCCGGTCCCCCTAACAACCGATTAGGATGCCCCTGCTGGTCCGCGCACCACTACCTGCCCATCTCGAACTTCTGCATCAACAGGAGATAATTTTTTACCTCTACAGGGCCCTGCAACACATAAGCCACTCTCTACCGCATACATTGCACCATGCGATGAGCAAACAATATTCTTCTTGTCCTTAGTCAGGAAACGATCAGGTAACCAATTCAGTGGATGCCCAACATGCATACAATAGTTTTGGTAAGCAAAAATAGCGTTGCCCTTTCGAACAACGAATCCCTTAAAGGGCCAATCGCCATCACCAATGTGAAACTCCTTACAACCCGGATCATCTAGATCCTTGAATTTGCATACCACAACTTCCGTGAATTCAGCTGGCCTCACGCTTGACTTTCCTTTGATAACTGGCGTGCCACCAAGAGAGCCAAAATAACAGCTGGTATTCCTGTTGCCGCAGCGTAAAAAAAGAAATTAATCCAACCAAGTGCTAATTGCACATCACCGGAAAAACCAGCGAGCAATTTCCCAAAAAAGGTATTTATTGAGCTAAAGAGTGCATACTGTGTGGCAGTAAATTTAGCATTCACGAGACTCGACATGTAAGCAATCATTACTGTCGAGCCAAAACCGAGAGCAAGGTTATCGAAACTTATCGTTAGGGTAAGGAGCGCTAATTGTGCTCCTGACAATGCTATCAATACGAAAAATAAATTTGTACTGACAATAAGGACAGACGCGACCACAACACACCTCGCCAAACCATATTTAACGACCGCGACCGCGCCTACAGCTGCCCCTAATATGGAAATCCATAAACCATAAAATTTGGCAATTGTTGCCACCTGAGGTTTGGTAAAACCAATATCCTCGTAAAATGGCATCGCCATAATACCCAGTACCCGGTCGCTAATATAAAAACTGCCAATGAAAGCAAGGCACAAAAATCCTGACTTCCCATACCTTTGCACAAAATCAACAAATGGCTGGACCATGGCAACATAAATCCATTGCTGCGTTTTTTCGGACCACGATCCTGTTAACTGTTCCGGCAACGCACCCTGCGTAGTTGGCTCGTTACAGAGCAATGTTGTGAGCACACCGACCGTCATGCAAATTGCCATTACCTGATACGCCGTGCTCCAAGAGGTAGCTTCGGCGATAAACAACGCACCCGCTGTAGCAACGATGACTGCTACCCTATAGCCGTACTGATAGGCAGCTGCCATAACGCCCTGTAGACGTACCTCTGCCGATTCAATTCGATAAGCATCGATTACGATGTCTTGGGTTGCAGAAAAAAAAGCAACCATGACCGCAATCAAGGCAAACATCACCATGTCGCTGCTCGGATCAGTGTTAGCTAACAACACCAAACTAGCCAGCAAGGCAACCTGGCAGACGAGCAGCCAAGATCGGCGACGGCCTAAAACGTTGGATAAAATCGGAAACTTTCCCCAGTCGACCAGAGGTGACCAGAACAACTTAAAACTGTAGGCAAACCCAAGCCAGGCGAAGGTACTGATGGTGCTTCGAACGATATCTGCTTCCGCCAGCCAATAGGTCAATGTGGAGTAGACCAAAGGAAACGGTAGGCCGCCCGAAAACCCCAAGAAAAATATCACCAGAACGGGTCGCTGCAAATAGTAACGCCAACCCGACCTAGAATGATCCTCAGTTGGTGTCATAGCAAGTCGTAATCCATTGTTAATGGCGCATGATCTGAAAATCGCTCTTTCTTGTAGATAGTGGTGCGCCTGACCTTGTCCTTAAGGCCCGGCGTCACAATCTGGTAATCCAATCGCCATCCCACATTCTTATCCCAGGCCCGACCCCGATTAGACCACCAGGTATATTGATCTGGATTATTGTTAATGGTCCTGAATGCATCTACGTATTTTTGCGGGCCCAATAAATCATCCATCCACGCACGCTCTTCCGGAAGGAATCCAGAATTCTTCCGGTTCGCTCGCCAATTCCTGAGGTCTATTTCCTTATGCGCAATATTCCAATCTCCACACAAAATATATTCAGGTCGTCGCCGCCTCAATTTCTGCAAATAGGGAGTAAAATCATCAAGAAAACGGTACTTAGCGGCCTGTCGCACTTCTCCAGAGGAGCCTGAGGGAAGATACAAGGAGACCACGCTGACAAAGCCAAGCTGAACCTCAAGGTAGCGCCCCTCATTATCAAATTCCTCAACCCCCCAGCCCCGAACAACTCTTTTTGGTTCATGGCGAGTATAGATCGCGGTGCCACTGTAACCTTTCTTCACAGCATCTTCGTAGTAACAGTAATAACCGGCTGGCCGGAAACAATCATCAGTTAACTGATATTCCTGTGCCTTGGTTTCCTGGATGCAGACCACGTCTGCTTTCTGCTTTTTCAGCCAAGTAAAGAATCCCTTGCGAGCCGCCGCACGAATTCCGTTAGCATTCAGTGTAATCACCCGAAACAAATTAGGTACTCCATATTGAACGTATTTATAAGAGTTTCAGCATACGGAAATTAACTATTCCCTGTGTCATACTCGGTACGCCGCCATCGATGCAATCCATCATACCGAAGCTGGAGATAAGTCCAACAAGATGCGTACTTACAAGCGTGAATTTCTTCAACTAGCGTTAGAACTAGGAGTTCTGCGGTTCGGTAAATTCACTTTAAAGTCCGGACGAACCAGCCCTTATTTTTTTAATGCTGGTTTATTTTCTAATGGTCATGCTGCGTCCCGACTCGGAGCTTACTATGCTCATGCCATTACTGATGCCAAAATAGAATTCGATATGCTCTTTGGGCCAGCTTATAAGGGCATCCCATTGGTAGCCCTTACGGCTGCAGCATTAGCTACACATCATGATATTAATGTTCCATATGCTTATAACCGTAAAGAGATGAAAGCCCATGGAGAGGGCGGCAATATCGTCGGTGCCCCCCTGATAGGCAAGGTCCTCACGATTGACGATGTTGTGACAGCTGGAACCGCTGGCCGGGAAGCACACCAACTGATAACCACCGCAGGTGCGGAGAATGCAGGGATGGTAATTGCCCTCGACCGACAGGAAGTCGGCCAAGATTCAATCTCCGCGGTCCAGGAGCTGGAGCAGGCACTAAGTGCTCCCGTGAATAGCATAGTTAAGCTGCAGGAATTAATTGAGCTATTGGAAAGTAATTCTGAATACGGCGAATTCCTTGGGCCAGTATTAACATATCGCGAACGCTACGGTTGCTAACTGTGGACTACAAAATTAACAAAATATCGGACTAATTCATGGCTCCTAAATTCCTTAATATCATAGATTTTTGCAACACATACCCGGTTTCGACCGGTGCAATTATGTAATAGTTGGCCTATGAAGCCCTTTAACATTGTAATTATCTGTGTCTTCTGCAACCTAGCGGGGCTCGCTATAGCCCAGAGCGCAAAGCTCTACCGTTGGGTAGACGAAGATGGCATTGTCCATTTCGGTGACAGCGTTCCACAGGAATATTCGGAACTGGAGCTCCAGATTGTTAACGAACATGGGATCACGGTAGAGGTGATTCGAGCAAAAAAGACAGCGGAAGACCTACTGACTGAAGCGGAACGCCAGCAACTAAATCAGGACAGGGAATTGGATCGTCGCCGCGATCAAACGCTTCTTGCCACCTATTTAACAGTCGAAGATATTCAAATACATCGTGATCGTCGGGTCGAACTCTTCCAGGCACAGGCACGTGTGACAGAGCTGCATCTGAGTAACCTAAAGCGGAGGATGGGCGATCTTTTAGAGGAGGCCGCTAAATTTAAACCATACAATTCTAAAACAACCGCGCCTGCAATCAGTAACGAACTTAGCGAAGACATTAAAACCACCCAGACCACAATTGCTCGGCACGAACAAAATTTGGAAAAATTTGCCGCAGACCAACAAGCTATTATTGATCTGTTTGACAGTGATATAGACCGTTTTAAGCAGCTAAAAGATTTAAATTAAGCCTGACCCGAATGGCCAAATCCTCCTGCGCCACGATCTGAGCTTTCAAACTCTTCTACAACTTCAAACTGCACCTGCTCTACCGGGATAAATACCATCTGAGCAATGCGCTCGCCTGGTTCTATTTGATATACCTTCTCTCCGCGGTTCCAGATTGAAACAAATACCTGCCCCTGGTAATCAGAATCAATCAAACCCGTCAGGTTGCCAAGCACCAAACCATGCTTATGGCCTAATCCTGACCGGGGCAATAAAACAGCAGCTAATCCCGTATCACCAATATGGATAGCAAGTCCTGACGGCACTAAAACAGTTTCTCCGGGCTGCACGTCAAGCTCGTCATCAATACAGGCACGGATATCTAAACCTGCTGACCCTGCGGTCGCGTGTTCCGGCAAGGGGAAAGCATCACCAACTCTGGGATCCAATATTTTAAGTTCGATTTTGCGCATGTTGATCCTGTTTCAATCTCCACCGCTAATAGCAGGCTGGATTTGCACGGTCTGGGCATCCTGGATGGATTTATATTGTTCGCCAATAATTTTAACCAGCTGACGACCAAGCACCTTTTTATCGCTATCCGGGAACACCTTCTCGCCATCTTGCCAAAATACCTCAACAGAATTTCTATCCTTTTCAAAGCCCTGGTTAGCTCCAACTAAGTTTGCAACGATCATGTCTAAATTTTTCTCTTTGAGCTTACCGAGCGCGTATTCCCGAAGGTTTTGGGTTTCTGCAGCGAACCCGACCGTAAATGGTCGGTCCTGTTGTCCTGCTACTGAAGCGAGGATATCCGGGGTTCTGGACAGATCGAGAGATAAGTCCGACTCTGATTTCTTCAGCTTATGGGTCTGCACACTAGCAGAATGGTAATCGGCAACTGCTGCCGCACCGATAAATACATCGACTTCGGTGAGCCGGTCATGGACTGCCGCAAACATTTCTTTAGCACTCTCCGTAAAGATCGTCTCCACTGCAGCCGGTGGAACAATATTCACCGGTCCGCTCACGAGCAGAACTTTTGCACCAGCGTCACGCGCGGCAGCAGCAATCGCATAACCCATCTTCCCGGAACTCCGATTACTAATGTACCTAACCGGATCAATTGCCTCACGCGTTGGTCCTGCTGTGATCATCACAACCTTCCCGGCCAGTGCGGATACATCTGGCACTGCCTTGGGACCCATAATGGCGGCAACAATATCTTCCGGTTCGACCATTCGACCAGGGCCGCTTTCGCCACAGGCCTGGTCGCCGACAGCGGGACCAAGAATCCGGATATCCCTTTGTTTAAGGACTCGACAATTATCCTGCACTCCGGAATCTGCCCACATAATATGGTTCATTGCTGGTGCAACAACAATCGGCGCCTCGGTCGCTAAGCAAAGAGTAGTTAATAAATCTGGAGCCGCACCTAAAGCAAGCCGCGACATAATCTCTGCCGTGGCGGGCGCAATTAACACGAGGTCGGCCCATCTCGCCAACTCAATATGGCCCATCGCAGCCTCAGCTTCCTTGTCCCAAAGGTTTTCCCGCACCGGCGAACCTGAAACAGCTTGCAAGGTCGTTTCAGTGACAAATTCTTTTGCCGAACGGGTGAGCACGGCCTGGACCTCCGCCCCTCTCTTCTTGAGAAGGCGGACTAATTCGGGTGTTTTATACGCCGCTATCCCGCCCGAGATACCGAGAACAATTTTCTGCCCGGACATACGCTACTCTGCTTTTTGGGCCGCTCAGCTTAGCGCTTAGTCTCTACAAAAACTAGCAAATTAAGTGATCATTTTTTCGTGAGTCCCTATTCGCAAGAATAGCCATACCGAAACCAATCCGCAATAACAAAAAATGTCGGTAACCAGAAGGTTACCGACATTAGTTTTTAACACTGTAGCTGAGCAGCCTAAGCCGCCCTTACCACATTTATTACCAATTCATACGCAAGGTAACACCAACCTGGCGTGGCGGAGCATAAATTTGCTCAATGAATCCAGCCAAACCAAGGTCCAAATTATATAAAAGGTAATCTTCATCGCCGAGGTTTTTAACCCAGACAGATGCGCTGTAACGGTCTGTAGAGTAGGTGGCACTCACATTCGCCACAGAATATGCCTTCTGTAAGGACACAAGTGCGTTGGTGCCCTCTACAAAGTTATCGTCGTTCCAATTGCCGTCAAGCTGCATGGCAAGTTCTCCACCATTACCCATATCCCACGCTTTGCGCACCAATGCATTAAAGCTTGACCGCGGCGCTTGCGGGAACTCGGCATTAGTAACACCAGAGCCCGGGAATACCGCCTTAACGAAGTCTACGGTGGAACTAACAAAAGCAGCACCTAGTACAACATCCCAACCATCGCCAGGAGACCAGTACAACTCAAGTTCACCACCACTTGCGGTCGCATCCGAATTGCTGACCTCCGGTGCTAAGTTCGGAAGTGCAAATGCTTGGTAATCATCATAGTCATATGAAAATACGGTCGCATTCAATCGCGCAGCGCCATCAGCAAATGTCGTTTTTATACCTAGCTCAAAGGCGTTTAAGACCTCTTCTGTATGTTGAATATCCTCAATAAGGACACCAGCAGCAGCGGTCCAATTGCCTCCCTTGATGCCACGGTTCCAGGACAGGAACACCAGGGTATCATCACTGGGGTACATATTAAGTTGTAGCCGTCCTGCCCAGTCTCCGTAATCAATATTCGGTACATGGGCATATTCACCAACAGCTTCATCCGCAAGGTTAAAAGTCATCGTCCCATCGGGAATACCCTGATCTTCCATACGGTACATAATCTGGTTAAGAGCCAAGTCCTTGTTGTCCTGCGACCAACGCAGTCCTCCAATCAAAGTGAGCTTATCGGAAAGATCCCATTCACCCTGGCCATATACAGACCAGTTGGTTGAGTCTATTAAGATGTTGGTCTCAATCGAACCATCCTCAGAACCGGTGATTGTCGCACCACCAACCGCTGAATAGTTATCCCATTCGGCATTCAGATAGTATGCGCCAACTTGCCAGCGCGAACTCTCTCCTTCGCCTGAAAGCTGGAATTCCTGCGAGAACGACGTGAAATCAGAATCAGTTGTAAACGGGAAGTAACACAGGCCGCCACAAGCATCTTCCGTGTAGTACTTGTCATTATTTAGATAGCCGGTAATTGACCTGAATGTGTTGCCATTACTCAATTGCGCGTCTACTTTTGCCCTGAGCTGCAAGGCATCTCGATCGTAGTATGGATCCATACCGTTCAGCCCACCGTTCGAAGCATGCAAATGAGGATCGCCGGCCAATGAAGTGCCCCCTGCCATCGGGTCATCGCTAACCGGGAAAGGTACGCCCAACCCGGTATCCGGATCGAAGTCTGCAAATGTAACTGTGTAGCTGGTACCTGGCACATCACTCTCAGTAGAGTACGTCGCTCCCAGATCAATCAACACACTATCGGATGCGTCAATCTGTAATGACGCCCGGATCGCAGTTCCATCGTTTCCGAGGAGAGTACCGGCTGTCGCCTGGGTACCGCCAAAAGGTTCGATACCAGGCTCCAGGTAACCATCGCTGCTATCCCTTCTTACAGCCACTCGGCCACGAACCGTATCACTGATTGCGCCGCCGATCGCACCTTCGAAGTTGACAGTACCAAAGTCCGCAAAAGTCGCCGATGCGTAACCATTATTTTCGTCATCATCCGCTTTATTTGTTACATAGCTGATAACTCCGCCTGTGGCATTACGGCCAAAAAGCGTTCCCTGTGGTCCACGCAGTACCTCGATCCGCTCCATATCAAACATGGACAGACCAATCGCATTCATGCTCGCGTAATAGATATCATCGATGTATACAGCAACCGGTGCTTCAAGGTTATCGGTAAAATTGTTTTGCGATACTCCACGCAAATTCCAGGTCGTGAAAGAAGGCGTGTAAGACTGCACCTGCAATCCCGGAATCTGCTGGGTAATCTCCATCATATTATCGAGACCCAATGCATTTATTGTGTCACCAGACAATGCTGTTATCGATATACCAACATCCTGAATACTTTGCTCACGCTTTTGTGCCGTCACAATCACTTCCTCTAATACCTGCGCAAAGACCGGTACGGACAGAAATGTGCTCGACACTACAAGCGTAATTAGTGTCTTTATGGTTAATTTCATGTGTCTCCCCCCCTCATGTAATTTAGGCTATTGTACTGAAAATTTCGCCTGTTATGCTATTTAGTTCATAAATTATTTAACGTTAAAATAAATTCAAATTATCGAATCTATTGAGTCGCCAGATTCAGATAACACAACAAATTCTTACGATCTGCTTCTTTCTTAAATCCGGCAAAGGCCATAGTAGTGCCAGGTATTTCAGTCATCGGGCTCTTTAAGAATCTATCGAGAACCTCTAGTGTCCATGTCTTTCCGTAGGCCTTAAGTTCTTCGGTGTATAGATAATCTGATGCGCCCCCGATCATACTACCAACAATTGCAAACAAGTTTGGTCCGACGGAATGGCCCGCGTCCGCTGCATTAGTGTGGCAGATAGCACATTTATT
This sequence comes from uncultured Woeseia sp., assembly GCA_913031125.1. Lineage (GTDB taxonomy): Bacteria > Pseudomonadota > Gammaproteobacteria > Steroidobacterales > Woeseiaceae > SZUA-117. The sequence goes on along the minus strand of CAJWFK010000003.1, from coordinate 45,221 downwards.
GAACAGGGAACGTCCACGGTCCAAATCACAGCTGGCCTCTGCCAGTGCTGTGGTACCCCCGAACATACCCAAACCAATAATGGCTATAGAAAATAAACTTTTCATTCTCCGTTCAGCCTGATTCAGGAAAGGTCGACGTCTACATCCCGGGCAACCCGCATGCCACTCTCGATGGCTCCCTCTATAAAACCGCGCCAACCATCCGCGATGTCGGCTCCGGCGAAATATACACTGCCCTCAGAGCGCTGCAGTTCCTCAAGGTCCTGGGTAAGTACATTTGGCCGGTACATGCACCAAGTGCCCTTGGAATAGGGATCCAGGTTCCAGTCATAGCCAAAAGAACTTATCAACTCCGCCTCCGGCATGAATCGATGCACAGCATCGGCAACCGCATCATCATCATTGATATCCAAATGCTCCGGACTGCAACCAAAACCACATAGGACCTGGCTGTCAGGGTCATCATACTCAGTCCACAACATATTAAGCGGCATATCCCACGTACCACTCCCCAACTGAACAGGAAGCCCTTTTTTGATGTGCACATAAACCTTAGTGCCTGAGCCAGTATGGCGTTCCGTGCTAACGCGTGCCTTAACGTCCGATATGCCGGGGCTAAACTCGATGTCTGCAACGCAATTAAGTGGCACTGCCACTATCACTGCCCGGGCACGGTAAACTTCACCCCGCTTGGTCGTGACAGTAACACCTGCCTCTCCTTGATGGACCGAGGCAACCGCAGAAGAAAGCTTCGTCGTCGCCTCGCCATCCGCATGCATCGCATCCAGGAGTTTCTTGGTACCACCCTTGATCTTGTAGGTACCGAGGTTCCCCCACAAATTCCAGACATTCAAATCACCCAAGGCAAACCAGCGTAACTGGTCCAGATAGCTACTCTCACTGGGATCAGAATGCCCATTAATACCAGCGATGCTAAGAGCAAAATCACGCTCAAGTGGACTCATGTCCATCTGCTCGATCGCTTCCCTGGCGTTAATGTTATCGAGCTCTGCCTTGGCATCCGTATATAAAGGATCAAATGGTCGCGGGAAAGCTTGCTGTGCTAGCGCATAATATTTATTCAATGACCGCTCGAATATCTCCATCCACTGCCCAGGATCACCGGAAACGAGTTTACCGCCATCCATCCAATTCGCCTTTGTCATACCACTCGACGCCGTTTCTCCAATTGGCATCCTGTATTGCATGACCTGTGACCAGACATGCGGTTGCGACCAGCCCATCCATGTCCCGCCAAGATCAATATCATCGTGACCGCCAAAGCTACTCGTAAACGTCCGGCCACCAAGGCGCGCTCGCGCCTCTAAGAGCAAAGTCCGGTGTCCCCGGTTGCTTGAGTCCCGCGCGGCTGTTACGCCCGCGAATCCCCCACCAATCACGATAATATCGTATTCGTTAGTTGCCTCTGCACTTTCCTCCGCACATCCTGTCATAGCACTAGCGATTCCTACTGATGCTACACCAGCTGTTGCTGTCCTGATAAAGCTCCGTCGGTCGGGACTTTCAATTAGATGTTTTTTTGTTTTTTCCTTCACACGCCTTCCCCTCATTCGTTTGGTAGTGACATTCTCTCAGCCACATCTGAAGCTATAATATTACTCGTTTGATTAACTCAGATAAAATATCCATTTAATCTACCTTGATTGGGTACAACAAGGCTGGTATAAAGTCCCGCTCCGTGCCGATAGCCTTAGGCACCCTCCATAAAATCAGAGACTTAGAAAGCATGTCAAAAGTTTGCCAAGTGACCGGGAAGCGCCCGCAAAGCGGTAACAATGTTTCTCACGCACATAATAAAACTCGCAGACGGTTTTTACCGAATCTGCAATATAAACGTTTCTGGGTGGAATCGGAGAAACGGTATGTCCGCCTGCGCATATCACAAAAAGGCTTGAGAATTATTGACAAGCACGGTATCGAAAAGATACTTGCCGATTTGCGCGCCGACGGGCAACGCGTTTAACAGTAAATTCGGAGAAACAAAGAATGCGTGAAAAGATCAAACTTGTCTCCAGCGCCGGTACCGGCCACTACTACACGACCGCTAAAAATAAACGCCTGCATCCTGAAAAGATGGAGACAAAAAAATATGACCCTGTGGTCAGAAAACATGTGATGTATAAAGAATCGAAAATAAAGTAGGTAAAAAAACAAAACTTAAAGGCCCGCTAAAGCGGGCTTTTTTCTTCCTAAATACACTTATCTAGTTACAATTCTAAACAGGTCCTTCGCCTCATCAGTGAAGGGTAGATTGCCGGACTGGACAAATCATTACTTTATTCACCGGCGTCCGACTATAGTATTTAAGACACTTTTCCATAGCATAAATAGATGCCTGAGTTACCCGAAGTAGAAACGAGTTGTCGCGGGATTGCGCCGTGGGTAGAGAATGAGGAAATTCATTCTGTAATTATCCGCGAAAGGCGACTGCGCTGGCCGGTGTCCGAGGAAATCGAACTCGAGCTACCCGGTAAAACAATCCAGTCTGTTCAGCGCCGAGCTAAATACATTTTATTTGCAACAGCCAGCGGAACGGCGATGCTCCATCTTGGTATGTCCGGAAGCGTGCGGATTATCGACTGGGATGAGCCGGCAGGAAAACACGACCATTTTGATATCCGTTTCAAAAATGGCAATGCATTAAGATTTCGTGACCCACGGCGATTCGGGTCATTCTTATGGGCAGCCAACCCTTTCGAGCACCGACTGCTCCGCAATTTGGGGCCAGAGCCTTTATCGACTGCTTTTAACGGTGAATACCTTTGGATGAAATCCAGAGGACGCAAAGTAAGTATCAAACAATTCATAATGAATGGGTCTATTGTTGTTGGAGTTGGCAATATCTATGCCAGCGAAGCATTATTTTCTTCAGGAATTCATCCAAAGCGACGCGCGGGCCGAATTGCTTTATCGCGAATGGTCACCCTAGTAGACGCAATCAAAGAAGTCCTGCAAAGCGCTATCAAAGCCGGTGGTACCACACTGCGTGATTTTAGTGCTGGCGATGGATCACCTGGGTATTTCAAACGACAGCTAAATGTTTACGACCGTGCTAACCAACCCTGCAGAAGCTGTCAAACACCACTATCGGCAGCCGTACTTGGCCAGCGTAGCACTTTCTACTGCAAGATTTGTCAGCGGTAAAAGGTGCAATTGAAAGCAAAATTGCACCTCGCCTGACCATCGCCTAATTATAGAACGGGTTCGCGCTATACCTATATTAATAATTAGGTTTTGACGCGTTTTTTCAACGCATCGTTAACAATCGGCGATACGAACTCGGAAATGTCTCCGCCCATACTACAAATTTCCCTGACTAGGCTGGAGGAAATAAAGTTGTATGTTTCAGTTGGAGTAAGGAAAGCAGTTTCCACATCTTCAGCCAAGTGCCGATTCATGTTGGCGAGTTGGAATTCGTATTCAAAATCGGAAACTGCCCTCAGCCCGCGCAAAATCACACTAAGCCCACGATCGCGCGCAAAATCGACAGTCAATCCATCATATCCAGACACTTGCACGTTACTAAGATCACCAAGTGTCGACTGGGCAAGTTCAACCCGTTCCTCCAGTGTAAACATCGGCTCCTTACTAGGGTTAGCCGCAATGGCCACTACCACCTTGTCAAAAATGCGACAAGCCCGCCGCACCAAGTCCTCATGACCGAGGGTAATTGGATCGAACGTTCCCGGGTACATCGCTGACGCTGTCATCGGCTCCTCCCTTTATTCATGACCCTGATAAGTGAGTATCGAACGTTTCCGGCCTTTTTCTCTTTAATGCAGTTCCAACCATCCGGCAATACCGGCAAAGCCTCTTTACTATCCCGCTCTATATAAATATAGGCTATTTTTGCAAGCCATTGTCGCTCTGACAGCAGTCTACACAATTCTGCATAATAATCGTCAGCAAACGGTGGATCCAGAAATACTATATCAAACGGCTGAGGCTTGGCTGTTTGCAGCCAGGCTATCGCATCCACGACTTGCAGGTTGACATCTGATGCCTGCAGCACCGTTGCTGCCTCGCGAATTGCTTGTGCCACTTTTGGAGCCTCTTCTATAAAACACACTTTTGCAGCACCACGTGACAATGCTTCAAAACCAAGCGCACCTGTACCAGCAAATAAATCAAGGCAATTAGCTCTCTCAAGATGCGCTGTCAACCAGTTAAAAAGCGTCTCTCTAATTCGCTCAGAAGTTGGTCTCAGTCCCGGTTCGTCAACTATCGGTAAAAAGCAACCACGCCATTTTCCCGCTACAATACGCAGCCGTGCTGGTGGCGATCTTCGATTTGGGCGTTTTTTCTTTGACAAGCGCTTCACTCAATCGATCGTAAAAGACTAGCTCCAAGATTACTCCAAGATTCTCATAGGAAGTAGTTGTGACTGGAAAAAAAATCGAACCTAGCACTGAAAGACGACAAGGTTTCGTAACACGACTGCGCGCTAAGCTTAATCGCGGTAAAAGTTGGCTTGGACACGATTTCAGTAATTTTTCTACAAAAAGGAAAATTGACGATGAGGTTCTCGAAGACCTCGAAGCTGAACTTGTAATGGCCGATGTAGGTGTAGAAGCCAGCGAACAAATTGTTGCGAGACTTCAAAAATCCCTGGCACGAGATCAACTAGACAGCATTGAAGCAATAAGAGGGGGTCTGCAGTGCAGCCTTGAAAGTATCCTGACACCCGTAGCCCAGGCTCTCAATATATCCGCGGAAGAGAAACCTTTTGTGATATTAGTAGTGGGGGTCAATGGAGTTGGGAAAACTACCACGATTGGGAAACTTGCCAAACGCTTCAAAGCGGACGGAAAAACTGTCATGTTGGCTGCCGGCGACACTTTCCGAGCTGCGGCGATAGAACAACTTCAAGTGTGGGGAAAACAAAACGATGTTCCTGTAATAGCTCAACACAAGGGTGCTGATCCTGCAGCAGTAGTCTTTGACGCTTTTGAAGCTGCGCGATCAAGGGGCATCGACATATTGTTAGCTGATACGGCAGGGCGCTTGCAAACTCAGCAGGGCCTGATGGACGAATTAACAAAAATACAAAGGGTACTATCTCGTTGTGATGAGAGGGCACCTCAAGAGATCATGCTAGTTTTAGATGCCAGCCAAGGACAGAATGCCCTGGTACAAGCGCAGAAATTTGATGATGCACTTGGTATTACCGGCATTACAATAACCAAACTAGACGGATCCGCAAAAGGGGGTATTCTCATCACTATTGCCCACAAACTTGGAATACCAGTTCGATTTATTGGAATAGGCGAATCTAGCGAGGATATGCAACCATTCAATGCCGCTGAATATGTGGAAGCACTTTTATCAACAGGCCCTTGATGCTGGCCCAGCAATTTAGAAAACGATTTTGATAAGAATAGAAGAAGTCACAAAGCGCTACCCAGGAGGTCACGACGCCCTAAAAGGTGTGACCCTGTATGTGGAAAAAGGTGAGATGGCATTCCTAACAGGGCACTCTGGGGCTGGCAAAAGCACCCTACTTAGACTTATTGCACTAATCGAACGGCCAACCAAAGGCCAAATCATCGTCGATGAACAAAACACAAAACGGATAACTAACCGCCGTATACCAGCCTATCGCCGTCAAATCGGTATGGTTTTCCAGGACCACAAACTACTGTATGACAGACCGGTTTTCGATAACGTGGCACTTCCATTGGTTATTGCCGGCATCGGGCACCGTGAAGCCTCGCGAAAAGTACGTGCCGCACTGGACCAAGTAAGCCTGCTTAACAGGGAAAAACAGTTCCCGGCAACACTTTCATCTGGTGAACAACAACGCGTTGGGATTGCACGTGCGATTGTTAGCCGACCTAAACTACTGATCGCCGATGAACCTACCGGTAATCTTGACCCCGATCTTTCCCTGGAGGTAATGCGAATTTTTCGCCGGTTTAACGAGGTGGGTGTCACCCTTCTTATTGCCAGTCATGACATCTCCCTGATCGATCAACTCGGATGCCGGAGAATCGCTCTTGAAAATGGGAAGCTACAAACTGATGAAGAAGAAGACGTCGTTGCCGAGTATGTTGAACGGCTAGAAGTTGAACGGGAGAACTCACGTTGGCCCGAGTAAAATCAAATGAAGCCTTGCGGCCGCCACGAAAAACAGGCGTCATAACCAGTTGGCTCTTAAGACATTTAAAAACATCGGCAACCGCCTTAGGGCGAATTTGTAGCCATCCATTTGGCAGCCTGATGACCGTACTTGTAATCGGGGTCACGCTCGCCTTACCAACTTCGATGCATTTGATCATCAAGAATGCACGCTCGGCTAGCACCTCATGGGACAGCGCTTTAGATTTTTCGGTTTACCTTAAAGCTTCCGTTACCGAAGCTGAAGGACGCCGCCTTGCAGCCATTATTGGTAAACGAGCGGATATCGAATCGGTAATATTCTTATCGGCCGACGAGGCGTTATTAGAGTTTCGTGATAAGTCAGGATTCGGGCCATCCCTTGACAGCCTTCCTACTAACCCGCTACCACATACCCTTATCATCCGGCCCGCTCCAACAAATACCGAGGTGTCCATTGGGCTTTTAAACGAAGAAATCGGAAACCTGCCAGAAATTGACTTCGTTCAATTGGATACAGAATGGGTTCGACGCTTTCATGCCATCCTATCGATTCTGGAACAGGCCATCTTCTTGGGAACTCTATTTCTCGGTGCAACTATCCTCGTTATTATTGGGAATACCATAAGGCTTGATATCCAAAATCGTCATGAAGAAATAGAAGTCACGAAACTCATTGGAGCAAGCAATGCATTTATTCGCAGGCCATTTCTTTATTCCGGTTTTTGGTATGGACTGATGGGCGGACTACTTACTCTAAATTTAGTCTGGTATGGCCTCTATGCACTTGAGGCGCCCATCGCAACATTGACCGGACTCTATCAATCAAACTTTGTAACAGATGCGCTCGACTTTCGGGAAATCCTAGTAATCATAGGTACCGGGGTTGGCTTGGGTCTAATTGGCTCCTGGACTGCAGCTACAAGGCACCTGCGCCAAATCGAACCGCGATAATAAAATCTAACCTAATAAATGCTTGCTGATGTTTCCTAAATTATTGTTTTTATTAGTATTTGTTTACTCACATATCAGAAAAACCGCGATTGTTAGCACTCTCCTTTGTAGAGTGCTAAAATTATCCATCAAGAGAGAGGTTAAAAACAATGACAACTGCAGTTGCAGAGATGCATCAAGACATTGCTTTGCGCGGTCCTGTTGGCAGTCTAGACGCCTACCTTCAGGCTGTTGGAAGTATTCCTGTACTCAGCAAAGAGGTTGAGCAGGCACTATCGCATCAATTCCATGATGAAGACGACCTAGAGGCCGCCAGGAAATTGGTGCTGGCTCATCTACGTTTCGTCGTACATATTGCTAAAGGTTACACCGGTTATGGGTTACCGCTGGCAGACCTTATACAGGAGGGTAATGTTGGGCTTATGAAAGCTGTCAAGCGATTCGATCCATCATTTGACGTTCGATTAGTATCTTTTGCGGTGCATTGGATACGTGCCGAAATTCACGAATACGTCTTGCGTAACTGGCGAATCGTAAAGGTTGCAACTACCAAAGCCCAGCGGAAACTATTCTTTAACCTCCGTAAAGCAAAGAAGAATCTCTCTTGGCTGTCATATGCCGAAACTCAAGCTGTAGCCGAAGATCTAGGCGTCCCGCCTAAGGATGTCACCGAAATGGAACGTCGCCTAACCGCTCGTGATGCTCTCTTCGATCCTGCCCCAGACTCTGGTGAAGAAGATAAAACATTTTCACCGTCCGCTTATTTAGCCAGCCCGAATTCTGATCCTGCACAACTTGTAGAGTCTCAAGACTGGTACGATGAAGCGACGACACGTATGACAGAAGCGATCTCAACTCTTGATGATCGTAGCCGACACATTGTCGAATCTCGATGGCTCGGCGAAAAAAAGTTAACGTTACATGAGCTTGCCGATCAATATTCAGTATCGGCAGAACGCATCCGCCAGATAGAAGCGAACGCCATCAAAAAGCTTCGCAAAGCCATGGAACCCTAAAAGTTCGTCCTTAAGGCGCAGTGTAGAATAGACATATTGAATCACCGGCGGAGCGCAGCATGCCTGAAACGGAAAGGTGGCTCAAAGAATATGGCAACAACCGTGTTGATATACGTTATCAAGCAATCTACTGGGTTGCAGTCCTGACACTCATATTGGGTACGGTCGGAATTCTTTGGTCATTGCCTATACCACCAGAATTCACTGATATATCACCACTCGTAAACTGGGGATCCTGTTTCCTAATGGCAACAGCTGTTTACTATTTCATCATATCAATACCATTAGCTATCGGCATGCTGCTGCCGATTTTAGGTATTGCATCAGCGCAGTATGTTATTGCGGAATTATCCGGGGCAGTGATCTACTTATCCACAGGGTTAACGATCTTGAGTATTGTAGGCCTTTACCTCGGGAATCGTCCGAATAGCGGCTTTCGCGCTGTACTTGACGACGTACAATTAATGATGATCGCACCAATCTGGATGCTGTCTAAATTATATAAACGTTTCGGAATCCCCTATTAGCCAGGAAACCATTACGGTAGAATTTTCAATTCTCTACACTTTAATGCACGGAAAATATCGTGGCCGCTGAAAAAAAACGCCAATTGAATCCACTAGACCTATACGACATTCGTTCGGAACTTACCGAAGAAGAATGCATGGTGCAGGACTCCGTCGCTCGCTTCGTCGACTCTGAGGTATTGCCGATCATTCGCGAAGCATTTGAAAATCATAGTTTCCCTAAAGAGCTTATAAGCGGCGTTGCTGAACTCGGTCTCCTCGGTAGTTCAATCGATGGTTATGGATGTGCCGGCCTGAACGCAATCTGTTACGGGCTTATTTGCCAACAACTGGAGAGAGGTGATAGCGGGTTGCGAAGTTTTGTCTCCGTCCAATCCAGCCTTGTCATGTATCCAATTTACACTTACGGATCAGAAGAACAGAAGACGCGCTGGTTACCTGCACTAGCGAGTGCAGATGCTATTGGCTGCTTTGGCCTAACCGAACCTCAAGGTGGTTCTGATCCAAGTAATATGAAAACCGTTGCCAAGCGCGATAGTGATGATTGGATTTTAAACGGCTCCAAGATGTGGATTACCAACGGTAATCTAGCTGACCTTGCCATTATCTGGGCAATGACGGACCAGGGCGTGCGTGGTTTTCTCGTTGAGACCAATTCGCCCGGTTTCACAGCTCAGGAAATTGAAAATAAATTTTCCCTAAGGGCATCAGTTACGTCAGCACTTTTCCTAGATAATGTCCGCATACCGAATGCGAACATGCTGCCCGAAGTAGCCGGTCTCAAGGGCCCTCTAAGCTGCCTGACTCAAGCACGTTATGGTATCGCCTGGGGCGTGATCGGCGCAGCACAAGCATGCCTCGCTGAAGCGCTGGACTATACGCAAAACAGGATACTTTTTAACAAGCCACTGTCACATAACCAATCTATGCAACAACGGCTTGCCGATATGGCTCGAAGAATTACAGCTGCGCAGCTTATCGCACTCCAGCTTGGGCGCATGAAAGACCAAGGCCGCATGACGCCAACCCAAGTCTCTGTCGCAAAGTGGAACAATTGTCGGGCGGCTATCGATATTGCGCGAGAGGCCCGTGACATACTTGGCGGCGCCGGGGTCAGTGCTGAATACGTGCCTATCCGCCACATGTTAAACCTTGAAAGTGTAATTACCTACGAAGGAACAGAAACGGTACACCAGCTTGTCGTCGGCAAAGAGCTAACCGGCGTCAATGCCTTCTAACCCACTTCCCAAAGACCGCGATATCTGGCGCATTGCGGCGCCAATGATTCTCTCTAATATCTCTGTACCTTTGCTGGGCATGGTGGACACCGGGGTCACCGGTCACCTGGAGGACGCTGTCTACCTAGGAGCCGTTGCCATCGGCTCAACAATTTTTGGTTTCTTATACGCCGGCTTCAACTTTTTGCGCATGGGTACAACAGGCATAACAGCCCAGGCGCACGGCGCGGGTGATGAGGATGAGCTAAAACTCATCCTTGGCCAAGCACTAATCGTATCAATGGGCATTGCGCTAGCCTTACTGCTGCTGCAGATACCGATTGCCACAATCGCTATGCCCCTTCTCGGCCCAGAACCCAGAGTTGCATTATTTGCCAACGAGTATTTTTCTATTCGGATCTGGAGCGCACCAGCAACACTTGCAAACTACGTATTAATCGGCTGGTTTCTTGGCTTACAAAACGCACGCATCCCACTTTATATTGTGCTCATTATCAATATAACCAACATCATACTTGACCTCATTTTTGTTCTAATTCTCGACATGAAAGTCGCCGGAGTTGCAGCAGCCTCGGTAATTGCGGAGTTCACCGGACTAATATTTGCTATTTTTTGCGCGCACCAGGCTCTCAAACATCGTGGCGGCCGCATAGTTCTCTCTCGCCTGAGCAAACTTCCAGAATACACCGCATATCTCAAGGTCAACGCACACCTGCTCGTGCGCACAATGGTTTTGATATTTACATTTGCTTTCGTGACGGCTGCAGGGGCAAGACTTGGTGGGTTGGTGCTTGCTGCTAATGCTGTGCTCATGAATATGCTAGCCCTGATCTCCTTTGCGTTAGATGGTTTCGCTCACGCCGCCGAGGCACTAGTCGGTAAAGCAGTTGGAGCCAAAAACAAAAAAGCATTGCAGCAGACTGTCCGATTAACGCTAAAGTGGTCGCTATACGTGGCCGCATTGCTTAGCCTTTTTTTTATCGGCGGTGGCAAAATCCTAATACGTTTACTTACAGACCTACCAGACGTTATAGAAATAGCTAGCCAGTACATCCCATGGTTCTACGTCCTACCACTTATTGGTGTCTGGTCATATCTGTACGATGGCGTTTTCGTAGGTGCGACACGTGCTAGGGAGATGCGGAACATCATGTTATTTTCGACGTTCGCTGTATTCCTGCCGGCTTGGTATGTCTTTCAAGACTTAGGTAATCACGGCCTCTGGCTCGCTGTTACAATATTCCTCGCCAGTCGTGGAATAGGTATGCATTATTTTTATAAAACCCGGGTACTCGCCTCTCTATAGTTCTTCGTAGCACTAAAGGGCCTTTATTTCGGTCGCTGTAAGATGCTGAGCCTTTAATGATGCCTTAGCCCACCTATAAGAGATAATTCCGGTAATGATATTTGCCACCATATAAGCACCAAATATGCCCGCTATCCCAAAAACATTCTCCAGCAGGAAGGCAAGCGGCAAATAAATCACAACCATCCGCCCTACACTTATGGCTACTGCCGGCATAGGTTTACCCATACCATTGAAAGCAGCATTCATAATCATGACCATTCCATATGTTCCATAGCTGACTGGCACAACAAACAAAAACATCTTCGTAACATCAGTCACCATAGCGTTGTCACTAAAAAGCGATGGTAACCAGTCACCTGCTAATGCGAGTAGAACCATAATAATAAGGCCAGAAGCCATACAGAATAGGGCACAGAGCCGGAGCGCCTGATAAATTCGATCCGCCTTACCTGCTGATATATTCTGTCCTACAAATGGCCCTATCACAGCTGAAAGGGCATAAAACATCACTAAGACAACTGATTCTATCCGGCTCGCAACACCGAATCCTGCAACCGCTTCCGGGCCGTACCTGGCAAGCATGGCTGTGACCACTCCGGTTGCAATTGGAATAATGGCATTCGTCCCAGCTGCAGGTATACCGACATGCAAAACATCTCGCCATGAGGTGATCAGCTCTTTTCCGCCTGGCTTATTAAATGTTAAAAGATCCGAACGCACTTTCAGGTAGTACATAACTGCAAAGAAGATGCCGCCCCTTGACAGCAACCCCGCCCAGGCAGCACCCTCAAGTCCCATTGCAGGGATAGGGCCTATTCCAAAAATAAGAATCGGGTCTAGAATTAGGTTCAGAATCGAACCAATGATCATCAGCATACTAGGCAGTCGAGTGTCACCGGTAGCTCGCATGCTTGTCATTCCGACCATGCTAACGACGAGAAAAGGTACGGCGAAATAAAGAATATTCATATACCCGCGGATAAGCGGAATCATATCCTCCGGAGCACCGAGCAATCGAAATAGCGATCCTGTCGTAAAAAACCCGATCAAACTAATACCGACAGTGATGCAAAAAGACAGGAATAAACTATCTGTCGCCAGTCGCTGGGCGCGGGAATGGTCATTTGCTCCGATTGCCCGAGCTACAACGGACGACGTACCCGCCCCCAAACCAATCGCTAAACTCGTAACCACCATGATTACTGGAAAAGCAAAACTTAACGCGGCTAAAGAATCATCCCCCACGCGGCCGATAAACCACATATCGATGAATGATTGGAGCATCATTGTGGAGATGCCAAACAACATAGGCACCGTCATCGCAACCAAGTGCCTACCAACCGGTCCCTCCGTCAGGCGAGCTTTGGGCAGTTCCATGAATAAATCCAGGTAGGTTATCTGGTCAAGGCCATTGATCTGCAGCCGGAACCAATGCTAACTATGGACCAGCATAATGGATCCGCGCAATGCATAGTAGGGTATCGGGTTATCATAGTGACCTAGTTTAGGAGCCCTACAGTGAAAATTCATGCCAAGAGAATGCGGGAAGCCAGTAACGGCTCTCGGTCGTGGAAATATCCATTAACTCAATCTGTCCTACTCGGTCTAACCCAATGAGCTGGAAAACGCTTGAGTCAAAGACTATTTATGACAACCCTTGGATAACTGTCCTGGAAGATCGAGTGCTTAATCCGGGAGGAGGCCAAAATAATTATGGTCATGTGCGTTTCAAAAAAACAGCTATTGGTATCGTTCCTATAGATAGTCAAGGTAATACGTGGATTGTCGGTCAACATCGATACACACTTAGTGAATACTCCTGGGAAATCCCTATGGGCGCTTCAGAAACGGGAGAAAGATTCATTGAAACGGCTCACCGAGAACTAAAAGAGGAAACCGGTCTATCAGCTACGTCCATAACGAAGCTCATGCGTGTTCATACGAGCAACTCCATAACCAATGAAGTAGGCTATGTCTTTGTTGCCCGAGGCTTAACACTAGGAGAGACAAATTTCGACGAAATGGAGGTGCTTAAAATACGAAAATTACCTCTCCATGAAGTGGTTAAAATGGTCATGCAGGGTGAAATAACGGATGCCATCAGCGTAGCAGCCATCCTTCGCGTCAACGCCGATCCGAATTTTTGCGTCGGGAACACAACCTAGTATTTCTGGAAGATATAGGGGCAAATACCGCTACCTTGTTTCGTAAAATTCACCAATATAATTTATATTTTTAAGATTATGTCTAAACACATTGCCATCATAGAAGACGAGCGGGCCCTACGTGAAAACTATGGGGCAGCTTTCCGTCGTGAAGGCTATGCCGTTGAACTTTATGAGGCACGAAAACCAGCGATGGATGCGTTTGAGGTCCGGTTACCAGACCTCGTTATTATTGACATAAATTTGCAGGATGAAGTTGAAGGGGGTTTCGAGCTTTGCCGAGAACTCAGAAGCCGCTCGAGCAATCTTCCTATTATTTTCTTAACTGCCAGAGACAGCGAGTTTGACGCAGTATCTGGGCTCCGGCTCGGGGCCGACGACTACCTAACAAAAGATATAAGCCTACCCCACCTTATGGCGCGGGTTGCAGCTTTATTTCGTCGGCTCAATGCCATGCAAAATCCACAGAATGAAGATAATAGACTGGCACGTGGAGAATTAGACCTCGATATTGACCGAATGACAGTTCGCTGGAAGGAGTTGCCAGTAGCCCTAACACTAACCGAGTTTTGGATGGTTCACTCGCTGGCACGTTACCCGGGGCATGTAAAAAATCGGCAGCAATTGATGGATGCGGCGCGTGCTGTGCTTGATGACAACACGATTACGTCGCACATTAAACGCATACGTCGGAAGTTTCTAAGCATCGACCCAAACTTTAAATCGATAGAAACAGTATATGGTATGGGCTATCGCTGGCTGGTAAGTTAGCTAAGAGCTATGAACCTAAGGAAGCAACTGCTGTCCGTTAGCCTTCTGACATTAATTATTCCATGGGCTGGAACGCAGTTTATACGTGAAACAGAAATTGCCTTGAGAAGCGGACAAGAACAATTTCTAGATAGTACCGCGAAAGCAATTGCTGATGCATTATCGCAATTTCCCTACCAGATGCTGTCAGATATTGATGGTGAACCTTTGTATACACATCCCCTCCAGACGCCTCCTTTGATCGACGGCTATGTGGATGACTGGAATATTTCTGAAAAAGCATTTGTAACGATTGACAGTACGGATGGACCTATCAATTACGTGCTGGGACAGCTCCGTCAACATTATTTTCTCTACATAAATATTCCCGACCAATCAATTGTTTATGCTGGTAGCGATGTTGCAGATCGGCCCTTTGACAAAGTGTCCCTGACAACCATCAGTAACACTGGTGTGGAATCTACCATCGAATTTATCGCGGAAGGCCCAGGTCAAATCATCGCACGAAGAATAAACGGAGATGTTTATTTTGAAGAAACAAGAATCGATGCTTATTGGCGTGATTCTAGCGGAGGGTACCGAATAGAGGCGCGTATCCCCCGCAGTCTCCTTGAACATCGTGTTGGGCTCTCTGTCTTTAATGCCGGTGATTCACACCGTCCTAAGTCCACCAGTGCAAACTTTTCAGGTTCTGAACCTGGCCCAATAATCAGCGTTTCCCCAGTGTTGCAAAGTGTTGCTGCCGGTTATATCCAACCCGGGTGGCGGCTGATCATTATCAACAACGACGGTTGGCGACTCGCGCAAGTTGGATCGGTAGGTGCTAATAACCTCGCTACTGAAGCGCCCCAAAGTCAGTCAGGCTGGCTTCCATTAATCTATAAATTGGTTCTTGAAGACGGAGACGAAGGGGTTCTTGCCGAACCAGCACCGCAAGGTCGGGAAACACAAACTTACATCAATGAAGCCCTAAATGGTAAAGCGGCAAATCGCTGGTTCCGCAGCTCGCAAACCGGTCGTGCGATCGTGTCAGTTGCTCAACCTGTCTGGTCTGGCACGGTCCAAACCGGAGCAATCATATTGCAGCAAGATACCGATGCTATCTTAAGTCTTACTAATCGGGCGCTTACACGCTTAATAAGCTTCACACTAATTGCCACCATTGCTGTCGCAGCCGTATTGCTGGGCTATGCGAGTTGGCTATCGACGCGTATTAGGTTGCTGAGCGAAGCGACCGAGCATGCGCTCGATGACAAACAACTACTCGCAACCCTTCCAAGTGAGGGTGCTAGTGACGAGGTAGGCGATTTATCTCGGAGCTTTTCAAGCGTACTTGAGCGCTTAGGTATCTACAATGATTACTTGCGCTCACTCGCGAGCAAGCTATCACATGAACTGCGCACACCATTAACGATTGTAAAGTCATCGCTTGAAAATCTTGAACATGAGTCATTATCAACTGCGGCACGCGAATATACGATTAGGG
Organism: uncultured Woeseia sp.; assembly: GCA_913031125.1. GTDB lineage: Bacteria > Pseudomonadota > Gammaproteobacteria > Steroidobacterales > Woeseiaceae > SZUA-117. The sequence continues at coordinate 29,638 of CAJWFK010000003.1, read as the reverse complement.
CAACTGAGGGCACCCAACGATTACAAAAAATCCTAAACGGTATGAGTGAAGCCAGTCGCACTGAAGAGCTAATGGACAGCGCAGAGATAGAAGAAATTCCTTTAGGAGAAATGCTAGGTAATGCAATCCAAGCCTATGCCGATATCTGGCGCGATCGCTATTTCGTTTTTAAACAATTACCTGAAGAGGTTTTTGTTTTTGGTTCGCCAGAACTCATAATCCAGATGCTCGATAAACTGGTTGATAATGCCGTGGAGTTTTCACAGCCTGCAGATACAATCACCGTCTCTGTCGAAATCCTTCTCGATACAGTCGCTATAAGTGTCAGCAATCCGGGACCGTCATTACCACAAAACATGCGGAAAGAACTTTTTGACTCTATGGTCTCAGTCAGAACAGGGGATAGTAATAAACACTTAGGCCTCGGACTTTATATTGCCCGAGTTGTTGCCGAAGGGTACGGCGGCTCGATCACTGCAAATAACACCGAGGACGGTGTGCGGTTTACTGTAACATTCCCAACCAAAAACTCGGCTGGCAAAGCAACATCTGCCCACCATAGTACTTAATTTATGGATCGTCCTTTTAACCTACTAAGCAAACTAAACACCAAGATATTCAATAATACCTCTAGCCGCCTTCCGTCCTTCGAGGACCGCTGTCACCACTAGGTCTGATCCCGTCACCATATCACCACCTGCAAAAACCTTTGGATTAGTTGTCTGTTGCTGATATGCCTCCGGTCCATTTTGAACACGAACACGATCATCCAATAACGTCTCGATCCCTGCCGCTGATATCCAATCCGGCGGATTTGGCCTGAAACCAAATGCGATAATCACAGCATCGGCTGGTAAAATGTGTTCCGTGCCAGCTACAACTTTCGGGTAACAGCGACCGCTCGCATCGGGCTCACCCAATTCAGTCTCCACCAACTTAACTCCGGTAACATGCCCTTCTCCGAGAATTTCTATGGGTTGCTGGTTAAAAAGAAAATTAACGCCCTCCTCTTCACTATTTACTACCTCACGCCGCGACCCTGGCATATTTTGTTTATCCCGACGGTAAGCACAAGTTACGCTTTCAGCACCTTGCCGCACTGCTGTTCGGTTACAGTCCATGCCCGTGTCACCACCGCCAAGAACAACCACATTTTTACCTTTTAAGTCTATAAATTTTTCATCCGGATCATGCATAGCCATTTCATGGCGAATATTTGACAGCAGATAGGGCAGCGCCAAGCAAACACCACCTAAATCAATTTCAGAAAACTCACCTCTCACTGGCTTGTATGTACCCAAGCCAATAAATATTGCATCAAATGACTTCAGGAGCGAATCAAACGGTTGATCTGTTCCAATACGATGATTAAGGACAAACTCAATACCCATTCCTTCCATAATCTCTCGGCGCTTCTGCACAACACCCTTCTCTAATTTGAAAGGTGGAATCCCAAATGTTAGGAGCCCGCCTATTTCTGGATGGGCATCAAACACAGTCGACCGCACTCCATTTCGTGCTAGGACGTCAGCCACAGCAAGACCTGCAGGCCCAGCACCGACAATACCTACTTTTTTTCCCGTATCCAGCACGTGGGACATATCGGGCCTCCACCCTTGCTTAAATGCCTCGTCGGTAATGTAGCGCTCGATGTTCCCTATATTAACCGCACCGAAACCCTCATTTAGCGTACATGCACCTTCACATAAACGATCCTGAGGACAGATGCGTCCGCAGATTTCAGGTAAAGAATTAGTTTGGTGGGAAAGTTCAGCTGCCTGGAAAAGCTTTCCCTCTTCAATCAACTTCAGCCAATCAGGTATATAATTGTGTACTGGGCATTTCCATTCGCAATAAGGATTTCCACAATCTAGACACCGTCCAGATTGTGCTGCTGCATCCGCGTTATCGAACGACCCATAAATCTCATTCCAATGCTTTATGCGTGTCTCAACCGGATCTTTTGGAGGATCATTCCGGGGAATCTCGACAAACTGCAGCGGATGAATCGACATTAAGCTGCCTCCCTTAATGACTCGATTAACGTACTAAGTTCCGCTGCCTTTGGCTTAACGACCCAAAATTTTGGCAAAAAGCTCCGGAAATCCTCTAGGATTTCCTCACCCCACTTACTGTCGGTAAGCTCAACATGACCGCCAATTAGCGCTCGCAGGTGATGAAGATGCGCTTCCATGCTCTCTGGCTTAATCCGGTGAATGTCTATTAGATCGTGGTTATACAAGTCCACGAAGTCACGTTCCAGATCGAGCACATAGGCAAACCCCCCCGTTAAACCAGCCCCAAAATTTACACCAACTCGGCCAAGCACGGTTACCACGCCACCAGTCATGTACTCGCAACAATGGTCTCCGGCGCCCTCCACAACCGCTATAGCTCCGGAGTTACGGACCGCAAAACGCTCGCCAGCCTGACCGGCTGCAAAAAGTTCGCCGCCTGTAGCTCCATACAAGCACGTGTTGCCGAGAATAACCGTATTTTTCGCGATAAAAGTAGCCTCTCTCGGCGGGTTGACCACAATCCTTCCGCCAGCCATTCCTTTTCCAACATAATCATTCGCATCACCTTCGAGACTTAGATTCAGGCCAGAGACATTCCATGCCCCGAAACTTTGACCAGCAGTCCCCCGTAATGCTATTTCGATGGGAGCATCTTCCATTCCGTTATTTCCATACCGCCGCGCAATTTCCCCGGAGAGTATTGCACCGATTGTGCGGTCATGGTTATAGATATCAAACTCAAAAGCTCCACCCAGCTTGTCTTCGATCGCATTTCTTGTTGCGGCCAGCATTTTGTGCCCAAGTATCGCCTTGTCAAAGGGCATGTTTCTTGGATCACTACAAAACCGCGGTGCATCGGGGGCAGCTCCACCGTCAGAAAAAATTGGCGACAAATCCAACTGCTTCTGCTTCAAGGTTTCCCCTGGCAACTGCTCTATCAAATCAACACGTCCAATAATCTCTTCCAAGCTTCGCACACCTAATTTAGCCAGCACCTGTCGAACTTCCTCGGCGACAAAACTAAAAAAGTTGCCCACCATGTCAGGCAATCCAATAAAATGCTCGCTACGGAGAATATTGTTTTGGGTTGCAACTCCAGTTGCGCAATTGTTTAAATGGCAGATACGCAGGTATTTGCAACCGAGGGCTATCATCGGGGCCGTACCAAACCCAAAGCTCTCTGCTCCCAGTATCGCCGCTTTAACCACATCTAGACCGGTTTTCAAGCCCCCATCGGTTTGCAAACGCACTTTGTGCCGCAAACCATGTGTGCGAAGTACTTGATGAGCTTCGGATAAACCAAGCTCCCATGGACTGCCCGCGTATTTAACTGAGCTGAGCGGGCTCGCACCAGTGCCGCCATCATAGCCCGATATAGTGATCAGATCTGCATAGGATTTAACTACTCCAGCCGCAATCGTTCCTACACCTGGCTCAGCCACTAACTTGACTGAAACCAGCGCCTCCGGGTTTATCTGTTTTAAATCAAAAATTAACTGCGCCAAATCTTCTATGGAGTAGATGTCGTGGTGGGGCGGTGGTGAAATTAGACCAACACCGGGTTTAGCGTAGCGAAGCCTTGCAATCATCTCATTCACTTTGTGTCCAGGGAGCTGCCCGCCTTCTCCAGGTTTAGCCCCCTGTGCAATCTTGATCTGTATTACCTCAGCATTAACTAGATATTCTGCGGTTACGCCAAAACGTCCACTTGCTATCTGCTTGATCTTCGACATGCGTTCTGTCCCATAACGCGATGGATCTTCTCCGCCTTCACCAGAATTTGAGCGAGCACCGATGCGATTCATGGCAATAGCTAAAGCCTCGTGGGCTTCCGGCGATAGAGCCCCCAGCGACATTCCTGCACTATCGAAGCGCATCATAATGTCTTCGGCTGGCTCAACTAATTCCAATGGTATTGCATCACCAGTTGGCCTTACTTCGAGGAGATCCCTTAGTGTCGCTGTTGGACGAGTATTAACTAGTGCCGCGTACTCACGGTATTTATTAAAATCTCCGGACCGAACTGCTGCCTGCAGTGTTGAGACAACATCCGGATTAAAACAGTGGTATTCACCTCCGTGGACATATTTGAGAAGACCTCCCTGAACCAATGGTATTCGTGGATTCCAAGCATTTTTCGCAAGCTCATATTGCTCATCTCGCAGGTCTTGAAACATCGCCCCTTGCACGCGACTAACTGTTCCTTTAAAGCAACGCTCAACAATCTCTTCATGTAACCCAACTATCTCGAAAAGCTGTGCGCCCCGATAGCTCGAAACCGAAGAAATGCCCATCTTAGACATGATCTTAAATAGTCCCTTTCGAACTCCTCTACGATAACTGCGCCCCAACTGCTGCTGTCTATCAACCCTGCCCCTCTGAGCAAGATCATGGAGACTCTGGTACACAAGATATGGGTAAATTGCAGTTGCACCGTAGCCAAGGAGGCAAGCTATATGATGTGCATCTCGGGCCACACCCGTCTCAACGATGATATTTACAGCACACCGTAACCCCTTATTTACGAGGTGATGATGCACCGCACCGGTTGCCAGCAGAGCATGAACCGGTAACAGGCTCTTTTTCAGGTAGCGATCACTCAACACTATAATTAATTGTCCATCCACGGCGGCTTGCTCAGCTTCCTCGCATATCTCATCAAGCGCCACAGGCAGCGGCATATCTTCCGGTCTATTTAAATCAATCAGCACATGGCTCTGGCCAAACATTTCTGGTCCCAGAAGTTGCCGCAGCTTTTTTTGAGACAGCAAGGGTGAATTCATAATTACATGGTGAGCATGCTCTGGGCCAATATCGAACAAACTGGATTCACGGCCGATATTTGTCTGTAGTGACATCACCATCCGTTCGCGTAATGAGTCAATTGGCGGATTCGTCACTTGGGCGAACTGCTGCCGGAAATAGTCAAATGGCGAACGAATCATCTTCGATAAAACGGGCATCGGCGTGTCATCGCCCATTGAGCCGACCGCTTCTTGTTCAGTTTTTGCAAGTACACTAATAATCTGGTCCAGTTCTTCTCGGGACAAGTTAAACATTTTCTGGTAGGTCGAAAGTGTCTCCTCATCGAATGGCTCAGCAGCAATATGCACATCGACGAGCTCCGAATCTAAGTATCGGACCCCGTTCTTCAGCCATTTTTTATAAGGAAAGCGGCTTTTCAGCTCCGTGTTGATATCCTCGTTCCTCAGCAATTTTCCTTTCCGGAGATCTACAGCAATCATCTCACCCGGTTGCAGGCGGCCTTTCTCTACAACTTCCGAAGGTGCATAGTTGTAAACACCGATTTCAGACGCAATCATTATGTGCTGATCTTCAGTGACCACATAACGTGCTGGCCGCAGTCCATTTCGGTCCAAGCAACACGCAGCATAGCGGCCGTCAGTTAAAACAATCCCCGCTGGACCATCCCATGGCTCAATCTGGCAGTCGAAGAACTCGTAGAATGCTCGTGTATCGGCATCCAGTGTATCCTGTGCCTGCCACGCTGGAGGTATTAAAATACGCATAGCCTGCAGCGTATCCATACCAGCTGCCCGCATCACTTCCAGCATATTGTCCAAACTAGCAGAATCAGAATCTGTCAGAGAAATAATTGGGTTTAGATCAGATAAGTCGTACAATTTTTCCGAGCAGAAATTATCTGCTCTTGCGATGGCCCAGTTTCGATTTCCCTGAATCGTATTGATTTCTCCATTGTGAGCGAGAAATCGAAATGGCTGAGCTAGATGCCACTGAGGTAACGTGTTGGTCGAAAAACGCTGGTGAAAAAGACAGACCGAGGATTCGAGTCGAGTATCACGCAAGTCCTCATAGAATTCTGGCAAGACATCCGGCATAACCATGCCCTTATAACTCAATGTCTCTGACGACAGGCTGGCAATATAGGCCTTGTCATCAATACCAGCAAATTGCATCTCTGCCCTGCGTCGCGTTAAGAAAAGCTTCTGATTAAATGTGCCCCGCTGCATCCCAGACGGCGCGTTTACAAAAATTTGCTCAATACGGGGAACCGTTCTGCGTGCTAACGTCCCGCATGCATCCCGCCTGATCGGTACCTCTCTCCAACCGGCAACTTCAAGATCATGTGCTTTGACAGCGCTGTTGACCTGTTCTCTGACGGCATCCGCACGAGCCTTATTCTGGCTTAGAAAGACCGTGCCAACCGCGAACCTATTGGTCAAGTTGTAACCATATTCGGCTCCAATTTCGCGCATAAAAGTTTCAGGAAATTTGATGAGAAGACCACACCCATCGCCCGTTTTTCCATCAGCACCAACAGCTCCTCGATGGGTCAGCCGTTTCAGTGCAGTCACTGAGGTTTCTATAATTCGGTGACTTTTTTCATCGTCAATGCTAGCGAAAAGACCGAAACCACAGCTATCTCGCTCATACTCTGGGTCGTATAATCCGTTTGTAGGCTTTTGAGACATAGACCCCCTGAAGGCTGTAATCGCTTCATAAGTAGACGGCTATAACCGTTGATATTTATGGACAAATCGCAAAATGCGAACTCACCAGTATAGTGCAATTGGCTCGTATGCATCCAGTAGGGAAAATTGCGGCCGAGAAAATTTATGCTATCGGTATCTTTCTAGCAGCGCTCTTATGTTGACGCTACCCGACAAATGCACAATTTCAAATGACGTTTATTGCTACGGTGTTAGTGCTATTTTGAATCGCTGTTTTTGAAATGCTTTGGAAACGCATGGTCAAAAGTATCGCGGCAACAGTAAGTCCAACCACGAAACCCGCCCATGCGTATGCGGGAGGTGCCTGATAAGTAACTATCGCCATGTAGGCCAAAGGAAACCCTAAGGCCCAATAGGAGAAAATATTTATGAACATCGGAATACGAGTGTCCTTATAGCCACGCAGTACTCCTGCAGTGCTGATTTGTACTCCATCCGCAACTTGAAAAATCGCTGCCATGATAAGAAGGCTGATGCCGATTTCGATTACAGCACGGTCATTCGTATAAATTCCTAGCATTTGTTCACCGAAAAGCAATATAAAAACTGCTGAAGCTGCCATGAAGCTTGCTGATAGAACTATGCCCACTATGCCACGCATACGGGCCGCCTCAGCCTTCCCGGCGCCGAGCGCATGCCCTATGCGGACTGTCGTTGCAGCCCCTAAAGCCAGTGGAATCATAAACAGTGTTGATACAAAGTTAACCGTAATCTGGTGCGCAGCTGTAATATCAGTACCCCGCGAGCCCATAATCAAAGTAACCGCTGCAAAAAATCCACTCTCCGCTGTGATTGCTCCTGCTATAGGTGCACCTAACCACACAATTTCTTTAATTACTGGTACACGAAGGAGCGTTATGCGTCCAAAAATATTGAGTGGCCGATATATCGACTTTCTTGCTACATATATCGTCATACCTAGCAGAACCAGCCACATTGTGACAGCGCTAGCAATTCCACAACCAATGACCCCATAAGCTTGCATACCTAAATTTCCAAACATAAAGACCCAGTTAAGAAATACATTGCACACCAGGGCAAATAGTGACGCATACATTATAGGGCGCACAAAACCAATGCCTTCCGTGGTAAAGCGTAAAACAAGAAACGCGTAAATTGCCGGGGCACCAAAAAACACTGCCCGCACGTAACCGATGCTAAGATCCCGAAATTCTTCGTCGAAGGAAAGAAAAATCATGAGAGGCTCGACGAAGAATTGAGCCAATAAAAATACAAATAAGCCGAGTGAAACCGCAAGCCACAAACCCTGCTGGGTATACTGCCCGATTTTACCGAAGTCTCCCGCGCCATAATGGCGCGCAACAATTGGTGAAATAGCAGTCATAAGACCAAGAGAAACCATAAAGCCCAGAAACCATATTTGACTGCCTACAGCAACGGCAGCCAACGATTCAGCACCCAACATTCCGGACATGATTGTGTCAGCAAATTGCATACCCGCAATCGACAAATTATTAACTATCAGAGGCCCCGCTATTTTGGATAGCGGCCGGAATTCATTGCCAATATTTTTGAGTAGGGTGATCAAGCGTGTCTTTCTACCCTGCTTTCACTTTGTATGCCACTATGTAATACACAAAAACAAAATATTTCGGTACACATACCACTTATCTATACGGAGAGACATATGCTACATGACGGCAAATCTAGACGGGTCGCCATAGTGGGTGGAATAAGAATTCCATTCTCTCGTGCCCATACGCTCTACAGTCACAAATCCAATCAAGATATGATGACCGCAACACTCGCTGCCCTTGTTGATAAATACGAGCTACACGGCGATGTGCTTGGAGATGTGGCTCTGGGCGCGGTGATAAAACACTCCAAGGACTGGAATCTCGCTAGAGAGTCAGTCATTGGCTCAGGCTTGTCCCTTAAAACCCCTGGGGTAGACATGCAGCGTGCCTGCGGCACCAGCATTGAGGCCGTAATTCACATTGCAAATAAAATTGCTCTTGGTCAGATCCAGTCAGGTATAGCAGGTGGAACAGACTCCATAAGTGATGCTCCAATCGTAGTCAATGACAAGTTACGTTCGATTTTGCTATCTACCTTTAGGGGCCAAACGATAGTAGATAAAATAATTCCGTGGATGCGCCTTCGTCCATCACATCTGGCTCCTCAACTCCCATCAGTAGTGGAGCCGCGCACTAATCTTTCCATGGGTGAAAGCATGGAGATTACTACAAAGGAATTTAACATCTCTCGGGAAGATCAAGACCGATTTGCCCTCTCAAGTCACATAAATGCTGCTGCTGCCTACGATGATGGCTTTTTCGATGATCTGGTTACACCGTTCATTGGCGTCACGGAAGATAATAATATCCGTCGGGATACTACGTTCGATAAATTGAACCGTTTAAAGCCTGTATTCGATAGGCAGAGCAGTTTTGGAACGTTAACAGCCGGAAACAGTACACCGTTAACCGACGGTGCAGCGGCCTTATTACTAGCCTCTGAAGACTGGGCCATTAAGAGTCAATTACCCGTACTTGCCTACCTTACTTTCTGCAAAGTCGCTGCTGTTGATTTCATTCATCAGGATGGCCTGCTCATGGCCCCAGCATATGCAGTATCTGACATGCTAAAAGATGCACACCTTGATCTCCAAGATTTCAGTTTTTACGAAATACATGAGGCATTTGCTGCTCAAACATTAGCGACTCTTGAAGCTTGGAAATCATCGAAGTTTTGCCGTGAACGTCTTGGTAGAAATAAGGCTATGGGAACAATCGATTTAACTAAACTAAATACAAAAGGCGGAAGTATTGCGATTGGCCACCCATTTGCGGCGACTGGTGCCCGAATAATGGCCACTATGGCAAAAATTCTTAGCTCAAAAGGTAATGGGCGTGGGCTTATTTCAGTTTGCACCGCCGGTGGAATGGGTGTAACCGCTATTTTAGAAGCAGCATAAATTCTTGGATAGTAGGCTTTAAGAATAGCGAAACTACATGGGTAACTTTAGCGAAACCTTAGCAGCAATAAATGTGATTCTGTGGAATGACACTTGGATCCTCATTATTGCTGGAACAGGTGTGGTTTTCACCATCTGGAGCGGATTTCTGCAGTATCGAGCTCTCCTGCATGGTCCGAAAGTAGTCAGTGGTGTTTACGATAATCAAAACGATCCTGGTGCAATCAATCACTTTCAGGCACTTTCTGCTGCCTTATCCGGTACTGTTGGTTTAGGAAATATTAGTGGAGTTGCACTAGCCATCGCCTTGGGTGGACCAGGTGCAATCTTCTGGATGTGGGTGGTAGGTTTTTTGGGCATGTCAATCAAGTTTGTTGAGGTGACCCTTTCTATGCTCTACCGTAATACCAGCGATCCCGAAAATCCGCATGGTGGCCCGATGTGGGTAGCCGGAACTGCTCTGAAAAAGATTAAACCAGAGCTCGCTTGGGTTGGCACGTTACTCGCCTTTCTATTTGCATTTTGCGTCATGATGTCATCAGGAACTGGCGGCAACATGTTTCAGGCCTGGAATGTAGCAGATGTAACTAACGAGTACTTTAATATCTCTGGGTGGATTACGGGTTCAATACTTACGCTTATTGTAGCTAGTGTATTAATCGGGGGCATACAGCGTATAGGTAAAGTAACCGGTGTTTTAGTGCCTTTAATGGTTATTATTTATGTTCTCGCAGGCTTATATGTTTTATTCCAAAACTACAGTGCGATACCAGAACTACTAAAGCTCATAATCCTTTCAGCATTTATTCCAACGGAAGCAACGGGTGCCTTTATTGGAGGTACCATGGGATCTGCATTTCTCTTTGGAATGAAGCGAGCTATTTTCTCAAATGAAGCAGGTCAAGGCTCGTCTGCTATTGCCCACGCAGCGGTTAAAACAGACGAACCTGTGCGTGAAGGTTTAGTGGGCGCCATGGAACCTTTCATTGATACCATCGTTGTTTGCACATTCACTGCGTTGATTATTCTGTCAACAGGAGTATGGAATCGAGCTCCGGACATACCTTTTGATGAAATCCCTGCCGTAAGTCAACAGGGAGGTACCTGGATGTTTGCTGAGACAGCGTTACTCTCGGGTCAATGGCAAAATGAAGAAGCCCTGATGATGATTGTGCGCGCAGCAAAGAACAGTATTACGGACCAACATTTTCATCGTATAAGCGGAGTTGTAAAAGCAGCCAATGGTAAGTTTAAAGTGGACTGGCAACCACTAAAAAGTGAGGTCAAGCCTGAGATAATTGGGGACGGGTTCTATAAGGATTATGTCGGTGCAACACTCACAGCAAAAGCCTTTGACACAGTTGCACCCGGACTTGGCAAATGGCTCATCACAATCGCATCTTGGTTATTTGCTATATCAACAATCATTGCCTGGGGCTACTATGGTGAGCAGGGCGCAATTTATATGATGGGTGATAAAAGTGCGATGCCTTATAGGGTCGTATATTGTTCACTGACCTTTATCGCAACCCTAGGCCACATAAAGACCAGTGCTGATCTTGACAACATGACTGGTATCGGGCTTGGCGTAATCGTGTATGCTAACCTACCCATATGTTGGATCTTCGGATACCAAGCCATAGCAGCTTATAAAAACTATGTGCGTAGAATGAAAGCAGGATACATATAATCGACAGTTTTGAGACAGCGCATTCGTCACGCTACCAAGAACTCTAACCGATATAACCGTACACGCCTTTCACCAATTGACAGAAACCTATTTAGGAACATGGCTCACCGAGCTACTTTCTGTAATTATGCTTGTTCTACCCTATCACTGGCATCAAATCGGATGATTTAGTAACGTTAGTTAGTCCCTGACGCCATTTGCATACCCATTACACTATGTCCCGATTTGAATCATCTCCCAAATATGAACATGGAGTATCCGAATCAATCGGTCTTTTGCTCGTCAATCTCGGTACTCCGGATGCGCCTACCCCCAGTTCAGTGCGGCGGTATTTAGCTGAGTTCCTTTCCGACCCCCGCGTTATCGAGTTACCGCGACCAATTTGGTGGCTGATTCTGCATGGCTTTATCCTCAGAACTCGTCCGGCTCGCTCCGCAAAAGCATATCGTAAAATCTGGTCCAAGCAAGGATCCCCACTCTTGCTGCACACTGAGGAAATTGCAGCCAAAATGCGGACAGCACTAGCATCAGAGTTTTCCGCGGAGATTCACGTAGAAATTGGTATGTCTTACGGCAATCCTTCAATCAAAACTGCCTTAGCCAAAATGTTTGCTCATCATGTACGACGACTGGTTGTATTACCCCTCTACCCACAATATAGCGGGACAACTACCGGCAGTGTTTTTGATGCTGTGACAGAAATCCTATCCCAGCGCCGCTGGGTACCAGAACTCAAATTTATTAATCACTATCATGATGCTCCTGATTACATTTCTTCCCTTGCGGCAACAGTACATGAACATTGGACTGAAAATGGCCGTAGCGACCGTTTATTAATGTCATTCCACGGGCTTCCCCAATCAACTTTCCTAGCAGGTGATCCATATCATTGCCAATGTCATAAAACCGCACGCTTACTAGCTCAGGAACTGGAACTAAATGAGAGTGAGTGGCAAGTAAGCTTTCAATCCCGCGTTGGTCGTGCGGAATGGTTGCAACCATACACGGATAAAACATTAGAGCTCTGGGGAAAAAAACAAGTTGGTGTAGTTGATGTTATCTGCCCTGGTTTTGCCGTCGACTGCCTTGAGACACTCGAAGAAATTGCAATAGAAAATGCAAAGCTATTCCAGATATCCGGCGGGAAATGTCTGAGATATATTCCAGCCTTAAATGCCCGCGAAGAACATTTAGCTTTTCTTTTACGCACTTTCACAGAAAATATGGGTAGGTGGCCCGAAACAAGTCCAACCTATAGCGCTGCAGATAAGTCAGCGCAAGAGAAGGAAAGCCTTACACGCGCGCGCAAAATGGGAGCTCCAATCTGAGCCCTCCGTTCATACGAATACCAAGTAATACATCCAACAGAATTAAATTAATTGTTTGATTATTCGGTGTGCACTCTGCAAATAACCCACACCAAAAATATTAAGGTGATTCAAAACATGATATAGCTGGTATAGGAGTCGCCGCTCACCAAATCCCGGCGACAATGGCCAAGTTCGATCATAGGCAACATAAAAACTGTCGCCAAAGCCCCCAAATAATTCAGTCATTGCGAGATCCGTTTCACGATCCCCATAATAGACAGCAGGATCAAACAACACAGGATTGCCATCCGCTACCGCCCAATTGCCGCCCCACAGGTCTCCATGAAGCAACGATGGCTCTGGAGAATGGTTCTCAAAGAAACCTGCCAGCGAATTAAGCAATTTTTGGCCATCTTTTTCTAGCTGACCTCTATATCCATTAGCTGCTGCTAGTTCAAGCTGAAACCCGAGCCGGAATTCCGAAAAAAATTTCAACCAGTCGTCACTAGGTTGATTTCGCTGAGGCGTCGACCCAATTATATTGTCACGATACCACCCGAAAGATTCGGACAGACATTTGTGTTGTTGGGCTAGTTGCTCTCCTAATTTTTCCTCGGCTCTCGCAGAAACAGATTCGAAATCTATCCATTCCAAGACGAGGAAACTATCAGCACTAGAGACACCACAGTGTAAAACCTCCGGTATCCGCAGTGCATTTGCCTGTTTAAGTTCCGTTAATCCATCTGCTTCAGCTAAAAAACTGTCATATGCAGAAACTGGTCCAGTCTTCAAAAAGAACTGATGGTCTAATGCATCAATGCGCCATGCGGAGCTTATATCACCGCCAGTAATGGGCTGCGGTGTGCAAGCCATTGCCACCTTTATGTCATGTGCACGCAGCGATGAAAACAAGGTTACCCAGTCAGGCATGACCTAATTGTAAAGCCATATAAATTCTTACCCACTCCTAAGTCGAGCGATTCGTTCTGCCTGTCGGCGAAGAGCAATACCAATAGCCGCCTCGTCAAAAAGCTCATTAATGGCCACTAAGTCCGGTTTTTCTGGCTTGAGACCGGCGACTGATTTTTCTATAGGCACATCGCAGGCTATACCAGTTAATTTACGAGCTAATATTGCATCTTCGCGATGCAGTTCGAGTTTTGTTGCGAGGCCCTTAGCACCCCTCACATTCACTTGGTGCACGGTATCTAGATGAGCATACACATTGTCCAGTGATCCAAAATGTTGGAGTAACGCAATTGCTGTTTTTCGGCCAATACCCGGCACACCTTTTATGTTATCTACACTGTCGCCGGCTAAAGCAAGAAAATCAGCAATTTGTTCAGGCCAAACACCGAAATACTCGGGAATAGCTGCGTATCCCATTTTACCTTTACCAGCGTAATCCCAAAATACATCATCTTTAGACACTAACTGGGTCAAGTCCTTGTCACGACTTACAATCGTTGATGGAACCCCAATTTTCCGGCCTTGGCTGACTAGCGTGCCAATAAGGTCATCAGCTTCGTAACGCTGATGCGCTGACTCCATTACACCGAGTGCTCGCACAAACCGCCTACATTGCTCAAACTGTCGCTTCAACTCCGGCGGTGCAGGATCACGGTTTGCTTTGTAGAGCGGATAGATCTCGGTACGAAAAGAACCTGTCAGACTCCCATCAAAAAGTACCGCAATGTGGCTTGGATTAATCTGCTCAATGAAATCGCCAATAAAACGACAAAACCCGTAAAGAGCATTGATCGGATTACCGTGATCGTCGACCATATCATCTGGCATAGAATAATGGGCACGGAATACATATACGCTAGCATCAATTAAATACTGCATCGTTGCTAGACAATACAGGAATTCTGAAAGCGATCAAAAAAGTGTTCTCACGTTTGATAAGTGGCTGCTCAGTCTGTTGTGTAGAGGACTAGATCTTGGAATATGGGCAAGCAAATATTGCATTTGATCCGCTAACACGCGTCGGCCTTTCAAGTATATATATTCCGCATAAGTTGGGGTGAACGGAACCGCAATTAACTGCATTCCCGACTGTTCGGGGGTACACCCACCTTTGTGATTATTACAGCGGCGGCATGCCGTTGCCACATTATTCCAAACATCCAAGCCGCCTTGTGATAATGGGGTAATGTGGTCTCGTGTCAGTAACCGTGCAGGAAACTGCGCTGCACAATATAAACAAAGATTCGCATCTCTTTTAAAAAGCGTTCGATTATTGAGGGGTGGAACATAGGAATCACGCACGAACGCAGCATTACGACCAGTGCCATTTGTCGCAATTATTGAGCTGACTTCTATTTGGCTACGCAGATGGGTCAGCGCACTGAAGCCCCCAAATATCGTATAAAGGATCGTACCGCAATCATAAGCAACCTGATTATTATGATAAAGGCGCACTGCCTCCCGATAATCGATCCATTCTAGCGGCATGCCTCCGACATCCGTTCGAAGAACCTGCTGCGAGATATTTGATGAAGAACCACAAAGCATTCAGCACCCCGATCCGTTTTGACCTGCAAATTGCCTAACCCTATAAAGCCCGCGCATTACTGAATCCCAATCTTCACTTGCTTGTCCAGTCGTTTTTATTACCACTATTGGCGAAAAATTATTTTTAATCATTCTAAGCTGATAATGCAATGTTCCATAAGGATAGGAATGATCCTAACAATTCTATATTTGAGATTCCTAGCACTAATTTGGAGGATTAATGGGCCGGGGCCTATTCCGGTTTTGTCGGTGTCGTAGCCGCTCCCTAATTTTCTGCCTCTGATCGGTATCCATCCGACGAAAACGATCTCTGAGTTGTTGGCGGCGATCTAAAGGTAACTTTTGAAATCGTTGGAAATTATCACGGATTCGTTCTTTTTCCCGTGGTAACAAATTTTGAAATTGCCTGTATTGATTGCGAATTGTGTCCCGTTCATTTTCACTAAGATCCTGCCATGCTCTAAAACGCGATTCAGCCGCCGCCCGCTGTTCGGCATCCATCTCTGCGTAACGAAGCGCACCCTGTGCGAGATACGTTTGCCGCTCTGTCGACAGAAATTCCCATTGATCAGAGAATGGTAATAATATTTCCTTTTGCGCATCTGTTAGTTTGTCCCAACTATTTGAAAGGTTTTGACCATTCGCTACAGAGCTGAACCCTAGTACAAGCAATGCCATTACCGACAGATAATATCTAACTCTCATCATCCAACTCCCCTGCCTTCTCACGTTCTCTCGCCGCAATATTTTCTACTTCCTTCTCGTTTATTTGTTTACCTGATTCAAGATCCAAGGTGAACAATACCCAATCCTTGTCTGACCCTTCCCAACTACCCAGATATTCAAGAAACTCCAACTCCACACTATCCGCTGTCTCCTCGGCAACGACAACGGTACCTGTTGTTACTAGCAACCATGCCATCGCGGCCAGCAGCAACCGGAAAACCTGATAGTCAGCTGACATTATTCTCAGTATCGCCGAGCGGTGTCGTGTCCTCTCCCAACTCTATCCAGCTGTAAAATTCAAGATTCTCAAGCATCTCCCAGTTTTCCTCCATCAGCAACACTTCCATATCAGTAGCTATCAACGGAATGGAAAAGTCCTCCACCCCTGGTTGGGTTGGCCAAAATACAATAGCCGCAGCGGTCGCCGCCGCTAACCCCACTAGTGGAGTCCACTGCGTGATTGCCGACTTCCTAGGCGTGAGTTCAGAAAGGGCCGTTTGCCGAGCCTGATTTAGCTTGGATAATGTTTGGCCATCAATCCTCTCCACACTGTCGTCAAAAGCCTGCTTGGCTTGGCGCACCAAAACATCTTCAGCTGCTAGATCACTCTTTTCATGCATTACCAATGCTCCCCCAAATTCTCACGCAACTTATGTACAGCTCGCGAATAATGCGTTTTGACACTACCCTTAGAACACCCCATTGCCACTGAAGTAGCTGCAACATCTAATCCTTCAAATGTACGTAGTATGAATGCCTCTTTCTGTCTTGCTGGTAAATTAGAAATCGCGCGTTCCAACGTCTGCATCGCCTCATCAGACTGTAACTCTTCCTCCGGCGTCCGGCCAACCGGGTCAGGAGCGGCAGCGATAGGGTCGAAGTCATCATCATCCTTATCTTTCCCAAACCATACCATTACCCGAGCACGCACAGCGCGGCGACGCTGCCAATCTCGAATATTATTCTGAAGAATACGATAAAAAAGGGGTGTCCATTCCTCCGATGGTTTATCAGAATAATTACGAACTAGTTTGATCATTGCTTCCTGCACAAGGTCAAGCGCATCTTCACGGTCACGAATACTGATTTCGGCAATTCTAAGTGCCCGCTTTTCCACCTCAGCAAAAAATCGATTAAATTCGGCCTCGCGTTGCAGTTTTTTAGCTCCTGTACCGTTATGTTCATTGCACAATACCTCAAAACCAGCTACACAGGTGTTCATGTAAGTATTTTTTCTGTTCCTAGGTCCTATTAGTTTTATTTGTTTTAATCATACACCTTGACTCCAATCTTCAAATCATGACTATTTAACGTCTAGTAGCACCTTTGGTTGACGTTCTCCCGATCAAGTTATATTAGTCAGCAGATTTAGAGTCCAACTACAGCAAGAATGAAGGTTTGTATACGTATGTTTTTTATTTATAAATATTCTCCTGATTAGCGGGACCACGCTTACGTGAAACAACAAGCTATTGTTAGGGTCGCCATAAATGTCCCCATCTCTCGTTTATTTGATTACTTGGCAGGGGACCATGAGATAAAGCCTGGGTGCAGAGTCAGAGTACCGTTCGGTTCCCAGAACCTCGTCGGGGTTGTGTTGGAGGTTTCCGACAAAAGTGACCTGCCGACGAAAAAATTAAAACTTGTATCAAAGGTCCTTGACTCAATTCCATTATATTCAGCAACAGACCTTCGGCTTCTACGTTTTGTCAGCAATTATTACCATCACCCCATCGGTGAAGTTGCCACCATAGCGCTGCCAGCCTTACTTCGACAGGGCAAGCCACTTGTTCCCATGTTCAAGCAACTGATGGCCACCAAATTAGGGGAGAAATGTGACCTAAATACTTTAAAGAAACGTGCCCCCATACAGAGCAAAATTCTTGCCGAACTCAAGCAAACCAAAGCAATGCCCCTGAGTAATTTAGACAAAAAAATATCTGGATGGCGCAGTCCGGTAAAAAGACTAGTAGAGAAATCCCTAGTTGAAATATCAGTGCTGCCTAAAAAATCCACTGAATATCTCTTTGATCTGCCAATACAGGAGGGTCCACCATTAACCCGCGACCAAAATGCCGCGCTTGCCAAGTTGCGTACAAAAAAAGGTTTTCAGGTTAGTCTCATCCATGGTGTGACCGGCAGCGGAAAAACTGAGATTTATCTAAATTTAATCAAAAATGCACTAAAGAGCGTGCAACAGATACTTGTGCTAGTACCCGAAATTGGATTGACACCACAGATATTGAAGCACTTCCAGGAGCGCCTCGGAGTGAAGCCTGCCGTATATCATTCTGGGCTTACTGATACGGAACGACTGTGTGCTTGGAGATCAGCACGTAGTGGAAAAGCGCAAGTTCTTATCGGGACTCGGTCGGCAATATTTATACCATTCAATTGCCTTGGGCTCATTATCGTCGATGAAGAACATGATAGTTCTTATAAACAACAGGATAGCCTTCGTTACTCAGCCAGAGATCTCGCTATTCTGCGTGGCAAACAAAAGAATATTCCGGTTGTTCTAGGTTCAGCAACGCCCAGTGTCGAATCCCTTATGCACTGCAGAGAAAAAACATACAGTCTTATCGAGCTGCCCAAGCGAGTGGGTAAAGCTGTTTTACCCAAGATGAAGCTTATTGATCTAACCCATCATGGCAGGCCGGATGGCCTGAGTGGCCCAGTTGTGGAATCGATTAAAAAGGCCCTTGATACTAACGGGCAAGTGTTAGTTTTTCTCAATCGGAGGGGCTTTGCGCCCACACTCGTTTGTTCCGGCTGCGGCCATGTATCTGAATGTGCACAATGTGATTCACGTATGACCGTCCATGCCCAAACCAATATGCTTAAGTGTCACCATTGCGGTGCGCAGCGCCCGTATGAAAAACAATGTACTGTATGTGGAGCCACTTGCAATCCCTTGGGGCATGGAACAGAAAGGCTCGAGGAGTCGCTAAGGCGCAGTTTTCCAAGCCAGAGGGTAACGCGCATTGATTCTGATAGTACACGCCTAAAAGGCACATTGGACAAAGCGCTCATGAATGCAACGTCAGGCGAAACAAAAATATTAGTCGGCACACAAATGCTATCAAAGGGACACCATTTTCCTAACCTCATTTTGGTTATAGTTGTTAACGCCGACCAAGGACTATTTAGCACGGATTTTCGAGGCGCCGAACGACTTGCCCAAAGTATTATTCAAGTAGCCGGAAGAGCCGGTCGGGAACTGCGTCAGGGTAAGGTACTTATCCAAACAGCCTTCCCAGCCCATCCATTTTGGCAACAACTTTTGACCGGAAATTACTACGCTGTAATGGAAAACGAATTTGAAGAACGTGAAAAATCTGCTTGGCCCCCCTTTTCAAGGATTGCCTTGCTCCGCGCCACAGCTATACGAAGAAACGACGCCCACAATTTTCTTGAATACGCCCGCATACTAGCCGATAACGCTGGTGTCGCGGGTGTTCGCGTTTTAGGTCCTGTGAATGCTCCCATGGAACGCAAAGCTGGCAGATACCGAGCTCAACTGCTGCTCCAAAGTTCGAAACGACAAAACCTACATGAGATGCTATTAAAATTGAGACACAAACTGGAAGGCAGTGCGAAAGCCCGTCGGGTAAGATGGTCAATCGACGTGGACCCGATTGAGCTTTTCTGACCGGGCGTTAAAATTGCCCGCTTAACAGTAGTAGGTAGCCTAGGAACCAAATTTTTGAAAAGCAACATTGAAAAAATACTTCAACAGGCACTAACAGCCTTACCTGAATACTCTGGGGTTCTTGAAAACCAATCGATCAATAATATGATTGAGCGCACTCGCGATCCTCGCCACGGCGATTTCACAACTAATATAGCAATGCGCCTTGCGAAGACCTTGGGCAAATCACCGAAAGAGATAGCAACAACAGTAATCAAAAACCTGCCCGACAGCGATTTAATCAATTCCGTAGATATTGCCGGAGCGGGCTTTATTAATTTTCATATTAGCCAGCTCGCTCTCCACCGTGAACTTGCCGAGATTCTTAAATCAGGTTCAGCTTATGGGCGAAAGGCTGCTCGCAATACGCCAAAAGTTCTTCTTGAGTTCGTCTCCGCCAACCCAACCGGTCCACTGCATGTGGGGCATGGCCGTCACGCGGCGTATGGAGCAACCCTTGGCAATTTGCTTGAGGCAGCTGGCTATCAGGTTGACCGAGAATACTATGTTAATGACGCCGGTCGGCAAATGGATATTCTCGGTGTGAGTATTCTATTGCGTATGTTGGAGAAAAATGGTGAATCGTTCACTTTTCCCGAAGCCGGCTATCACGGAGATTACATTCGCACCATTGCCGCAAGTGTCGATGAAGATATATCGGATACGAGTGTATCGCTCCTTTTGGATAGCGTGCCAAATAACAATAAAGAAGAAATGATCGATGCATTGATCGAAAACTCCGAAAAAATGCTCGGCGCAGATAAATTTAGATCTATCCGTCAACAGGCTCTAGAGTCTATTCTTGAGGACATTAAGGATGATCTTGAGGGTTTCTGCGTAACATTCAATAGTTGGTTTTCAGAGCAAAGCTTGACAGATGGTTTAATTGATGACGCGCTCGCTGCTCTTGAAGACCGCGGTATGACCTATCAGAAAGATGGAAACGTCTGGTTTCGTTCTACAGACTTTGGTGATAGCAAAGATCGAGTCGTCGTCCGAGCTAATGGAAAAACAACTTATTTCGCTTCAGACATTGCATACCATTATGGAAAACGAAAACGTGGCTATGACCTCTTGATTGACGTACTGGGTTCGGATCACCATGGCTACGTTAATCGAGTAAAGGCAGGACTTGAGGCTTTTGGTTATGCCGCAGATAGTATGGAAGCCCTGCTTGTCCAATTCGTCACTCTGTACAGAGGTGGAGATAAAGTACAGATGTCAACTCGATCGGGACAATTTGTAACATTGCGAGAACTGCGGGAAGAGGTTGGGAACGATGCAGCGCGACTCTTCTACGTCATGCGTTCAAACGATCAACACCTTGATTTTGATCTTGAGCTTGCGAAAAGTAATTCTACGGATAATCCTGTTTACTACATCCAGTACGCACACGCGCGCATAGAGAGCGTTTTTCGCCAATTGAAAGACCAGTCGCTCGAATATAATGAAGGGATTGGGGTGGAACATTTCGAGCGGTTAACTGAATCTCACGAAAAGGCGCTTATGGGCTCGCTAAGTCGTTACCCAGAAATTATTGGGCTCGCCGCCACTAAGCGATCACCCCACACTCTGGTGCACTATCTAAGGGGCATCGCAAACGAACTGCATAGCTATTACAACGCCCATACCTTTCTCGTTGAAGATACCAACCTCCGGAATGCGCGTTTAACACTCATTAAAGCTACTCAAATGGTAATTGCGAACGGACTTTCTATTATCGGTGTTTCTGCCCCGGCAGAAATGTAGAGATTTATGGCCCAGAAACATCGCCAAAACCGGCATCACCAACCCAAAAGAAACAATGGATATCCAGGCTGGATGTGGATGTCTTTTGGACTGGTTATCGGCTTGTCAGTCTCATTCGCAATCTACCTTAATAGCGAAGAGACCAAATCATTACCAAAATTAAACACACAACAACCGGCAAGCATGACAGGGCCGATAAGTACCGCCTCACCGTCTGTTACGCTAGAACCAAGCCCCATAGAAAGCGAAGAAACAGAGCCCAGATTCTCTTTTTACAAGATGCTTCCTAGTTTCGAAGTCATTATTCCGGAAGACGAATCGGATGTAAGTTTGGACAATCAGATAGCGGCTGTGCAACAGCCTGGTGTATATATCCTACAAGCCGGCTCCTTTACAAGATACGCGGACGCCGATCGCCGAAAGGCCCAACTCGCATTACTTGGAATAGAATCAACAATCCAGCGAATATCAATTGACGATCAAACCTATCATCGAGTTCGCATTGGCCCAATTAGTAACCTTGAACAACTTAACCAAAACCGCGAGCAACTTCGCCAAGCAGAGATTGAAGTTCTAAGGATACGGGTTGGTGACTAGAACACTCGCTACCACCTCTTGCAAATGAGAAACTTAAAAATAAATCTAGAAATAGGAGTTCCATGGTATCCGAATCCCTGATAAGTCCTGATCAGGACTTTGCTATCTGGTCAATCCTCATCGCGATTGCTGCATTTGGCTTTTGGTGCGAGCGAACAAGTTGGGGCCGAAAATATTCTGGGGTAATGTTATTAATAACACTGTCAATCATTTTGGCAAACCTCCGTGTTATCCCGACATCTGCAGGAGCTTATGATGTCGTGTGGCAATACCTTGTCCCAATAGCCATCCCATTGCTTTTATTTGAAGCGAATCTCAGACGTATTATCAAGGAGTCTGGGCCAACATTACTGGCCTTTATGATAGGGAGTGCCGCCGTTGTTGCCGGCACAGTTATTGGGACAAGTCTCGTTAATCTAGGTCCCCAAGAGGCTCAAATTGCGGGGATCTTCACAGGCACTTACATTGGGGGCAGTCTAAACTTCGCTGCTGTAGCCGAAGCAACTAACATGCAAGATAGTAGTCAATTGGCCGCAGCTATTGCAGCGGACAATGTCATTACAAACTTGCACTTCCTACTGATCATTCTTATCCCCGGTATATCTTGGATGGCGAGAAGATTCCCAACAAAGCATATGGAGAACGCTAAACCGGTCGATCCCGAGCCCGACGACGCTCCGGTACATACTATAGAAACGCTGGATATTGTGGGCTTGTTAATGAGCCTTGCCCTTGCGTTTGCTATTGCGGCAACCGGTATCTTTTTCGCTTCTGTGTTTAATTATCCTCAGTTTGAGATTTTGCTCATTACGGGTATTACGGTCACCATTGCCACTATCCTGCCAAATTCAATCAGCTTACTTTCCGGTCATCGGGAAACCGGAAATATCATGATGTTCATATTCTTGGCCAGCATCAGTGCGAGCGCTGATGTCTGGCAGCTAATTGAAATTGCGCCAATTTTATTTGTTTTTGCCGGCATTATTATAGTAATACACCTCGTCGTTCTATTCGGGTTAGGGCTCCTTTTTCGATTCGACCTAGCTGAGCTGGCGATGGCTTCTGCCGTCGGAATTGGAGGGCCATCTAGTGCGCCGGCACTAGCTTCAGCAAAAGGATGGGGCAACCTCCTGATACCTGGTATTTTAGCGGGCTCGTTCGGCTACGCGATCGGCAGTTTTGTTGGGGTAACTGTAGCCAGCTGGCTGTCCTGAATAGCTTTTCATCAGGGGAGATAACTAATGGAATCCTGTAGTATCCGACGACCCATCTATAAATCATAACCTGGCATTGGGGCCTAGCATGCAAGAATTGGTCAATCAGATTAACAGTTACGTTTGGAGCGAACATCTTGTCTATCTGTGTCTAGGCGCGGGCCTTCTATTTTCAATCTTAACGCGTTTCGTGCAAATTCGGCACTTCCGCCAAATGATACGCCTAGTAGCTTCTGGTAAAGAGTCGGACCATGGTATTTCTTCTTTTCAAGCATTGGCAGTATCACTGTCAGGACGCGTCGGCACCGGGAATATCGCTGGCGTTGCAGCTGCTATCGGGTTTGGGGGACCGGGTGCGGTTTTTTGGATGTGGGTCGTTGCTTTTTTTGGCGCCGCCACCGCTTATGTGGAATCCACTCTTGGTCAAATTTATAAGGAAGAGTTGGACGGCCAATATCGCGGCGGGCCAGCATTCTATATAGAAAAGGCAATGGGCTACCAATGGTATGCCTGGTTTTTTGCTTTAGCGACAATTCTGGCTACAGGGCTTCTTTTACCCACCGTCCAAGCAAATGCTATTAGTTCATCGATTGAAATTGCATTTGGGTCCAATGGCTCAATCGAATCATTCCTTGGCACTATCAGCTATACCAAGTTGTTTTCCACAACCTTCGTAGTAACGGTATTTGGGATTATTATATTTGGGGGCGTCAAACGCATCGCCCGAGTAACACAGGTTATTGTGCCTTTTATGGCGCTAACCTACATTGTGATAGCACTAAGCATCATAGTACTTAATATCGAGTTGCTACCGAGGGTAATTGGATTGATCATGGCAGATGCATTCACCCCTATGGCTGGGGTTGGTGCAGCAATCGGCTGGGGAGTTAAACGTGGCGTCTACTCTAATGAAGCTGGGCAGGGTACTGGGTGCCATGCTGCTTCCGCAGCCGAGGTCAATCATCCAGCGGAGCAGGGATTGGTTCAAGCATTTTCCGTGTACGTCGATACCTTATTAGTATGCTCCGCTACAGCCTTTATGATATTAATCACCGGCGCATATAACGTCCACGGCTCTGACGGTGGTTTCATTCTTCAAAACCTACCCGCCGCGACCGACGCTAGCAGCCCAGCATTTACCCAAATTGCAGTTCAGAGCGCGATGCCCACTATCGGAAAACCCTTCATTGCACTCGCGTTATTTTTCTTCGCTTTCACCACCGTTTTAGCTTATTACTATATTGCCGAGACAAATGTGGCATATCTTCGTCGCTTCTTTAGGATTCCCGCAGATATGTTCATCCTTAAACTGATGATGATTTGTGCAGTATTTTATGGTGGCGTGAGAACTGCTGAACTGGCCTGGGGCCTTGGTGATATGGGTGTGGGCCTTATGGCGTGGCTCAATATTATTGCTATCTTGATCTTACTATTGAAGGGCAATGCCGCACTTAAAGCACTGCATGATTATGAAGCGCAACTGGATGCTGGTGTATCAAAATATTCATTTGATCCAGAAGCTCTGGGGATTAGCAATGCAGATTTTTGGGCTAGGAGAAAAAACATGAGCCATTCTGATTAAGACTTGCCCTGTCCAGCCGCACGAAAATCAATGCCAAGGGCGCGCAGTTTACGGTACAGATGTGTACGCTCCATCCCAACCCGTTGGGCAAGTTTACCCACCTTGCCGCCACATAATGTCAGTTGTTGTATTAGATAAGAGCGCTCAAACTGTTCCCTAGCCTCACGCAATGGTAATGATAAAAGATCCTGCTGAACAATAGATCCATGAGCGATAGCTGGAACGAGGGACATCTGGGCTTCAACCTCTGCTAAACTAATTTCCCCTTCTCTATTTGACGCCAGAATAGTATTTACAAGGTTTTCTAGTTCCTTTAGATTATTTGGCCACGGATAATTACGTAAACGATTTTGTGCTGCTACGCTGAAACGTCTGAACGGCAAGCAATCCGCATCAACAAGCCGATCAACATAATGATTAAGTATTTCGGGCACGTCTTGTAAATATTCGCGGAGCGGAGGAACATAAACCGGCTTTGCTTTAAAGACGGATATAAGATCGCGACGTAATTTTCGGTCTTCAATGACCTTCTCATAATCGATATTAACCGTCGCGAAAATGCGAGCCTGCATAGGGACCACAGTGTGTCCATCAACGCGCATAAATTTTGCCTCTTCCATAACGCCCTTAACCAATTTTTGTGCCTGCTCAGAAAGATCAGTTAGCTCATTAATGATAAGAGTGCCATTTTTAGCCTGCTCAAAAAATCCACTGTATACATCGTCACCATCTTCTTTCCCAAGCAATTGTTTTTCCACGTTATTCTCAGTAAGAGCCGCACTGGGTAGAATCACTAACGGCGAGTCAGCCCTGCTACTCTTACTATGAATATATCGAGCAAAATCTTTTCGGCCGGAACCTACCTCTCCTGCAAATAGCTGCCACGAGTCATTTTGGGCCAATGAATCTAGTGTGTCTCGCAATGCTCTCATTACTGAGCTACGCCCTATCGGCAAAAGGGCAGAAGGCAGCCTCCTTCGGCCTTGACTAGATGGTTTCCCCATTGCGTCTATTGCGCGTTCCACTGTATGCAGAAGCTTAGCTAGGGACAATGGTTTTTCGACAAAATCAAAGGCGCCCAATCGAGTAGCTTCCACTGCTGTGTCGACCGTTCCATGTCCCGACATCATCACTACTGGACAATCGAGAGGACCTGCCTCGGTCCACTCATGAAGTAGGCTAATACCATCAGTTTCTGGCATCCAGATATCAAGTAGTATGAGATCGAACCTGCTAAGTGTTTTCGATCGGCGCGCCTCCGATGCGTCGCCTGCTACCGTCACTTCGTAACCCTCTTCTGACAGAATTTCCTCGATAAGTGCTCGGATATCGGCTTCATCATCTACAACAAGCACCTTTGATGCACTCATACCTTCGCTCTCCCCTGTTCTACTCTACCCGGCAGTTTAGCGATCAGCTTGCCGCGTGAAATTTCATCAATTGGTAATTGGATACGAATCATTGCACCACCAACTGTTAAATTCTCAGCCTCAATAGTGCCTGCATGTTCCTCAACGAGTTTTTTCACGATCGCGAGTCCCAACCCAGTTCCTTTTGGTTTGGTAGTCACATAAGGGTCAAATACTTGATTAAGGGATTGACTTTTGAAACCTGGTCCATTGTCAGCAACAACAATTTCAATCACGTCAACCCCATGAAATTCACCCGCACTGATATCGACTTCGATAGTACCGTTTTGCGAGAGCTCAAGAGCTTCAACTGAGTTACGCAATAAATTGTGCATGATTTGTCTAACCCGCCCAGCGTCTGCTTCTATCCGAGGCATATCTGAAGCGGTTTTCAAGATAATCTCTATATCAATTTCTTGGCCACGATATAGATCTACAACCTCATGAACCAGTACTTCAATATTGAACTGATCAAGATCAATGTCAGGAGCTCGCGCATAATCGCTAAATGCATTAACCATTTCTTTCATCGCCTCAACCTGCTGCACGATCGTATGAGTCGCCCTATCCAACAACTGTGCATCTGCCTCCGGTAATGTTTGTAAGTACTTCCGTCGCATACGTTCGGCTGATAATTGAATAGGGGTAAGAGGATTTTTGATCTCGTGTGCCAATCTGCGGGCAACTTCTCCCCACGCTGCATCACGTTGCGCTTGCAGAAGTGCCGTGATGTCATCAAACACAACCACATAACCCCCTATATTGTTGTCTTCGTCCCCTGGTAGCGCGGTACAGGCACAAGTCAAAACACGCCTCCCTACCTCTCCGCTCAATACGATCTGCTCCCTCCACTCTGTCTCACCCCGATCCAAATGAAATCTCGCAATATCAACAAATTGTTGAAGCAAAGGTTGCCCATCTGCCACATTTGGCAGGAATTTCCCGATTTTTTTCTCCAAATCAACATTCAGTATCGACCCTGAAGCAGCGTTAGCGACCCGGATTCTAAGATCAGGCTCTAGCGCGACAACACCGGTTGAAAGTCGGTCAAGTATCACCGCTAAATTAGTACGTTCCGCCTCGACTAATGCTTGATTAAGCCTTGCTTCCCGACGGGCGCCAGATAATCTCTGCGTCATTTCGTTGAAAGAGCTGATGAGAAAGCCAATTTCATCTCTAGTCGGTGCTGGAAGCTTCGTATCAAAATCACCTTCAGCAACAGCGCGAGTACCAGCAACTAGATCCTGAATAGGCTCGACTAGCCTCCGAGAAAGGACGAATGCACCGTAAATGGCGCCCAATAAGGACAGAAGAAGCACAACGGTGAGAGTGAGAGAAAAATTTCTTTTTAATGGCTCTCGAATATACGCTGCGCGTTTGTAGTCCCTATTTGATGATTCTACGCTATTTGCCATTAGGCTAATGCGCTCCGGCACTGCATAAAGCGCCTGAAAAACTCCTCCCAGATTCGGGTTTCCAAACGATACTGCGGTTCGGATTTCATAATTGCCATCATCTGCTGGATCCAAACTAACGTACGGACGATTTTGTCTTATTTGAAGGTGCACCTCTTCAGTCAATGGCGATGGTAACAACCCAGCTGGCCTATCCGAGCTTGTTGCAATAATCCGACCATTACTGCCGAAGATGGAAATCTCAGCGGCACCAGCTTCCCTACGTAGCCTGCTAAGTTCGAATATCAGCTGCCGTGTATCTACACTTTGCAGAGCGCTCGCAAGACGAGCCGTTGTGCTGAGATGGTCCCGCATCTGGATACCTAGAGCTGCTTGACTAAGAGCAAGAGCTTCGTCCAGACCATCCTCGACCTCAATATTGAACCAACTATCAATGCCACTATTAATGAATTGCATAGAAAAATAGAAAACGACGAGTAATGGAAGTAGTGCAAGGCCAACAAACATGCGAACCATGCGCGCTTTAAGTTTTGATCCAGGAACCTTGCGACGATAATCGTGCAGAAGCCTTAACAAATTGCTCGCGGCCAGCCCGAATAACACCAATACACCCGCTATATTTATCAGCAGAATAATAATATGCAGGGACTCGTAGTCATCAGAATTCTGCGGTGTCCAGCTTAGAAGAAACAATGCGGCAGCGCTCAGACTGACGCCAACAACGCCAATCATCGTGACAGCGGCACGCCTTATCGTTCTAGCATCCATTCGTACCATTCACTTTCGAGTTGCCACTGACTACGCCAGAAAAACAAAAATCGCAATGCAGCTGGATATTGCCGGGTACTCAACCTTGCGCGCAATCGCAAACGATAATCACTGTCAAGATCCAAAACAGCGTCATCAATTATTGGTAAAGCTTGAATCCGCCCCAAATTGTTCAATGCCGAGTAAAGAGTTGAAAAAGCATCCTGGTTACCGCTATTTAAGTTACGCACGATATACCGCTGGCTTAACGGCCTGTATTCCAATTCATACATAAAAGTAAGTAAAGGGGCGGGATCGTCCGGCAAAAACCGTCGAACCCGAATAACTTCTACTTCAAGCTCTATGGTTAATGGCACCGCACTACTTAAGGCATTTAAAGCTTCATCACTTAAAATAAGTTGTAGCCTAGCATCGAGTTCAAATACCCCCTCATTTAAAGAAATCGATGCCGAACGTATATCAAAAAATCCCTGACGCTCAGGCAACTGCTGCGCCAACAGGGACGAATAAAACAAAACGCTGGTGATTAAAGCCAACATCTTTAATGTTATCGGTTTTTTAGACATGCCTCTCATTAGTCTTTGAGCACAATTTTTCTAGACAAGCGTAGTAGAAGCCATCTACATCTTCGGTACCCGGAAGAATTTGATAGCCCACCTGCCGTTTACGCATTAGAGCGCGAATGTTGTTATTTGGCAACAGTCGATTTTCTTTAGCATCGTCATGTTTATCAAGGAATATTTGGACAACCTCTTCATTCTCCTCACTTAATACGGAGCATGTCACATATAACAACCGGCCCCCAGGCTCCAGGGTTACCCAAAGCTCCTTTAACATCTTAAGCTGCTTTGCAGCCAAAACCGCAATATCATCATCTCGTCGCAAAATCTTAATGTCTGGGTGTCTTCGGATAACACCGGTCGCAGAACACGGCGCATCAAGAAGAATACGGTCAAAATAACGACCATCCCACCATTCCGACGACCTAGCCGAGTCTGCGACGACTATAGTTGCGTCCCTTCCAAGCCGAGCCGCCGTTTCTTCTACTTTAACAATCCTGTTAGGATCCGAGTCAACTGCTGTTAACGCCCCACCTGACCTCATAATCTCTAAAAGGTGTCCGGTTTTTCCGCCTGGTGCAGCACAAGCATCCAAAATGAATTTTCCGCCATCCCCAATCAGCCATGGACCAGCCAATTGCGCTGCCGCATCTTGCACTGATACATGACCCTCCAGAAAACCAGGCAATACATTGACTGGCATTGGCTTATCTAACCTAATTGCTTGGTCAAACCCCCGCAATACTTTGCCCTTTATTGAATTTCGGTTCAGATATTCGACCGTAGGTGCTTTAGTCCGATTAATCCTAAGCCACATAGGCGCGCGGGCATCATTGGCCCCTATTATTTCTAACCAATCATCCGGCCAATCTCTCCTCAACCGTTCGATTAGCCACTGGGGATGGTTAAGTTGACCCTCTGGGTCTTCGGGATCTTTATCCCTAATACCATGGCGCACGTA
>CAJWFK010000002.1 GCA_913031125.1 uncultured Woeseia sp. | reverse complement strand
TACCATGGCGCACGTAGTTTCTCAGCACCCCATTAACTAATTTGGTGTACTGAGGTTTTCCTAAAATACGGGCCGCTTCCACTGCTGACGATACCGCAGCATGATTTGGTACCCGTGTGTCAGTGATCTGAAACATACCGACCAACAACAGTGACTCTATAACCCTATCCTTCGCTTTAAGTGGTCGCGTTAACAGAAAGTTAAGTTGTCCCCTAAGTCTGAAGTAATATCGGAGAGTGCCATAACACAGTAAACGTAAAAGCGAGTGATCTACAGTTTTTGATTTTTTTTCCGAATTGCTTAATGCAGCATCGAGAGAACGGCCATTCGAAATAACAGCATGAACTGTTTTAGCAGCTTCGGCCCGTATATGCGCGCCCACTTTATTTTTAGGCATCTCGTGTCAACTAAACTGTGCGCCTACTAAATTAATTTGAGATCCCAATTCTGCCCCAGACACCCGCCGTCGCCCGGGGCGCTGAACCTCTAAAAGACGCAATACACCCTCCCCACACTTGATATCAACTCCTTCTTTCACAACTTGTACAACTGAGCCCGGCACCTGCTCGGAATCTAAATCTGAAACTATTTCAGCTTCCCAGCATTTTATTGCTTCGCCTGTGAGGTCGAACCATGCTCCGGGAGTGGGGTTAAAGGCCCTAATTTGCCGTTGAATCTTCTGCACAGGTGAAGACCAGTCGATCCTGGCATCGTCTCTAAAAATCTTTTTCGCATAGCTTGCCTGCTTCTCATCTTGCTTGATAGGGTCGAGCTTCTCTAACAAGATATCTGAGAGGTTCTCTTTTAGAAACTCCCCACCAAGCTGTGCTAACCGATCATGTAATTCACCGGCTGATTCAGTCGGATCGATCTCCAAGGCTGCCTGCGCATATATGGGCCCCACATCCAATCCAGCCACCATCTGCATTAAAGAAATGCCTGTTGTAACATCACCTGCAAGCATTGCCCGTTGTATAGGTGCGGCGCCGCGCCAACGAGGTAATAAAGAAGCGTGAACATTTACGCAGCCATGCTTGGGAATATCGAGAAGTACGTCAGGTATGATCAATCCATATGCCGCAACAACCATAATATCTGGCTTCATTGCAGCGATTGCCGCTATAACCTCTCTATCTTTGAGCTTTTTTGGCTGTAATACGGGTATATTTTTCTCCATGGAGTATGTTTTAACCGGACTCGCCTTTATCTTGTTCCCCCTGCCTGCGGGTCGATCAGGTTGAGTAAGCACTGCGACAGGTATGCTTCCACCCACTACAAGTGCCCGTAAGGAAGCGAGGGCAAAATTAGGGGTGCCTGCAAAAACAATCTTTGCGGCATTCATGGCGTCTTATTACTACCCGTTGCGGTTAACTAGAGAACCGCGGCGGTCCCCTGTGAATGGTGCCGCCGATTTTTTTCTAGACGTTTTCGAATACGTTGGCGCTTCACTTCTGATAAGTAATCGACAAAAAGCTTACCTTCTAAGTGATCCATTTCATGTTGCACACATACACCAAGTAAACCGTCAAATTCCGTTTCTACTTGGCTCCCTGACCTGTCCAAGTACCTAACCTTTACATGCTCGGCACGTTCCACTTCTTCAAAGTATCCGGGCACAGATAAACAACCTTCTTCGGTCACCTCGACGCCATCTTTTTCAATAATTACGGGATTGATAAGAACCCAAGGCTCATTTTTTTCGGCCGAAACGTCCGCGACTAAAAGCCTGTAGTGATAATCGACCTGAGTTGCAGCTAAACCAATACCCGGAGCCTCATACATAGTCTCAAACATATCGTCGATCTTCTGATTAAGTTTCTCATCGATGGCCTCGACTGGGTGCGCCTTAATCCTTAACCTAGGGTTTGGAAATTCTAATATTTTGAGTTTTGCCATAAATTTGATCTCAACCACTAGGTAGTTATGCATTTCTACCTAAATTTTTGACTTTATTAAATAAGATAACAGACAATGTTTAACGCTATGATGACCTACCGAGCATGATTTTTGTCCTTCAACTTTAACCTATTTAACAGCCATATCAGACTAGATACGACATATTATGTCAACGCCTGCCGACGAGTAGATCAGGATCACCATGATTGAGTATTCTGTGTTCATGTCGCCTGACATATTACGGCCTAAAAAAGCAGCCAGCGCGCTCATATTTTTTCTGGTCATCTCGCTGACTGGGTGCAGCAGTGTGCAAGGTATTATTCCAGCTAATTCATCCATACATCAATCAGATAGTCCTTCCCGCGCACCAGACAACACCACCAATAGCTCATCATCAATAGAAATCAGGGGAGCGGCACCTCAAGCAAAAGATCCAGAACCACCAGTTTTGTTATCCAGCGGCCGGACAGTACCCCTATCTACCACTGCACCAGATTTATATATTGTTAAGAAAGGTGACACGCTATGGGACATAGCCGCAACATTTCTTCGCGATCCTTGGTATTGGCCCGAAGTTTGGTATGTGAATCCACAAATTGACAATCCACATCTCATTTACCCAGGAGATACACTGGCTTTAGTTACCATCGATGGGCGCCAACGCATCATGAATGTCCAAGGATCAACATACCGCTTGTCGCCTCAAGCACGCGTAATGCCGCTAACAGAATCGATCACCAGTATCCCGTATGAAAACATTTCTTCTTTCCTATCCCAAGGACTTGTCTTGGAGAAGAATGAGATTACAGACTTACCATATATTCTTGCTACGCGTGGCGATCATTTAGTAGCAGCCGCCGGGAACGAAGTATATATCCGAGGAGGTAAGCCCGCGCCAAATGGGACACGTTATAGTATTGTCCACGTTGGTGAAGAACTGCGCGACCCCGACGACAATACATTGATCGGATACCATGGAATTCATGTAGGCGAAGGTTCTTTGTCAAGGGGCGGAGACCCTGCAACGGTTTCATTAACCGCAACGAACCGTGAAGTAGTTGTTGGCGACCGAATGATTCCCGGGGTCTTAGACGTTCCATTAAATTTTTTCCCGAAAGCCCCCGATCAGCCTATCGCGGGTCAAATTATTTCCGTCGTTGATGGCGTTTCCTTAATTGGCCAATATCAGGTTGTAGTAATAAACCGTGGGGCACGCCACGGACTTTTGCTCGGCGATGTTTTAACAGTATTACAAACTGGACCAACAGTAGTTGACCGTTATAAAAACGGTTCTTTACCGAATATGGGACGTGGAGAATTGGTCAAATTACCGGACGAAGCAGCTGGTAGCATCATGGTTTTCAAAATATATGATCGCGTTTCCTATGCGCTGGTTATGGAGGCGACTAGCGATATCCATATTTTTGATCTTATTCGCAATCCTAACTAAATTAGTCGACATACAGCCAACAAAACAGATACAGCTAATCTGAGTTAGGACGCTATATAATTGAATTATTGTTTTAGCGTCACGATACTTTGATGCATTTGCATTGACGATGGACTGAGTTTCCTCCATCCTTCACACCCTTGACTTTTGAGAGGAAGATCAAGGTAGGTGCCAAAAGCCCTCAGCCGCTGTGGCATAAAAAATACGAAATATTAACTAAGAGAAGCTTTGCGCATGAAAGAAAACGTACTCGACGTTCTAATGTATCTTTTTGAAACATACGTCGACACTGAAGACGAACCAGAGCCAGATCAAAACGAGCTTAGGCTCGAACTTTCTCAAGCAGGATTCGCTGATACAGAGATAGATCGAGCGCTGCATTGGCTGGATGGACTTACAGAAAACTACCAGCTATTCAGGCACAACCAAGAAACAGCAAATGGGACGCGGATATATAACGATATGGAATGTGCCCGACTTGATTCCCAATGTCGCGGCTTTATAACGTATATCGAACAGATCGGAATCCTCTCACCGCCCCAACGAGAAATACTAATCGACCGCTTGCTCGCACTAGAGAGTCCGGATATCGACGTGGAACAGGTTAAGTGGGTGGTTTTGATGGTCCTTTTTAGCCAGCCCGGCCAAGAAATCGCTTATGCAAGGATGGAAGATTTGGTCTTCGATGAAAGCAACACACAATTTCATTAGGTAACGTAAATCTTGACACATGGCTCGGAACCCTGTAATTCAACCGCGGCATTGCCCGCGGTTTTTTATAATTAGCACATAGCATAGGATCAGCTCACCACAATGTCGAAGAACCTCGTAATTGTAGAGTCACCAGCCAAAGCAACTACAATCGGTCAATATCTTGGCAGTGACTTTGCTGTCATTGCCTCAATCGGCCATGTTCGTGACTTGCCTTCAAGTAAGTCAGCTGTAGAGCCCGAGAAAAATTTCGCCATGACATACGAAGTCAGTAGAGAAAAGGAAAAACAAGTAAGGGAAATCGTAAAAGCGGCAAAGAAAGCGGACAACATATATTTAGCAACGGACCCTGATCGCGAAGGCGAGGCAATATCCTGGCACCTTACTGAAATTCTGCGGGAACGAAAGGCTTTAGGTGATAAGCCGGTTTACCGGGTAGTATTTTATGAAGTAACAAAAGATGCTGTTAGAAGCGCAATTCAGAATCCGAAGGATATTTCTTGGGATTTAGTAAACGCGTATCAAGTAAGGCGAGCCCTAGACCATCTTTTTGGTTTCAATCTATCAGAATTGCTATGGACGAAGGTGGTTGGCGGTAAATCAGCGGGGAGAGTGCAAAGTCCAGCGCTCCGACTGATCGTTGAGCGAGAGCAAGCAATCGAAGCTTTCGATCCACAAGAATATTGGTCGATCGAAGCGGACATTAGTAAAAATAGCCAACAATTTTTAGGACGGCTCGTTCTATATAAAGGGGAGAAGGTCGAGAAATTTAGCTTCGAAAATGAGTCTGCGGCAAAAAGCGTAGAAACGACTATTTTCGGTCGAGCAAAGCAATTACAAAATGCAGGCTCTCAAGAATCCGAATTTGATCGGATTTCTGGCGAGAAACTAGTCGCAATCAACATTGAGAAAAAGCAGAGGAGTAGAAAACCAGCCCCGCCATTTACTACCTCCACCTTGCAACAAGAGGCATCGAGAAAGCTTGGATTTTATGCTCAAAGAACTATGCGGGTTGCTCAAAGTCTGTATCAAGGCGTGGACTTACCGGGCGAGGGAACGGTAGGGCTGATCACTTACATGCGAACCGACTCCGTTTCACTGGCTGCCGTTGCGATTGGTGAAATTCGAGATGTTATAGAGCACCGCTATGGCACCAAGAATGTGCCAGCAACGCCGCCCGAATACAAAACAAAATCAAAAAATGCTCAGGAGGCACATGAAGCAATTCGACCCACCTCCGCGGCTCGCACACCAGACTCGCTTAAGGGGAAGCTAGATGAGTCCCAGCTAAAGCTATACACATTGATCTGGCAGAGAACTGTGGCGAGCCAAATGGTGCCAGCAATTTTCGATACAGTCATGCTCGAGTTGTCTCCAGGGAATGCGCTCCAAGAAGCAATTACCGAACATCGGTTCCGTTCAAATGGCTCTGTCCTTATCAAACCAGGGTTTAAAACCGTTTATCAAGAAGGAGTGGATGACACTAAAGATGATGATACTGATCGGCTGTTACCCGAAATCTCTGTGGGGGATATAGTCAGTCTCAATGAACTTCGTTTGGAGCAGCATTTCACCGACCCACCACCGAGATTCACAGAAGCAACCCTTGTAAAAGCGTTAGAAGAATATGGGATAGGCCGACCTTCCACGTACGCCAATATTATTGAAAAGATCAAAGAACGAGAATACGTCGAAATGGATAGTAGACGTTTTTTTCCAACCAACTCTGGCCGGATTGTTACAGGCTTCCTTAGCAAACATTTCAGCCAATATACAGATTACGAATTTACTGCACGCATGGAAGACAATCTGGATGCTGTCTCGTTAGGTGAACAGGAATTCTTGCCTCTGCTCGAAGACTTTTGGGGCCCTTTTAAAGAGCGGATTAGCCATGGCGCCACACTACCGCGCTATCCGGAACCAAAAACTCTTGGAACCGACCCTAAAAGTGGAAAACCAGTCACTGTCCGTTGGGGGAAAAATGGATTTTTTGTGATGATTGGTACTCGAGAGGATGAGGAAAAACCCAGATTTGCGGCTCTAAAGCCGGACCAAAGTTGGTTAAAATTAAACCTTGAAGATGCTTTGGAACTATTTTCATTACCACGAATTTTAGGTACTACGACGGAAAATCTAGAGCACCTCGCCCCCGGTCTTGAGGTTCATGCGTGTATTGGACCTTTTGGTCCATACGTTAAATATGGACAGGAGAAAAGTTTTAAGAACGTTTCTATTAAGGGGCATGACCCGTATACCATAGAGCTAGGAATTGCGATCCAACTCATTCAGGAAAAAGAAGAAAGAGATAAAAATCGGATTATTCTTAATTTTGAAGAAGAAGGCATTCAAGTATTAAACGGTCGATACGGGCCTTACATAACCAATAAAGAAAAAAATGCGAAGATACCCAAGGACAGGGAACCTAAATCCTTGAGTCTCGAAGAATGTATAGAGCTTCTAAAGGCCGCACCGAAGCGTAAGAAACGCGGCAAGAAAAAAGCAAAAAAGAAAAAAGTGACTGCTAAGAAACGTGCCCGTACCAGCGAAAGCTGACCGCCGGAGCCTATAATCCTGGCCTACTCACATAACATCCGCTGCGCCGCTCAGACACTCCTGTGCAGGGGCATCATTGCATATCCTACCGAAGGTGTATTTGGGCTCGGCTGCTTAGCAAAAGATCCCTTAGCCGTGAGTCGCGTTTTACATATTAAGAACCGCAACCCAAAAATGGGGCTCGTTATTATAATCTCCGATGTGAATCAATTATTAGAGTGGGTCAAGGTGCCTATTAGCCCGGACTCTTTACCGTCAAGCAACTCTCGCCCGGTCACTTGGATATTGCCAGCATCAGACAAAGCTCCGTGGTGGATTCGTGGCGAGCATGCGGGAATAGCTGTGCGCCAAACAACGCACCCTGTCGCCCGAAAACTATGTGAATCAGTTAATTCCCCGTTAATATCAACCAGCGCTAATATCTCGGGTCGGCCGCCCGCACGTAATATCCACATATTGCGTCGGTTGTTCGGTACCTTAGTAGACCATATCGTCCCAGGTAAATGTGGGCCTGCCGCCGGGCCATCTGAAATCAGGGATTACAAAACTGGCACAATACTACGACCAGCATGATTAAAAATGAAATACAGTCCGTGGACGACTACTTCCAAGCGATGCAAACAAAGATATGTGCGTCTCTAGAGGAAATTGACGGCAAAGGTCTTTTTCATAATGACCCCTGGGACCGCTCTGACGGCGGTGGTGGCACTACTTGCATAATGCGGGAAGGCAATATATTTGAGCAAGCGGCGGTCGGCTATTCCAATATACAAGGTAGGCAGATGCCACCATCTGCAACTATCAAGCGGCCGGAGCTAGCGGGGAAAAGTTTCATGGCAATTGGTATCTCACTCGTATTACACCCCAAGAATCCGTACGTCCCTACCACGCATGCAAATTTGCGTTTTTTTTCTGCCGCAGATACTCAAGGTAAGCCTATATGGTGGTTCGGTGGGGGCTTCGACCTGACACCTTTCTACCCGTTTCATGAAGATGTAGTGCACTGGCACCAAAAAGCCAAAGAAGCATGCGACCCCTTTGGCGAGCATTTGTATCCAAAATATAAAAAATGGTGCGATGAATATTTTTTTCTGAAACATCGTGAAGAAACTCGCGGAGTAGGCGGGTTGTTTTTTGATGACTTAAACGAATACGGTTTTTCTAAAACGTTCAATTTCGTGAAAGCGGTCGGTGACCAGTTCTTGCCTGCTTATCTCCCAATTGTAGAGGCACGATGTAACCACAAATTCAGT
Source organism: uncultured Woeseia sp. (assembly GCA_913031125.1). GTDB lineage: Bacteria > Pseudomonadota > Gammaproteobacteria > Steroidobacterales > Woeseiaceae > SZUA-117. Next base: position 135,282 of record CAJWFK010000002.1, on the reverse strand, counting down.
GAAAGAGAGCGGCAATTTCAGCTCTACAGGCGCGGGAGATACGTTGAGTTTAACCTGATCCATGACCGTGGCACTCTTTTTGGACTGCAATCGGGTGGGCGAGTTGAATCGATCTTAATGTCTCTCCCACCTAAAGTACGCTGGGAATATAGCTGGAAACCACAACCCGGTTCCCCAGAAGCCGAATTGTATAAAAATTACCTGAAGCCACGAGACTGGCTTACCGAAGCATAAGGCAGATTAAGCAATGACAAATAATAAAACCCTGTCCGGTATTTTTTGCCCTGTTATCACGCCATTTGATGCAAAACTCAAGGTAGATACAAATCGTCTCATTAGTCAATGCAGATGGTTACTATCGCAGAATGTTAGCCTAGCAGTATTTGGCACGACCAGCGAAGCAAACTCTTTGTCTATCGATGAAAAAATCTATTTACTTGACCAATTAATTGATGCTGGCATAGATGCTAATCGTTTGCTCCCAGGGACCGGCTGTTGCGCGTTACCAGATACCATTCGGCTTACCTCCCATGCTGTAAAACTTGGTTGTGCGGGCATCTTGATGCTGCCCCCTTTTTACTACAAGGAAGTTAGTGATCAAGGCATATACGAGGGTATTGCGAAAACCATCCAAAGTGTTGGCAGCCATTCGATGCGTATTTATCTCTACCATATTCCCCAAATGGCCGGAGCAGGCTTTTCTTTAAAATTAATCGACAGGCTGGTCAGCGAATTTCCATGTCTTGTGGCCGGAATCAAAGACAGCTCTGGTAATTGGGAAAATACAAAGGCTATGCTTAACTGTGGCTGGGACGATTTTAGCGTTTTTGTTGGCAGTGAGACCTTTCTTCTAAAAAATATGCAACATGGCGGGGCGGGCTGTATTTCTGCGACCGCTAACATAAATCCAGCTGCAATTGATGATCTCTATCAAAATTGGCAGTTGGATGGGGCCGAGGAATTACAACAAGCCCTTAACCAAGTCAGGGACACCACCGCAGAATATCCTATGATACCCGCATTAAAGGCCGTTATTGCTGAGTTCTTCGATGACGACGGATGGCGCAATGTTCGCCCGCCCCTCATTAAATTAGACCAACAACAAAGCGGGGATCTAGCTGCAATACTTCGCGGAAAGGGCTTGAAGATACGGGGACCTATACCGACCTAGACGCCCTTGCCATCTGCCAATGCAGCACATTCCTGATACCGAAAACAGCTAACTTCGTGGTCGTTGACCATCCCCGTCGCCTGCATATGAGCATAGATAATCGTGCTACCGACAAACTTGAAGCCACGGTTTTGCAAATCTTTGCTCAGAAGATCAGATTCTGGTGATGTCGCCAATATGTCTGACGAAGTTTTAATTTTATTCTGCTTCGGTTTGTAATCAACGAATTGCCAAATATAGTTACAAAAACTATCAAATTCAGCCTGGATTTTGAGAAATGCTTGCGCATTTGTTACCGCAGCGTTGATTTTGAGTGTATTCCTTACAACACTTGGATCCTGCAGGATTTTTTCGATACGATCCACACTAAAACAGGCTACAACACTGGGATCAAAGTTTGAGAAATTTCGGCGGTAACCCTCTCGCTTGTTTAATATTGTTGACCAACTTAGTCCCGCTTGTGCCCCTTCAAGAATGAGGAATTCAAACTGGGTCCGGTCATCCCAAACCGGGACACCCCACTCCTGATCGTGATATTTGGTGTACTCAGAATTAGACTTTGCCGCCCACTTACAGCGTTTCTTTATTTTAGGCACAGTTAAATATTAATTCTTAATGGAAGTCACATTAAAGAGATTTCGCTATATTTGGTCAAACTTCTAGCTATAAAAGGTACAGTTTTCGCTATATTTAAATTAGCCTCTTATAAATAGACTTCCCGCAGACATGCTTTTTTTTTGTATCAGTCGTGGAAACCTCGGCAAAATACAGGGAAAATCGAACATCTGAAGTCGTAAGGTATTGATATGAGTGAATTTCCTTCTGTCTCGTTCCCCGAAACGCGTATGCGCAGAACCCGCAGCAGTCCTAGTTTACGAGCTCTGGTCTCCGAGACGAGCCTAGCAAGCTCGGACCTCGTCTATCCAGCGTTTGTGCTTGATGGAGAAAAGCGAACTGAACAAATAGAGTCTATGCCGGGAATAACGCGCACAAGCATTGACGGTTTGTTAATACTAGCGAGACAAGCGCAAGAACTAGGCGTGCCGGCAATAGCCTTGTTTCCTGTTATAGATAGCGATAAAAAGTCGCTCGATGGCAAAGAATGCTCGAATCCAGATGGATTAGTGCAAAGAGCCGTTCAGGCACTTAAAGCCGAACTACCAGAACTTACAGTTATTACAGACGTAGCTCTAGATCCCTACACGACCCATGGGCAGGATGGCATTATTGACTCGTCAGGTTATGTACTAAATGACGAGACAATAAAAATGTTGGTAAAGCAGGCTGTTTCCCATGCCGATGCGGGAGCCGATATTGTTGCTCCATCCGACATGATGGATGGACGAATTGGCGCAATCCGGTCAGCGCTTGAGGCGAATGACCATCGTAATACTATTATCCTGGCCTACGCCGCCAAATACGCCTCCTGTTATTACGGACCGTTTCGGGATGCTGTGGGCTCTGCGGCTAACTTAGGTAATGGTGATAAATATAGTTACCAGATGGCTCCAGCAAATACAGATGAGGCCCTTAGGGAAGTTAGTTTGGACCTTCAAGAAGGTGCGGACCTCGTTATGGTTAAGCCGGCCATGCCTTATCTTGACGTGATTTATCGGGTGCGAAATACTTTCCAGATCCCAACACTCGGCTACCAAGTGAGTGGGGAATACGCCATGCTAAAAGCCGCAGCAGCTAATGGTTGGCTTGATGAAAAGTCAGCAGTATTGGAAGCCCTTTTATCAATTAAACGTGCCGGAGCCTGCGCCATACTAAGTTATTATGCGCTCCAAGCCGCCCGCTGGATGACAGAATAAAGTTATGCCATCAAACCAACCGGATCGCTATGGTGTCATAGGATATCCTGTTTCTCATAGCCGCTCTCCATACATACATCAGCTATTTGCAAAGCAAACGGACCAAGATATTCAATATGACCTTATCGAAGTACCGCCGTATATCCTTAAAAGAAAAATTCAGGAGTTCATGGAGGAGGGAGGCAAAGGGCTGAATATAACACTGCCGCATAAAAGCGCAGTTGCGGCATATGTCGATGACATGAGTGCACGAGCAGTTACTGCTGGGGCCGTAAACACGCTGGTTTGTCGTGATAGTGTCCTCTATGGTGATAATACAGATGGTGCCGGATTAGTGACTGATCTGGAAAATAATCAAGGTTTTAGTATCAGAGGCGCCAAAATTTTAATCCTGGGCGCCGGTGGTGCGACCCGAGGTATTATCGGACCGCTGTTACAGGCCCATGCCTGCTCAATCGTGATCGCTAATAGAACTTTTCAAAAAGCTATCGACCTGGCTGATTGTTTCAAGAAGCTGGGCACAGTTACAGCGTCCGAAATCAGGGCTTTGACCTCAAAAAATTCCTTTAATCTTATAATCAATGCGACCTCTGCTGGATTAAAAGGGGGCGCTTGGCTATATCCCCCATCAATCGTTAATACGGATGCGTTATGTTACGACCTCTCATATAGCGCAACTCCAACCCCATTTATGGAATGGGCCAGCAGAGCCGGTGCTGCCAAGTCACTGATGGGCTGGGGCATGTTAGTAGAACAGGCTGCTGAATCATTCTTTATTTGGCGGGGAATACAACCAGATACGAAACAAGTATTAGAGCAACTGACGGGAAACACTGCCTGACTTACGAGAACATAAAACAGGGTGAAATTATGAACTACCTATATAGGATTATCGCCGTCATCGTAATTTCCGGCAGCTCTGCTTACGCTGCTGATTTCGGAAAATATACCAATCCTGAGGCATCACAATTTGATGGATGGGATCGAACCTCCCGATATATCAAAGCTGAAGATGGGACAAGACTCGCTATTGATCTCTTCATTCCAACATTAAACGGCGAACAGCCAGCTGAAAAAATCCCTGTAGTCCTTCACTACACGCGTTACATCCGCGCGACCGAACGCGAAGATGGTCCTATAGTAAGCGCCCCGATAAGAGACCCTGTAGCACAACACTTATTGCGACACGGTTATGCCGTCGCTATTGCTGACGCCCGCGGCACCGGCGCTTCATTCGGTGTACATAACGGTGCTTTCTCTATAGAAGAAACTGCAGACTCATACACCATAATCGAATGGCTAGCATCGCGCCCGTGGTCAAATGGAAATATCGGGATGTCGGGCAGATCCTATCCCGGGATGACCCAGTATCAGGCGGCTACACAGAATCCACCTTCTCTAAAAGCTATTTTTGCCGAAATGGCCGGCCCAAGCGGCTATGACTTTATATACCGGGGTGGTGCTTTTAAAAAGGATTTTATTGATATGTGGGGTTCGTCAACAAAATCATTAGATTTGGCTATTCACCAAATGCCGGCGCGCGTGGATGCGGATATAGATGGCTCACTCCGCGACCAAGCAGTAGCTGAGCACAAAAACAATCTTTGGGCCCAGTCACTGATTCAGCCCGGGTCACATCTACGGAATTTTGGAATAACCAGAGAGGGGGGGGGTCGTTGGTCTTGGGATCAGGTAACAACAATAGATAGCGGCAATATAGATATCATCTCGGACTCAGGAATCGGTATTTATCACTTAGCGGGCTGGTATGACATCTATACCACTCAACAAGCCTGGTTCTATGCCGAACTGGAACGACATGTTTCCCAAAAAATGATGATAGGGCCATGGATGCACTCTGGTGGTTATGGCGGGAAGGTGCATTTGGCAGAAATTCTTCGTTGGTATGACTATTGGCTAAAAGGCATTGAGAACGGGGTCCTAGATGAACCCCCTGTTCACTATTACACAATGCGCGGTAATCACACGACTCCTGAAAACGCGGCGACAGTTGCACCAACGCTGGATGAAGCAACTGCGGAAGATGGATCAGCCTGGGAGGCTACTTCTGTGTGGCCGCCAAAAGCAACAAAAGTCCGCTTTTGGCTTGATCAAGGTTCTTCTGGGACTGTCACCTCAATCAATGATGGGGTGCTTTCCTATGTGGCCCCAGTTGAAGTTGGCAGCAACAAATACAAAGTTGACTACACATCAACGGTAGGAAAATTTTCTCGCTGGATGAACGGCTATGGTGGGCGCCGGAACGATATAGAAAATTCCACTTACCTGGACGAACGAACCAAAGAGAACCAGAAAGGACTAACTTACACATCAGATCCACTAGATGAAGAGATGCAACTCGTGGGTTATCCAACCATGCACATGCGCGTTGAATCATCTCATGACGATGGTGACTTCTTCGTATATCTAGAGGAGATCGATAGTGCCGGAAAATCTCATTACATAACGGAAGGCGTTCTGCGGGGCTCGCATAGAAAGACCAGCCAAGCACCATTCGAAAACTTTGGGTTGCCGTTTCACCGTTCCTATGAGGAGGATCTTGCACCCATGCAGGCGGGTCAGCCAGTAGACCTAGCATTCGACCTCATGGGAACCGCTATTACTTTAGACGCGGGTCATCGAATTCGTGTAACAATCACAGGTGCCGATGCTAATAATTTCGCTTTGTACCCAGACCCTACCGGCAAAGACGCGCCAATTATCGAAGTATTCACAGGTAGCCATAGTGGCTCATACGTGGACTTGCCGACTCTTTAACGCATCGTGACAAGTTCTTCAGCACTTGTCGGGTGAATGGCAATGGTATCGTCAAAATCTGCTTTGGTTGCACCCATTCTCATGGCCACAGCAAAGCCTTGCATCATCTCATCGGCACCGTCTCCAATTACATGGCACCCGATAACTTTTTCTTCCGGTCCGGTCACCACCAGTTTCATAGTGCTTTTAACTTTGTTTTCTGAAAAAGCATATGCCATTGGCGTAAAACGGGTTTGATACACTTTAACCGCCTCTCCAAACTCTCTCCTAGCCGCATCTTCCGTTAGCCCAACCGTGCCAATCGGAGGATGCGTAAAAATGACTGTTGGTATTTGTTCGTAATCTAAGCGTCTATCGGTCATACCTTTATAAAGTCTGTCAGCTAACCGCCTACCAGCTGCAATCGCTACCGGCGTCAATGCCGGTCGACCAGTAACGTCGCCAACCGCGAAAATATTTTTCACATTTGTTTCTTGCCACTCATTTACCGAAATAAATCCGTGCTGATCTCGCTCTATTCCCGCAGCTTCAAGATCAAGCATCTCGGTATTAGGATTTCGGCCAACGGCCCAGACTACAGCATCAAAGTTCTCATATTTGCGTCCGTCTTCAGCAAAGAGGTGCAGCCCACTATTAGCCTCTCTGAGTTCACATGGATTAAAGCCGGTGATGAGGTCTATTCCGCTATCTGCCATCGCGTTTTGCAGGCCCTCACTGATTACATTATCAAATTTACGCAGCACTCCATCTTTCCTAACAAATAAAGTTACATCGGAGTTCAATGCCCTAAAAATACCCGCGAGTTCAACAGCAATATAGCCACTGCCTACAAGTGCTACTTTTTTTGGGCGTTCCTCTAATTCGAAGAACTCATCTGAAGTGATGCCATGTTCAGAGCCACTGATACATGGCAATCTCGGCACACCTCCCGTCGCAATGAGGATGCGTTGAGTCCTATAAAGGGCACCATTAACCTCTACCGTATGACTATCAACAAACTTGCCATCACCTTTCAAATAGGTAACTCCGCGCTTATCAAGATTATTCTTATAAATACCGTTGAGCTTTGAGATATAGGTATTACGATTCGCTTTCACGGCACTCCAATCGTGTCCATCGCTAGAGACATTGAACCCAAAGTTCTCAGCCTGTTGCAACTGGTGCGCATGAAGTCCCGCATACCACATCAATTTCTTCGGCACACAACCTACGTTGACACAAGTTCCTCCCAAGCGATCTGATTCGATAATGGCAGTATTCACGCCATATTCAGCAGCTCGTTGTGCATGGGCAAGACCACCGCTGCCTCCTCCTATAACGATTAGATCGAATTTGTTTCCCACTATTCTTCCTTTGTGTCTTTAGCGTTTGCTAACTATGCTGCTGTGTTAAAATCCTCCGCCCTATTCCGAGCGCCTCAACCTAATGTCGAACCCCCTTCTTGAAACGACTGGCCTACCTAAATTCGACGAAATAAAACCGCACCACGCCGTGCCAGCCCTAGAAACACTTATCACTGCCCACAATCGAAAGCTTGATAACTTACTGGCTGCCAACCGTACACCAAAATTCGAGTCTATTATCGAACCAATCGAGAACATGTATCACGAACTAAATCGTACATGGTCGCCCATCAGCCATCTACAAAGTGTACTAGACAGTGTGGAGTGGCGAGAGGCATACAACAAGTCACTACCGCTTATCACTAAACACAGTACCGACCTATTACAGAATAGGCAGTTACACGACGCATACCAACAGGTTTCTGATTCGATGCCAACACAGGCCTCAAAACAAAAACTTGCGCTTCTCAACAAGGAATTGAGGGATTTTCATCTGGCAGGAGTGACTTTAGCCAAGGACGCGAAAACCCGCTACAAATCAGTTCGCCAAGAACTGACTAAACTCGAAGCAAATTTTGACCAGAACCTTCAGGATGCTACTGATGCATGGCACTACAACACCACGCAAGCAGCGAATTTGGCCGGTCTTCCAGCATCTATCAAGCAGCGCGCCAAAAGCAACGCCAAAAAACATGGTTTAAAAGGCTGGCGTCTCCAGCTAGACCTTCCAAATTACCAAGCTGTGCTGACCCATGCTGATTCTAGGAAAATGCGGGAAACATTCTACAAGGCATATAATACCCGCGCCTCTGACGAAGCCGACAACGCTAACTGGGACAACAGTACCAATATTGAGAAAATCCTTGCTCTCCGCCATGAAATGGCGCAGTTAGTGGGTTTTGAGAACTACGCCGAGTATTCACTCGCGACCAAGATGGCCTCTAATGTAGATGAAGTTATCAATTTTCTGACAGAGTTAGCGACCAAAGCCAGGCCAGTGGCAGAAAGAGAGCTTACAGAAATTCAAAGAGGAAAAAGTATACCCATGCAGGCTTGGGATATTGCTTACAATCTAGAAAAATTCAAAGAAGAAAGATTCTCCATATCAGATGACTTGCTGCGCCAATACTTCCCTTTTATCACCGTCACCAAGGGTATGTTTAGCCTAGCCGAGAAATTATTTAATGTTTCTATCAAAGAAAATCCAGATGTATCTGGGTGGCACGAGACGGTTCAACACTTCGAGATTACTGATACCAATAATCATCTTATTGGTAGCTTCTACACCGACCTTTTTTCTCGACAAGGTAAACGAGGCGGCGCTTGGATGGATGAATGCGTGATCCGGAAAGAACTATCCGGTCAGATCGAATCACCAGTGGGCTTTCTAGTATGCAATTTTCCTCCTCCAGATTCGGAAGGTTTATCATTACTTACGCACACCGAAGTTGTAACTCTTTTTCATGAATTCGGTCATATGCTGCATCACTTGCTTACAAAAGTTAGCTATCCAAGCATTGCTGGCATAAACGGTGTGCCATGGGATGGCGTTGAATTACCAAGCCAATTCATGGAAAACTTTGCCTGGTGCTACGAGGTGCTCGTCGAATCATCTGGACATTGCGAAACTGGTGAGCGGCTTCCAAAAGAGATGTTCGAAAAAATGAACAATGGCCGACATTTTGGTGAGGGTCTGGCCACACTTCGCCAAGTTGAATTCGCACTATTTGACTTTTATGTTCACGCTTTTTACAACTCCTCTCAAGGCAGCCGGGCTATGGATGTACTTAGGGAGGTTCGGCAAAATGTGGCGGTCATTAACTACCCGGAATTTAACCGCCTCCCACACAGTTTTTCCCATATTTTCTCTGGGGGTTATGCTGCGGGCTACTACAGTTATAAGTGGGCCGAGGTTATGGCTGCAGACGCATTTTCAGCATTTGAGGAAGAGGGCATATTAAACCAAGCAACAGCTCAAAGGTTTAAGCAGGAAATCCTCGAAATCGGTGGCAGTGCTGATTTTTTGGATGCTTATATTTCGTTCCGTGGACGAAAACCAACCCTTGATGCTCTACTTAAGCAAAAGGACATAGGAACCAATTGATGAAGATTGCTACCTGGAACGTAAATTCATTAAACGTGCGTTTACAGCATGTGTTGGAATGGCTCGACATTGCTAATCCTGACATTTTAGTTCTACAAGAGATCAAACAAGTCACAGAGGCCTTTCCTGAAGACGCATTTACAGAAGCAGGGTATGTATCTATAGCGAGCGGCCAGAAAACATACAATGGGGTCGCTGTTATTTCCCGAAGTCAATCTACGGACTATGTCATGGACTTCCCTGGCTTTGAGGATCCACAGCGGAGAATCCTAGCGTGCACCATAGATGGTATTCGGGTGGTGAACCTATACGTGCCGAACGGCCAAAGCCTTGAATCTGAAAAATACGAATACAAACTCAACTGGTTACAAGCCCTGCAAAACTTTCTTGGATCCGAGATAAAAACACATAAAAACTTGGTAGTCCTGGGTGATTTCAACATTGCGCCCGATGACCGTGATGTATATGACCCTGAAAAATGGCGTGAAGACGTTTTATGCAGTCCGGCAGAGCGAGCAGCTTTAAAAAAAATCATCGACTTGGGATTCGTTGATGTTTTCCGGCAGTTTGAACAGCCGGAAAAGACGTATAGTTGGTGGGACTACCGCGCAGCCGGTTTTCGACGGAACGCTGGCCTGCGTATTGACCTTATCCTCGCTAGCAACAATCTGGCTACCATTTGTGAAGCAAGCTATATCGATCGAGAGCCCCGCTCCTGGGAACGTCCCTCAGACCATACGCCCGTGCTTGCCGAGTTCTCAGCCTGATATGACATATTATCGGAACCACGTCACTTATTTGTTCGCGGGCGGTGTACCAATTTTTACAACTAGGCCAGCAAACGTCCAAAACCCCCTTATTTTTTCGATAAGCTATGGCAATTCGGTAAATACGTGAGCGACCAGTTGGAAGTCATTGATTCAGAACTTGGATCGTCGGAAGCGATAAAAAACAAAAACCGCATGCTTAACACCCAGGACCGCCGTAATGATTACGATGTAACTAACACCGTGCAGGTAAGTAATCCTGTTGCGGTCAGGAATGCTGTTGCCAGTTTGTTTGCAAAAACATTTCCAGGAGCATCTTTCGACAAATTATGGCTCGCATTTTACGATTTTTCCCGATTATTTAGCGGACAATATCCCGGATACCTCGGCTGTGATACGACATACCATGACATGCAACACACGCTGGATATGACTCTCGCCCTCGCACGACTGGTTACCGGATATGAGCGAACAGTAGAACCCGGCGAACGACTTGGGGCTCATCGTGCACAATTAACCATTATCACAGCACTTCTTCATGACTCTGGATATATCCGCCACAGTCAACGCGATAAAGACTTTTCAAACGGCGCTGAATTCACCCTCTATCATGTTTCTAGAAGCGCTGACTTCCTTCGCCGCTATCTACCTGAAGTTGGCCTAGCCAAAGATGTTGGCGTGGCTAGTATGATCGTTCATTACACCGGATATGAGGTAGATATCGACACCATAGAACTGGAAGACCCCCGTGATTCTGTCTGCGGACATCTACTTGGAACAGCCGACTTAATCGCGCAAATGGCGGATCGTTGCTATCTGGAAAAATGCCGTGACCGATTATATAAGGAGTTTGTTGTTGGCGGTGTTGCAGTAGATCATGCGGCACCTGGTGAATACAGAGTTCGCTACGAATCAGGTAACGATCTTCTACGAAAAACTCCAACCTTCTATCAAACAGCGACGAAAGACCGGTTACAGAAAAAATTCAATCGCTCATACCGCTATGCCGAGGTACTGTTCGACGGACAGAATCCCTACGTTAGTGCCATTCGCAGCAATCTGACCCACCTAACTAAGGTTTTAAAGGAAGGTAGATGGGATTTACTGCGGCGGGAACCGCCATGTTTCGTTGGCATAGAAGGTGCCGAGGAAATGATGGATACAGCGGCATACAGATTGCTATCGGAAATCCCCAAAGAGCATTCCCAGCTTGATCCAGACGTTATGCCTATGTAGCAATTCATTGATTAACTGCCTGCATAATGAGCATTGACGCTTTCCCCGGACCAGAAATCAGTCAGCATTTCTCCGGGCTTTACGAACCCCTAGGACTTCGTTGCGTTTCAAGCGCCTATTAGCAAAAAAAGCAGCGAGAGCGGCGGCAGAAAAAGCATAAATATGATCAATCGGACTAATGATGTAACGAAAAAAGTTACTTATCGTATCCCCAGATAAACCGGCGATGACACTAGTAAATTCAGCGTCAATATAACGACCCGTTTCCAGAACCCCAATTAACAAATTGCCAAGGTAGGAACTAGTTAATGCTATTAGCATGGCCGCTGACGGGAACCTCCAATCCAATCCGCATCCACATCGCTGCATAGACATCCCTATAACCATACCGATGACAATAGAGAACCACGGAAATACTTTACCGGTTACCATTGAAATTAACGCCCATACCCAACAAAACAATAAGGCGCACCCACTACTGCCCACCAATCCACGAAGCAAGGACTGCTCAGCCAAAAGTTTTTGACCATCTATTAGTGGAAGACTGGAGTCTCTTTTGTTTGGGGCATGTTTTTGTTTGAGTCGGAACATGTCAGCACATCGATTCGTGTAGAACACGTATCGTTAATTACTTCGCGTAACCCGATGCCCCTAAAAAATGTAACGACACATAAGGCTCATCACCAACAACCCAGCTATCATGAGGTTCCGCTGGAACGTAAAAAATATCTCCCGGCTGCATTTCTGTGATATCACCGGCTGAAGATACCACTGTTGCGGTACCCGAAATTACCATGCCAAGGTGTTCTACATCACAATAATCTTGGTTTAAGTCAAGGCCAACATCTTCCGACCACTTCCATCCAGGCTCGTAGGTTGCTTTTCCAATAGTCATACCGCCAATATCAACCAACTCAAACTTTCCTTTAGTAAAAGTTCGCACTTCATCCGGTTGATCAAAGCGTTTTAGCACGACATCGATGCTCATCTATTCACCTGTTATGAAAACACATCGAGTCTCGAATTGATGGGTCACTTTTTCGACGGGAAAAAATGAAAAGCAATAAAAATGCCCGAACCAATTGCTGTCACCAATAAACCTACGCCGGCAAGCACGGGTGTTAAATACAAGCCAAGAAGCGTCAATCCTGCGCCAGCGAAAGCACTAACTATTCCTGCGATTTCTTGCGGAGCCAAAGGTTGTGGCAACCAATAGTCCGCAACAAATATCCCCGCTCCAATACAAGTAACCAGCAAACCCATACCTGTGAGCACTGGTGTCAAATTAAACCCCAAAAGGATCAATCCTATTCCAGTGAAAGCAGTAATTATTCCGCCTCTCGTGTGTCGATGTGCCATTTTTATTCCTTATTTGATTCGGCTTTCTAAACTACTCAACTGTTACTGAGTGTTCTAGCACAGTGAGTAGATTTTTCCCTTGGTCTCTCATCGATTAAGCCACTCCCACATCAACCAAAACATAAAGCCATATATCAAAAACCACAACATAAAATTACTATTTTTAGGTGGGCTCTTTTTCTCTTTTCTCATACTAATAATTCACTGTTTAACACTACTCCACCGTCATTGAGTGGAATTGAGTGGTGCTTTTCTGTAAACCTAGTGTTTCCACGCTTTATCCCGCTTTTTTTTCCGACCCTTGGTCATGGTTATGCCCTTAACATTCGTTTTGGACAGTTTCGACTTTACCATTCTTGAGGTCACAAATCTTATTCTTGTCCTTCGTAAACTTGATGTTGATGTTTACGCGGTCAGAAAAAAGGTTCAACTCTGGATGCTACTGATGGCGAACACCTGAGGTTAATTCAGGATGGTCTACAAGACCTTTGTGGCGAACGCATTTCTATGCGAAAACAGAACAATGCAATCATGGGGGTTTTCGTCGCCGCTCTCAGATATATAAAGGCGCAATTCTGATTTTTCGGGTTTCGGATAATTCAAGTTCAAATCAACTTTTTCCCCTATTCCTAAAAGTGTCGAACGTAATTTTTGCAGCACCATTTTGTCTTACGCTGCCTCTTGGGATATTCTTTTCAGGGATAATGCTCAACAATACTCTTCGTTCTACTGCATCGAGGGTAATTTGAGAATCAAAATTCTCTCTTTCAGTTACTACCGAACCTGCTCCCTTACTAGCGCTAAAATAAGAATGTTGGTTAGGAGTGAAATCAGGCATATATACAAGATTAGCGTGTTTGTAATTGAGTCGCTAGGTGCAGTGCATGGATAGAATTTCAAAAGACAGGCGCTCGAAGAATATGTCCGCTATCAAAAACAGCGGGACGAAACCTGAAATTTTAATGCGTAAATATCTGACGCAAGCGGGAGTGCGTTATCGTTGTAATTCGAAGTCATTACCAGGTAAACCTGACGTTTCGGTAAAAAAGTGGAAACTGGCGGTCAACGTGCATGGGTGTTTTTGGCACGGGCACAAAAATTGCAAAAATTTCCGATTGCCGAAATCCAACGTCAGATTTTGGCGGGAGAAAATAACCCGAAATCGTGAACGGGATACCTCTAATCGCCTAGATTTAGAAGAGGCGGGATTTCGTTACTTTGAGATTTGGCAGTGCGAGATAGAAAGGGGCGACCTTGAGAAGTTAGATGAGTTTATCAGTGAATACTGGAAGGCGAGAGGTATTGACTAACTATTGCTTTTGAAATCTTCACTACAACAGGAAGAACCACGGAGTTTCCTAAAAGTTTGTAGGCAGGAGTTCTCTTAGCGGGGAGTTGAAAATTTTCGGGAAGACCGAACAGACGTTTGCACTCCTCAATAGAGAGCATTCGAGGATTTTTGTTCTTCTGTGGAATTAGACACTCTTTGCCATCTTTACCGTATCTTGCAACGATGGTGTTGGAGGGTCTTTCAAGGTCAGCAGTTTTGGTGGTGAAACATGTGCCCCGCTCGGAGTTTCGCTTGCTGCGATTTTGGTGCCCTAACCATAACTTATCACTAATCGTGTACATCTCATCAACAGATTTGTCTAAAACTGTTCTCAGCGCAAGCGCTTCCCCTGAAAAATCGGGAAAATCGAAATCACCATGGGTGTCAACTAAATCCTGCCAGACGCAGACCATAAAACATCGAATCCGCCTTTGAGGGACAACAGTTTGACTGTTTACTAGTTGGTAGAAAAAATTTCACGCTTTTTTTGCGTTTAATTGTTTTTAGACATGATTTAAAAATCAACGACTAAACGCTTTCTTACATCCTGCTCATTTAGAATAGCAGTTAGGTCTGTATGCAGGTCACTCAATCGTCTAATGAACGGTTTACCATTAATGTTAGATGGAAGTTCGATTCCTTCATTTTGAAAATAATCGATTATTTCATCATGTGTATTCGTATGATTATCCAATTGTTTTTCACTAACAGGTACGTCAGGGCAATAAATGGCGAGAAACCCTGCTTTTTGAAAGTTTCTAATACGAACACTGCTTGTGAATTCACTAGAATCCTGAAAAAAACCTACACCTAAAATATCATTCGTGTACCCCGATGCTAATAATCTTTCTTTTACAAAATTTGATTTTACAGACAACCATAAATTATTAGGCAAACACATCAACACGAAGTCCCCATACGACTGAACTTCTCTTTGGTTTATGGGGAAGAACTTTTCATTATCCACTAAATTATCAAAAACTATTTCTAACAATTTTTCTGATATTGTTCCTAATGTGGATACTCCAGATTGAGATTCACTGGTATCTTTATCTCTATCCCATGCAGACCTATTAACTTCATCAATTACACCTTTGATATTAATAAAGTTTGCTGATTTAACAGTATCACCAAATAGAAGTTCAGCATTCTTTATAGACTGATTTGCTAGGACTGTATTGTTTTTTACTAGTCCAACAAAAATCGGAAATCTCTCATAGAACTCTCGAATTATTACCTTAAGAGTTAATCTATCTTTATTTGTCGCCTTTGCAGACAGTCTAGGCAACGCAGGAAAGGATCCTAAGTACTTTTGTGAAAGGTCAAAATTGTACTTGGGTTGGTCATAGAAAAGATCACTATTAATTACAGGTGAATATGCACGTCCATCTGTAATATGTTGATAACAAAAAGTATAAAACTCTCTATCAAAATCATTATCAAACTGTACGTTAGCAGGGTCATCAATCTCTATTTGACACCCTCTAAAATCTAATCTTTTCATGATGATACTTCCTATATACTGGAAAATATCTTACATGATTACTCTTGTATCATCGAAACCAACTTCGATGTGTTCAGAACATTGATCATCAACTTGGCAATTTCCCTGATTACAGGCACAGAGACTGAATTACCAAACTGTTTATAAATCTGAACATCTGATACTGCGTTTACATTAAACTCTTCTGGGAAACCCTGTATTCTTGCGCATTCTCTAGGTGTAAGTTTTCTCGGATTTTTCCCAATATCAATTTGGTCTATCAAAACCTCACTGCCATCTTTGTAATAGCGTGCACTTATTGTATTACAGTACTCACTATCTTTATTGAATACACTGAACCCAAACCCATTTCCTTTCTGCTTATGTTCTTTGAGTCTTCTTTGATGACCTGCGAGCAATTTATCTGAAATAGTATATTTAGGGTCTACATCCGTATTTTTAATTAAGACATCTTTCATTGATGTATAAGCAGAGCGTGAATCTAAATCATTGAATAACTCATCCAGTTTCTTATCCAAATCGACCCCTGGGAACTGATCTCTGTCGAAACCTACTATATAAATTCTTTCTCTTTTTTGAGGAACACCAAAATCTGTTGCCTTTAAGATTCGATACCCCACTGCATAATTCAGTTGAGACCTTAAACTGTTTCTCGCCTCTTCAGACATAGGTATGACATCAGGAATCTCTTTCGTGTTTTCACCTTTAAGAATCGCAAGAATGCTTTCTAGAGTTCTTCCTTTGTCATGACCTTTTAACTGTTTTACATTTTCTAATAGAAACGCTTTTGGTCTTCTACTTGTAAGAATACGCTGTATTTCAAAGAACATGGTTCCCCTTGTGTCCATGAACCCTTTTTTAAGGCCTGCTTGTGAAAATGCTTGGCATGGGAAACCTGCTAACAAGACATCATGTTCAGGAATCTCTGAACACGATATTTTTGTTATATCTCCGCGTGGCAATTCTCCAAAATTGGCAGCATATGTTTTCTTGGAGAACTTATCCCACTCGGAAGTTAAAACACACTTTCCTTTTAATTCTTGGAAAGGAAGTCTTATACCTCCAATACCTGCAAATAAGTCAATAAATGTAAAAGCGTGTTTCCGAGTTTTATCTTTGAAAGGAATGTCTGTTGAAAGGTTTTTTATATCTTCTAACTTTCGTTTCGTTGGTGAGTGTTCACCTCTCTCCCACCCACTGATTGTTCTTTCACTTGTGTCCTTTAATCCTAAGAGTTCAGCAAATTCTTTCTGAGTAAGTCCAAGGTTCTCTCTTTTACTTTTTACTAACCTTCGATAATCCAAGACTGCTTTACTCATAGTTTCCATCTCTTAGAATCAAATAAATATCATTCTATCGCCGGGTCAGATACTAGACAAGTTAAAGTTTGAAATATGCTCTTTTTTGATCCTTGAAATCGACATATGTGAAACATTCTTTTTTGAGAGTTAGATGTAAAACCCTACTACCCAAAATCACTCCACTGTGACTGACTTAGCCAGATTTCTCGGCTGATCTACGTCAGTACCTTTTTGAACTGCGACATGGTAGGCCAGAAGTTGCAATGGAATAGTGTAAAGAATGGGGGCTTGGAAATCCTCAATAGCAGCCGGCATATGCATTGTCTGGATGCCTACTCGATCTCCAAACTGAACCCTTGGATCAGCAAATACAAAAAGCTTGCCGCCTCGCGCATCAACTTCGTGCAGGTTACTTTTAAGTTTCTCAAGCAGATCGTCATCTGGTGCAACGGCAACCACCGGCATGTCATCATCTACCAATGCAAGAGGTCCGTGCTTCAACTCTCCCGCCGCATAAGCTTCAGCATGAATATAAGAAATCTCCTTCAATTTCAGAGCACCTTCCATCGCTACAGGATTTTGTACTCCACGCCCAAGAAATAAGGCATGATTCTTATTGGAAAAGTGGGCGGCTAAAGCCTCAATTGCCGGGTCAAGTGTTAGAACAGCTTTGATAAGGTTAGGGAGCTCATTAAGCTGCTCTACAAGTACGCTTTCATCGTGAGCGCTTAGTCCATTGCGCCGTGCCAAAGAAATGGTCAAAAGTGCTAACGCAGCTAACTGGGTAGTGAAGGCCTTGGTCGACGCAACGCCAATCTCTTGACCAGCTCGTGTCATCATGATCAGATCCGATTCGCGAACTAAAGAACTCTCGGCTACGTTACAAATAGCCAAAGTTGATACATATTTCCTTTCGTTAGCCGCTCGCAATGCCGCTAGGGTATCAGCCGTCTCTCCGGACTGGCTGATGGAGACAAACAAAGTATTTTTCGGCACAGCTGGCGACCGATAACGATATTCACTAGCAATCTCCACCGAACACGGCAAAGAACATAGGTCTTCGATCCAATAGCGCGCAATCAGTCCGGCATGATAACTGGTTCCGCAAGCGACAATATGCACCCCTTTAATGCGGTTCAATATACCAGCTGCCCCTGGTCCAAATGCTGCATCAAGTACTTTACCTTTTGCTATTCGCTCCTCTAGAGTACTTGCCACCGCTTGTGCTTGCTCATGAATTTCTTTCTGCATGTAATGGGTAAAGTCGCCCCTTTCAGCAGAATCGGCGGTTAATTCGCTTTCGGTAGTGGGCCTATCCGCTTTCTTCCCATCTCTGTCATATATTTCTACAGACTCCGAATCCACAACCGCTACATCACCATCCTCCAGGATTATGTAGTTTCGTGTTACTGGTAAAAGTGCGGCGACGTCACTCGCGACAAAATTTTCTCCCTCACCAATACCAACAATCGCTGGTGCCCCTTGCCGAGCAATTACTAAGCGATTCGGGTCACTCACATTCATAACCGCAATCGCATACGCACCTTCTAGAACTTGCACAGCCTTCTGTACAGCGGCTAAAAAATCGCCAGTCGCAGTAAAATGTTTATGGATGCAATGCGCGATTGCTTCTGTGTCGGTTTCTGAATCAAACTCGTAACCTGACTCTCTAAGCTCACCGCGCAAGCTATCAAAGTTCTCAATAATTCCATTGTGAACAACAGCGATATGGTTTTCAGATACATGGGGATGGGCGTTAGCTTCATTAGGCACGCCATGGGTAGCCCAGCGGGTATGGGAAATACCACAAACCGCCGACAATGGATTCTCATCGATTGCCTGTTGAAGCTCTTGAACTTTTCCAGCTCGCCGCAAACGCCTGATATCCTTGCCGTCGCTAACAGCGATCCCAGCAGAATCATAGCCCCGATATTCAAGACGGCGTAAGCCCTCCATTAATGTCGGTACAACGTTTCTTTCGGCTACAGCGCCGACGATTCCGCACATGGGAAAATGCTCCGTTAATTCATATTTCTATCGAACGTTTATTTCTTTTTTTACAGGCCTATTCCAGCCCTGGACCGTTTTCTGTCTAGTTCTTTCCACAGTTAATTGACCGGGCTCCGCATCCTTGGAAATACTCGAGCCAGCTCCTATCGTAGCGCCTTCGCCAATTTTAACAGGTGCTACCAGTTCTACACCGGACCCAATAAAAGCCCCGTCACCAATGATGGTGTGATGCTTATTCGCACCATCGTAATTACAAGTTATGGTGCCAGCACCAATGTTGACTTTAGAACCAACCGAAGCGTCCCCAACATAGCTCAAATGATTAACCTTGCTACCCTCACCAATAGTACTTTTCTTCACCTCGACGAAATTGCCGATCCTAACGTCATCTGCAATTTCTGAACCTGGGCGGAGTCGCGCAAACGGTCCTACGATACATCTCGCCCCGGCCACTGCTCCTTCAATATGAGAGTTCGACCGAATTACAGTCCCATCTCCAATTTCGCTATTTCGAACGACTGTATTCGCTCCAACCCGCACATTGTCTCCAAGCAAGACTTTACCTTCGACAATAACGTTAATATCTATGAAGACGTCCTTGCCGCAAGTTAGCTCCCCTCTAATATCGAGCCTTGCCGGATCCGCTAACGTCACACCAGCCCCTAATAATTCCTCAGCTCGTCTAGCCTGCAATGCTCGTTCTGCTTCAGCTAACTGCTTTTTATCGTTTATTCCCATGACTTCTACCTGGTTATCTACCTTAAAGCCGCGAACCGGAATTCCTTCTTGCGTGGCGCTACCCAAAACGTCCGTAAGATAATATTCACCCTTCGTATTATTGTTAGTTAGCTCACCCAGCCATTTTTTCAAATTCCTCGCCGGGCAACAGAGTACACCGGTATTAATTTCCGTAATTCTCTTTTGCGCTTCAGTTGCTTCACTTTCCTCCACCATCCCCACAACAGCGCCATTTTCTCGAATAATTCTGCCATAACCATGAGGATTATCTACGTCTACTGTGAGCACACCGATTTCTTCTGCTCCACAATGATCCAAAAACATTTTTAACGTGTTTGATTGTAATAGAGGAACATCACCGTAGAGGACCACAGCCCTGTTTTCATTAGGCGTTCCCGGCATAGCCTGATTAACCGCATGTCCGGTTCCCAATTGTTGGTCTTGCAAGACCCATCTGATTGCTCTATTCCCGGAAAATCGTTCCCTTACTTTAGAACCGCGGTGTCCATAGACAACGCAAACATCATCGGCTGCGAGCCGAGTCGCACAATCAAGAACATACTGCAATAGTGGCTGACCAGCGAGCGGCTGGAGAACCTTTGGCATGGCCGAATTCATTCTTTTTCCCTGGCCAGCGGCGAGAATGATGATACTTGTGGTCACTCGTCCCTTACTCTGTTTGTGATGCCGGATGATACCCCATAACTAAAGCAGTATCTTGCATGAGCACCGCATACTATTCGCTGAGGATTAGGCGTTACTGTGTTTGACCGTGAGCCTCACTAACAAGTTTAGAAAGGCCCGCCCTGTCGATAAATCGGCCCTTTGTTACGACAGCATGGACAGAGCGGATATGCGCAATATCCTCTAATGGATTAGCATCCAATAATACTAAGTCTGCTTTTTTTCCTACATCAATTGTGCCCATATCACTCTGCAGCGAGAAAAACTCAGCTGGCCGCATGGTCGCAGCATACAGAGTCTCAATGGGTGATAAGCCAGCTCGAACAAGAAACTCCATTTCTGTATGTAGGCTGTAGCCAGGGATAGCAAGCCCAATTGGCGTATCAGTGCCAGCTCCAATGGGTACACCCAACGCATGCGCACGACCGGTTAGAAAAATTCCCCACTCAGCGTACGTTGTATCCGGCTCAGGACCACTCTTATTCAACTGCTCCTCAGCGCCTTCTTGCCATTGGAGTTTCACCTCATCCGGCAACAAAGAAAGCGAGTCCGCCCAATCATTTCTCCTATATGGCGGCATCAGAGTCATCGATAACAGGCGTAAAGTCGGAACTTGTATGGTGTCTTTTAGAGTTGCGAGCGTAAGGTCACAGCGCTCCTCATCATAGTTATAAATTGCCGGCAGACGTTGCAAATTGTGCAGCGACGAACGGAGCTCAAAACCAGACAGCCGTTCTGAGTTTTTCAATTTCTCAAGCCGTATTTCGTGCAACTCTGGTGAATTTTCAGCACAGTCCATCTCTATGTTACGAAGATGTTCTATTGAATCCACCACGGGACCAGCAACTCCAGCTCGCATAGAAAGTGGTACATGTGAATCTATGGGAAGTCCGAGTTCATTGGCAACCTCTACCATGGATTCAAAGACCTCCGGGTTCACTAATTCATATATTTTTATAAAATCTATGCCCTGTTCTTTTAGTTCTGTAATCTTGGCCCGGGCTTGCTCGACAGTAGCATTTTGAACTCCAATCTCTGGTCGTGATTTACCGTCGTAGACTACAAAGTCGCCATCAAGCAGTGGCCCGGAGAAAAATACACGGGGCGCAATCGCATGGTCATTACGCAGCTTGTCAATAAGCGGGACCATCTTATGCATCAACCCACCCGTATCTCTAACGCTCGTAATACCATGATAGAGAAACATGGATGGCATGGTTTCAGTGAACCTATCATCATAGGTTAGGTGTACATGGAAATCCCAGAGTCCAGGGATTAAGTACTTACCGCTACCATCCACGTGCCGAGCCGCCGAAACGGTAACATTCGCCGAATCTATTGCGGTAATTACATCGCCATCAAAAACGACTGTTTGATTATGTCTGATACCGTTAACCGCATCGATTACGGTTACATTTGTAATCGCGGTACCGGATGGGCCTGACTCACAACCGACTATGCATAAAAATAAAATCCATAATGATAGATTCCGCATCACTATTCTCTTTAGGGCTGCAAATCGATCCGATAGCCGGTGACCACTGCTAAAAATCTAGAGATTTCGAGCATATCTTCCGCGACAAATCTTATGGTGTGGGAGTTGACTTTCTCTACATTCGGCAAATAATCGAGTAACTCAACTGGCCGATAATGCTTCAGGCTCAATTCCAACTCTATAGGTTTTTTCATTGTGTAAGCCTCAAAATCATCTATCCGGCTAATAGCTGCCATGGTACGGGTCCGAATCACCTCGTATGCAGCCTCCGGAGTAAGGGTCTGAGCAGAATGGAAGCCTTTCGCCCATTTCACAACAGCACCCTCTATATCCCCTATCAAGACCTGATTTTCCGCTACCGCCACATCATCTCCAGAAACCATGATCACAGGAACCCCGAAGTGGCCAGCAATAGCAGCGTTGATACTGCCTTCTGTCATCTCCACACCATTAAGCCTTATCGCAGTAATAGTCGCACTCGACATGGTGTGAGCACGCACACCACGCATATTAGTTGTGCTTGAGTGATAACCGAGAAAAATCACTCCGTCGAAAGTTTCATCAATTCCTTCCATCATTCCAAGGGGCCGTGGCCATGAACGGACTACCATAACGTCATCTGGCAATCTCTCAATCAAAAGGTTTTGGCCATTCCCATGGGAATCACTGACCAAAAACTCTGTGGCGCCGGCAGCCCTGCCTGCATCAATTGCCACTTTCACTTCTTCAGTCATAAACTCACGAAAGCGCTGATATTCAAATCCGCCAGGTGCAAGCTGTTCCGCAGTTACCGCGCCAACTACGCCCTCCATATCAGCCGAAATATAGATACGTAGACCATCTTCCTGTGTCCATCCCGTAATAGGCAACACAAGTGATAACATAGTCATAAATGTTGCTAGATGTCGTAAAGCTATTGAGTGTTTTTTGATGGATCGATAACGCTTCAACATGCTGCGCCCCTCTTGAAAATTTTATTAAACCAGCCAGTCGATTGTATCTTATGATAATGCTCAAACCTGACAACTACCTGAAGATAATCCTTCAGGTAATTCTATATCTGGCAAGCGCGACTGCTTTTGCCGATGGGTCCGGCGGCATTAATTTACCCGAGCAACGTAATAAGCCTTACCTGATACTCGTCTCTATAGACGGTTTCCGTTGGGATTACCAAAATCGATACAACACCCCTGCTTTAGACAGGCTCGCAACAAACGGTGTGCGCGCCGAACGAATGGTTCCTGTGTTCCCAACCCTGACCTTTCCTAATCATTACACAATTGCAACCGGCCTTTATCCGAAAAACCATAGGCTCATTGGAAATACATTTCCAAATAAAGACCAAACAAAATGGTACCGAATGCAAGATCGCGAAGCTGTCCAAAATGGTGAGTGGTACTCGGGGGTGCCAGTGTGGGTTGCGGCAGAGAAAGCCGGCATGGTCACCGCTGCTTATTACTACGTCGGTACAGAAGCTAAAATCCAAAATATCGAAATGGCTTATTGGAACGAGTATGACGCTTCCGTTCCAGGTATAAAAAGAGTTACTCAGGTACTTGACTGGCTAGCAATGCCGGTGGACAAACGACCCCACTTCATTACCCTCTACTTTGAAGACGTCGACACGGCAGCCCACAGGTTTGGGCCGGATTCTACACAAACTGTAGCAGCTATAGAGCAAGTGGATGGCTACCTTGATACGCTTTTTCGTGGCCTAGAAAAAATGTCTATTGCCGACCAGTTGTATATCGTAGTGCTCTCGGATCACGGTCTGCTCCAAGTACTACCAGATACAGCCCCCTTCATCATCGACGAGCACATAAGCCTGGACGGACTTGCTGTCATCGATCACGGCTCTGCCGCGCATATTTACTTCCCAACACCGGACCCACAACGCTTGGTTAAGATTCGTGATGCTATTAATAGTGTCTGGAAACACGGAAAAGCACTCCTCCGGAATGAAACACCAGCACGCTGGCACGTCACTGCAGCAGCTGGTTTCGCCGAACTAATTGTTCAGGCAGATCCTGGTTATATTGTCTCTTCCACAGCAGATCGCTTTCCTTCCAACCTGAAGGGCCACCATGGCTGGGATCAGGAAGTGGATTCGATGCATGCGACCTTCATCGCAAGCGGCCCACGCCTGCCTAGTGGAATTCAAATAGAAGCTATAAACGCTACTGATGTCTACCCACTTATGATGGAGGTTCTCGGCTTGCAAATCACCTCCCCTATCGACGGCGACCCAGCCAAACTTCTGCAGCTGTTGAAATAGAGCTTCAATAGCTCGTTGGAACCGCTTCCATCAAGAGTTCCATGCCGCTGCTAACGACATCACGCCAAACCGGTGCGCCAGCATAGTGCCCCAATCGAACAACAACCATTTGTTTTGAGGGGACAATAACCGTCATCTGTCCACCAGCTCCACGCATCGAATAAACTGCCCCTGGTTCAAGATCATAGTCAGCTCCATCTAGCCAGAAAAAGGCACCGTAGATGGGCCTTCCGTCAGCTTGCCACGCTGGCGCCACCGTACTAATAAAATCGGACCACCCTTCTGGGAAAATACGCGAGCCATTAGCAATGCCGTCATTCAAATATAAGTTGCCAATCCTGGCCCAATCACGAGCAGCACCGAGGTCTGATCCCTGTAGCAAAATATTCCCGTATGGGTCCGTTTGAAAAATAAGATCCCGGACTCCAATTTTGTCGAATAGATATTGCTGGGGAAACTGATGATATTCATCGCCTCTTTCTTCTACACCTAATCTCACTAAATAGTTAGTCAGTACCGGATCACAATTCCGATAGCGGCCCACCGTATTTGGTTGCCATTGTTGTGGCCGTGTGGCCGCCCATTTAAAAGAGTCGATGGTCCCAGTATAAAGGTAAAGATGGTCGTAATAACCTAATGCTGGATCAGCATCAGGATCTTGTGGTGCTCTGCATCTAAGACCACTCGACATACGCAGGATGTCTTTAATCCTGATGGCTTGCCGAGGATCGCCAGATGATTGCCATTCAGGAATCGGTGCCGGCTGATCAAGATCATAAACACCCTGCTCTATTAAAACACCGAGCAGGGTGGCGGAAAGACTTTTGCCCATTGACCAGCTTTCAAGCGGCGTATCTAACGCTATCCCATCTCCATACCGTTCAGCAATAATTTTCCCTTTCTGCGTGACCACGACGGCAGCTGTCATCGCCCCATCAACAAAAAACCGGTCTATCGCATCCGTAACGAGACGCTGATTAATCTGTTGAGGAAATGGGCCCCCAGACACAACATCGCCCATTGGCCACAACGTTTTTTCCCGGTCAGGAAGCGCCGACCGGATTTCCGGTGGGTCAAAGTAGGGTTCAGTTTCTCCAACCGGCAGTGGAACGCAACCCAAGTCACCGATATATTTAGAGGAGCGCACAAGACCACTATCCATCGTCAGGTGCACGGCCTTATTTACAGCATCCACCTCCCTGTTCACGACAACGTTCCGCGTTTCATATGGCGATGTAAAATAGCCAATATTTTCCGCCGCAAACTCCTCGTCAAGACCGCTCACAAAAATCCCTGAACACAGGGTTCGAGCAAAGCCCATTGTGTAGTGAGAGTTGATATCACCTGGGGGCGGAGAATATTTCGTGTCGAGCTCTAGTCTCTTACCCCGCTCAACTAAATTTTCCTTAGCTGATGGTGAACAAGCTAAAAAAACAGACATACAGAACAGTGCAAGAATATAAGTGCGCAGCATGGTCATTGGAATCCTCATTTGTCGATATTCCTTAACCGCCATCATAGGCGCAGGGATTAAAGGGCTAACTTTTAACGTGTTCCCTTTAATTTCTGCGACGCCCGGTAGCGAGCTTCAGCCTCAGCCAATTCAGCTTGAGCGCGGACAAGATCTGTTTCCTCAGATACACCATCCAGAGCATTCCGGGCCTCATCCCTAGCTGCAAGCGCTGCCGCCTCATCCAGTTGATCCCCTCGAAGTGCTGTGTCTGCCAGGACAGTAACCAGGTGCGGCTGTATTTCCAACATACCACCAGTAATGTAAAAGAAATTTTCTTTTCCATCTGTATCCTCCACACGAACCTCCCCAGGCTTTAGGGTGGTTAGCAATGGTGCATGTCGTGGAGTAATGCCAACCTCGCCCATACTAGCTGGAGCGAACACCATAGTGGCTTCGCCAGAATAAATTTCTCCTTCCGCCGATACTATATCTACCTGAATAGTTGCCATAAAAAGTTCTTATTGGTATTTCTTCGCGTTCTCTACAGCCTCATCAATCGAGCCACAGTATGAAAACGCCTGCTCCGGAATGTGGTCATAGTCACCAGCCACAATCCCACTAAAACCACGAATAGTTTCCGCTAGTGGCACATACTTGCCAGGCTGATTGGTAAAAACCTCAGCTACGGTGAACGGTTGTGACAGGAATTTTTGGATTTTACGGGCACGATTCACAATCTCTTTATCTTCCTCAGAAAGTTCATCCATGCCAAGGATTGCAATTATGTCCTGGAGTTCCTTATATCGTTGCAATACAGCTTGAACCCCCCTAGCACAATCATAATGTTCCTGACCGATAACCAATGGATCCAGAATTCGAGAAGTCGAATCAAGTGGATCAACTGCCGGATAGATGCCTAATTCCGCGATATTACGTGATAAAACCAAAGTTGCATCAAGGTGAGCAAATGTTGTTGCCGGCGATGGGTCGGTAAGATCGTCAGCTGGCACATAAACCGCCTGGAAGGAGGTGATGGAGCCTGTCTTTGTCGAAGCGATGCGTTCCTGGAGCACACCCATTTCCTCTGCCAAAGTAGGTTGATAGCCTACCGCAGATGGCATACGTCCTAACAACGCGGATACCTCTGTGCCAGCAAGCGTATAACGATAAATGTTGTCAATAAACATCAGCACATCTCGACCTTCATCTCGGAAAGCTTCCGCCATAGTTAGGCCCGTCAGCGCAACACGCAAGCGATTGCCAGGAGGTTCATTCATCTGACCATAAACAAGCGACACCTTGTCGATAACGCCCGATTCAGTCATTTCATGGTAGAAATCATTGCCTTCACGAGTGCGTTCACCAACCCCAGCAAAAACAGAATAACCTCCGTGCTCTTTAGCAATATTATTGATTAGCTCCATTAGCGTTACCGTCTTGCCTACGCCAGCGCCGCCAAATAATCCCACCTTGCCACCTTTGGCAATCGGCATAATCAAATCAACAACCTTAATACCCGTTTCGAGAAGCTCTGTTGTTGCTGCTTGCTCCTCATACGACGGTGGTGAGCGGTGAATTGGTAACTTAGTTTCCGCACCAATATCACCTGCATTGTCAATCGGGTTACCGAGCACATCCATAATTCTGCCCAGTGTTTTCTCTCCAACTGGCACAGCTATAGGCTGTCCCGTATTGCTCACGGACATCCCTCGTTGCAAACCCTCGCTGGAGCCCATAGCGATCGTTCGCACAACACCATCGCCAAGCTGTTGTTGAACCTCAAGCGTGATAGATGCATCATCAATCATTAATGCGTCGTAAACCTTGGGGATTTCTCCTGCTGGGAACTGCACATCTACAACAGCTCCAATCACTTGCACGGTCATTCCTGTGCTCATACTTTAACCCTCTAACCACTAACGGCGGCTGCGCCACCAACAATTTCGGAAATTTCTTGTGTAATAGCAGCCTGACGCGCCTTATTGTAGTCAAGCTGCAGCTTGTCGATCATCTCGCCAGCGTTATCAGTTGCCGATTTCATCGCGACCATTTTTGCTGCCATTTCACACGCGAAATTTTCGACTGCCCCTCGATATACCTGAGACTCTATATACCGCATTAAAACATCCTCCAGCAATTCACTGGCCGCTGGCTCGTAAATATAATCCCAATGTTCCTGTAAATCTTCCTCAGATTCGCCTATCCCACTAGCAGGCAGAAGCTGGGTTACTGTTGGTGTTTGGCTCATCGCACTAACAAATTCATTGCTAACCAGATATAACCGGTCAATCTTCCCTTCGGTATAAGCGTCAAGCATAATTTTAATAGAGCCAACCAAGTCGTTTATGCTGGGCTTATCGCCAAGATGAGTTGCCGTTCCGACAACATTTCCGCCCATTCTGCGAAAGAAAGCGACAGCTTTCGCACCAACAAGCGCTAGATCGACTTCTACGTTCTCTTGTTGACACCTCTGTAACTCACCAACAACCGTTTTGAATAAATTAGCATTGAGGCCACCACACAGCCCACGGTCTGTAGAAATGATGATGTAACCAACTCGGCTGACTTCCCGCTCAGTCAAAAAGGGATGCTTATAATCCGGATTTGCATGTGCCAAATGGCTGATAACCCTACGAATTCTTTCAGCGTAGGGCCTGGAAGCTTTCATCTGTTGTTGGGCCTTTCGAATTTTGCTTGCAGCGACCTTCTCCATTGCGCTCGTGATCTTCTGCATATTCTTTACAGACGCAATTTTCGAACGAATTTCTTTTTCACCTGCCATACATCTATCCTAATACGCTCCCTGCTCAGCAAATGCTTCACAGACACCCTTTAAACTTTCCGCAATGTCGTCATCGTAATCGCCAGACTCATTTATTTTTTCAAGTATTTCTGAGTTGTTCGTGCGGGCAAAATCATGCAGCGCCTCTTCGTAATCAACAACTTTATTTACCGGTACAGGATCAATGAAGCCTTCGTTTGCAGCAAACAATGATAAAGCCATCTCCGCCACGGATAGGGGAGAGTATTGTTTCTGTTTCATCAACTCCGTTACACGCTCACCTCTTTCTAGTTGCTGTCGCGTCGCCGCGTCCAAATCGGATGCGAATTGTGCGAATGCTGCCAACTCACGGTATTGAGCAAGTGCTAAGCGTATACCACCGCCTAGTTTCTTAATCACTTGTGTCTGCGCTGCACCACCAACACGTGACACTGATAAGCCTGCGTTTATCGCCGGTCGGATGCCAGCATTAAAGAGATCAGTTTCGAGGAAGATCTGCCCATCCGTAATTGAAATGACATTCGTTGGCACAAAAGCTGATACATCGCCTGCTTGGGTTTCGATAATAGGAAGCGCCGTCAAGGACCCCGTCTTTCCTTTAACTTTGCCGCTAGATTTTTCTTCTACATAAGCCTCACTGACGCGTGATGCCCGCTCAAGCAAACGTGAATGCAAATAGAAAACATCTCCCGGATATGCTTCACGTCCAGGCGGTCGGCGGAGTAATAAACTCACTTGGCGATACGCCCATGCTTGCTTTGTAAGATCATCAAAAATAATTAGCGCATCTTCACCTTTATCAAGGAAATATTCGCCCATTGAAGCCCCGGAATACGGTGAAATATACTGAAGCGCCGGGCTGTCCGCCGCTGCCGCCGCAACTACGATGGTGTGCTCCATAGCACCTGTTTCTTCAAGTTTACGAACAATACCAGCGATCGAGGATGCTTTTTGTCCGATGGCAACATAGATACATTTAATCCCTGTGCCCCGCTGGTTGATGATGGTGTCCACTGCCACCGCCGTTTTCCCAGTCTGCCGGTCCCCAATAATCAATTCTCGTTGACCACGCCCAATCGGCACCATCGAATCGATTGATTTAAGACCAGTTTGCACTGGCTGATCGACAGATTTACGTTCTATCACGCCCGGCGCTACTTTCTCGATAGGAGACATTGATTCAGCTTCGATCGGGCCTTTCCCATCTATTGGATTGCCCAATGCATCGACAACGCGGCCTAACAAAGCTTCTCCGACTGGCACTTCAAGTATCCGTCCCGTTGTCTTCACAGTGTCGCCTTCGGAAATGTGCTTGTAATCACCAAGGACAACAGCACCAACAGAATCCTGTTCAAGGTTTAAAGCCATACCAAAAGTGTTTTCCGGGAATTCGAGCATCTCACCATATTTGGCATCTGCTAGCCCATGAATGCGGACGATGCCATCGGTTACACCGATGACAGTTCCGACGTCACGAGCTTCCGCCGTAGACTCGAATTTCTCGATTCGCTCTTTAATCAGATTGCTGATTTCAGAAGCCTTGAGTGCCATGTTATTTTCCTCTTTAAGAGATCAAAGTGTTTGCCAAGCTCTCTAGCTTCGCTCGCACTGATCCATCAATTACAATATCGCCAGCACGAATAACCGCGCCACCGAGTAAGTTCTTGTCCATTTCTGTAGACAGATTGATTTCTCGGCCTAACCTCGTTTTTAAGGCCGACTGAATTTCCCGAATTTGAGAATCGCTAAGTTCCGTTGCAGACTTTATATTTACTTCAATTCTATTTTCTGCGTCCGACTTGAGAACCTCTACCCGATCTCTTATTTCTGGTAAGACATCTAACCGGCTATATTCCAATAGCAATTTTAGAAAGTTTGTTCCGTGGTCATTTGTTCCTGAAAAAAACGACTCGGGCCCAATTGCCGCTATAAAAAGATCTGTTAAGAAGTTCAGTTTTTCCGCACGCTCCAGAGCAGGGTTATTAAGAGCTTTAATAACCCGACCGTCTGCTAATATATCTTTTGCTGCAGTTAGTGAAATGGAGAGCTCATCCAACGCATCGGTTTCCTGCGCAAACTCAAAGATTGCCTGGGCATATGGTCGTGCGATGGTGTTATTGTCTGCCATTATCGTTAGTCTTCTTTTAGAGTTCTGCGGCTAGCTTACTTAATATATCGTCGTGCGCCTTTGCATCAATCTCACGCTCCAAAATTTTTTCTGCGCTCGCTACAGCAATTGCTGAAACCTGTCCACGCAGTTCTTCTCGCGCTCGATTAGTTTCCTGCTCAACTTCAGCTGTCGCAGCAGCTAGTTGACGCTCTCGCTCCTTAACCCCTTCAGCTTTCCCATCAGCAATAATTTCATTCGCCCTAGCCTGCGCCTGGTCAAGAATCGAAGTTGCTTGCTTACGAGCATCCCCAACTAAATCGCTTGCCTCCGCTTGTGCTTTATCTAGGCTTTGTTGTCCGCGCTCAGCAGCAGCAAGACCATCTGCTATTTCCTTTTGTCGTTCTTCAATAGCGACCATGATTGGAGGCCAGATGAACTTCATGCAAAACCAGACGAATATGATCATAGCAATCGTCTGCCCAAGCAAAGTCATATTTATATCCAACGTATTCTCCTAGCGTTTACTGAGCATCTTACGGTCAACATATAAATTATCTGTGGGGGGTTAGCCACCAAGTGCTTGCTGCAACTGCCCGATGAACGGGTTAGCAAATGCAAAGTACAGGGCAATACCTACACCAATCATCGCTACAGCGTCTAGCAACGCTACGACAAGGAACATCTTGGTCTGCAACATCGGCGCTAATTCAGGCTGCCTAGCCGCTCCCTCGAGGAACCGGCCTCCGAGCAAACCCATACCAATACCAACCCCAAGTGCGCCTAGGCCAATCAGCAAGGCGACGGCGATTGCCGTGTAACCAATTACAGTTTCCATCAATTTCTCCAGTTAAGGATTTTGTCCAAAGTTCTTAATGTTTCTCCGATGCGAGACTCAAATAAACAACAGTCAGCATCATAAAAATAAATGCCTGCAACGTAACGATTAATATATGAAATACAGCCCAAGCAAAATGCAGGGGCAGCTGCCACAAACCGAGAAGTGCAATTAGGATAAAAATAAGTTCGCCGGCAAACATATTGCCGAACAACCGTAAACTTAATGATAAGGGCTTCGCCAATAGTGCGACTGATTCCAGAATAAAGTTGAACGCAATAATAAACGGTGCTGCGGCGATTCCTGGGCCTCTTAAGGGCGGAGCTATGGGGTGTAACGTAAGCTCCGCGATAAAGCCGCCGATACCTTTATTTTTAACCGTATAAAATATAATCAAAAAGAATACGGCGATAGACATACCGAAGGTAATATTCACATCCGTTGTGGGTACCACCTTCAGGTAGGGAATACCAAGGAGCAACCCCGCCTCCGGCAGCCAATCTACCGGTATAAGGTCCATCAGATTCATAAAAAAGACCCAGACAAAAATTGTTAATGCTAGGGGAGCTATCAGGTCACTCTTGCCGTGAAAGGTGTCTTTAACGGAAGAATCAATAAAGTCCACAACTATTTCCACGAACGCTTGCATCTTGCCGGGCTTACCTTTCGACGCCTTCTTGGCAGCACGACCAAATACCCACGCAAAAATTAGACCCAGAACAACCGAAAAAAACATCGAATCGACATTGAGAGCCATCGGATTACCAGCACATTGATTCCACACCCACTGCCCATCAACATTGCAAACCTGCAAATTTTGCAAATGGTGCGCAATATATTCGCCAGAGGTTTGGGGTCCGTGCCCGCTTTCACCCGCCATTGGTTCTGTTCTCTCTATACATCTGTTTTTCTATCATGTATCAGCAACCCAAATAAGGCCATTATCTGAGTTGCTATAAACGCCGCAAACAAAGCCCCCCCCTTGAGGGGACGCACCAACATGAAAACCACCGAAAATAACACCACTGTGAGTGCGAATTTACCTAGTTCCCCTATGTAAGCTGCCTTTACCAGATCGTTTGCTCCAAAATCATGGCCTAATAATCTAAGCCGCAATGCCAGAAAAGCATTGGGGATTATGCATATCGCCCCCCCCAATAAAGCTGAATAACCCGCTACACTTCCGCTTAAACTCCAAAATACCAGAGCAAGAACTCCGATCAAGGCTAGTTGAGCAAAAAAGATTCTGCTCATCTTTTATAACCAACCTTCGGCACTAAAAACGCCACCTCCATCGGCTAACCGGTGGGTTGTGGCGCTGCATATTTGATAAGTCCGTATCAGGTCCTGCTTTGGCCGCGCATTATAGTGATGACAATGGGTCATCGCAACAAACCTCCAAGAGCATAATGCGACGAATCAAGGGCAGATAGATCAAACCTTAATTTCAATGACTAGTTACTTATTTAATGTGCTTTAAAATGCCATCTAATTCATCGAGATTGTTATAGCTAATAATCAACTTGCCCCTACCTTTTTGGGTATGATTGATTTTCACCTTCGCGCCCAGCCTGCCGGTGATATCCTTTTCAAGCCGCTCTATATCTCTATCTTGTGTTGCAGCTGAAGCTGGTGCGTGACTCCCTTCTTTCGCTAAAATCTGTCGGACTAGCCGTTCCGTCTGACGAACAGATAATCCCTTGCTGATAATTTGGCGGGCTAATTCATATTGTGCCGACTTATCTGCGATCCCTAGTAAAGCCCGCGCATGACCCATTTCAATTTCCCGAGACTCCACCAATACTTTTACCTTGTCTGACAACTCCAAAAGTCGCAACAAATTACTAACCGACGCGCGGGATCTACCCACTGCCTCCGCACCTTCTTTATGAGTGAGTCCAAATTCCTCAATGAGCCGATTCAGCGCTCGCGCTTCTTCCAACGGATTTAGATTCTCCCGTTGGATATTCTCAATCAGCGACATCGCAATAGCAGCTTTGTCAGAAACATTTTTTACTACAGCGGGTATTTTCTGGAGACCAGCCATCTGTGCCGCTCGCCAGCGTCGCTCGCCAGCTATTATCTCGTAACGCTGGGTAGCACCGAGGCCTTCCCGAGTCGGCCGCACTACTATCGGTTGAACCACACCCTGCGACTTGATCGACTCTGCCAAATTTTGCAATTTATCTGTCCTCATATCGAGGCGCGGCTGATATTTGCCTCTCTGCAACAAATCGATCGCTATGTGTCGAAGGGCATCCGCGTCGTCCGGTGCGCCCATAATTGCACTAGTTTCCGAAACGGGTTTTGATAGAAGGGCATCAAGCCCCCGTCCAAGTCTCTTCTCTTTTGTCATTTTATCATTCCACTACTGCCCACCCATGGCACGTTCCTCTTCCCGACGTATAACCTCTCCAGCTAACGCCAAATAGGCAAGTGCACCACGCGACTTCCGATCATGGAAAAGAACAGGTTTACCAAAGCTAGGTGCTTCGGCCAGTCGCACATTGCGCGGGACAACGGTGCGGAAAACCTTATCATCAAAATGGCTAACAAGCTGCTCTGATACTTCCTGCGATAGGTTAATTCGACTGTCAACCATAGTGCGTAGCAAGCCATATATCTCGAGATTTGCATTCACTGAATCACGAACCTGTTCCACCGTATTGATCAATGCGCTGAGTCCCTCAAGAGCATAATACTCGCATTGCATCGGAATAAGCACACCATCTGCAGCGGCTAAGGCGTTAACCGTCAGCATATTTATTGATGGGGGGCAATCGATAAGAATAAAATCGTACAGTCCAACAACAGGCCTTAGTGCTCGTCGCAAACGGGTCTCCCGACCAGCCTGCTCAAGAAGTCTGACTTCTGCCAAAGTGAGATCCTCATTACCAGGTAATAATGCGAAACCACCTTCAGTTGCCGATACGATTGTATCTGCCGCAACAGCGTCTCCCAGAAGAACATCACACGTTGAAAGCTCCAACGTCTTTTTGTCAATACCACATCCCGTAGTTGCATTACCTTGAGGATCAATGTCAATTAAGAGCACTCTACGCTGGGTAGCGGCTAGGGATGCCGCGAGATTAACGCAGGTTGTTGTCTTTCCCACGCCCCCTTTCTGGTTCGCAATTGCAATGATCCTCGCCATCAGCTCACAGAACTTTTTCTTTTAAGGCTAATAACATGGCGCGCATGCGAGTCAAGCCCCGCTACAACGAGCTTAGAAACGCTCGCTTGCCACTGGCCTTTGGACCTAATCGTTTCCAGTTCTTCGACCGGATATCTCCCCTTAAGTACCAACATATGACCGGTATCCCCAATGAGGTGCCCTGCCAACGTCAGCAATCGTGGTATTGACGTTACCGCCCTAGCCATCACCGTATCAAAGCCGAAAGCTGGTTCATAGTGTTCTGCGCGTTCTTTCACAGCTTTTACATTATCCAACTGCAAATCAACTATCATTTGAGTAACAAAACTAATCTTCTTGCCATGAGAGTCCAGCAGGACAAAATCCACGTCCGGCTCAACAATCGCCAAGGGTAAGCCTGGAAAGCCTGCACCTGTGCCAATGTCAATCACTTTGGGCCCTTGAATAAATGGACGCACGCTCAAACTATCAAGGATATGTAGCTTAATCATATCTTGAATATTCCGCACTGCCGTCAAATTTACCCGGTCGTTCCAGCGCTCAAGACTCGAAAGCAGCGCAGCTAATTTTGTAACGATATCATCCGATAACCGCTGGCCCTGGGCCGCAGCACCAGCCGCGATACTTTCTTCAATCATGAACTATCCCACTTGCACCGCTTCACCGCTACAGGCTTTTATTACGCCATCTTTCAAACCACAAGTAATGCCATAAAGTCGTCAACCGACATATTCCTCATGATTTCCGGATCATTGCTTGCCTCTTTTAGTCCCCGCCACTGCTTTTCTTTTAATTTGCCCGATATGCTCGAGTCAAATTTGCATACAAGGGTGGGAATTCCTTCGTGACGTCGTTGCTTATGGCCAATAGGATAATCAACCGCGATCCTTTCCGTCCGACTACCGTCCTTAAAACAAACCTCTATTGCATTACCAATATAACGCTTATCTGGATCAAAGTAGTCCTTAGTAAAGTTCTCGTTTTCTCTTACAACCATTTTTCGACGCAGTTCATCAATGCGCGCATCAGCGGCAACCTCATCCTCATAGTCCTTTGCAGTTAAACGACCAAAAATCATAGGAATTGCAACCATATACTGTATACAGTGATCTCTATCGGCCGGGTTATTTAATGGCCCCGTTTTATCTATTATCCGAACACCTGGTTCTTGTGTTTCAATTACCACTTTATCAATTTGGTCAAGGCGGTCCTTGACAACTTCATGGAGGATCATTGCAGCTTCCACCGCCGTTTGTGCATGGAACTCTGCTGGATATGAGATTTTGAACAATACATTCTCCATCACATAGCTGCCGAACGGTTTCGTTATAGAGAATGGCTTTGTATCAAACAAAACATCATAGAACCCCCATGTTCGAGCAGTCAGGGCTGATGGATACCCCATTTCCCCAGCCATTGCGATGAGCGCTAAACGCACACCACGACTGGTAGCATCGCCGGCAGCCCAACTTTTACGTGAACCGGTGTTAGGTGCATGTCGATATGTCCGCAGAGCGCACCCATCGATCCACGCATTTGAAACAGCATTGACTACCTGAGTATGATCACCACCCAGCATCCGGGTAACCACTGCTGTAGTTGCAACACGCACCAATAACACATGATCTAATCCAACCCGGTTATAGCTATTCTCTAGAGCTAAAACCCCCTGAATTTCATGGGCCTTGATCATCGCAGTTAAAACATCTCCCACCAGAAGCGGCTTTTTACCTTGGGCGGATGCAATCCGACTTAGGTAGTCCGCCGTTGCCAATATACCGCCCAAGTTATCCGATGGATGCCCCCATTCAGCTGCCAGCCATGTATCGTTAAAATCTAACCACCGGATCATCGCCCCGATATTAAATGCCGCCATAACGGGATCGAGCTCATAGGACGTGCCCGGAACTCTAGCACCACCCGGCAGTGTTGCCCCTGGCACAGTTGGACCAAGCAACCTTGTGCAGGCTGGATAATCTAGTGCCTGAAACCCACAAGCCAGCGTGTCCATAAGACAGTAATGAGCTGTTTGGTACGCAAGATCTGAATTGATATTCCCCTCGCAGATATAATCAGCAATATCAATAAGTATTTGGTCAGGCTCTGGCCGGGCAGCTGAGCGAATGTCCTCGCTAGTCATATTTAACGTTCTTCTAAAGAAATGAATTCTTGTAGTTCTGGGCCAACATACT
This sequence comes from uncultured Woeseia sp., assembly GCA_913031125.1. Classification (GTDB taxonomy): domain Bacteria; phylum Pseudomonadota; class Gammaproteobacteria; order Steroidobacterales; family Woeseiaceae; genus SZUA-117. The sequence continues at coordinate 98,847 of CAJWFK010000002.1, read as the reverse complement.
CAGCCGCCGGCCGAATGAGTTTATTGTTAGCCCTCTGTTCCATGATATGTGCCGCCCAGCCTGTGACTCTTGAACAGACGAAAATCGGGGTAAATAAGTATGTCGGTATTCCCATAAAATGGTAAACGCTTGCTGCATAAAAATCCGCATTAGCAAATAATTTCTTTTCTGTCCAAAGAACATCTTCAATCGCCTCTGAAATATCGTAAAGCAATGTATTTCCCTGCTCTGAAGCGAGCATTTTAGACATTCTTTTATTAACCGAATTTCGAGGATCGGAAGTCGTGTAAACACGATGCCCGAAGCCCATAATTAATTCCTTTTTTTCAAGCTTCTCGCGGATCCCCTGGATCGCATTATCAACATTCGTATATTGACTGATTAAGTCCATAGCCGCTTCATTCGCCCCACCATGCAATGGACCTCTGAGCGCGCCGATAGCTCCAGCGACGGCCGAATGCATATCGGACAAGGTACCCGTAATAACTCGACCAGCAAATGTTGACGCATTGAATTCATGTTCAGCATAGAGAATAAGTGTTGTATCCAGACACTTTCGATGCTGCTCACTTGGCGCTTGATCATGGAGCATAGTAAGAAAATGTCCTGCAATACTATTGTCTTCGGTTTCTGTTTCTATGCGGACACCATCTTTATGAAAGCGGTGCCAATACAAAAGTATCGAGGGTAAACAGGCAAGCAATCGATCGGCCGTATAAAATTGACATGAGAAATCCATTTCGGGTTCTATATTGCCCAAAAAAGAGACTCCCGTTCTTTGCACATCCATTGGATGAGCATCAGGAGGAATAAGTTCGAGAACTGTTTTCAGTTTAGTGGGAAGACCCCTTAATGATTGTAGTTTTTCTACATAAGCCTCTAACTCCACAGCCGTCGGCAGTCTCCCATGCAGAAGCAAATGAGCAACCTCCTCAAAACTTGCCTTTTCAACAAGATCATAAATATCGTAACCACGGTAAGTGAGCCCGGCACCCTCCTTGCCGACTGTGCATAGTTCAGTCTTACCTGCGGTTACACCAGCAAGGCCTTCAGTTTTCTTTTGATTACTCAATTAATATCTCCCTGCCACTCTAATCTTTGTTTGTAGTTACCCGTTGGCTAAAAAATAGTTGGTCGAGTTTACTCTCATACTCTTTATAACCGAGGACTTTATAAAGCTGCTCACGAGTCTGCATTTTCTCAATAATATGTCTTGCAGTTCCCTCTTCACGGATTGTCTTATAAACCTCTTCAGCAGCCTTTGACATAGCTCGAAATGCGGATAAGGGATATAAAATAAGCCTGATTCCGACTTCCCCGAGCTGGGTTGCTGTAAACATCGGTGTTTTACCAAATTCCGTAAGATTGGCCAGCACTGGCACCTCCACCTCCCCCGCAAACTCAGAATACTCCTCTAAGGTGGTCAGTGCCTCAGCAAAAATAATGTCCGCACCAGCCTCAACGTAGGCGCTGGCTCGATCAAGAGCTGCCTGCTGACCTTCTACCGCATGTGCATCAGTCCTTGCCATAATGATGAACTGACTATCAGTTTTGCCATCCGTAGCAGCCTTTATCCGATCGACCATCTCCGCCTTCTGAACGAGTACTTTACCTGGCCGATGGCCACACCGCTTATCAGCAACCTGATCCTCCAAATGGCAGCCTGCCGCGCCCGCCCGTTCAATTTCACCAATTGCACGATTAACCATAAATGCACCGCCCCAACCAGTATCTGCATCGACCAGTAATGGAACATCTGTGGCATAGGTAATTCGCCGGATATCCTCGCAAACGTCGCCAACAGTTGTCATAGCCAGATCTGGTAGACCAAACGACGCATTCGCGACACCAGCCCCGGATAAGTAAATAGCCTTAAAACTTGCTTGCTCCGCCAGCAAGGCAGTGAAAGCGTTTATAGTCCCTACGACCTGCAACGGCCGCTCTGAATCGAGCGCTTCACGCAACCTTTCCCCTGGACTACTCATTCTAAAGCCTGATAGACAGCAGTTTGGAAGCGGTAACTTATGTCGCTGGTATACGGCCGAACTTGTGCCATGAAGATACCTACTAAGCGTTCTGAAGGATCTACCCAGAAAGCGGTGTTAAAAGCCCCACCCCAACTGTATGAACCCACTGATCCAATTTCACCACGTGTTCCTAGGTCTTCAATTATAGCGAAACCCAAACCGAAGCTAGCACCCGGAAACCAATCAAATCCAACTTTTGCCGTCCGCATCAACTCAACCGACTTTCTACTAATCACTCGCACACCATCCAAGTGCCCGTCAGCTCTGAGCATTTCTAAAAACCGAAAATAATCATACGCAGTGGATGACAACCCAGCACCTCCCGAAAAATACTTTCGCGCTCCCTCAATCGGATACCTCGGGTTATCGAGTTCTATGTCAGCCTCCGTCCCATCAGACACCTGAAGACCATCTACTTCTGCATATAAGGTAACCAATCGCTTTGCCTTATCCATGGGAAGATAGAAATATGTATCGTTCATTCCGAGTGGCTCAAAAATTTCATCCTGAAAAAATTGGTCCAGCGACTTTCCTGAAATTACTTCGACTAAGTACCCTAATACATCCGTATTGAGACCATAGGCAAACTGATCACCTGGATCAAAAAGAAGTGGCTGTTCCGCTAGGCGATCTATACCTTCTTTCAATTCGACGTCGCCCGCAGTTAACCCATCAATCACACCACCCAACTGATAGGACCGCTGTAGTGGCTGGGGCATAAACTTATAGGAAATACCAGAGGAGTGTGTCAGTAGGTCAGAAATGCTTATTTCTCTGGCCGCGGGTCGCGTTTCGATCACTTCACCAGCCTCATTGAAATCGATCACCACTTCCGGGTTTTTAAATCCCGGTAAAAATTTAGAAATGGGATCGTTGAGTTGGAAGTGACCGCGCTCATATAAAATCATGGCGCCGACACTGGTAATAGCTTTAGTCATTGATGCGATCCTGAAGATCGCATCAATCTTCATGGATGTTTGCGAGGCAATATCAGCATAGCCGAACGCTTTGTGATAAGCGATTTCACCATCTTTTGAAACCAATGCAACCGCCCCTGCAATTTTTCCGGCTGCAATTTCCCTATTGATAGCACCATCAATCCGGCTCAGCCGGGATGCATTGAACCCATCAGAGCTCTCACTCTCAGCAATAACAGTGGTTGTTACAAGAACAATCAACATTAACAGAGGGTTCAATCTAGCTAACACCAATAAGTCCTCCTACCCATTAAAAAACGATCTAGCTAATCTCAACTACGACTCTTCCGACAACCTTTCCGTCGATAAATGCTTTAAATGTGTTGGGAAGATCTTCAAACATGACGGTATTTGCTGCTATCGTGTCTAGTTTCTGTGGCTTTAAATCAGTACCGATACGGCTCCAAGCGGCCATCCGCAGAGGCCGCGGGCATTCAGATGAATTTATCCCCAACAAACAGACGCCCCGCAGAATAAAAGGCAAAACCGTCGTGTTTAGTTCGTGGCTTGCAGCCAACCCTATGCTTGCTATATTACCCTGGTAGCCAACAGTTCTCGTCAACCAGGTAAGCGTTTCGCCACCAAGGTTATCGATAGCACCGGCCCACTGCGCTTTTTCCATTGGCCGTTTACCAAAATCGAGGTCGCCCCTCACCAAGACATCACTAGCACCAATGCTTTGCAGATATTGTTTCTGTTCGGATTTACCGGTCACTGCCACAGCTTCATAACCCCTGCTATTCAGCATGTCGATTGCAATTCCACCAACGCCGCCGGTAGCCCCGGTGACTACCACCGGTCCATTTGCTGGCAGTTGGCCGTTTTGCTCCATACGATGAATTGCGAGGGCGGCGGTGAAACCAGCCGTCCCTATTTGCATAGTTTGAGCAGCAGTCATTCCATCAGGAATAGGAACGATGGCCTCACTTGGGACACGGGCATATTCAGAATAACCGCCATCTCTCGTCTCACTAAGACCACATCCTGTGACGACCACTTTCTGGCCAACCTCAACATCCTGTGATTCAGAACTTACCACCGTACCGGCCAAGTCAATTCCCCCATTGAGTGGAAATTTCCTTAAGATGCGGCCGGCCCCTGTTGCCGCCAACGCATCTTTGTAATTAACAGTCGAATGACTAACTCGAATGACTACTTCGCCATCGGTCAGGTCATCTAATGACAACTGTGTAAAGCCAGCAGTTATTTTTCCATCTTCTTGATTAATACGATAAGCACGAAAATCGGTCATGAAGTTTCCTCGTTATTAGGTGTGGTCGAGCCAAAATTCAAGGCCCATCGTGTTTAGTATGACATCTTTTCCAACGATCTCTCGAGCTACAGCTGCCCCTTTATAAAACTGATGCTCTTCCAGTTCCCTTTCGAAATACCGAAACATGCTTTTTATCATAGCGTCAGTCCGATTCTCATCATTGGCATGTTTTTTTGCTATAGCGACAAAATCATCTATACGTTTATGCAAATCACCTGCCAGTCGCTGAATATCCTCCACCAAGCTGTAGTGGGTAAGAAACAATTGCTTCGGATTGAAATCAAGAATTGTATCTATTGCCCTATGCGCTTCCGCCGGATCAAAATGTATTGGGGTTGTTGTTGGGTAGATAAACTCGCCAATACTTGTGTCGAGCTCCCGGAACGACACACCGAAACTGTCACCGGTGAAGATTGATCCAGATTGAGGATCATAAAAACAATGGTGATGTCTTGCATGTCCTTCCGTATAAATACTTTCCAGTACTCGTCCACCAAGCAAAAATTCTTGTCTATCGTCAGCGACAATTACCCGTTGGGGCGAAATAGGGAGGATATCTCCGTATAAGTCCTTGTAACCTTTTTCTCCATAAACACCAACCGACCCTTTGATAAGTTTGGTTGGATCAATCATATGTGGGGCACCCCTTGGGTGAAGCACTGCTTTCGCATTTGGCAGCGCCTTTATCAACTTTCCAGCGCCCCCAGCATGATCTAAATGAACATGAGTAAGAAACAGATAATCAACCACCCCAATATCAAGGTCATTTTCTTCCAACGCTGAGAGTAAAATGGGTACGCTATCATTAACACCACAATCTACAAAGGCCGCTCTGCCGCCATCTATCACTAAATGGCTGGCATCAAAGCCTGGTCGAATTAATCCGGTGTCAATAGTCCGGATTCCATCACCATGATCATTTTTCATAGTTTTCTATGGACATCATTTGTTCCAAAACAACCAAGGAAACACAGAACAAACTCATAGGAAAAATAACTTATCTAAGTTAACTCGCAATTTTTAATTGTCGTTTCTTAAGATGAATTAGTAACAAAGACAAAACAGCTGGGGTTACACCCTCCAACCTTGATGCCTGTCCTAACGTTTCTGGACGAACCGCCTCCAACCTCTCAAAAGCCTCAGTGGATAAGCCCTTGACCGAAGCATAATCGATATTAGCAGGGATATTCAGATTCTCTTGCTTTCTGTATTTTTCGATTTCTCGCTGTTGTCGTTTAATGTAGCCCGAATACCGTGCTTGAACCTCTACTTGCAATTCAACTTGGGAAACTTGCGCTGAACTCATTGGTATTTTCCACTGACCGTTTCCAACGGAAGATAGCGCGGTTACATCCGAATACCGAAGTTCCGGACGCCTCAATAACTCGACCGCTCGGCACTCTCGCTGTAATGAATTATTCAGGATTCTCTTATCGTCCTCTGTAAGTGTCTCTTGACGAACTATGATATTGCCTAACCGCTCCTGCTCTTCAGAGATTGCCTTTCTCTTTTCCCTAAATACTCTCCAGCGCCTATCGTTTACCAACCCAAGCTCTCTACCTATCGGGGTCAACCTAAGGTCCGCATTATCTTCTCGTAACAATAACCGATATTCAGCACGACTCGTAAACATCCTATACGGCTCACTAACACCCCTTGTAACAAGATCATCAATGAGGACACCAATATAGGCCTCGTCTCTTTTCGGACACCACGTATCTTTTTCAGCAGCAATGTTTGCCGCATTAATTCCAGCTAACAATCCTTGGGCAGCAGCTTCTTCGTAACCGGTTGTGCCATTTATCTGCCCAGCAAAAAATAAACCATCAATAACCTTCGTTTCCAAAGTACTTTTGAGATCCCGTGGATCAAAATAATCGTACTCGATTGCATACCCCGGATGTTTAATCTCTGCCTTCTCGAACCCGACTATCGACCGCACGAAACGTATCTGGACCTCTCGCGGAAGGCTAGTAGAAATCCCATTTGGATAGACTTCATCTGTATTGAGCCCCTCAGGCTCCACAAAAACCTGGTGAGCTTCTCGATCTGCAAATCGCACGACCTTATCTTCAATTGATGGACAGTAACGCGGTCCAACCCCCTCTATAAGCCCTGAGTACATCGGCGACTGATGAAGTGCATCACGAATAATGTCATGTGTTTCTTCCGTGGTATGTGTAATGTAGCAACTTACCTGGTCAGGATGATCAGATCGCTGACCGATAAAGGAAAAAATCGGAGTGGGTTGGTCGCCTGGTTGTTCCACCATCGCCGTATAATCGAGTGAACTGCCATTTAAACGCGGCGGGGTCCCTGTTTTCAGTCGCCCAACTCGAAACGGTAATTCCCGCAACCTATTTGCAAGTTTTATTGAGGGCGGATCATCTCGCCGACCGCCTTCTATTACCTGTTTACCTGTCAGGATCCGACCACCCAGAAAGGTACCCACCGTTAACACGACAGTCTTTGCAAAAAGCCTTGTCCCAGCATCCGTAATGATGCCTACCGCGCGGTCCCCTTTAATTATAAGATCTTCGACCGACCCCTCAACTATGAATAATCCAGATTGTTGCGTGATCGCAGAGCGAATAGCCTGACCATAGAGGCCCCGATCAGCTTGTGCTCGTGTAGCGCGAACCGCCGGCCCCTTACTGGCATTCAACGTCCGAAATTGGATTCCAGCATGATCGATAGCCTGCGCCATTACCCCACCTAATGCATCAATCTCTTTTGTGAGGTGCCCTTTACCGATACCACCTATCGCTGGATTGCAACTCATCGCACCTACTGTGGCTATGCTTTGCGTAATAAGTAGCGTTTTAGCACCCGCTCGAGCAGCAGCCAAGCATGCCTCTGTACCAGCATGGCCGCCACCAATAACTAGAACGTCGAATGTAGAGTTTGTAGGCATTGTTCAAAAGGTGATCATTTTTTCGGTGGGACATTCTAATTCCCTCAGGCACTTGATACCACCGATATTACTTAGGCACCCGAAATCAGGTGAGCCTAATTATTTGCCGATACAGAACTGACTAAATATCTCTCCCAGCAAATCCTCACTTGTACATTCCCCAGTAATTTTACCCAGTGCCTGGTGAGATAGCCTCAGCTCCTCTGCCATCAATTCACCGGCTTTTTCTTTTTTTAAAACCTCATAGCCATGCGTAAAATGCTCCGCACTTTCAGTTAGCGCATCTAGGTGCCTTTGTCTTGCTGTAAATGCTCCTTCGCCTTGATCTGTATATCCAGCAAGAGTGACTATGACATTTCGAAGATCATCTATGCCAGCGCCTGTTTTTGCCGAGATGTTCAACACCACTGGCTCTGTGCTCACCTGCCCTGAATTGTCCCCAGTTAAATCAACCTTGTTCCGCAGAACCACAACTGGGATACCATCTGGTAGTGACTCATTAAGATCTTGTTCATCCTGACATGTAGCATCCTGCATCCAAAGGACAATATCTGCATCCTGCAAAGCTATGGTCGCTCGACGGATGCCTTCAGCCTCTATAGGCCCTGCGCTTTCCCTTAGCCCCGCAGTATCTACGAGCTCTACTATCAGACCATCAATATTTAGCTGTTCACGAAGAATGTCACGTGTAGTTCCAGCGAATTCAGTCACTATGGCAGAATCTTCACCAGATAGGGCATTTAGTAGACTAGATTTACCAGTGTTGGGGCTACCCACAATCACTATTTCCACACCATTTGTAAATAATCGCCCTAGCCGCATCTTCCGTTTAAGCTCTTTAAAGCGTATTACACAATCCTCTATTTTCTCTAGCAGGTACGAATCTGCTAAAAAGTCTATCTCCTCTTCCGGAAAATCAATGGCGGCCTCCACATGCAACCGCAACTCGGTAAGCCGTTTAGCTAAATCATGTATAGCGGTAGAAAACACGCCGGTAAGTGTTCTATGTGCAGCGCGGACTCCCTGAGCAGAACCACTATTTATTAAGTCAACGATACTTTCAGCTTGCGCGAGATCAAGCTTTCCGTTTAAGAATGCTCGTTTAGAAAACTCGCCAGCAATCGCCCTTCTGGCTCCAAGCTCAACGGCCGTGGTTACCAATAAAGACATAACTTCTGGACCTCCATGCCCATGCAACTCTAGTACAGCCTCACCCGTAAAAGAATCCGGAGCAGGAAACCAGATTGCAATTCCAGAATCTATTGCATTACCCTCAGGGTCAATAAACTTTTTGAGCGTTGCGTATCTCGCTTTTGGTACGCACCCAAGAATGGCGCGAGCAATCTGTTCTGTTTTAGACCCAGAGATTCTCACCACCCCAACACCCCCTGTTCCAGCGGGTGTTGCGATCGCAACAATCGTGTCTTCAATATAATCGAGCGTATCGGTCATATAGACCTAACTTTGCTTAGGACGCATCCTTACCTTTCTTTTATTTTCGACCTTTCTTCGCCAATGCTTCTTCATGGACAACCTTGTTGATATACCATTGCTGGGCAATAGATAGTAGGGTGTTGGTAACCCAATACAGTACGAGTCCTGAAGGAAAAAACGCAAAAAACCCTGTAAACATGATTGGCATAATTTGCATTACACGAGCTTGTATTGGGTCTCCGGGTGTCGGATTCAGTTTCTGTTGAAACAACATCGCAGCACCCATGATGATTGGTAAAATAAAAAACGGATCCCTTGAGGATAGGTCCGTTATCCACAGCGCGAAAGGTGCTTGCCTCATCTCAACGCTTTCTAGAAGTACCCAGTAGAAAGCAAGAAAAAATGGCATCTGGATCAGTATTGGCAAACACCCGGCAGCAGGGTTAACTTTCTCACGTTTATATAGCTCCATCATCGCTTGACTTAGCGCTTGACGATCATCTTTATAACGATCCTGCAAGGACTTCATGCGGGGTTGGATCTCTCGCATTTTGGCCATTGATCGGCCACTAGCCTCAGTTAACTTATAGAAAACAATCTTGATCAAAATGGTTACTGCAATAATGGCAGCGCCCCAATTCTTCAAAATTGAATAAGCAAGACTCAAAAGCCAGAAAAGGGGTTGAGATAAGATCGTTAGCCAACCATAGTCAACCGTCAATTTTAATTTTTCTGTGATCTCCTCTAACTGTAGCTGAAGTTTAGGACCTACAAATACCGTGGTTTCAAATAGGTAATCTTCCCCAGGACGAACAACGATTGATGGTGTCCGAATAAAACTTGCCAATGTTGAATCTCTCCGTAGAGACAAATCATAGACATATTCAATATCTTTCGGTGGGACGATTGCACTGAGAAAATGATGCTCTATTGACGCCAACCATCCATTAATCGCTCTGAATTTCGGTGAATCTGAAGCAAGATCATCCTCATCAAATTTCTCCGATTTTTGCCCATCATAAACAAGGGGACCATCGAAGGAATACGAATCTACATCAAACATGGAGCGCTCTTGTTGGCGCAGGCGCCGGATGATTTGGGCATATTCCGCACCTCGCCAATCACTATCACTTTGATTAATAACCCGGTGGTCAATATCTATTCGATAACTCCCCCGAGTAAAAGTTAGCGTCTTTTCCACGGTAATACCCAAACCGTCGGTCCAAGTCATTGGGACAACCACGCGATCAAAATTTCCCAGTTCAAATCGCGTTATCTGCGCGTCATATTCAGCTGTATGGTTCGCTTTAGGTGCAGATCCAGCTGAATTTAAACCTGTTTGGATAAGACCGAGTTCGCTGGGTGCACTGCTTAGCAACTCCACAAGCACATTCGGTTGATCCTTTGCGACTGGATAACCCAAAAGCTGGGCTCGTTCCAGAGTTCCACCCTTGGTATTGATCTCCAAATCCAAAACATCTGTGGTGACATAAATAGTTTTAGCGCCTCTAACCTCCCGCACCGACGAAAACTCGTCGAGGGTTGGCGAGGATATATCTGTTTCCCGGGGGCTCTCTCTTTCTGAGGGTAATTCTGGTGGGCCTAACTCATCAACCCCCTGTGAGGTTTCCTCTACGATGGCTATCCCTTGTGACTCTGGGGTCAACCGATAATCTTGAAGCCAAGCTTGGTAATTCAGATATAGCAAGAAACCGAACGTCGCCCAGACCAACAACCGTTGATTATCCATTTACTCTTGTCTCTCGTTCTTAACTGATTCGCTCTGACATTTTAACCAATGCCGCCCCAAACTCTCATATAGAGCCTTATTATTTGTACTTGCGGCAGCAGATCTATTTAATACAACGATATCCAGACCACCAATTTTGTCTCTGTTTAAACGAAAAGATTCCCTGATGACGCGTTTCAAACGATTCCTTCCAGCCGCTGTTGAACACTTTCGCTTGCTTATAGCCATACCAAGCCGTGGTAGATCACGATTATTTTGTTGATAGAGAACTATAAACATTTTGTCCCGGCTGCGTTGCCGTTTTTTGAACACATTAGTATAGGACTGCGCATCGCACAGCCTGTCGGACCGTTGGAACCCCGCGCCTTTAGTTTGCCTGGTTTTTCTATTTGTTTCCGTAGTGGATATATTCAGGTGATCAACACTTATGGTGTGAGTCTGGCTCTACCTTTAGCTCGGCGTCGTTTTACGATAAGACGACCACTCTTTGTCGCCATTCTCGCTCGAAATCCATGGGTGCGAGCCCGCTTTATCTTGCTTGGTTGATATGTTCGTTTCATTTAGCTGCCGCCTAAGCCTAAATTAATCACCAGTTGAGGGTATTTCAAACAACTGGGTTGCACATCCATGCTATCCCCAACGAGGCCGGCAAGGGTACGTGGGAGGTAGTGCTCTGTCAATAGAATGGGGAATCATATAAAGGTTTCTCTAATCTCCTATTTTGGAGTTCGAAAACTCAATTACCTAGTTCCTTAAATAGGATCGCTGTGGCACCATCATCAGTTACGTTATAGACTAGTTGTTGTCATCCGCTTTATAAAAACATTAGAAAACACCTCAAAAGCCGGGGACTTTTTTGCAGTCTGATAAAACACTATGGAATCGCTGTATCCGCAGCCTTCAAACAGAATTACCTGAGCAGGAATTCAATACTTGGATCCGGCCATTACAGGTAATCCAGGACGGGACGGTATTAAGATTACTCGCCCCCAATCGCTTTGTTGTTGATTGGTTGAGGCAACACTATTTGAATCGTATATCCCATCTGGTCGGCGATTCTCATCAATTGATTTTAGAGGTTGGTTCTATTAAGACGCCCAACAAGGGTAATTCAAAACCGCGTTCGACGAATGTCGCCCGAAAGATCAGTCCACCACTGTTAGCAAGTCGTTTAAACCCACAATTCATATTCGATAAATTTGTCGAGGGAAAGAGCAACCAACTTGCGCGTGCTGCTGCATTCCAGGTTGGCGAAAACCCCGGAAACTCCTACAACCCCCTTTTTATTTACGGCGGTGTTGGCCTCGGAAAAACACATCTGATGCAAGCAATCGGCAACTCAATGTTGATAAACAATCCAAACGCTCGTGTTAGTTATGTGCACTCTGAGCGTTTCGTCGGTGATATGGTTAAGGGGTTACAACACAATACGATTTCTGAATTTAAAAAATCCTACCGCTCACTGGATGCCCTGTTAATAGATGATATACAATTTTTTGCTGGTAAAGAGCGCTCCCAAGAAGAGTTTTTCCATACCTTTAATGCTCTGCTTGAGGGTCAAAAACAAATCGTGCTGACATGTGACAGATATCCAAAAGAGGTCAATGGACTAGAGGAACGTCTAAAATCACGTTTCGGATGGGGTTTAACAGTAGCAATTGAACCCCCAGAACTTGAGACATCAGTCGCAATTCTTATGAGTAAAGCAGCTACTGAGGGCGCGGCGCTCCCAGAAGAGGTCGCCTTCTTTATAGCCAAGAGGATAAGATCCAATGTCCGAGAACTCGAGGGTGCGTTGCGCCGTGTGATCGCGAATTCAACTTTTACTGGCCGCCCAATAAGCCTAGAGTTTGCCAAAGAGGCCTTGCGCGACCTGTTAGCATTGCAAGACCGTTTAGTATCAATTGAGAACATTCAAAAAACAGTTGCTGAATACTTTAAATTACGAGTAGCTGACTTATTATCAAAACGGCGAACACGCTCTATTGCACGCCCTCGACAAGTCGCAATGGCTTTAGCTAAAGAATTAACCAATCACAGCTTACCGGAAATTGGAGACGCTTTTGGCGGTCGTGACCACACAACTGTGCTCCATGCCTGTCGGCGAATAGCCAGTCTTCGAGAAACTGAGAAACGGGTGGACGAAGATTTTGTTAATCTGTTGAGAACCCTAACAGGATAATGGGGATATCTAGTGGAAAACTAACAAATTTATTTTTATCCACAGGAAATACACAGAATAATGGAGTATCATACAAAGGTACTGAAACTATAAATTAAACATAAGTAACTGATTTTATTGTTATAATTTAAGTTATACACAGGATGATGTCTAGCTAATAATAATAATAAATGAATAATTTCCAATATTTATTAACAGGTGGAAATAATGAAATTAACTGCAGGTCGTGAGGGCCTTTTAAAACTTTTACAAGCGGTAATAGGTGTTGTAGAGCGTCGTCAAACAATGCCTATACTAGCTAATGTACTAGTGATCGCGAAAGATGAACAAATAGCAATGACAGCTACTGATTTGGAAGTTGAATTAGTGGGTAGGACGGAGGTTGACGTGGACGTGCCAGGAGAAATTACTGTGCCGGCACGGAAGTTATTAGATATCTGTCGAGCTCTGCCCGAAAACACTAAAGTTTCAATGCAGCAAAGTGGAGAAAAATTGTTGGTGAGTGCTGGTCGGAGTCGTTTCTCATTAATGACGTTACCAGCAGAAGAATTTCCGGTTGTGGAAGATATGACAACAAATCAGGCCGTAGCTCTGTCGCAAGAAGATTTAGGATTATTACTGGATAAGACGCATTTTTCGATGGCTCAACAGGATGTTCGTTATTACTTGAATGGAGTTTTAATAGAAACTAGAGGGGGGCTGGTTCGTGCGGTAGCTACTGATGGGCATCGGCTGTCGATGTGCGAAGTCGAGTTAGAAAATACTGACCTACCGCAAAAGCAAGTTATTGTGCCGCGGAAAGGGGTTCTGGAACTACAAAGGCTGTTGGGTGGTAAGGGTGAGCTAACTATTGAACTCGGAGATAACCACATTAGGGTTGAGCTCGGCGGTATACGTTTCACATCAAAGCTGATAGATGGACGGTTTCCGGACTATGAAAGAGTAATACCAACCGATACGGAGAATTCATTTTTAGCTGATCGAATAACGTTGAGGAGCGCCCTGCAACGGACAGCTATTTTATCAAACGAAAAATATAGGGGTATTAGGCTAATCATCTCTAAAGGTGGTTTGATGCTCCAGGCTCATAATCCAGAGCAGGAAGAAGCCGAAGAGCAGGTGGAGGTGGATTATACTGGCGACGATATCGAAATAGGGTTTAATGTTAACTATTTACTAGATGCACTCGCTGCGATTGAGTCAGAACAAATTAATTTTTGTGTTGTTGATAGTAATTCTAGTTGTCTCCTGAGGGAGCCTGGTAAAGACGATTGTAAATACGTTGTCATGCCAATGAGGCTCTAAATAAATATTTGCCCCTGGCGCACTTAAAATGTACCGATTTCCGGTGTCTTGAGTCCTTTGAGATTGATTTAGATTCAAAGGTTAATTTAATTTATGGGAAGAACGCTGCCGGTAAAACCAGCGTGCTGGAAGCAATAGGATACCTAGGCAGGGGGCGGTCTTTTAGGGGTGCGGGCAATAAAGAGTTGATACGGCATGGTGCAGAGGAGTTTGTTCTAGTAGGTAGCGTTGAAAGGGAAAACACTACAACTCCCTTGGGGGTAAGAAACGGAAAAAAAGGACTTGAGGTTCGTGCAGGTGGTGAAAAATGCTACTCAGCTTCGGCCTTAGCTGAGATTTTACCGCTACAAATCATTGACCCAGATGTTCATGAACTAGTGGCTGGGGGGCCGGAAGGGCGACGACGCTTCATTGATTGGATCGCGTTTCACGTGGAACATGGATATGCGAGCATATGGAAAAAGTTTAGAAGGGTTTTAAAGCAGAGGAACGCTGCCATCAAAGAGGGTAAAAGCCCTGATGCGCTAAAAACTTGGGATCGTGAGTTTATTGGTGTTTCTGAACAGGTGGATTTAATTCGTCGGAATATAGTAGACATTATCAATTCCTCGTTGGAGGAGCTGGCCGACTTGCTTTTAGAGGAGCCCATAGAGCTTCAATATCTCCCAGGTTGGCAGGGCAATAAAAGTTTAGAGGAGGCACTCGCGGCGGCAACAGAAAGGGATTTGCTGCTAGGAAGCACCCAGGTAGGCCCGCACCGTGGCGATGTTGATGTCCTTTTTAAGTCAAGAAAGGCGAGGAAATTAGTTTCTCGCGGGCAACAAAAACTTGTGTCCTGTTCACTGGTAATCGCGGCAACTGAGATGGTTCAGACTCACCTCGAACGGCCGGTCCTTTTATTGGTGGATGACCCAGCTGCTGAGCTAGATATCTATTCGGTAGCTCGTTTGATGGTTTGTATTGAACACATTGGATGTCAGGTTATTGCAACGGCACTCGATAGTGAGCCACAGATATTTTCATCTCCACCAAAAATGTTTCACGTGGAACATGGTTCATTGGTACCGTGACTCTGCAAAAAAAAATATTCATCCTTAATTATCTCTTATTAAGGGTGGTATTAGGGTCCCTTATCAGGGCCAAAATGATACAATAACCGGTGGTTAAAGAAGGGGTGCTAGGTGGCTGACGAAAACGAATATACTTCCAGTAATATCAAGGTCTTAAAGGGTCTTGATGCGGTTCGAAAAAGACCTGGAATGTACATCGGTGATACAGATGATGGAACAGGTCTTCACCATATGGTTTTTGAGGTTCTAGACAACTCCATTGACGAGGCTTTAGCTGGTTATTGCAGTGTTATAAGTGTCACCATCCATGCCGATGAATCCGTCACGGTAGCGGATGATGGTCGGGGTATCCCCGTCGATATTCATCCCGAAGAGGGGCGCTCAGCTGCCGAAGTCATCATGACTGTCTTACATGCGGGCGGAAAATTTGATGATAACTCATACAAAGTTTCTGGTGGTTTGCACGGGGTAGGTGTTTCGGTCGTAAATGCCCTTTCTGAGGATCTTCTCCTTACTATTTATCGCGACGGTAAGGTATATAAACAAGAATACCAAATGGGAGAACCTAAAAAGCCGCTTAAAGCCACTGGAAAAACCAAAAAAACTGGGACCATACTGCGTTTTAAGCCTAGTGCCGAGACGTTTAATAATATTGAGTATCAATATGACGTGCTTGCTAGAAGGCTCAGGGAGCTCTCTTTCCTCAACTCTGGGGTACGAATTGAGCTTAATGATGAGAGGGAGGATAAAGAGGATGTATTTCAATATGAGGGCGGCATTGGGGCATTTGTAGAACACTTGAATAAGAATAAGACCACTGTTTCTGACTTGGTGTTTCACTTTACTGGAGAGAAAGCCGGGGTTGTAGTAGAGGCAGCTCTGCAGTGGAATGATGGATACCAAGAAAATATGTTTTGTTACACTAATAACATTCCCCAGCGGGACGGGGGGACTCATTTGGCAGGATTCAGAAGCGCTTTGACACGCACCCTAAATGGTTATATTGAAAAGGAATTATCGAGCAGGAAAGATAAATTCACACCATCCGGCGACGATTCTCGTGAAGGACTAACGGCTGTTTTATCGGTTAAGGTTCCAGATCCTAAGTTTTCGTCGCAAACGAAGGATAAGTTGGTTTCATCTGAGATTAAGGGCATCGTTGAATCGTGTATGTCAGGAAAGCTCGAGGATTTTCTCATGGAGAATCCTCCCGCTGCTAAGGCTATCGTATCAAAAATAATTGATGCTGCTCGGGCCCGTGAGGCTGCTCGAAAGGCCCGGGAAATGACACGGCGTAAGGGTGCGTTGGATATCGCTGGGCTTCCAGGGAAGCTAGCTGATTGTCAGGAGAAAAACCCGGCTTTATCGGAAATATTCTTAGTAGAGGGAGATTCGGCGGGTGGTTCTGCTAAACAGGGTCGCGATCGACGCACCCAAGCCGTTTTGCCGCTGAAGGGTAAAATTCTCAACGTGGAAAAAGCTCGGTTCGACAAAATGTTGTCGTCAGTGGAGATTGGCACGCTGATAACGGCACTTGGCACTGGTATTCGTGAGGACTTTGATCTTGAAAAGCTTCGCTACCACAAGATTATAATAATGACGGACGCAGATGTAGATGGCTCTCATATCAGAACTCTTCTCTTGACTTTTTTCTACCGATATATGGAGGAACTTATTGAACATGAGTACGTCTATATTGCGCAGCCGCCGCTGTATAAAATCAAGAAAGGGAAACAAGAGGTCTATGTAAAGGATGATCTGGAACTGACTAATTACCTGATAGCTGGAGCTCTAGATAAGGCGGCTCTGTATGTAAATGAGGATGCACCGGCATTGTCGGGTACCGCATTAGAGGGCTTAGTGCAGGAATATATGGCGGTTGAACGAATTTTTGAACGGCTCTCTAGCCGTTACGATGAATTAGTCTTAAGGGCTCTAGCTCGCTGTCCAAGAATTACAAAGAAAACTTTGAAAAACACGGAGGTCCTGGCCAAATGGGTAGACGACCTGTCGTCACACCTTCCACACGAAGCAAATAGAGATACAGGAATTTATACAGCGACTCTGGATAAGGAGGACAGTAAGGGGTCCAAAAACCGAATTGCAATTGCGAAAACACACCACGGCATGAGTAAAACGCGTTATCTCCGAAGAGAGTTCTTTAACACAAACGAATATAAACACATTATGGATTTACAGGAGAAGCTGAAAGATCTACTTGGTGAGGGAGCTCATGTGGTCCGTGGGGAAAAACAGATTTCTATCAAATCTTTCGCTGAGGTTGTTGATTGGCTAATGAAAGAGGCTCGCAGGGGTCAGGCAATCCAGCGATATAAAGGACTTGGTGAAATGAACCCAGATCAATTGTGGGATACAACTGTAAATCCAGAAACAAGGCGGCTCATGCTCGTAGAAATACAAGATAAAGGAGAATCTGACCGCCTATTCGCTACACTGATGGGCGACCAAGTAGAGCCGAGGCGAGAGTTTATTGAAAAATACGCGCTAACCGCATCAAATATCGATGTATAGATAATATAAGTGTTTGTTTTATAACGGTTTTTTATAACCCACGCTGATTTTCCCCATTTGTGATTCAATCCATGTTTGAACACGAATATTTAATTCTTTTGGCGCTAATGTACCTGGTGAGATAGTGGGTCCTATACAAAAATGTATTGTTCCGGGTTTTTTCTTCAGACCACGACGTGCCCAAAAATCACCAGCATTGTGAGCCACGGGGACGATTGGTAATTGCGTCTCCGACGCCAGTGCTGCACCACTTATACCGTAGCGCCTAGTTTGCCCTAATGGCATGCGTGTACCCTCTGGAAAGATTGTTACTGAGGTTCCTTCGCGTAGGCGTTGTTTACCTTGCTCGATGACTTGCACAACTGCGCGGCGACCATCATTTCGATTAATCGCAATACATTTCAAGCCGGAGAGGGCCCAACCAATGATCGGAATCCATAGGAGCTCTCGTTTCAAAACCCAGGTCTGGGGTGGAAAGATCGCCAGCTGAGCGTAGGTTTCAAAGACTGTGGTGTGCTTGATCATTATGATGGCGGGACCAGTTGGGATGTTTTCGCGACCTTCAACTACATAATCCAATCCACATAGGTATCGGCCCACAAAGAGCATACTCTGTGCCCAGTTAGCAGCAATACTAAATCTCACTGAGTATGGTAATAGTATGCCGATACACACAAGTATCGCGGTAAATGTTACCGAGATAAAAAAATATAACTGGAAAATCAATGAACGAACCCAAATCACAATTGGTTTTTCCTTTCTTTAACTAAAGCTGTTGCTGCGCCCAAAAGATCTGGATAACTTTCAACATTGCAACCGCGATCCTTTAATACAGCCATTGTTTTTAAGCCGTTTCCCGTCAGTACTAGAATTGGCCTGCCACCAACAGCGATTGCTGCATCAATATCTCTCAATGAATCACCAATCATTGGAACACCTTCAAGCGGACAGAGATAATATTCCGCTACTTTATCCATTAAACCAGTCTTTGGCTTTCGACAGGCACACCCATCGCTAGGGTGATGTGGGCATGAAGCAATCATCCCAATTTTTCCATTGAAAACCCCGGCCGCGTTCAACATCTTTTGATGGATATGCTCAAGCGTTTCTGGCGTAAACAGATTGCGGCCAATACCAGATTGATTGGTGACAACAGCGATATCAAATTCAGCACGAGAGAGAATACCAATAGCCTCAAGGCTCCCTGCTATAGGTAACCACTCGGCTGGCGATTTGATAAACCCCTTAGAGTCTTGGTTGATTACGCCGTCTCGATCGATAATAACCAAGCAGCGGGACATATTTCAGCCTTTAATATCTCTGAGGAGTGATATATCAGCAACAGTGCGGAAAACAATACTTAATTGGGACAGTAGTGCTAATCGATTATCTCGGATAGTTTTGTCTTCTACCATAACCAAAACACTATCAAAGAATTGATCAATTGATGTTTGTAATGCTGCGAGTCTTAGTAATGAGTCTGAATAAGCTCTTTGTTGAATCAATGGCTCAATATCCTGTTGCGCTGCTTGTAAGTTCTCGTATAGCGTAATTTCCGATTCGTTATCAAAAAGCTTTCTATCAACCTCATTGTTAGAGTGGCTATATTCCGTTTTATGCAGAATATTTACAGTTCTTTTGGTGGCAGCCGCTAAGTGGGGTGCTTCTTTGAGTTTTGTGAATTTTTCGACCGCTTCAAGACGCGCTTGGAAATCCAAAAGAGATGTTGGTTGACACGATCGGACAGCGTCAAATATGTCTGAGCGAAAATTAGGGTGAGTTTCTAAAAAGTATGTTTTAGAGCGTTCCATAATAAAATTGAACAGGGGAGCGGTATCCAATTTCCCATCGTTGGCTGCGCATGGCTGCTGAGCCATAGCGTCATTGATAGCGTTATTTACATCCAACTCAAGGTTTCCCTCGATCAGAATTCGAACAATACCTAATGCTGCACGACGTAATCCGAAAGGATCCTTATTTCCTGTGGGAATTTTGCCCAACGAAAATATTCCAGCTAGGGTGTTTAATTTATCTGCTACCGCAATTATTTTCCCCGTAACTGAAAGAGGTAAGGCATCACCGGAAAATCTCGGAAGGTATTGCTCGCCGATCGCTATCGCAACGTCCGCCTCTTCCCCAGAGATTTTTGCATAATAGGATCCCATCGTTCCTTGCAATTCTGGGAACTCGCCTACAAGCCCAGTTACTAGGTCACACTTAGATAGACGAGCCGCTCGTATTATATTATCGGGGTTAATTTCTTGTTGACGAGCTAGACTTTCCGCAATGGCGACAAGCCTATTCGTCTGGTCATGCACTGTGCCGAGATCCTGCTGGTACACAATTTTCTTTAGAGTTTCACTGTACTTTTCCAAGGGTTTTTTTTGGTCCATCTCCCAAAAAAATTTAGCGTCGGCAAGACGAGCATGAATTACTCTTTCATTTCCGTACCGAATTCGGTCTGGCTCCGGACTGTTTAAATTCGCGAGCGTTATAAATCTCGGTAATAATTTGCCAACGGAGTCAGCAATAGGGAAGTAGCGTTGGTGACTAGTCAAAGTTGCAATGATCACTTCCTTTGGTAGTGTCAGAAACCCTTGGTCGAATGATCCTGTTACGGGAACGGGCCACTCCGTTAAACCAGTTACTTCTTCGAATAAGGTGTCGTCAGCGATCGGTTTACCACCCACTTTTTTCGCTGCTTGGTTTACCGCATTGATAATCTGATTTTTTCTTTCAGTGAAATCAGCGATTACAAAACCTTTGCTCTTTAGTGTTTTTTCATAGGCATTAGGCGAAGCAATTTTGATGGCGCCGACGCTATGAACACGATGCCCCTGAGTTTTCTGGCCGGAGATAACTTCGAACATCTTGGTAGGAATCACTTGTTTGCCATGGAGCATAATTATCCATTGTACGGGCCTGACAAATTCTTCCCCACAGTTACCCCAACGCATCCTACGTGGTATGGGTAAACTCGCTAAAGCTTTTTCCACAATTCTAGGAACTAGCATTTCAGCGCTTTTTCCAACCTCTGGTTTTGAAAAAAACAGCCATTCACCATCCTTAGTTTTCTTTCTCCCAATTTCATCTAGGGTGACGCCACATTTCTCGGCAAAAGCTAAAGCCGCTTTGGTCGGTTCACCCTCCTTGTTGAACGCTATGGATACTGGCGGGCCTTTTTGTTGGGTTTCACATGACCTTTGCTTGGTTTCAAGCGAGCGAACGACTATTGCAAGGCGCCTAGGAGTTGCGAAGGACTTCATACTCTCGTAGTCAAGCAACTCTTTTTCTAGGTTATTCCTCATGCTCTCTAGGAAAGCAGAGGCAAGGTTTTGTAGAGCCTTCGGGGGTAATTCCTCTGTCCCAATTTCGACAAGAAAATCTTTTGCCTTACTCATTTTTTTGCGCCTTTGTCTCGTCAGAGTTAAGCATTGGGAATCCAAGGTTTTCTCGGGTCGCGTAGTAACCTTCTGTAACTTTCCGAGCCATTTCTCGGACGCGGAGGATGAACCGTTGGCGCTCGCTTACAGAAATTGCTTGGCGGGCATCGAGGAGATTGAAATGATGGGAGGCCGTTAACATTTGTTCGTAAGCTGGTAGCGGCAGATCTGAGTCAATTAGGTGTTGGCATTCTTTTTCGGCTTGATCGAATACTTTGAATATGGAATCTACATTGGCTTCCTCAAAATTATACGTAGACTGTTCTACTTCGTTTTGGTGATATACGTCGCCATAAGTAATTCGGCCGAGTGGCCCATCTGTCCAGGTGATATCAAAAATATTTTCCACATCCTGGAGGTACATCGCTAATCTTTCGAGCCCATAAGTTATTTCACCGGTAATTGGGCGGCACTCTAGTCCCCCAACTTGTTGGAAATATGTAAATTGGGATATTTCCATACCATTTAGCCATACCTCCCAACCAAGGCCCCATGCGCCGAGCGTCGGTGACTCCCAATTATCTTCAACAAAACGTATATCGTGGATGGAAGGGTCAATCCCTATTGCTTGTAGTGAGTCAAGATATAGACGCTGAAAATCCCGTGGGGACGGCTTTATGACAACTTGGTATTGATAGTAATGCTGCAAGCGGAAAGGATTACTTCCATAACGTCCATCAGTAGGGCGACGGCAGGGCTGGACGTACGCTGAACTCCAAGGCTCTGGACCGACTGCCCGCAAAAACGTTGCTGGGTGGAAGGTTCCCGCGCCCATCTCCATATCGTATGGTTGCGCGATCAGACAACCCTTCTCAGCCCAGAATTTCTGAAGCTCAAGAATTAGATCCTGAAATGTCTGCGTGTCCGAGGAGAGATCCTTATACATTAGAGGTTTATGTTACCTCGACTCCGCTGTTTAGTCGCTTCATTTGCTTCATTAACTAGAGGCGCGAAGTATAACCGGAACTCCTGTGTGTAGGTTAATCAATCTAAAAAGCATCTTGTTATAATTTGGTTGACACCGTTATAAATTTATTGATATTTTTTTTGAAAGCGCTGCCGGACGACCATGTACAGGCCAAACTTGTGAACCCAAGTTATTTTTCAATCACCATGGCGCGACTGATGAGTTAGAATCGATAGTAATCCGCCATAAGCAGGCCGGAGAGTCACACCTTTATAAAGACTGGAGATATGCACGATGAGCGCCGCTAAAGTTATAAATTTAATCAAAGAAAAAGCTATTAAATTTGTCGATCTAAGATTTACCGATAGTAAAGGTAAGGAGCATCATGTGACTGTCCCTGGGCGGGTTATCGATGAGGACATTTTTGAAGAGGGGAAGATGTTTGATGGCTCATCGATTTCTGGATGGAAGGGAATCAACGAATCGGACATGATTTTAATGCCGGAGGCGGAGTCGGCTGTAATCGATGTTTTTTCGGAAGACCTTACATTAAATCTACGTTGTAATGTTGTTGAGCCGTCGACTATGCAAGGTTATGAGCGCTGTCCCCGGTCCCTTGCGAAACGGGCTGAAGCGTACATGAGGTCGACGGATATTGCCGACGAGGCTTATTTTGGGCCAGAAAATGAATTCTTCGTATTTGATGATGTTCGGTGGGATGATTCGATGAAAGGTGCATTTTATTCGATAGATTCAAGTGAAGCCGCTTGGAACACTAGTCGTGAATATGAAGATTCGAACACTGGTCATCGGCCAACCGTTAAGGGTGGTTATTTCCCAGTTCCACCAGTAGATTCACTTCATGATATTAGGTCCGCAATGTGCCTGGCCCTCGAAGAGATGGGTCTTGAGACTGAGGTTCACCATCACGAAGTTGCAACGGCTGGGCAATGCGAAATCGGCGTAAGGTTTAATACATTAGTGCGGAAAGCGGACGAGGTGCAAATTCTCAAATACGTGGTCCACAACGTGGCTCATAGCTACGGCAAGACAGCTACGTTTATGCCTAAACCGCTAGTCAACGACAATGGCAATGGAGCGCACGTTCATCAATCACTATTCAAGAAAGGGAAGAATCTTTTTACTGGCGATGGCTATGGGGGTTTGTCTGAAACCGCACTTTTCTATATCGGCGGCATCATTAAGCATGCTAAAGCATTAAATGCTTTTACCAATCCTTCAACTAACAGCTATAAACGCCTGGTGCCGGGGTTCGAAGCGCCAACTATTCTAGCTTACTCTGCTCGTAATCGTTCGGCGTCTATCCGAATACCATATATTGCGAACCCGAAGGGCAGACGTGTTGAGGTGCGATTTCCCGATTCAATGGCGAATCCTTACCTAGCATTTTCCGCGATGATGATGGCGGGGTTAGATGGAATTCAAAATAAAACTCATCCGGGCGATGCTATGGATAAGGACTTATACGATTTGCCTCCAGAGGAAGAAAAAAATCTTCAGTTAGTTGCTTTTTCTCTTGAAGAAGCGCTTGCAGCATTAGATCAGGATCGTGCATTCCTTAAAGCTGGGGACGTTTTCGGTGATGATTTAATCGATGCCTATATTGAACTTAAAGAAGAAAATGTAACGCGTATTAGGATGACGACTCACCCAGTCGAATTTGATATGTACTATAGCCTATAAGGCGCTCCACTTGTTAGGGGTTAGTGTATTGGGGTAACCAACAAGGCTGGTAATCGTAGTTCCATAGCTGGATTATTGGTCATTTTGAAAGTAGCGCTGATATGCTAGCAGTATGCGTAATATTATATATGTAGCCAGCGTCGTGGTTATATCGGCTCAGATGGCGATGGCGCAAGCATATAAATGGGTCGACGAACATGGGGTAATCCATTTTTCGGACAAGCCCCATACAAACGCAGAAATCATATATTTAGATAAGACGTCGCCACAAACAACGTCTGGGGTTGAATCGACCAGGCTGGACGAAAACCTGGAGCAAATATCCACTAAGGTACAACCAGCGACACGGTGGTATGAGAGCATTGAGATTGTTTCCCCATCACCAGAGGAAACTTTGTGGAATCTAGAAGGTGTGCTCCACGTAGCCCTATTTGTGACACCAACCCTTCAAAAACAGGATCGGATTCGAGTGTATTTTGATGGTGAGGAGGAGCTAACGACAAGCAGCTTGAGTTTCGAGGTTCACGAGGTTTGGCGTGGTACACACAATATCCAGGTGGAGATCATCGACGCGACCGGAAGAATGATCACACGGAGCCCGCCAAGTCGATTTTACGTGCAACAGAACAGGATTGTGGTGCCACCCAGATAAGCGACACAGATGTACCGCAGTCAACGCCATATTGGCTATGTTTACTATAGCCACGTACCGAATGGTTTGATTTCGCTATCTAGATAGGTTAGTAGTCGAGGGTCCCAACTAGCTTCGTAATAGAGTTGATTTCATGTCGCTCAAGGTAATCACGGATTCCAGCGTTTATCTTTTTACATAGAAGTGGGTCGTAGAATAGCCCAGTTCCCAAACCGATAGATGAAGATCCAGCGATGATAAATTCCAGTGCATCCTCTGCGGTTGTTATACCTCCCTGACCTATAATCGGAATATTCTGCGGACCAGCAATCTCATAGACTTGATGAACCTTTAGCAATGCAATTGGTTTAATTGCTGGGCCTGATAGGCCACCCCGGATATTTCCAATCACTGGAACACGCTCTTCCACGTTTATCGCCATTCCGGTAATAGTGTTAATCACCGCCAGGGCGTCAGCGCCTGCTTCGATACAAAGACGTGCATTCTCTTGAATATCTGTTTGGTTGGGTGAAAGTTTAGCGATTAGTGGTTTGCTTGTGCACTTTCGGCATGCGTTTATAACCTTGGCTGACATTTCGGGGTAGTTGCCGAAAGATACTCCACCCTCCTTGATGTTAGGACAGGATATATTTACTTCAATGGCATCGATCGCCGAATTATCGAAATGCTCGGTCACAGTTTCATATTCCTTGATCGTCGATCCACAGACATTGGCGATAAAATGTGTTTCACTAAAATCTAAGGTTGGCAAAATGTCATCTACAACGACGGTTACCCCGGGGTTTTGGAGGCCTATGGCGTTAAGCATGCCCTGGGGGGTTTCGTAAACACGGTGGGGTGAATTTCCAAGTCTCGAATCCTTGGTGGTCCCTTTAAGCACAATGGCACCGACCTCGGAATTTGAAAAGCCATCGATACGCGTATACTCCTCGCCGAATCCAACGCAACCGGACAACAAAGTGATTGGTGAGCTGAAAGTTAAGCCACAAAACTCTAGCTGGAGTAGGTTTGGATTTTGATGGGAGGAAAGGCTCATAGTTGATGATATTTCAAGACTGGGATATTAACTTGTCGTTGGTGCAAAATGGAGCCTGTCATGTTCAATATAATTTTGTACGAACCGGAGATTCCCCCTAATACTGGGAATATCATACGCCTTTGTGCAAATACCGGCACGACTCTCAGTTTAATTCAGCCACTTGGGTTCACACTCGATGAGCCTAAGCTTAGAAGGGCTGGCCTTGACTATACCGAAGTTGCGAATATCACTATATATCCGGACCTTGATAGCTGCTTAGATAAACTGCAGTTACCGAGGGTTTTTGCTTTTAGTACAAAGGGCTCGAGAAGCTACGCGTCCGTCCAATTTGTGGCCGGAGATGCTTTTCTGTTTGGTCCCGAAACACGCGGACTACCCACAGATGTACTCGGGAAAATTCCGCTACGACAGCGCGTAAGGATACCGATGCAAAATAATAGTCGGAGTTTAAATCTGTCGAATGCTGTTGCAGTTGTTAATTATGAAGCATGGCGTCAAAATGGTTTTGGTGGCTGTGCTTGAATTATTCTGGTTTTAACGTTCTTCCCATGAGAGTGTAAACAGCCTCGTTCGGGGGTATGTTCTTGTAGAGAATGCGGTAGCTTTCAAAGCAAATAGGCATAACCACTTTATGGCGTGTGGCAACTTCCTTAACGGCCTTTGCCGCTCGGACGCCCTCAACTACCTGCCCAATTTCCAGCTGTGCGCTTTCAATACTTTTTCCTGTGGCGAGAAGCAGGCCCAAGCGCCGATTTCTGGATTGGTCATCAGTGCATGTGAGAACCAAGTCACCGATCCCAGAAAGGCCCATAAATGTTTCAGGTTGTGCCCCGATAGCGACCCCGAGACGAGTCATTTCTGCCAACCCGCGCGTGATTAGCGCGATTCTTGAGTTTGCTCCGAAACCAAGGCCATCTGATACGCCAGCAGCAATAGCGAGGACGTTTTTAACGGCACCACCAACCTCAACACCAATCATGTCTCCCGACGTATATGCGCGGAAGTTATTATTAGATAGCAGGGTAGCTATTTCCTCCGCATATCGTTTATTACTTGCTGCAACAGCGATAGCGGTGGGCAAGCCCTTGCCAACCTCCATTGCAAAGGTAGGTCCGGAGAGCACAGCAACCAGTCGCTGATCTCCTAAAATCTCGCTTGCAATTTGATGAGGTAGCTGTCCAGTAGAAAGCTCGAAGCCCTTGGTGGCCCAACACACTCTGGTATCTTGATCTATAAGAGGTTCAACCGTAGTTAGTGTTTCCCTTAAGGCATAACTGGGTACACAGATCAATACGTCATTCGCGCCATTGAGGCACTTGGCTAAATCAGTTTCCGGGCGCACATTTTCTGGGAGTTCGATGCCAGGTAGGTAAAGTAAATTTATTTGATGGTCTTTTATTGATGCAATTTGTTCTTTGTTCCTACCCCATAACCATATCTGGCGATTGGTTTTAGCTAATTGCAGAGCTAAAGCTGTTCCCCAAGAGCCTGCCCCAAGAACCGCGATCGGTGATTTATGAGCTGACATGTAATGTAATGTCTAAAATGCTAGTGAGTAGCCTCGCTGCCGCCGTCTCCATTCGTGTTTTCTTGTGCGCCACCCTCAGCTTGCTCTGCAGCCTGAGCTAACCCCTGGGCATAGAGCGCGTCAAAATTGATTGGTTGTAAGATAAACTCGGGGAAACCACCTTTTGAGACAATATTAGCGATTGATTCACGCGCGTACGGGAACAATATATTTGGGCAAAAACTCCCGACGATTGCTTTGAACTCATCCTCGGTATAGCCGGCTATATGAAAAAGGCCTGCTTGGTGTAATTCGATGAGAAAAATAGTGCTATCTTCCTCCTTAGCCTCAATCGTAATGGTTAACACGATTTCATGGTTATTTTCAGATCCGGCCGTGTGTGTGCTTCTTAAATTCAAATCGGTTTTAGGAGCCAAATCGGTTTGGCTAAATACTTGCGGTGTTTTTGGAGATTCAAATGAAAAATCTTTCACATAAATCTTTTGAATTGCTAGTTGTTTTTCGTCGTTTTCTGCCATTTTTATAGTCCTGCTTTTTCAAATTATTGGTTAATATCTCTAAGATTTTCATAGATTTTTTAAATTGACGCTATTTATTTTTTCGCTTTGTTTTTTTTCCCGTTACAAGCGGCAGGTTTGCTTGAGTCCAAGCTGCCATACCTCCTTTCAAACCGTAGACTCGTTCCATGCCAGATTTTCGTAATTTATTTACCGTACGAGTAGAGTTCATGCCTGCTTCACAAACTGTTAGGATCGGTTTTTTAGCAAGCTTACCCAATTTTTTGTTGTCCATTTCCAGTTCGTCCAACTGAATGTTTTTAGCATTTACTATATGGCCCCTTGAGAATGCTTCAGCACTTCGTAAGTCGATTACTACAGCCTCCGCGTTAATGAGCTGTACTGCTGCTTGTGGCTCGATTTGCGCGACTTCTTGAGACTTGCGCCGAAGCTCGAAAAAGATAAGGAAGAAAAAGCTGAATAATAGTGCGCTCACTAAAAATTGGTGGTTAGAGGCAAATTCGAGATAGGTTTCCATATTTTTGGCTTATTAATTGATACTGAGATGCTTGAGCACGAAGGTAGACCAACAATTATAGCAGTGTGCCGCAAATACTGGTGTATTGCTGCAAGATACGTAGACTTTTAATTATGATGGTAAGGATTTGGCTTCTGTTTTTCATAACAATCTCTGGGGTCGGCTATCTATCTGGTGCGCAGGAAGATGATGTCAACGAGGAGAGAAATCGGGATCTGGCGGAAATCAGAGAGCAGATTGCGCGACTCACACGAAATCGTGCCAAGAGAGCAAGGGAACGCGATCAATTGGTCGGCGATTTGGAAGAAGCTGAGGAGGTGATCGTACAGCAGCGCTTGCTGATTGCGGATCTTGAGACTCAGCGATCTCAACACAGGAAAAACAAGGAACAGATTAATCAAAGGTTGGTGGCACAGGAGAAGATTCTTCAGGCAGGTATAGAAGAGCTTGAGGGTCACTTGGTGTCGCTATATACCGGTGGAACGCAAGAACGAATAAAACTGCTTCTAACAGAACAAGACCCGGCGACTCTTGGACGTTTACTGACCTACTATCGTTATATAAGTGAGGTTCGGACCCGCTCAATCGAAGTTGTTAATCAAAACATAGCGGAACTGGTTGAATTGAAAAGCGCTGAGTCAATTGTGGAGTCTAGACTAGCAGCCCTCACGGAATCTCAAAAGGACCATTTAACTAAGCTCGGGTTTGCTCAAAAAAGCAGGGAGCGGCTGCTTGTGTCCCTTGAACAAGATATTACCGAGGCTGGATCTGAGATTAGAAAGCTGAACGAACAAGAGAAGAAAATCGTCGAGATTATTAAAGAATTAACGACTGTCACTTCCAACTATGGAATCGGAACGGATACGGCCTTTAGTGACTTGCGTGGGCATTTGGTTTGGCCGGTCAGTGGCCGATTGAAATATGATTTTGGTCAACCGCGTGCTGGCAAAAATGTTAAATGGAATGGGATAGTCGTCTCAGCCTCAAGAGGTCGGGTGATAAGGGCCGCTCATCAAGGCCTCGTTGTTTTTGCTGATTGGTTGGTTGGAATGGGGCTTTTGATCATAATAGATCATGGGGAAGGCTACATGACTCTCTATGGTTACAACGAAACGACCATAAAAGTTGTTGGTGATTGGGTGGATACCGGTGAAGTCATTGGGACTGTGGGCGATACTGGCGGCCAACAAGAAACAGGTCTGTACTTTGAAATCAGGCATCACACAAAGCCGCTTAGCCCAAGACGGTGGTTTGGGGGGCCGCTGCTGGCTGAGTAGGTAAACCATGAGTTTGTCTATGGTATTGTCGGCAGGGGGTTGAGTAAGGGAATTTTTAGACTGGTGATGGAGCGTTTATGTCTGTAAAAATTCGGGCTATCTTAGTCTTGGCGATTGGCACAATCCTGGGGGTGAGCCTTTCTTTGGGCGGTGCAATTTTGTCGGAAAAAAACACTCGTACCCCAGCAAGCCTAACCGGGGATCAATCCCGATTATTAGCCGAAGTGATGGCGCTGGTTAAAGATGACTATGTCGCACATATTAGCGATGCTCAGCTTCTGGACCAAGCAATCCGCGGTATGGTTGGGGGTCTCGATCCACATTCAGCTTATCTCGATTCAGCTGATTATCGGAAGATAAGAGCGAGTACACGTGGCCAGTATTCCGGAGTGGGTCTAGAGGTTAGCGAGCAGAACAATAGCCTAATAGTCATTTCGCCTATTGACGGCACACCAGCCGAACGTGCCGGAGTTAAGGCAGGTGATAAGATTATTGAGATAGATGGAGAGCCTATTATTGGTGAAACGATCACTAAATCGTACCGCAAATTCCGCGGGCTAAAGGGGAGTAATATTACAATCCGGGTTCGCCGGGATGATTATGATGATCCTTTGACGTTTCATCTAACACGGGAAAACATTACGGTCAAAAGTGTACGCCATGAGGTGATTGACGAGTCTATTGGATATTTACGATTAAGCCAGTTCAACGAGGCCACAGTAGAAGAAACGAAAACAGCAATTCGGCAAATAAGGATTGAAATAGGGGGGTTAACTAACAGTAAACTTGCAGGCTTGATTTTGGACCTTCGGAATAATCCAGGTGGCACGCTAGATTCGGCGGTTGATGTTTCAGATCTTTTTCTTGAGCATGGTGTAATTGTTTCTGCAGTGGGCCGAACACCTGACTCTCGTTTCGAAAGAATGGCAGAACCAGGTGATATTCTCAGAGGTGCTCCAATGGTGGTTTTAGTCAACGGCGGCTCGGCGTCAGCCTCGGAAATAGTTGCCGGATCACTGCAAGATTATAGTCGTGCGACAATTGTGGGAACACAAACTTTTGGTAAGGGGCTAGTGCAAACTGTATTGCCGCTATCGCGGGGTCGCGCGGTCAAGTTGACGACAGCCCGCTATTTCACACCATCCGGCGATTCGATAGACGAAGCAGGCATTAGCCCAGATGTTTTCGTACCAATGGTGTCGAATTCTTATAGGGCAAGCATGGTTGGGCATGTCGATTTAAAAAACGATTCTCAACTCGGCGAAGCCGTAGAGGTTATAAAAAAACGTCCTATCATGCACACGCTAGTAACAGAGTAAAGTGAATCAATCTTGTTTTAATTAAATGATGATGAACTGCATCCTGGACCGACAAATAAAGATCTGTGCGACGATAGTATTTTTTATTTGGGGGTATCCATTCGTGGCGCATGCAATGGAGGAAGCTAACTGCAGCGGAGAATATAATCCTGTGTGTGGAGTTGATGGACGGATCTATAGCAACGAGTGCGTGCTGAAGGCTGCGGGCGCAGAAATTGCTGAACCGTCTGATTGTGGGCCGGACGATGAGTTTTTTCTTGAGACAAAAGAGGTACCTAATGGTTGTGTGGATATATATGAACCGGTTTGTGGGCCGGACGGCATAACATATCCGAACGCTTGTTTAGCAGCGGCAGCAGGGCTTGAGGAGGCCACAGTTGGAACTTGCGATGTTGATGTAAGCTCGTGTCCGGATGATCAGGAGCCAGTGTGTGGGAGTGATGGCAATACTTACAGTAATCTCTGTTTTGCTAGTGCGGCCGGTGTCGATGTCTTAGCCATTGGTTCTTGTAGCGGTAACGCTTGCCCGGAAGATTATCTTCCCGTTTGTGGTGTTAACGGTCGTACGTATCGTAATCGATGTGCCGCTGAAGATGAGCGAATCCCAATTCAAATGGCTGGCGCATGCGATATTAGTAATTGCCCAAGCATATACATGCCTGTGTGTGCATCGGATGGAGTAACCTATGACAACGCTTGTGAAGCACAAGCAGCCGATATAGAGGTAGTTACTGAAGGCGCCTGCAATACTCGTCCGTGCCCGTCGATGTACATTCCAGTATGTGGCGAAAACGAGCAAACTTTTGGTAATGCTTGTTTAGCTGAAAGGACTGGCGTGCGTATCCTGCATGCGGGCCTCTGTGAAGAACAGGGAAGGAATTGCCCACGTATATATCAGCCTGTTTGTGGATTAGACGGAATTACCTACGAAAACGATTGCCAGCTTGAAAACGCAGGTCAGCTGTTAGCCTATGCTGGGGCTTGTGTTGGACAGTAGACACAATCGTGCGCTTATGTCGGCACCCAACCCGGCTATCCATGTCAATCATGGTATATATTCATAATTTGCCTGTAGGCCCAGCGGAATTCCCATTAAGTAATAAATCAGCAAATACAGGGTCCAGAAAACTAAAAACGTTATTGAGTAAGGTAGCATCATCGCTGTAACGGTCCCTATTCCGCTGGTTTTGACGTATCGTTGGCAGAAAACAACCACTAATGGAAAATAAGGCATTAACGGTGTAATTATATTGGTTGTTGAGTCGCCTACCCGATATGCTGCTTGGGTAAGATCAGGTGAGATTCCTAATGTCATTAGCATAGGTATGAAAATCGGTGCAAGTAACGCCCATTTTGCTGACGCAGATCCTACAAATAAATTAACTAAGCCGGTGAGCAAGATGATTCCAGTAATCGTGAGGGGTGCCGGCATGGCCAAAGATTTTAGTGCAGCAGCTCCTTGTACCGCTAATAGGACCCCTAGATTTGATTCGCCGAAGGAGTAAATAAATTGAGCAATAAAAAACATTATTACTAGGTAATAAGTCATGGTTCCCATTGCTTTGACCATGCCTTCAATAATATCTTTTGCACTTGATATAGTACCCGCTGAATAGCCGTAGACAATTCCAGGAATAAGGAAAAGAAGAAATATCAGTGGCACAATTGACTGCATTAGGGGTGCGCTCCCCGACGTAAGGCTTCCCACCGTGTCACGCCAAGCTGAGCCCTCCGGAACACTGGTAATGATCAAAGCAAGTAAGCTTATAGTCATTGCTGTAACCGCGGCTCTAAGGCCAGCTCTTTCCTTCGTTGTTAACGGATCCATAGTAGGGAGGTCGTCAAGCTCTCCATCAAGCGCAAGGGCCTGAAGGCGAGGTTCTACTACCTTATCTGTGATATACCAACCCAAACCGATAATTAGAATTGAAGACGAAGCGGTAAAAAAGTAGTTATTCAATGGGTTTAATATTATGTTGGGGTCCAGTATTTGAGCGCCGGCTTGCGAAATACCCTGAAGCATGGGGTCAAGAGCGGATGGCACAAAATTTGCGGAAAAACCACCGGAGACACCTGCGAAAGCGGCTGCGATGCCAGCTAAAGGATGCCTACCGGCGGCATAAAATAAAACGCCGCCAAGTGGGATAACCAGAACATATCCGGCGTCTGCTGCTGAATGACTGATAATTCCAACCATAATCAACATCGGTGTTAGGAGGCCTTTTGCTGTAACCGCCATCATTCTCCTCAGACTTGCGCCGATGAATCCGGTGTGTTCCGCTACCCCGATTCCTAGCATCGCAACAAGGACGACCCCGAGTGGATGAAAGTGTGTAAAGGTCTTCACCATAGAAGTCATAAATTTGGTTATAGCAGCGGCAGATAGCTGATTCATAACTTCTAGAGGTGCTCCGGTGCGCGGATCGATAACATTGAAATTGACGTACGATAAGAGCCATGAAAGCAGCCATACAAGGAACAGCAAACTAACAAATAGAAGGGTAGGGTCTGGTAATTTATTACCTATGTGCTCGACATTGGTGAGTAGTCTAGTGATTCGACTGGGGTTGCCTCGGTAAGGCTTCTCTGTTTCGGGGGGCATTTTTTTCCTATAAGAATTCGTCGGCAATAGGGCATTCTATCAACTGAAATTCAGCAGGGCTCGGGATTGTGGTGGTTTCCGCCCATTGTTAATGCCTGCGTTTTCTGTGCTAGTCAGAGATTTCGTCTTCTTCCCGGATTGCGAAAATTCTAGACATGACAATACCTAATTCATAGAGTAGATAAACTGGCACGGCCAATAATGTTTGGCTAATCATATCTGGCGGTGTCAGAAACATGCCGACGACAAATGCACCAAGAAACACATAAGGTCGGGCAGTACCTAATTTTTTTGGAGTAGTCAGGCCGGTCCACACTATTAGGACCGTCGCGATAGGTACCTCAAACGCTAAGCCGAAAGCGAAGAAAATGGTGGTAATAAAATCTAGAAACTGCGAAATGTCAGTTTGAACCTCTACGCCTTCTGGAGCTATCGACGTGAAGAAATTAAACATTAATGGAAAGACGACATAGTAAGCAAAGGCGATCCCGAGATAAAAAAGAAGAATACTTGACGCCAGCAATGGCAGTGCGAAACGCCTTTCTTTTTTGTACAGTCCTGGGGCCACAAAAGCCCACAATTGATAAAGTACGACCGGCATAGCTAAGAACAAAGCTGTGAAAAATGTCAATTTAAACGGGGTCAGTAAGGGTGATGCAACCTGCGTTGCAATCATCTGGCCGCCCGGCAAAACGTTTCTCAAGGGAGTTGAAACGAGGGCAAAAATATCGCCGGCCCATGGCAGAAGACCGATGAATACTAAGAGCACTGCAGAAACGATTCTTAAGAGGCGGCTACGAAGTTCAACGAGATGAGAAAGCAGAGTTCCTTCCTCAAGCTCTTCGCTTGAATTAGTGTTTTCTGGGTCACTCACGATTCGTCTTTTTGGGTGCTGGGTTGCACGGTAGATTCAGGTGGAAGTTTCCCGGGACTATCCTCAGGTACTTTCTCCGCCTTATCTTCTGTGGGTGGGAACTTTGGCTCAGACGGATGATTCTCCTTAATAGTCTGTTTGTTTGGAGGTGAAAGTTCAGGTGAACCCCCCCCTCCTTCTATTTTTTCTGCATGATTATCTTTATTTTTGTGTGCCAATGTCTGCTGGGATGGCTCACGCGCTGATGGCGGCGGTTTTATTATTGTTGTTTCGTTGAAGTCTAATTCTTCCTCGAGCTGTCTTTTCATAACCCGCGTCATACGGCGCGCCTGTCCTAGCCAGTTTCCTATTTGACTGGCGATGCGAGGCAGCTTCTCGGGACCCAAAACTAAAAGCCCGATAAGCATCAGCAGGATTAATTCTTGTCCGCCGATACCAAACATTATCTGAAACCTTCTTAACCGACGTTTTCTTTAGTCGGTTCTTCAGTTGGCGTGCTGTCGAAACTTGCGTCTTGTGATCGATCGTCAATTTGTTCCGCGGTCTCTTTATCTGCTTCATTCATTGCCGAACGAAAACCTTTAACAGCGCCACCAAGATCGGACCCAAGTGTTTTAAGCCGCTTTGTACCGAAAATAGCAATTACGATCACTAATACGATCAAAAGCTGCCAAATACTGACATTGGACAACATGTCTTTTTCTCCCCGGGGTACTTTGCCCCTGTTTATTTATTTCAGACCCCATTACAGGGAGTGAATTATGTTTATGATACCTCTGATGACACAATAAAGCCGCACCAAGATTACACTTCCAGCCAAAAGGTCACCGGCCCGTCGTTCACTAATGCCACCTGCATCGAGGCCCCAAATATCCCTGTTTCAACTTGAGTACTTGACTCTCGGCATTTGAGTACAAACTGGTCGAATAGCTTTCTCCCCTGTTTTGGTGATGCCGCTTTCGCGAAACTGGGTCGAGCGC
Source organism: uncultured Woeseia sp. (assembly GCA_913031125.1). Lineage (GTDB taxonomy): Bacteria > Pseudomonadota > Gammaproteobacteria > Steroidobacterales > Woeseiaceae > SZUA-117. The sequence goes on along the minus strand of CAJWFK010000002.1, from coordinate 64,023 downwards.
CTCTGCTTGTGTCTGCTGCCAAGGTGAATTGTGGCACAATAAGTAGGCCTAGGTTGTTATCTACCAAGCTAAGATTCATACGATCCTCAGAGTCTGGAAATACCCGATAAGTCAAAATCCGGGCAGCCATCCGGGTTACTTTCTTGATATCATCGTCTGGCTGAATTGCCGTAAACACTAACAATCCGCGACCAATTTCCCCACTAATCACATTGCCAACGGTCACTTTAGCTTCAGAAACTCTTTGTAGCAGGGATATCACAAAAGTCCTTTTAGCATATTTATTATGTTTGTATGGTTAATTATAAGCTGGATTGTTGTGCTGCAGGTTACTTTTCGTGAATTCTCTGTCGAATAAAAAGATTCATTTCGATTTTTCAGGCCTTTTTAATAAATAAATCCCACATTCTATCTATATTAATTAGATTATGATATTCAATTGTCCACAATATATAGAAAATGAGAAAAGTGGGATATCAAGTGTTAAATTATGCCTATAAAGTTAAATATATGGTTTTTTGATGCCTTATAAAAAGCAGTTTCCTACTCATGGCGTGACATTTACACTGTGGTTCCTTGCTGAGCAGATATGAGCGTTACCTAGGAATGAAAAGAAGAGATTTTGTCGCTGGTTTAACGTCGCTTGCTGGTGTCACGGCATGTACCACGGAGGCCCCAGTGTCAGGAGGGAGCCAGGGTTTGCAGGAATCGAGATTTGAATGGAACCTCGTAACCGCATGGCCAGCTGGTTTGCCCGGATTAGGGGTCGGCGTCGAGCGCTTAGCGGAACGGATAGAAAAATCGTCTAACGGCAGGCTTAAAATAAAGGTTTTTGCTGGGGGGGAGTTAGTTCCAGCATTGGAAGTTTTGGATGCAGTAAGCCGGGGTACCGTTCAAATGGGTCATGACTCGGCTTATTACCACCGGGGAAAGGTGCCGGCAGCACAATATTTTACAACTGTCCCATTTGGTCAAACTGTCCATGAGATAAATGCTTGGATGTACTATGGTGGAGGCCTACAGTTGTGGAGAGAACTATATAAACCTTTCAATGTGATTCCTTTTCCGGCTGGGAATACCGGGATGCAGATGGCGGGGTGGTTCAATAAAGAAATCAATTCTGCGAACGACCTGAAGGGTTTAAAAATGCGCATCCCGGGATTAGGCGGAGAAGTAATGCAACGCGCCGGTGTGTCCCAAATTACAGTGCCGGCCAGCGAAATTTTTACCGCACTGCAGACAGGTACGATTGATGCCGCTGAATGGGTTGGACCCTACAATGATATTGCACTGGGATTAAATAAAGTGGCTCGATATTACTATTATCCCGGGTGGCATGAGATAGGACCAATGGTACAGTGCACGATCAACAGGGAGGCATGGGATTCTCTTCCACCTGATCTGCAAGAAATCGTTTCGGTTAATTGCCAGGCCATTAACCTAGATATGATGGCCGATTATACGGCCGGGAACGCGAGGGCACTCGAACAGATTACTTTGGATCCGACGGTTGAAGTGAGGCGGCTACCGGATGAGGTATTGGCACTCTTAAAAGAACTAAGTGAACAGGTTATTGAGGAGCTGGCAGTAACTGATGATTGGGCTGCGAGGATTAAAAAATCTTTCGACGAATTTCAACGCATATCAGCTCCGTATCAGAATATTTCGGAATTAGCGGCACTTCAAGCGCGAGAGGTGTAATAGATGGTGGTTGATAAACGACCTTTTCGTTTTTACGATAATAGACAGAAGTATCTGGCGTTTGTTAATACTTGTGATGAAAAATGGAAAGTAGCCGAACGCTGTGCTGAAGAATTACAGTATGTTGAGCCCCAACCACCGGCGTTTCGGCTGTTTGATGCCGGTATGGGTGATGGGACTTTACTGACACATTTGATGCGGGCCATGCACCGTCGCCATCCTACGATTCCGTTTTACGTAGTAGGTAAAGAAATCAGCTTAGAAGATATTCGTCTGTCATTAGAAAAGATGCCCGATAGATTTGTTGAGCATCCGGCTAGCGTGATTGTTTTCACTAATTTGTACTATGCAGAATCGCCCTGGTTAATGCCAAATAATGTTGAAAAACTGAAGGAACTAAACTGGCTTGATGTAGCGCTCAAGGGCGATACGGCCCATGGCTTTGGGGAGCAGCTTAGGGCTTTGGATTCCGATCTCGTTGAGGGCTGGCAGGTCAAAGCTAGTGTCAAGACCGGTAACCCACTCTATGTTAAGCCCACAGTGTTAGTCCTTTATAGGGAAGACCACAAATTTGCACTTAATGATGTGATTCCGCGGTGTGGTGAAGAACAGGCGAGTAATTATGATCTTATCGTTATTTCCCAACCATGGCGGGCAAGAATGGGAGCGGAATTTAAGGTTAGTAAAGTACTAGCACCACTTGTCCGCAGCCTCGCACCAGGTGGTAGGGCAACAGTTTTTCAATCGATGGGGAATGATCCGGGTTTAGAGCTTGTGAGAAAGATATGGCCAGATGAAGATCCATTTAAAGTTGATCGCCATGAACTGGTAGACGTACTAAAAGCACATCTTGGAGATGATGTGGACAATTATGAATTCGATGAATGTTCTGATGAGGAGGCAGTATTTCAATACAGTATGCATACCCTGCCAGAGGAGATTGGCGAATCTATTGGTACCTCAACTCTTTTTGCTGCGTGGAATGCAGCTATTTATGTGGCACAAATAGAAGATGAACGACTTGAACCGGTTGCATCCAAAGGCGGCTATCTTGAAGCTACGTCGAACGTATTGCAGGAAAATGGTGGGCTCTGGTTTAATGATGAAACATTTGCCGTTACAAGAAAATTGATTGAGTAACACAAATTTATCCATAAAGTTTACTGGGAAGCCAAGTAACGAGGCTGGGGAACAACGTTAGTATTATCAAGGCAAAAACTTGTATGCCTATAAAAGGCATCACACCACGGTAAATCTCACTTGTAGAAACATCCGGTGGGGCAACGCCTCGCAGGTAGAAAAGTGCGAAACCAAACGGCGGGGTAAGGAATGATGTCTGCAAATTTATGGCAATCATGATGCCAAGCCATACAGGGTCAAGGCCCATCGAAAGTAAAACTGGCCCGACAATAGGTACAACAACGAAGGTTATCTCTATAAAGTCTAGTACAAAACCAAGGAGGAACACGATTAGCATTACTACGATCATCGCGCTAAACGCACCACCAGGTAGGCTAGACAGCATGGAATGAACGACATCATCTCCGCCGTAACCACGAAATACTAAAGAAAATATTGATGCTCCAATTAGGATCATAAAAACCATGCTGCTTATTCTAAGTGTGGCACGCATGATTTCACGGAGGAGGTTGGGATTTAGAGAGCCGAAGTAAGAAGCGATAATTGCGGCCCCCATTGCTCCCACGCCGGCCGCTTCCGTTGGGGTTGCAAGGCCAGCGAGGATCGAACCAAGCACTGAGAAAATTAAGATCAATGGCGGTGCGGCTGCGCGAAAAAACTGTCTAGGCACGACGGTTTCATTTTTGTTGATGTGATTTGCTGGCATTAGTTCTGGATGCACTGTTGCCTTAAAGAGCAAATAGACAATATAAAGGACCACAAGCATAAGGCCTGGAATAAGGGCGCCAGCAAAGAGGTCACCGACTGATACGGTATTTGGCGAAAAATTTCCTTGGGAAAGTTGTGATCGTTGATAGGCGGAGGAAATTACATCACCAAGCATAACTAAGATAATCGACGGAGGAATAATTTGTCCTAGTGTTCCAGAAGCGCAGATAGTCCCGGCGGCTATGCTAGGGGCATAGCCTTTTTTAAGCATTGTTGGCAGCGATAAAAGCCCCATGGTCACCACGGTTGCACCGACAATACCGGTGCTGGCAGCTAGCAGCATGCCAACTACTGTGACAGAAATGCCCAAGCCACCGCGCAATTTACTAAATAGCATGCTTAGAGTTTCAAGTAAATTTGCCGCAATGTTAGCTCGTTCAAGGGTTATACCCATGAAGACAAAGAGTGGAACAGCCACCAAAGTTTCGTTAGTCATTATGCCGAAAATTCGGGTTGGTAGTGCGGTTAGAAATGCCGCTTCGAAGGTGCCCGCAAGTATGCCGCTAAACGCAAAAATTAGCGCAGTCCCTCCAAGAGCGAAAGCTACCGGGAAGCCCGTTAGTAAAAAACAAACTACGCATACAAACAAAATAAATGGCACCCAATCCATTAATCAGGAGCCCTTTAGCGTTAAAAAAGCCCGTAAAGCAATCGATGTGCTTTGGAGTAACAGCATGGTGGGCATGATTAGCAAACTCGTCTTAAGTAGCGGTATAAATGGATAAGTGAGCCCTCCGGCGTTTCTTGAAATTTCGCGCATGGCCCAGGAGAGACGGACGTAGTCAAAACCCTCATATAGCAGAACAATACACAGCGGGAATACAAAACAAAGAATTCCCAGAAGGTTCACTAACGCCCTATGTTTTTTACTCATCTTGCGATAGAAAATATCAACACGGACATGTTCGTCTCGTTGCAAAGTGTATGCAGCACCAAGCATGAAGATCATCGCATGCATCCAGATGATTGATTCTTGTAGCCAAATTGCTCCCGTGTCGAGGACGTATCGTAGGATCACGATAGTGAATGTTGCTAGCACCATTGCGAGTGTGAGCCAAGCAGCAACTTGGCCTGTAAAAATACTTATACGGTCAATTAAACCCAGAAATCGAGATTGTGGCTTAGCGATCAATGGCGCCAAAAAGCCGGTGAGATTAAAACTAAAAGTGTAAATATCTCAAGGCGGCCTAGCAGCATTCCGATGATAGATATCCACTTCGCAGAGTTGGAAAGCAACATGAAACCGGAGGATACTTCGCCAAGCCCTGGGCCGAGGTTGTTAATTGTGGCAGCAACGGCTGAAAATGCGGTTACTTGGTCTAAACCAGTCGACATCATCGCTAATAGCATTATTACAAATACTATTATGTATACTGAGAAAAACCCCCAAACTGCGTCAACAACGCGAAATGGTAAAGCAGTCTGCCCAAGCTTTACTGGGATTTCCGCTCTGGGGTGGAGTAGGCGTATTATTTCACGTGTCCCCTGTTTGACAATCAGGAGACAACGAATAACTTTAATTCCCCCACCCGTTGACCCTGCGCAGCCACCAACAAAGCTTGCGAATATTAGTAATACCGGCAATGCACCGGGCCAATTTGGATAATCTGCAGTGGTAAAGCCAGTTGTAGTAGCTATTGATACTGCTTGAAAGAGGCCGTTAATAATTGTGTCGGGCCAGTAGTCATAAGTATTTAGCATTGATAAAGAGACAATGACAATCGCGGACACCATAAGTAGAACGAATATATAGGCCCTGAGCTCCGGATCTTTGCCATATTGGTTTATAGAGACTTTTCTCCACGCAATAAAATGCAAAGAAAAGTTTACACCCGCAAGTACCATGAAAATAATTCCGACTAAATTGATTGCGGGGCTATCGAAATAGCCAATAGATAAATCATGTGTTGAAAACCCCCCGATAGCGACGGTCGAGAACGCGTGACATATAGCGTCGAATGGATCCATACCTGCAAATAGATAACCGGCAGCACAAAAAACTGTAAAAGCCAAATAGACGTACCATAGTGCTTTAGCAGTTTCCGTAATTCGCGGAGTTAATTTTGTATCTTTAATCGGACCCGGCGTTTCCGCGCGGTAAAGTTGCATGCCGCCAACTCCAAGCATAGGCAAAACTGCAACGGCGAGGACAATTATGCCCATACCCCCAAACCATTGCAGTTGTTGTCGGTAAAACAGGATAGACCTTGGGAGCGTGTCGAGCCCGTTTAATACCGTTGCGCCGGTTGTGGTAATTCCGGAAACCGACTCGAATACAGCATCAGTGAAGGACATTGACAATATATCGGCAAGATAAAATGGCAACGCACCTGCGCTTCCGAGTACGATCCAGAAAGATGCGACGATAAGAAAACCGTCTCTTAGCCCAAGTTCCCTACGTTGCCTTCTGACTGGAAACCAGAAGGTAGCGCCGGCCGCAAGAATCAGCGCAAGACTCTGAACGAATAGTAGCCAAGTGCCATCGCCATAGAAAAATCCGATGAGCATCGGAATGAGCATCGTAGCGCTGAACATCATCAACAACACGCCTAAAATGCGTTGAGTGGTAGACCAATTCATGTCCCAGTTATTATCCGGTAATTTTCCAGTGAATGGGTTATTAAGAATGCTCTATACAAATGAAACGCCAACCTGGAATAGGTCTTCAATTTTGTTAATTTTACGGCGATCAGTCATAAATAGAATGACGTGATCATCCGTCTCGATAACAGTGTCATGGTGAGCCATGATTACATCGTTTCCGCGAACAATAGTCACAATTCCCGTGCCCTTAGGTAGTTCCAGATCTTCAATTTTTCTTCCAACCACTTTGGACTCCACAGAATCACCATGGGCTACGGCTTCAATCGCTTCAGCTGCCCCACGGCGCAGAGAATGTACTTTGACTACATCACCACGACGAATATGCGCTAACAGCGATCCAATCGTGATTTGTTGCGGCGATATGGCGATGTCGATGGTGTCGGATTGGACCAAGTCACCAAAAGATGGTCGGTTAATCAAAGCCATAACTTTGTGAGCTCCCAAGCGTTTAGCAAGCATGGCTGTAAGAATGTTGGCCTCTTCGGCATTAGTTAAGGAACAGAACACATCTACTCGATCGATGTCCTCTTCGAGCAATAGTTCCTCATCTGCCGCGTCGCCAACTAGGACGATCGCCTTATTTAGGTGCTCGGAAATGAGACGGGCACGTGCCGGATCTCGTTCAATTATTTTTACTTGGTTATGTTCTTCAAGCGCAAGTGCGAGACGCATGCCGATATTTCCACCGCCAGCAATCATAACGCGGCGTACAGGGTCTTCTAATTTTCGTACTTCACTCATAAATGCTCGGACATCTTCTCGGGCAGCTATGAAAAATACTTCGTCCCCTTCGTTAATGATCGTATCTCCGTCGGGCTGTAAGGATTTTCCGTCTCGATAAATTGCGGCGATACGACCCTCGGTATCAGGAATATGTTCTTTGAGCGCGGAAATTTTTTGACCTACTAGTGAGCCACGATGATCGGCTCTAGCACCAACAAGACGGACTCTTCCAGCAGCGAAATCAAGCACCTGCAGCGCTCCTGGGTAAACTAAAAGTTGTTCTATGTAATCGCAGACTAATTGTTCCGGGCTAATTCGAACGTCTACTGGGAGCGCATCTTGGGCGAACAATTTCGGTGCATTCATGTATTCCGCAGACCGTATACGAGATATCTTTGTAGGTGTGTGGTACAGGCTATAAGCTACCTGACAGGCAACCATATTTATTTCATCCGTGTCTGTTAGGGCGATTACAATGTCCGCGTCATTGGCACCAGCGCGTTCGAGCACATCGGGATAGGCGGCATGCCCTACGACGGTTCGGATATCGAGACGATCTTGTAAATCTCGTAATATGTCTGGGCGGACATCAACCACAGTGACTTCGTTGGCGTCCTCCTTCGAGAGGTGGTATGCCGCGGATGAGCCAACCTGGCCCGCGCCAAGAATTAATATTTTCATTATCTGTAGACGGCCTTGTACTCCAACTACATTCTACAACAGTTCGAGATTTGCATACGCAAGCACTAGTATTTTTGTTCCCGCTTGCTCGAAGTTAACTTCGACCTGGGCATGAGTTCCTTGGCCAGAACAACTCAAAACAATGCCATCCCCGAATTTTGGGTGATGCACTCTCTGTCCTAGCCTTACTCCAATTTCGGCCGCTGCACTGTGACTAGTACCATTGTGTATCGCAACCTCGGGTCGTCTGTACACTGTTCGGCCTGTAGGACGCTGCGGTCGAACTTCTTCTTTCAATTCTTCCGGAATTTCTGAAATGAATCTCGACGGTTGGGCGAAATTTTCCGTACCATGCAAGCGCCGTTGTTCAGCGTATGTGACATAAAGTTTTTCCTTTGCGCGGGTAATACCGACATAGCATAGCCTCCGTTCTTCTTCCAGCCCGTCATTGTCTGATAGGGATCGTTGGTGGGGAAACAATCCATCCTCTAAACCACATAGAAAGACAAGCGGAAATTCGAGGCCCTTTGCGGAGTGCATCGTCATAAGTTGGACACAATCCTCCCACTCACCAGATTGTCGCTCGCCTGCTTCGAGAGCAGCGTTAGATAGAAAAGCATCGAGGTCGGTTAATGCGTCGTCTGGATCTTGTTGAAAGCTTTTGGCCGCGCTAACCAGCTCTTCTAAATTCTCTATGCGTGTTGCGGCACGCTCTCCTTTTTCCTGAGCAAAAAAATCTATAAGTCCACTGGCTTTATTAATGTGATCGACTTTTTCATGCAGGGGCAGGCTCTCTATATCTTTAGATATCCTCTCAACAAGGTTTAGGAAAACGACAATCGAGGTTGTTGCACGGTTACTTAGTTGGCCTTGCGCGGCTTTAGCCGCGGCTGACCACATTGAACAGTTGTGTGCGCGTGCATAATTTCGAATTATTTCCAAGGTTCGTACACCAATTCCACGTTTTGGCCGGTTAACAATCCGTTCGAATGAGCTGTCGTCGTCTCTATGCACGCTCAAGCGCAAATATGCGAGCGAGTCTTTTATTTCTTGCCTTTCAAAAAATCGTAAGCCCCCGTATATACGATATGGTAAACCGGCATTAATTAATGCTTCTTCAAGGACACGAGACTGGGCGTTAGAGCGATATAACACAGCCGAATCTGTTCGGGCGTTTCCGTGGTCACTCCAGACTTGAAGACGACCGGTAATAAAATCAGCCTCATCGCGTTCGTTATAGGCAGAATAGACCTGTATGAGCTCACCCGTTGGGCCTTCTGTCCATAGATTTTTTGAAAGGCGTGCATCGTTATTCGTAATAACAGCGTTGGCCGCCTTAAGAATTGTTGCGGAGGAGCGGTAATTCTGTTCAAGCTTAATCACGGCCGCGTCCGGGAAGTCCTGTTGGAATTGTTGTATATGCTCTACTTTGGCTCCCCGCCAGCGATAAATAGATTGGTCATCATCACCGACTACGAAAGGAACGCCTGTTTCACCAGCTAGGATGCGGAGCCACGCGTACTGTATGGCGTTAGTGTCCTGGAATTCATCAACTAACAGGTGTTTAAATCGTTGGCGGTAGAAGGAAAGGATTTCTTGGTTATCCCGCCAGAGTTCGTGTGCGCGGAGCAACAATTCAGCAAAATCTACTAGACCGCTGCGATTGCATGTTTCCTGATATTGGCGGTAAAAAGCAATCATTTGCCTCCTATTGGGATCATTATTATCAGTTAGGTGTTCCGCTCGCAGCCCTTCATCTTTTTGCATATTGATAAAATATTGGACTTCGCGACCTGTCCACTGATCATCGTCGACATCTGAATCTTTAATAAGACGTTTTAGGATACGGAACTGATCGTCTGCGTCGATAATTTGAAAGGCTTGTGGCAGGTTAGCGTCACGCCAGTGCGTGCGCAGCAATCGGTGGGCCAGGCTATGAAAAGTACCTATCCACAAATGGTTCACCGATATACTAAGAAGAGTTTCGATGCGATCACGCATCTCTTTCGCAGCCTTATTAGTAAATGTGACGGCTAGCAGGCTCTGTGGAGCTATACCTTCGGAGCCAATTAGCCAGGCAGCACGATTGGTAAGTACTCTTGTTTTTCCGCTCCCAGCGCCGGCAATCACTAGCACCGGTTCTGGGGGCGAGGTTACTGCTTCGTGCTGAGCACTATTCAGTGAATTAAGGTTTGAGGTAACGTCCAATTTTGGATTTAGAAAAAATTTAGGCGGCGCAGTCTAGCAGAAAAGTACGTTCCGGAATTAAGGGAGACACTCGAACCGACACAAAGTTACTACCAGGCTCCTAATCGAATGATGTAGTAATGATCTATTAACAGAGCAAGGAACAATAACATTAAATAAGTGATTGAGAACCGGAAAACCTGCATCGGCAATTTGGGGTCACTATCTTTTTGCATACGTATCGCGTAGAGAAGGAACTTGGTGCCAAGCAGTATAGCTGCGCTTAGATAAATGAGTCCGCTCATCCCAGTCAGGTAAGGAGCGGTGGTTATTGGGACTAGTAATGTTGTGTAGAGCAGAATGTGCTGACGTGTAAATTTTTCACCATGTGTTACAGGAAGCATAGGTATGCCGGCACGTTCGTAATCATCTTTTTGCGAAATTGCTAGCGCCCAAAAATGTGGTGGTGTCCACATAAATATGATCATGAACAGTATTAGCGCGTCAGTATGAATTTCTCCTGTTACGGCGGTCCACCCTAGCACCGGGGGGGCAGCACCAGCAGCACCGCCAATTACTATATTTTGTGGTGTAGCTCTTTTCAAAAACACCGTGTAAATCACAGCATAGCCAATAAGTGAGCTGAACGTTAGAAACGCGGTCAGCCAATTGACCAATAAACCGAGCATTAACATTGATAGAACGCAAAGGATGGCCGCGAAAGTCAGGGCTTGGAAGTCGGATAACCGGCCTTGTGGTAGTGGACGATTTTTAGTGCGGGACATTAGCAGATCAATGCGGGCGTCGAGCACGTGATTAATTACTGCCGCGGCAGCTGCAGCTAAACTTATACCAAGAGAGCCGATGGTAAGCGGCATTAAGCCTGGCCAACCGGGCACAGCCAGAAACATTCCAACTATGGCGGTGAAGACAATAAGCACAACGACTTTTGGTTTAGTTAGCTCGAAAAAGTCGCGCAACGCACTGCGTGATTGGAGGATGCCTGCACTCAAAAGTGTTTGCTCATCTTTGGTAATTAAAAAAATAACCCGGTTTCCTCCACGCATAAGGCAGATTAAGAGCCGGCGGGGGGGAACTTTATCCGGCGGTCAATCGCTGCGCAAGGAAAGTTCGGTAAGATTTTCAGTTTTTCTTCCAAGTAACGGTCAACGCACAAAATACGCGTGTATGTTTCTTGTTAGTCGATACATAGAATTATATGGTTCGAGATTTAAAGTCACCTTTTTTTACCCATGCAACGACGCAGATGACAGCTAGGGAGAAGGCGAACCATTGTAGAGCATAGCCATAGTGGGTCTTTGGACCACTGACAGCTGGTTTCCAGCTCCGATGAAAACCATCTTCTGAATCCGGACTGAGTAGCAGTACGATAGGCAAAGATGACATTTGAATCTCATTTTGAATTTCAGAAATTGATGGGTACCGCCCGATTCTGGGCCAACTATCTTGTTGAGCGAATGCGGGATCAGTTCGAATTGCGATTTTTGGTAAGTGCCCGGCATGGCCCTTCACCGTTCGAATTTTATCCTCGATGGAAATACTTGGTAGATTCTCTGGGTCCATCGGCTTAGCTACCCAGCCGCGATTGATGAGCAGAGTTGATCCATCAGCAGATATCATGAATGGTGAAATAACGAAATAGCCTAAACGCCCACCTCGCGGGACATTTTCTATGAGAATTTGTTTATTAGGTAGATATTTTCCGGAAACCTTTATTCTGTCGAAGGCTCTAACTAATCCATATTCCATCATTTCTTTATAAGGAGCCGTATCGTCAAACTTGTTAAATAAACTGGTTTTTTCTTGAGCCCTTTCTAGTTGCCAGATACCAAGCGAGAGGAATAATACGAGGAAAAATAATCCGGCGAAGTAGGGAAAATACTTAATAAACACTGGATTTTGGAATAATTTTTCCACTATCGCATAATTACTTAAATGTTGTGGTTCGTTGTGTGATTGATTTTGGATCAATCTGATACTCATCGTTTTGTAAACGTTTTTTGGTGCCCCATGCATGGCCGTAGACTAGCTCAAAATCCATTTCTATGGTTTTGCAATGTGTGGCTTGTAATTCAAGCTGCCTAGCTGAGAGATGGCGGCTAGCACCGCAAGCTTCTAAATCAGTGACTAGGGCAGCTAGCGAGGGAAAAGTAGCCTTTAGCCGATCTATGTCTAACACGGGATCTGATAAGCCTGCTTGCACCAAAGCGTCACCAACATCATGCATATCCGGATATAAAAAGGCTTTACTTCTTTTTTCGATTGTATAGAGCCCAGAAAATGTTTCCGGCCCGAGGGTCGCGAAACTAAATACGCCATTTGGCTTTAATATGCGCTCGATTTCCGAGAACAAGTTGCTTAAATTATCGACCCATGGAAGCATTTGGTTGCAAAATACGAGGTCAACACATTTGTCTTGTATCGGGATACGGCTAGCATCGCCCTGTACCGCTAGAGGGTTATAACGTGAAAATAATGGCCGTTTTCGCAAAACCTTTTTCAACATTTCGAATGAAATATCGAAACTAATTATTGTTGCGCTACGGTAAACTTTATGTAATTCCTTGCTCCCCTTGCCAGTCGCGGAGCCCAGATCAAGAATTAGGCCGCCATCAATTTTTATTGGTTTGAGTCTTTCAAGTAAACCTGCTCGAGTTTTCTCATGTACAAAGTCCGCTTTATCAAAGGTTGACGCGATAGCGTCAAACCGTTGTCTAATTGCTGATGTCTCTAGTTTTACTGAATCTAGCCTCATTGTGGACGTTATACTTTTTGGTTATTTCCTATTGACATCTATGAGAGGCTGTTATTGGAAAGTGTAGTTCAGCCATATGCCAACAAATATCACCATACCGATGTAGTGATTGTTGAAAAAAGCGGCAGTGCAATTTTCCCTTTTACGATCCCTTGCCAGCCATTGGTGGTAAGCCATAAGCAAGGCGCTAATCGCAACTGAATAGTAATACCAGATACCGAATTGAGCCATATTACCAATTAGAATAAGGCTTATGAGCATAGTGACCTGGAGTCCTGCTATTATAAAAAGGTCAGCCTCACCGAATAGAATGGCGGTTGATTTAACTCCAACCTCGAGGTCTTCTTCCCGGTCTGCCATAGCATAAAACGTGTCGTAAATAATTGCCCAGATAAGGGCAGTGCCAAACACTAGCCAACCAAGCTGATTCACTTCGCCCGTTTGCGCGGCGAAGGCCATAGGAACCGCCCACCCAAAAGCAGCGCCCAGAAAAAGTTGTGGAAGTGAGAAAATGCGCTTAATAAACGGGTAGCTGATGGTTAGCATGGCAGCGAAAACTGCAAGTATTTGGGCGGGTTGGTTGAGCAAAGCGGCTAGGCCAATAGCCGATAGAGAGAGAGCGGTAAAAAGCACAAGTGCTTCTGTAGCGTCGACTGCACCTGATGCAATTGGGCGTTGATGCGTGCGTTCTATATAGGGATCGATTTTTCGGTCTGCAAAATCATTAAGAACACAACCTGCCGAACGCATGATGACAACACCAAGTACAAAGATAGTAAATATCTCTGGGTCGGGATGACCGTCCCCAGCCATCCACAACGCCCACAATGTTGGCCATAGTAAAAGCCAGATGCCGATTGGCTTGTTGAGACGCATTAGCACGGCGTAATTTTTGAGTTGCGAAAAATAACTCATATTTGCTGGGAAGCCTTTTATTTCTAGATTGGGCAATGCCAGTAAGCAGTCTACACTTTGCCGTAGTTGTGCGCATCGCCTAGCCAGCGAGACGCGATGCCGCGTTCTGCATCTGGATATTCAGCTTGGATTTTTGTGGCTGCTGCTTGTACTGCAGGCATCAAATTTGCGTCTCGCAAGAGGTTGGCAATGCGGTATGCTGGTAAACCGGTTTGACGTGTACCAAGTAACTCGCCTGGGCCCCTAAGTTCTAGATCGCGCTGAGCTATAACAAACCCATCATTAGTTTCTCGCAGGACACTTAATCGAGATTTTGCGAGCGTCCCAAGTGGCCCTTTGTATAGCATCACGCAATGGCTCTGTTCGTTGCCGCGGCCAACCCGTCCGCGCAATTGATGTAACTGGGAGAGTCCCATTCGTTCTGCGTTTTCGATGATCATAAGGGTAGCTTTCGGCACATCAACTCCCACCTCGATCACAGTAGTTGCGACAAGCACATCGATTTCGCCATCTTTGAAGGCCTGCATAGTTTTGTCACGCTCAGTGATGCGCATACGCCCATGTACGAGTCCTACTTCAAGGTCGTCCAATGTCTCAGATAGCATTTTATGGCTGGCTTCGGCCGCTTGATAATCTAATGTGTCCGATTCATCTATCAATGGACAGACCCAATAAGCTTGCTGACCTTTAGCGGAGGATTCCCGCACTCTTGAGATAACTTCAGGGCGGCGTTTTTCCGGCAGGGCAATTGTAGAGATCGGCTGCCGACCCGGTGGTAGCTCGTCAATGACCGAGGTATCAAGATCTGCATAAGCGGCCATCGCCAGAGTGCGAGGAATCGGTGTCGCTGTCATCACCAATTGATGCGGATGTAATCCGATAGTACCTTTATTACGCAGGGCTACACGCTGATGAACACCAAATCGATGCTGTTCATCAATGACTATTAACCCGAGGTTTGAAAATGCGACAGCATCCTGAAACAGGGCGTGAGTCCCAATTATAATCTGGGCATGGCCGGACTGAATCTCTTCGAGTGATCGGCGCCTTTCGGATTGCTTTTGGCTACCAGATACCCACGTAAGAGCGATCTCATATTGTGCGAACCAACTATTGAACTCACGCCAGTGTTGCTCAGCGAGTAGCTCGGTAGGCGCCATTACCGCAACTTGGACACCACTCGATATTGCTTGGGTGCAGGCGGCCGCCGCAACAACCGTTTTGCCTGAGCCAACGTCACCTTGGACTAAGCGCATCATAGGATGCGGTTCTTTGAGGTCCGTACTTATTTCAGAAATAACACGATTTTGTGCGTCTGTTAACTTGTACGGGAGAGCGGCTAGAAATTTTCTTTGAAGTGATGAGTCTCCCTTTAAGGCAATTGAGTTTTCTTTGCTAGCCAGATTACGAAGGTGCCGGAGGCTCATATAGTGAGCGAGTAATTCTTCAAACGCCAACCTAACTTGGCATGGGTGTCGTCCTTCTTCCATGCTTTTGAGGTCAACTTCTGCTGTTGGGTTGTGAAGAAGGTTAAGAGCGTCCGTAAGTGAAGGGGAGGATAAGTCCGACATAGATTCTTGCCGGAGGAAGTCGTCCGGAGGTTTTGACTGCATTATATTCAGAGCCTGTCGTACTAGGTTTCTCAGGCGACCTTGCTGGATGCCTTCCGTGAGTGGGTAAATCGGTGTTAAGGCATTACTGACAGAGGGTTTTTCCCCAGGCGCAAGGATCCTATATTCTGGGTGAACCATTTCGAGTCCAGCTGCGCCGGAACGAACGTCGCCATAGCAAGTCACAATATGGTTTAACTTAAACTGTGCTTCCTGTTGGCGGGAAAAATAGAAGAAACGGAGTTCAATTTGACCCGTGCCGTCCCCAAGTCGCACGAGTAAGATTCTGCGTCCCCGGTACACTGTTTTTGCGAGCAGAACCTCGCCACTGATCAAACAGCGCATCCCTTTTTGCAGCGCTCCCAGGCGATAAAGCTTTGTCCGGTCTTCGTACCGGATTGGTAAGAGAAATAATAAATCCTCAACTCTATAAAGTCCCAAGCGTTCAAGCGCTTTGGCCAAGCTTGGGCCAACACCCCGCAAAACCTCAAGGGAGGACGAAAGATTGGGCTCTTGTTTCTCCAACCGCTAAGTCTCTTTAGCTAGATCTCGTGGAGCAGACGTCGGAACCACAAGTATCGCGTCTGCTTCTATATCAGATCCTTTTGGTAAAGATGCGACGCCAATTGCTGCACGGGCCGGATAGGGTTTATTGAAATACTGTTCCATCACATTGTTGACCGTAGCGAAATTATCTAGATCGGTAAGGTAGATTGTGATTTTTACAATATGGTCAAGCTTAGCATCCGCCTCTTCAGATACTGCCTTAATATTCTGGAAAACGCGGTGTGCGCGGGATGCGAAATCTCCCTCTACAATTTCCATAGAGTCAGGATCTAGCGGAATTTGACCCGATATATACACTTGGTTTCCACTTCTGATCGCCTGTGAATAAGTCCCAATTGCGGAGGGCGCATTGTCGGTATGTATGGGGTCTTTGCTCACATTTATCTCCCTTGGTTATGCACCGTCCCGGCTTACACGATTAACATGTTGCATTTTGCGGACGTTTCTTATGATATTTGCTAAATGAGTGCGGTTTTGTATCCACAGAATGAAAGTCATTGTAGTGGCACCTTGGTGACGATTGCTCAGGGATACATCTTCAATATTTGTTTTTGAGTTGGCAATGACAGCGGCCACCTCCGCTAGCACACCCGTCTTGTTCGCAGTTTCAACCTGAATCTGGCACGGAAAATATCGATCGATATTCTTTTCCCAGTTCACGGATAACCATTTATCTGGATGCTTTCGGAAGTTACCTAAATTACCACACGTGTTCCGATGTACTATGACCCCTCGACCAGCACTAAGGTAGCCCATAATATCGTCGCCAGGAATAGGGTGACAGCATTTTGCATAGCTGATTACCATGCCTTCAGTACCAGCGATAATCAGACTTCCGGATTTAAATTCTTTTGTTTTGGCCTCGTCTCCGATGAGGAGGCGTGCGGTCAAGGGTGGTAATCGTTCACCCAGACCTAACTGGGCAAACAACTCACTTGGCTCCTTAATTCCAAGTTGATCTAATACTTCGTGAAATCGTATTTTTCCGACCTTGCGGAGTGATGAGCCAAGACTTTTCAAAGAACGATCTAACAACCTCTTACCAAGATCAATCGATTCACTCTCGCGCATGTTTTTCATGTGTTGACGAATAGCCGCACTAGCTTTTGCGGTTATTACGAAAGAGAGCCAGTTCGGATTCGGTTTAGCCCCCCTAGTTGTTATGATTTCAACCGTTTGGCCGTTTTCTAGCACTGTTCCAAGAGGTGCTAGTGCCCGGTCAACTTTGGCACTGGTACAGCGATTTCCAACATCCGTATGTACTGCATACGCGAAGTCGATGACTGTAGCGCCTTTCGGCAGTGGTAAGATGTCGCCTTTCGGAGTAAATACATAAATCTTATCTGGAATGAGATCTACCTTGACGCTTTCAAGGAATTCTTCTGGAGTGTCTGTTTTGTGGATTTCTTCTAGCCGTGCTAGCCAGTCTCGGGCACGAACTTCTGGTGTTGTAGATGACTTATCAGATGTTTTATATTGCCAATGAGCGGCCACTCCAGACTCTGCAACACGATCCATATCTCTCGTCCTTATTTGTACTTCTAGCGGAAGACCTTTTGGACCCAAGAGTGTGGTGTGCAGAGATTGGTACCCGTTGATGCGCGGAATCGCAATATAGTCTTTGAACCGCCCTGGCATGGGTTTGTAAAGATTATGGACGGTGCCGAGTAATCGATAACAGGTATTAACGTCCTCTACAATAATGCGGAAACCATAAACGTCAGCTACATCAGAAAGTATAATTTTTTTCTCAGCCATCTTTTTGTAAATACTGTATAGACGTTTCTCACGACCGCGCACTTCGCCAAGGATGTTATCCTCCTCCATTGCAACGCGAAGAGACTCCGATATGCGCTTGACGATTTGGCGTTGGCTGCCTTTACTCCGTTTCACAGCATTTTTCAAAACGGAGTACCTGTAGGGATAGAGATAACGAAAGCCAAGGTCTTCGAGAGCTACTTTCATCGTATTAATACCAAGGCGATTAGCAATCGGAGCGTAAATTTCTAGAGTTTCCCGTGCGATTCGTGCCTGTTTTTCTCTTGGCATCGCATCCAGCGTCTCCATGTTATGCATGCGGTCGGCAAGTTTGACTAGAATGACACGAATGTCTTCAATTATTGCCAGGATCATTTTTCGGAAGCTTTCTGCGTGCGCTTCAGCACGACTTGTGAACTGGATTTGGTCTAGTTTGCTGACACCGTCAACTAGAGTAGCGACCTCTGTACCGAATTCGTCTTCAATTGCCGTGAGGTTGATATCGGTATCTTCAATTACGTCATGAAGGATAGCAGCAACTATAGCTTGCCCATCTAGTCGTATGTCAGCGAGTGTTTGCGCAACTGCTACCGGGTGAGAAATATATGGTTCTCCTGATCGCCTTCTTTGGCCCTTGTGCGCTGAAGTGCCAAACTCATATGCACGGAAGACCTCTGTCATCTGTTCATCCGGCAGATAGGACTCAAGTGCGCTAATAAGCTGCTTTATTAAATCTTTACTTCTTCGGGATGACGTTCCGGGAAGTTTGGAGAGAAGTACGGCGGCGTAGTCCATAACCCATCATTTTCTGCATCTGGGGCAGCCGTTCGCTAGGGCTGAAGTTTAATCGCCTATTGAAATACCACGCATCGGCAAAATATCTTCAGCGTCTTCCGGATGAAGGAAGTCTTCTGCGTACGGTTGGTCAGGTTCCTCAAGGATTGAAGGTGTAATATGGCCTTCGGATATTTCCCGAAGTGCTATCACAGTTGGTTTATCGTTCTCGATCTCGATCAGAGCATCAGTACCATGAGCTAGTCGCCGTGCGCGTTTAGCGGCTACCAAAACCATTTCAAATGTATTCGGGATATTTTCCACGCAGTCTTCAATAGTAATTCTAGCCATTGGTTACTAGCTCCAGCAGCTCTTTTCGAGCGGCTATTAAAGTGTTAGTCGCCTAGTCTATCCCAATCTCGGCGGCCGAGACTAGTATATTCTCGATTTGTTCTATGAGTTGAGGGTTTGTTGCAGGGTTAGTTTGCCTATCACCTAAGACTATTGCTTCAAGTTGATCCACGGCTTTCGTCAAGTCATCATTAATAATTACATGTTCGAATTCTATCCAGTGTGACATGTCGTCAATAGCGTCGCTCAACCTCCGATTGATAACATCCTCTGTATCGGTCTTTCTACCACGAAGCCTGTTTTCGAGCTCGCACTGTGACGGGGGCAAGATGAAGATTGTGATGCAGTCTGGCATCGATTTGCGGACCTTGCGAGCTCCTTGCCAGTCAATTTCCAATATAACGTGATGGCCATCCAAGAGACACTGTTCTACCTGTGATCGGCTGGTACCATAAAAATTATCAAACACTAAAGCGGACTCGAGAAGCTTTCCAGACCGCTTCAGGGACTGGAAGCTCTCTTGGGTTACAAAAAGATAATCTCGACCGTGTTTTTCAGTGGGACGCTGAGCGCGAGTTGTATAGGAAATGGACAATTTACAACAGGTGTTACGTTGCACTAACCTATTTACCATAGTCGTTTTACCGGTACCTGAGGGCGCAGCAACAACAAATAAGGAAGGTGGTCTAGACATTTGGTTATTCGACGTTCTGTACTTGTTCGCGCATTTGCTCAATTAAAACTTTCAGGTCTACAGCCGCTTTGGTGGTTTCTCCATTAACTGATTTAGAGCCCAAAGTATTCGCCTCTCTATTTAGTTCTTGCATTAAAAAATCAAGGCGACGGCCCATTGGCGTGCCATTTTTTAAGGTTATTCTTACTTCTTGGATATGACTAGCAAGCCTATCGAGCTCTTCATCAACATCAAGTTTCTGGGCAATAAGGGCCAGTTCAGTTTCTAGGCGTGCTGGTTCAGCATCGATCGCAAGTTTCTTGATTCGTTCAAGCTGCTTGATCCTTGTCGTTTCAAGTATCTCGGGCATATGTCGCCGAACATTGGCCACAATCCCCTCAATTTTGGTAAGCCGGCTTGCTAGCATGTCTTCTATCCGCCCTCCCTCACTTAAGCGCATTTGGGTTAGGTCACTAAGAGTTTCCCGAAGTAACTGCAGAGCTGTTATATAGACCGGCTCAGTATCAATTTCGGATTCCGTCATTACGCCGGGCCAACGCAAAATAGATATAGGGTCGACCGATTTTGATTTAGGGACGATCGTTGCTATTTCTCTCAACAGAGTCGCAATTTTCGTTAACAAGTTTTTGTTCAGTTGGATTTCATTGTCGTTATATTTGTGTCTCAGTACCATGACGCAATCGACTTTGCCGCGTTTGATGGATTTGCTAATTTCAGTTCGCAGTTCGATTTCCTTAGAGCGCAGCTCTTCGGGTAAGCGGAGCTGAATATCTAGAAACCGGTGGTTTGTAGCCCGCAACTCGCAGGTTATCAAGCCAAAAGGCGCTTCTCTCATTTTGTGGGCAAAACCCGTCATACTATTTAACATGTCTATGCAGCCGTAACTTTCTTATAAAAATCAAGCGCCCTAATTTTAAATGAAATTTTTTGTTCTTCACCTAAATAAAGATGAAATTTTCTTGTGTTAAAGAATTACTGCTTATTTTAGGCTGACTGAACGACGTGGGCCAGCAAGTTGGCTGACATCACATGTAAAATGGTGAAGAACCATGATCAAAAGTAATTTTTAAGGCGCAGTGAAAATTGAGGATATTATTGAGATGTGTGGCGAAACTCTTTTGTTAATAGAGCAAACAATGACATTTAATGGGGAAATAATTTATGAGGCCTAGTGGTCGTAGACCGGAAGAGATGAGATCCGTAAATTTTCTTACCGATTACACTGTGCATGCAGATGGCAGTGTCCTTGCTGAATTTGGGTGCACACGTGTGCTGTGCACTGCGAGCATTGAAAATCGCGTGCCGAGTTGGATTCGAGGTTCTGGTAAGGGGTGGGTTACCGCAGAATATGGAATGTTGCCGGGATCGACACATACGAGAACGGGGAGGGAAGCAGCGCGGGGTAAACAATCTGGTCGAACACAAGAAATCCAGCGATTGATCGGACGTTCGTTGCGAGCAGTGACCGATCTCTCGGGACTTGGTGAGCGGACAGTGACCCTTGATTGTGATGTCATTCAGGCGGATGGTGGTACCAGAACAGCAGCTATAAGTGGCGCTTATGTCGCTTTGGTAATCGCCATGCAGCGAGCATGCAGTGACAATAATGTTAAGACTAGCCCTATCCATGGAATGATTGGCGCCATATCAGTTGGGATTTATCGTGGCACACCTGTGCTGGATCTTGACTATGCGGAAGATTCCGAAGCGGAAACTGACATGAATATTGTCATGAATGAGGCTGGCCGTTTCATAGAGGTTCAAGGTACAGCTGAGGGCCACGCTTTCGACCGAAAGGAACTAGAAGCATTAATATCATTAGCAGGTTCGGGAATTAAAAAGGTAATGGAAGCGCAAAGCTTGGCTATTGCATCTGCTAGGTAAGGGGACACTGCTGTGACGCAAAGAGTTATCTTAGCTACGGGAAATGAATCTAAAGTTAAAGAGATAAGGGCGATCTTCGATGATTTTGCTTTAGAGTTATTACCGCAAACGGCATTTGGGCTGGAATCGCCCGAAGAAACAGGTAGAACGTTTGTTGAAAACGCTCTCCAGAAGGCAGTTTTTGCGGCCACGCAATTAGGAGTTTCCGCTATAGCCGACGATTCGGGTATAGCTGTAGACGCTCTAAACGGAAGACCAGGAGTGTGGTCGGCCCGTTATGCTGGTCAAGGCGCGACTGACGATCAAAATGTGGATCGGTTACTTTACGAGTTACGTCATGTTCCTGATGAGAAGCGAACAGCTTGTTTCCATTGTGCCGCGGTATTTGTGCACTCCGGTGATGATAAACGCGCGGTAATTGCTGAAGCTATATGGCGAGGCAAAATACTAAGAGAACGACGTGGAATTGGTGGGTTTGGATATGATCCGGTTTTTTACGATGTGGGAAGTATGAAAACTGGCGCGGAAATGAGTCGCGAGGAAAAAAATATCGTCAGTCATCGTGGCAAAGCGTTTAAAAGGCTTCGTGATCTTATGGAGGACGCGACAGTTTGGATTTAATTCAGGTCTCAACGCCTCTATCCCTTTATTTGCATTTGCCGTGGTGTGTTAGCAAATGTCCATATTGCGATTTCAATTCGCATAAAGCTGGGGAGAATGCGCCGTTTGATCGCTATACAAATGCTCTAAACGTCGATATTGAGAATGAAGCTCGGCGGGCCTCAGATCGAGCTATTGCAAGCATCTTCATTGGTGGCGGAACACCCAGTCTGTTCACCCCAGCACAAATCAAATCGGTTCTTGATCAGTGTAGGGCTCATTTTTCAATTATTAGCAATTGTGAAATCACGATGGAAGTAAATCCGGGGGGGGTTGAATATGGCAATTTTTCAGGCTATTTGGAAGCTGGCGTTAATAGATTGTCAATTGGAGCGCAAAGTTTCGATAACGTTATGTTGCAGGCACTAGGAAGAATTCATGGTCCAGAAGAAATACGAGCAGCTTTTTCTGGGGCTGTTAAAGCCGGGTTCGATAACATAAACATAGATTTAATGTTTGCTTTACCTGGACAACAGGTCGATCAGGCGGCTGCAGATATTTCATATGCTGTTGAGCTATCACCGCAGCATATCTCTTATTACCAATTAACTCTTGAGCAGAATACCGTATTCTATAAATGTCCACCGAAAGGCATTCCGAATGACGATATAACTTGGGAGATGCAGAATAAGGGACACCGTTTATTGAAGCGCGCGGGTTATCAGCAATATGAAATATCTGCGTTCGCGCAGCGTGATAGGCGCTGTTGCCACAATGTGAATTATTGGCAGTTTGGTGATTATCTTGCAGCCGGTGCGGGGGCCCACGGTAAAATTACCACTAAAGATGGTAAAATTATTCGTTACCGTAAAGCGTCCAATCCGCAAGAATTTATAGAGCATATAGAAACTGGATGCTTCGTGGATAATTCAAGTTATGTAGCTGGCAAAGATTTGGTATTTGAGTTCATGTTAAATGCATTGCGTATGCTAGACGGATTTTCTATTGGTATGTTTCATGAACGCACTGGACTAGATTCCTTGCTAATTGAAACCAAATTGCATATCGCGGCAGAAGATGGGTTGTTGGAGAGGGTAGACGAGGATCGATGGCGTCCGACCTGCAATGGACTACGCTTTTTGAATGATTTGCAGGCGCGCTTTCTGCCTTGATAATAGTTAAGATTTGAGAAATTTTGGTTTTCTTTACGTGAAAGATGGACAAAGCTTTTGCAGAAGTCGTTATACACAAGTCGAGGGTATGTGTTTCTTTTCTATATGATACGCGAGAAATTTAGCTTAATAATTCTAAAATAAATTATAACTAATTGATAAATATATAGTTAACAAAATTAACACAAAGTATACATACTAAAAAGCACTCTTTAAAAATGGATACTTAGGGTATTCTTGCTGATTTTTTACACAGAGTTATCCACAATTTTTGTGGATAAAGTTAAGTGCTTTAGCATAAGACTTGCGGCGGAAGCAGCTTCAGATTATCCTACGCGCCCTTTTCGAGACCACCGAACCCAAAATTAGGAATGTCCTTACATGAAGGTCGATATACATCCCAACTACAGTGAAATCAATGTAACTTGTAGCTGTGGCAATGAATTCACCACACGCAGTACTCTGCGTGAAGATCTTGCTATAGAGGTTTGTTCTGCTTGTCATCCGTTTTATACAGGTAAACAGAAAATAGTTGATACCGGTGGTCGGGTCGATAAGTTTCGTCGTAAGTACGGTCTGGACTCAAGTAGCTAGATAGGTTGGGCAAGAAGCCGTCTCGGGCTTCAGTTGATTGTTAATATTTCCGGCTTGCGGTATCGAAGGGTGTTGCTGACCTTCGATGGGCGGTGGTTACTATTGAGGAAATTATGACCAAGGAAGTATTTACACTGAGAAGTCCCGATGGGCAAAAGATCGAATTGCCTATTCGTAAAGGAACGACCGGCCCAGATGTTATTGAAATTGGGAAACTATTCAAAGAATGTGGCGTCTTTACCTATGATCCAGGCTTCGTTTCTACTGGGAGTTGCGAAAGCAAAATCACGTACATAGATGGGAAAGACGGGGTGCTCACGTACCGAGGTTATCGGGTTGAGCAGCTGGCTAAGCATTCAAATTTCATTGAGGTGGCCTACCTCCTTTTATATGGAGAGTTGCCGACATCCGACCAACTTTGCCAATTTGAAACCTCGATCACTCGGCACACAATGCTAAATGAGGGCATGTTGCGATTCTTCAACGGGTTTCGTTATGACGCCCATCCGATGGCAGTTGTCTCGGCTGTGGTAGGCTCAATGTCTGCCTACTATCACGACACAATGGATATAAATAGTGTAGAGGCGCAAGAAATTTTCGCACATCGGATCATTGCAAAGATACCCACTATTGCGGCTGCTGCTCATAAACTGACTGCAGGCCAGCCCTTCATTTATCCCCGTAACGACCTTAAGTATGCTGAGAACTTTTTGCGAATGCTATTTGCCGTGCCTGCAGAGGAATACGAGATTGATGAAGTAGCGGTGGAAGCACTTGATTTGCTTCTTATATTGCATGCCGACCATGAGCAGAATTGTTCTACCTCAACCGTTAGAATGGCGGGAAGCTCGGGTGCAAATCCCTACTCCGCAATTGCGGCAGGCATTTCAGCCCTTTGGGGTCCAGCCCATGGTGGTGCGAACGAGGCAGTGCTTAGGATGCTTAAAGAAATCGGCAGTGTAAGCAACATTCAAAAGTACGTTGAGAAAGCCAAGGACAAGAAAGACTCATTTCGTTTAATGGGCTTCGGGCACCGTGTCTACAAGAATTATGATCCACGCGCTGAGATCATACGTAAAATGTGTCACAAGGTTTTAATTAAAATGGGACACTTGGAGTCACCTCTTTTTGACCTTGCCCTAGAGTTAGAACAAGTTGCGCTTAACGATGAATATTTCATCAAGAAAAATCTTTACCCGAACGTCGACTTTTATTCAGGGATCATATATCGAGCACTTGGAATACCAACATCAATGTTCACAGTGATTTTTGCTATGGCAAGGACAGTCGGTTGGGTAGCCCACTGGCGTGAGATGATTACCGATCCAAATGGTCGTATTAGTCGTCCACGCCAGCTCTATAGCGGCCCAAGGGAGCGCGACTATTTAAATATTGAGGATAGGGTCAGGGATCATCCAGTCGGATGATCTTTTTTTAGGAGCTTGCATACTGCTGCATGATTAGCTCGTTTCATCGGGCGCCCATTGATCGAACTAATTGGCGCTTGCCGCATTCCGGTGATAGGGAACACAGTTGCTTCTATCGATAAATCTCCCTGTTGAAAACAATATCCGAGGAATGCTTCCGTACGATCTCGGCGACTTTTGAGTCGTCGCTCATACACTTGATAACGAAGGCCGACGGCATCTAATTTCATAGCAACCATCTCCGCGGTATCAGAGAAAACATGAAGGTTGATCGGAGAATTGGGGGCAGCTGTCCCGTCAAGCACGGGCCCGACTAAGCGTGGCTTGAATGGCGCTAATAGATCCATGGCAGCCAAAGCGGTGCGGCGGAGTTCGGACTGTCGATCAAAGTGAGATTCTTGACCAAAGAGCTGCAAATATTCACTAATAGCTGTTTGAATTTCGGTGTTGCATGGTAAAGAGCCACAGTTTTTCAACCCTAGCCGCTCCGCAGCTTTATTTTTAGCAATCCGAAAGTCCTCAATACCTTGCTCAATGATAATTCGGGCTGCTTCTTGAGCTAGCACAGTACGTGCCCGATCGTGACCACCTAGAGTTTTCTTACCCATTACCCATTTTTCCTTTTTGGTTAAAAAAGGTCTGAATTACCGTCGGAGGTATTGAAAATGTTTGGCACAGTAGGGTCGACTGCGCATTCCGGAACATTTCCCTCACGGAAATGTTCGAACATTACGTCTTGAAACGGTGTTGTTGAATCAGCAGGGCACCCAGTAGCCTTAGATATACGCACGCTGATGATACCTTCAGGTATCTGCATGCGATTGTTTGATACACCGGCAAGCGCAGTGCCCATAAAATCGATCCAGATGGGCAGTGCCGTCCGCGAGCCCTCTTCACGTGGTCCTAGTGGGGAATCATCGTCATATCCTACC
Organism: uncultured Woeseia sp.; assembly: GCA_913031125.1. Taxonomy (GTDB): domain Bacteria; phylum Pseudomonadota; class Gammaproteobacteria; order Steroidobacterales; family Woeseiaceae; genus SZUA-117. The sequence goes on along the minus strand of CAJWFK010000002.1, from coordinate 38,165 downwards.
CAGACCACACTTACTAAATTTGCATTAAAGCCGGCAAACCACGCATCTCGACGATCATTAGAAGTACCGGTTTTACCTGATAGATCGTTACGTCGAAGTGCACGGGCTCGTATTCCGGTACCTCTTGCAATTACATCTCGCATTGCATCTTGAATGAGAAATGCGTTTTGTGGAGTGATAATCCGCTCCGCAACGTTAACCTCTTCATAAAGTTTTGGAGCTATTGTGGCGTCTGGTCTATAGTTTTCACCAAGTTCGATCATTTGTTCGAGGGGCATTCCTGCATTTAATAAATTTTCGCCGTATTCTGAAGGTTGCTGAGTTGCAGCTAGTCCTTGATTGTCGGAATTTGGCCTATTATTGAGATTTTGTGGTTCGGCACTCAGGGTCGGAACAGTTTTTTGTTCAATTGACTCACATTCAGTACAGACTATAAAAGGATCTGCTCTATAAGCTATCGTCTCATTTGGACCGATTATGGTGTCTATAACATATGGTTTAACGGCGTAACCGCCATTCGCAAATGTCGCATAGCCTTGTGCTATGTCAAGTGGTGAAGCATTACCGGCGCCAAGGGCCAGTGACCCATTACGCGGTAGTGCTGCGTCATTAAAACCAAAAGGAGTTAAGTGGGTTACCGTTCTTCGTACCCCAGTATTATTTAGCAGGAGTCGGACAGAAGCTAAATTCATGGATCTTACTAAAGCTTCACGTACTCGTTGTTCACCGTAGAAGCGCCCACTGTAGTTAACAGGACGCCATAGGCGCTCAAGAACAGATGAATTGATCACTACCGGCGCGTCCAGAATTAATGTAGCAAGGCTGTTCCCAGCTTCTAATGCTGCTGAGTAAATAAAAGGCTTAAAAGCCGAGCCCGGTTGTCGCGCCGATTGGGTCGCACGATTAAACTTCGAGAGGGAAAAGTCTAGACCACCTACAAGGCTGGTGATTGCCCCATCCGATGGATCAATTGATACTTGGGCCGATTGTGCGCTAGGTAATTGAGCTAAGGCCCAGCCTCCAACAGTGATTGGCATCACATAAATAATATCTCCTGTTGTAAGTACATCAGACGCTGTTTTTGGTGTTGGCCCGGTACTATTACCGTCTATATATGCCCTTGCCCAAGAAATGCCATGCCAATCGATGTTAGATCGACCTCCGTCTTGGAATACGATGTCTGCGCTGTTATTTTTCACATCACTTACTATTGCTACCGACAGACCACTAGGAGCCGCATAGTCTTGCAGTTGGCGACGGACTGCTTCTGGCCAGTCAGAAAATGCTGACGCTAATGTTGTAGGGCCTTGTTCCAAATTGGCAATTGGGCCGCGGTAACCACGGCGTCTCGTGAAACTAAGAAGCCCGTTGCGCACCGCATAGTTGGCTGCTCTCTGCAATTTTGAATCAAGGGTTGTAACGACTTTGTAACCAGCGGAATAAGTATCCTCGCCGTACCGTGACAGCATTGCCCGACGAACCATTTCAGCTACATATGGGGCTGATAATTCATTTTTTGTTCCATGTAGCTGCGATTGAAGCGGGTAAGCTAAAGATTCTTCAAGTTGTGTGGCATTTATGTGACCAAGTTCATGCATACGATTCAGAACATAATGTCGACGGGCGGCTGCATTTGATGGGCTGCGAACCGGGTTATATTCTGAGGGCGCTGGCAGCACACCGGCTAAGGTAGCAGCCTCAGCGACGTTGATCTCTGACAATGATTTACCAAAATACACTAGTGAGGCTGCCGCTACGCCATAAGCTCGGTGGCCAAAAAACATTTTGTTCAAAAAGAGAGCCATTATTTCTTTCTTTGAAAATGTTTGTTCTATTTGCCACGCAAGAAAAGCTTCCCGCAATTTTCGAGTAAAAAGTTGTTCGCGTGTCAAAAAATAGTCGCGGGCCAGTTGTTGTGTAATTGTGCTTCCACCCCCTGAAATTTCCCCACTTTTAATTAGCAGAAGGAGCGCACGCAGAATGCCTTGATAGTCTATTCCCGGGTGTTCGAAAAAGCGTCCATCTTCAGCGGCTACAAAAGCATCTACAACCAATTGTGGCAAGTCTTCATATGTTACAAGGATTCGTCGTCGCTCACCTACCTCTTCAATTAGTCGACCGTCGCGGCTATATATCCGTAATGGAATCTGGAGTGGTATCTCACCTATTGTTGCCGCGGGAGGTAAACTAGGAGCGACATAATAGTAGGCACCCACAACGCTTGCTGTACCGATGACCGAGAGCGTGATGCACAAGGATGACAGAAGAACAATCCGGCTAAGCCAATGCCCCTTTCTTTTAGGGGTTCGAGTTGATTGCTTCTTTCTATGTCGTCGCTGCATGTTTTGATGGAATGCTGACACGCAAATAAGGGAGGTTATGCCTACCAGGCTCCTGATGTCTGTGGTGGATAATATCCAGCTTTAAACTACACCTGCAATGAAAAAAGGTTATTTGACACATTTTATAAACCAATTTTCCTAAAATATGTAGTAACAAATAGCCATTTGAATCGGGATAGAAGTCGTAGCTTAAGGCCTATGCATGCGAAAATCCTACTCAACGTACCTGCAAGTTCCATTTTATTTAACATAGTATTGTTATATATTTACCTTGATTTATTGAGATTGGACCGAGAAATCTACCGCAACTAGCGGACTTAGAAGGAATTTACGTGCTTTTCAGGAAAAAATCGCAGCCCCTTTTAGGCTTAGATATAACGGCATCCTCAGTTAAATTAATTGAGCTGTCGCAAACGGGCAGGCGTTATAGGGTTGAATCATATGCGGCTGAACCCACACCCCCTAGCTCAGTAAACGAAAGGGTAATTGTAGATACCAAGGCTTTAGGTGATGCTATCAGGAGAGCGGTCAAAAGAGCAGGCGCTCGGACTAGCGACGTAGCGATCGGTATTAATGGTGATGCAGCTATCACAAAGATTATCCAGATGCCTGCTAGTTTGTCAGAGCGGGAGCTTGAGGGACAAGTAGAAATACAGGCAGATCAATACATCCCGTTTCCTATGGAAGAAGTAAGTTTTGATTTTGAGATTTTGGGGTCAAACGAAAAAGATCCCGAGCTATTAAATGTTTTGCTCGTTGCCACTCGTACCGAGAATGTTGATCAGCGCCAGTCCGCTGTGGATGCGGCTGGGCTTACTGCCCGGATAGTCGACGTTGAGGCTTTCGCATTAGAAAATGCCTTTCAATTGCTGAGTCACCAGATTCCCGACAGCGGCGCTGGCCAAACAGTTGCCATCGCGGATATTGGAGCAAGTAGTACGACCTTTAGTGTATTACAGGACTTAAAAGTAATTTATACCAGAGATTTTGCTTTTGGAGGCCAACAGCTGACAGAAGAAATTATGCGTACATATGGGCTGTCTATCGGCGATGCTGGCCGCGCCAAGAAACAGGGGGGGTTGCCTAGCAATTATCAGCCAGAGGTGCTGGAACCATTTGTTGATGATATGACCCAACAGGTAAGTAGGTTGCTTCAATTTTATCTCGCTTCTGGTGGCGGTCGGGAACAACCGGACATGATTTTGGTGTGTGGCGGCTGTGCCAATATTGCGGGTATAGCGGACGTGATTTCGAGTAGAGTCGGAATTCCAACAGAAATTGGCGATCCGCTCGGTCAGATGAAGATTTCATATAAAGCTAATTCACAAGGCGTGCATAAGGATGCGACAGCGCTGCTCACAGCCTGCGGTTTGGCATTAAGGAGCTTTGACTGAGATGCCTCAGATTAATCTGCTTCCTTGGCGCGAACAAGAACGTAAAAGACGACAACATGATTTTATGATTGCCCTGGCTGCAGCCTTTGTTGCAGCAGCTATTGTGGTCAGCTTGGCATGGTTTGTCTTCGTGCAAATGATTGAGGCGCAACGCGACAGAAACCATAGGCTTCAAGCTGAAATTGCCACGCTTGAAAGAAGTATTACAGAAATCGATGGGCTCGAGCGTCAGAAAGAAAGGCTACTTGCTCGTATGGAAATCATCGAAGAACTACAGCGTAGCCGGCCAGAAGTAGTTCATCTCTTCGAAGAAATAACGCGGCAGGTTCCCGAAGGTGTATATCTGAATCGTATGACTCAGCAGGGTGATACCATCGAGTTAAAAGGTATTGCGCAATCGAGTACTCGTGTATCAGCACTTATGCGACGGGCGGATGAGTCAGTTTGGTTGACGGACCCGACTGTTACAAAGGTTGAGACCACAGAATCTGGTTCAGCGCGGCAAGCAGAATTTGTTGTCACGTTAAAACAAACTAGTCCAGAGGAATATAAGGAGCAGGGCTTGTGAGTTTTATCGAGGAGCTCAAAAATCTTGACGTTGAAGATATTGGTAGATGGCCTTTTATTTTTCGTGCGGGAGTAATTTGTATTTTCTTTACAGCCTTTGTAGGTCTTGGTATCTATTTCCTTATTCTAGAAGACAAGCATTTGATCCTGCAGCGCGTGGAGCAGGAAGAGTTATCGTTGCGCAGTGTATTTGAAAATAAGCAACGGAAAGCTGCAAATTACGATGCATACAAAACTCAGTTAGAAGAAATGGAACAGTCGTTTGGTACGATGCTTCGGCAGTTGCCTGGCGAAACGGAAATTCCAAGTTTGATAGTTGATATTTCACAAACCGGTCTTGCCGCGGGGCTACAGGAAAAACTGTTCCAGCCACAGCCAGAAATACCAAGGGATTTTTACGCAGAGAAACCGATAATGATCAGTTTAACGGGTGGCTATCATGACATCGCTAATTTTGTAAGCGGTGTGGCCGCTTTACCGCGCATCGTCACATTGCATAATATTGTTATTACGCCTGATGATACGAACATCTATGATAGTTTGACTTTGCAGGTTACAGCTAAAACTTATCGTTACATTGAAGAACAGGGAGTCGTCCAAGAATGACTGCTAGTGCAAAAGACTCCTTGCTTGTATTGCTCGTTAGTTCTGTGCTCAGTTCTTGCGGTCAGGATATGGCAGACCTAGACAGTTATATTAACGAAATCAAAGCTCGCCCAGGGGGAAGAATTGAGCCTCTACCGGAAATAACGGCATATGAAGTTTTCAATTACACTGCGGATAAGCAAGGGCTGCGCTCACCGTTCGTTCCCGATGCCCCACAGGTTGCTAACGATCTAGATATTGGGATGCGTCCAGATCTTAAGAGAAGCCGGGAATATCTGGAAAGTTTTTCGCTTGATACGCTACGCATGGTCGGAACCTTGCAAATTGGGGATATAAACTATGGCCTTGTGCAGACAGCAGATGGTTTGATTCATCGGGTTTTGCCTGGCAATTACATAGGACAGAATGATGGTCGTATTAGTACGATCAAAGATGCTGAAATTAAGCTTGTCGAGATAATTGCTAACGGTATTGGCGGTTATATGGAGAGGGAGGCAGCCCTTTCCCTGATCAATTGATGGCTGGACTAAACGGGAGTATTCGGAAATGAAGGTCAATATTCAGATAATGTTCGGAAGATACCTTATGTGGATTATGCGATTGGTTGTGACACAACTGGTCCTTTGGTCCGTGCCTGTAATTGCCCAAGAAAATAATGTTTTACAGGATATAGAAGTCCAAACCTTGCCGGATCAGCGCATTGAACTAAGGTTGATTTTACGCAAGCCTGCACCCGACCCTCTCTCGTTCTCTATTGAAGATCCGGCGAGGATCGCGTTGGATTTACCTGGGACAACACTCGGTCTTTCGGTACGGAGACAAAATATTAATCTTGGGCCCTTAGATACAGTCTTGACTGCTGAAGGCAGCAATCGAACACGGATCGTTTTAAACCTAGATTCAATGGTGCCATATGATACGAGAAAGGCTGGTAATGTAGTGTTTGTCACGCTGGGTGCTGTGCCCGAAAATAATGCAAATATACAATTTTCTAATGAGTTCAGTCAGACATCGTCGCTATCTTCAGAATCTATTGGCGAGCCCCAGATAAATACCATCGATTTTCGCCGGAATAATTCGGGGGGCGGGCGAGTGTTGGTTTCTCTAAGCGATCCGTCGATACCTGTTGATGTTCATCAAGAAGGTAACCGGGTTATAGCCACATTTAAGGGTACGAAATTGCCTGCCCAGTTAGTTCGTCGTCTCGATGTTATAGATTTTGCGACGCCCGTGCATACGGTCGATTCTTTAAGCACAAGTACAGGCGCCAGGATTATTATTGCGGCTGATGGAAATTATGAACAGTTAGCGTATCAATCGGACAATGATTTCACGATTGAAATTAATCCAAGAATAGAGGGTGCTGATACACAATCATCTTTGTTCTCAGAAACAAAACAATATCAGGGCCAGAGATTAACGCTAAACTTTCAAGATATTGAAACCCGTGCAGTACTGCAGCTTCTTGCTGAAACATCTGAACGGAACATTGTGGTTTCGGATAGCGTGCAGGGCAATGTCACGCTTCGTCTAAGGAATGTGCCATGGGACCAAGCACTAGACATCGTTATGACGACTAAAGGTCTCGGCATGAGGGAAAACGGTAATGTAATCATTGTTGCCCCAGCGGAGGAAATAGCAGCTCGTGAAACGGCGGATTTAGAAGCACGTCAAGCGATAACGGAGTTGGAGCCGCTATACTCGGAGTTTCTTCAGGTGAACTATGCAAAGGCGGCAGATCTTGCAGCTTTAATTGGAGGAGGCGGAAGTGCCTCGGGAGCATCAAATAGTTTGTTGTCGGAGCGAGGCAGCGTTGGTATCGATGATCGAACGAACACGCTACTTGTCCAAGATACAACCGAAAGACTGCAGGATATAAAACGCCTTGTCCGGACATTAGATATACCTATTAGGCAGGTATTAATTGAGTCGCGGATCGTTGTTGTTAATGATGATTTTAGCCGCGATCTGGGTTTGCGATTTGGTATGACAAATGTACAGGATAATTCTAGTGATGGATTAATAGCGTTCACTGGGTCAGGCGAGGGTAGCGATGTGATTGTGAATTCTGGCCGGAATAACATAGAGAATACAGGGACACCTTTCCCAGTCAACATGCCTAATCTAACAGACAGATACAATATCAATGTGCCGGTTGAAAACCCAGCAGGACGACTCGCATTAGCCGTTCTTGATTCAGATTATATTGTCGATCTTGAACTTACGGCTTTGCAAGCAGAGGGTCGTGGCGAGATCGTGTCAACACCGAGAATTATTACCGCTAACCAAAAGGAAGCGCGTATTGAACAAGGTGTCGAAATCCCGTATCAAGAGTCGGCCTCATCTGGCGCGACGACCACACAATTTAAAAAAGCTGTTTTAGCATTAACCGTGACTCCACAGATTACGCCAGATAACAATATTATTATGGATTTGTTAGTTAGTAAGGACAATGTTGGAGAACTTACGCCAAGTGCTACAGGTGGCTTAGTTCCGAGTATTGATACTCGCGCGGTTGAGACCCAAGTCTTGGTCAGAGACGGTCAAACGGTTGTACTTGGGGGCATCTATGAAACTGAAAGTCGTGAGACTATAAATAAGGTGCCTTTTCTAGGTGATATTCCAGGCGTAGGTAATTTATTTAGATCGAAGAAAAATGTTTCTAATAAGGCTGAACTTTTGATTTTTGTAACCCCAAGGATCTTAGAGGAAGGGTCGAACTAACTCTCGAGTCACCTTTGTGGTCGTCGAAAGAATATAGCCATGGCCTAATAATGCCGATAGGGATGATTCTTCTCACTGTTAGAAAGAACCATGAATAAAACCCAAAATCTTTTCTTGGTTGGCCCTATGGGCGCGGGCAAATCGGCAGTAGGTCGCCAATTAGCGAAGCGATTGAATTTGGTTTTCTGGGATAGCGATGAAGAGATCGAACATCGAACCGGTGTTGACATTTCATACATTTTTGAAAAGGAAGGCGAACAGGGTTTTCGTAAACGTGAATCTAAAGTGATAGATGAACTTTCCGGGCGGCAGGCCGTTGTTTTGGCCACTGGCGGGGGTGCTGTTTTAGATGCGAAGAATCGTAGTCAATTGGGGGGCCGTGGTTTTGTGATTTACTTATACACAACTGTTGAGCAACAGCTGGAGCGTACCCAGCGTGATAGTAATCGGCCATTACTTCAAGGTGGTGATAAAAGGAAGATCTTGGAAGATTTGATGAGTGTGAGGGATACTTTGTACCGAGAGATAGCTGACTTAATCGTTGATACTGATGGGCGGCGAGTAAGTGATGTTGTTGCTGAAATTTGCAGATCCTTTTAAGAAACGGAAAACAAAATAACTCCCTGCCTAGCCGAAATAATGTACTCTTTCTGGCCTCATGAGTGAGCAAGCTTTAACAGTTGATCTTGGTAATCGGAGCTACCCGATTGTTATAGGTCGTGGTCTATTTCGTAATCGTTTTGATTTAGAGACATTTTTGCCAAGCGACAAATGTTTGGTCGTTACGAACGAAACCGTTGGATCGTTGTATCTTGAGAGTTTGAGAGAGTGCCTCCCTAGTAGTAAGGTCAGGTCAATTACCCTACCTGATGGTGAAAAATATAAAACGTTGAGCACTGCTCGGTCAGTAATCGACGAGTTGGTGGAGGCTAAAGCTGATCGAAAGACGAGCGTTATAGCTTTGGGGGGCGGGGTGATTGGAGATATTGCTGGATTTGCTGCCGCTTGTTACATGCGTGGTGTACCGTTTGTTCAAATTCCAACGACGCTTCTTGCGCAGGTAGACTCTTCAGTTGGTGGCAAGACGGGTGTTAACCATCCGGCTGGAAAAAACCTGATAGGCGCATTCCATCAGCCCAGGATAGTGTTAATTGAAACGGAGACTCTTTGTACATTACCCGACCGGGAATTTCGAGCGGGGCTAGCTGAGGTAATCAAATATGGCGCGATAGTCGACATCGAGTTCTTCGTTTGGCTTGAAGAACACATTGAAACCTTATTAGAGAGGGATCCCGAGGCGCTCACGTATGCTATCCGGCGTTCATGCGAAATTAAAGCCGGTGTGGTAGCTCAAGACGAATGTGAAGCTGGGAAGCGCGCACTGCTCAATTTTGGTCATACTTTCGGGCACGCAATTGAAAAGTCGGCCGGATACGGTGAATGGTTACATGGAGAAGCGGTAGCTGTAGGTATGATGATGGCTGCATCCATGAGTGAGATTTCTGATGATGAATTAGATCGATTATCTGCATTAATATGTGCTGCGGGGTTGCCGGTGATACCGCCTTGTGTAGGGGCCGACAAATTAAAGGCGGCGATGAGGACGGATAAAAAGATCCAATCAAACAAGTTGCGCTTAGTATTGCTTCGGGCACTTGGTTCTGCGTTTGTCACGAGTGAATATTCGCAAGACAGGTTACTTGAAGTGGTTTCGCGTGCCGACGGGTGACGCGATGTTCCCTGGAGAAACCTTGGCGCTGCATGCAGCGCAAGAATGTAGCAGCAAGGGCAGGTTTTATGATGAACCCACATCCTCTTATAGAGGTGAATATGAGAGAGATCGCGACCGGATCATCCATTCGACGGCGTTTCGGCGACTGATGTACAAGACCCAAGTCTTCGTCAATCATGAAGGAGACCTTTATCGCACCCGGCTCACACATTCACTCGAGGTTGCCCAAATCGGACGGACAGTTGCGAGGGCAATGCGGCTTAACGAATCATTGGTAGAGGCAATTAGCTTGGCGCACGATCTTGGGCATACACCCTTTGGGCACTCTGGGCAGGATGCTCTTAATCAATGCATGCAAGACTATGGAGGTTTTGAGCACAATTTGCAGTCATTGCGGGTTGTAGATGAACTAGAAGAAAAATATGCTGATTTTCCCGGGCTGAACCTTACATGGGAGACTCGGGAGGGGATTCTTAAGCATTGTTCGGCAAGGAATGCACGTGAGCTTGGATCTTTAGGTAAGCGCTTTTTGGATCGAACGTCGCCTGGACTTGAGGCGCAGATCGTAGATATGGCTGATTCGATCGCCTACAACAACCATGATGTTGATGATGGTGTTCGTGCTGGATTAATTGGGTTGCGTCAACTGCAAGAACAGAAGATGTTTCACCAACACTTCGAAATAGTGAAAAGAAGATATGCTGGTCTTGAGGGTCGTCGGCTGATTTATGAGGTGATCAGAGGGATGATCAATTATGTTGTTACAGATCTAATAGATCACACTTCAGCTGCTGTCAAAGCCTTAAATCCGACCTGTATAGATGATATTCGTAACCATAAGAAGAGTATTGCTGGCTTTAGCGCGGAAGTCCTAGACTTACATCAAGGGCTCAAACGCTTCCTTCATAAAAATCTATATCAGCATGAGCAGGTTCGGGCCATGAATGAACGGACCAAGGAAATAATAGGATTTCTTTTTGAACGCTATATGGCAAACCCAGCACTTATGCCTATTGAGTTTTCAAGACGTGATCGTAGTGACAATAAAACGAAAGCTCGCGTGGTAGCTAATTACATTGCAGGAATGACTGACCGCTTTGCTATCGCAGAGCATGAACGGCTGAACTGATTTCTTTATAGTTGGTACAATCACGGTGCTTTTTGTTAATTTTGTTTTCACGTGGCAGTAAATAACATACCTTCAAAAGAACGTCTTATTTTTGCGATGGACGTGCCAGATTGTGCGCAAGCTCGAAAACTTGCAACAGAACTAGGCGAGTCTGTAACTTTCTACAAGATTGGTCTCGAACTAATGGCAAGTGGCGGGTACTTTGAGTTGCTTGATTGGTTAATAGGTCAACACAAAAAGGTATTTGTCGATTTAAAATTTTTCGATATACCCGTGACTGTTGCGTCAGCTATAAGCCAACTCCGGAATCGTGGAGCCAGTTACGTAACGGTCCATGGTAACCAAGCTATTATGGAAGCAGCTGCTGGGGCAAAAGGTGACTATCTAAAAGTGCTCGCCGTGACGGTGCTCACTAGCTTAGATCGTGGCGATCTGGACGACCTTGGTTTCGATTGTGAAGTTGAAAGTTTGGTATTGTCACGAGCTAGGAGGGCACTGGAGTGTGGCTGTGATGGTGTCATATCTTCAGGACTCGAAGCCGCAAAGCTTCGAGAGTTTATTAGTCAAAAACTGCTTGTTGTGACACCAGGTATTAGGCCAGTTGAAAATAGGCCTGTTGAGGATCAGAAGCGAATCGTTACTGTTGAACAGGCTTTCAGAAATGGTGCCGACCAAATAGTTATAGGGCGACCCATTCGTGATGCTACTTGTCCGCGTGCAGCAGCAGAGTCGATTCAAACGACGATAGCGTCGATTTTTGACTGATGGTCAATAGTCATAATGACCTGTTAATACGGGCTCTTCTCAGACAACCCGTTTCTAGGACGCCAGTTTGGATAATGCGCCAAGCTGGACGTTACTTGCCAGAGTATCGAGCGGTAAGAGCTAAGGCCGGTGACTTCATTAGCCTGTGTTCCAATCCAGAACTTGCATGCGAGGTAACGCTGCAACCACTAGAGCGCTTTTCTTTAGATGCAGCAATTGTATTCTCGGATATTTTAACTATCCCGGATGCAATGGGGCTTGGACTCTATTTTGTTACAGGGGAAGGGCCAAAATTCGAGCGTCCGGTGGCAACCGACGCAGCAATAAGAGCACTTACAGTCCCGGATGTTATGGATAAACTTGGTTATGTTTTCGAAGCGATTGCGCTTGTGAAGCGGGAGCTGGGTGGCAAGGTGCCATTGATCGGTTTTGCCGGTAGCCCGTGGACGGTTGCTACTTATATGGTAGAGGGTGGTTCAAGTCGTGATTTTTTGAAAATTAAAAGCCTAGCCAAAGAAAATCCTGCTAGCTTAGAAAGAATGCTTGATATCTTGGCTGACACGACAACCGACTATCTGAATGCGCAGATAGTCGCTGGGGCAGATGTCATTATGTTGTTCGATACATGGGGCGCTATTCTGCAGCCGGATGATTACCGACGATTCTCGTTAGCAGCAATGAAAAGGATCGTAGCGGGTCTGCAACGAGAAAAAGAGGGCCGGACAATTCCGGTAATACTCTTTACAAAAGGAGCAGGACAATTGCTTGGTGATATGGTTGACACAGGTTGCGATGCTTTAGGCGTCGACTGGACTACCAGTATGGCTGATGCTAGAAAATATACCAGTGATAAAGTGTCGCTTCAGGGTAATTTAAATCCTGCAATTTTGAGAGAAACGCCGGCAGTAATACGGCAAGGCGTAGCGACTGTGCTGGAAAGCTATGGAGCCGGGCCGGGACACATTTTTAATCTCGGTCACGGTATCACACCTGATATCGATCCCATGCATCTCGAAGTTCTCGTGGAAGCTGTTCACGACTTAAGCCCTGCGTATCATGCTTAATTCGTGAAAAAATCAAATACGTTCCCAAGCGCTGCAGATCTCTACTCTTTATAAAATTCAGTATAAGAACATTTTGCACAGGTAACCGAACAATATTTTTTATTTTGTATATCAAATATTTTGGCCCAGAAACTGCCGGCTACTCGCATTTCACCCACTTCATACTCTTTGTGACTGCATTTTGGACACAATCAATTTTCATGTTGCATGACCGAATGCCTTCTTCTTACTGATTAACACTTGTTTCCTTTATTAGTTTTTAATGTCAGTTACTTTGATAGTGTTTCACTGACGACAGGCCACACATTATTGAGCAATATTGGTTGTGCTGCTGCGTTAGGATGGATTTGATCTTCCTGCATCAGGCTCTGGTCGAGCGCAACATCCTGCATAAAGAATTCGATCCATGGAATACTTAATTCAGTAGCTAATTCACGGTAGACGCTTTCGAATGCTTGCGTGTATCGTACGCCATAATTTGGAGGAATGCGGATGCCGAGCAACACAACTGACGCCTTATTGGCCTGCGCAGCTTGTATAATCTTCCGTAAGTTATTTTTAATAATTTGTGGTGGGAAACCGCGTAGTCCGTCGTTTCCGCCTAGCTCAAGTATTACGAGGTTAGGGTTGAAGTTTTCGAGAGCAGCACCGATACGAACGCTTCCACCCTCTGTCGTTTCGCCGCTTATGCTGGCGTTAATTACAAGATATTCGTAACCTTGCGTTTTAAGCTTGGCCTGCAACAAAGTTGGCCATGATTGATCAATATCTATGCCATAGCCAGCACTAAGGCTATCCCCAAATACGAGGATGGTGGGCAAAGGTGATGCTGGTACACAGGTGCTAAATAGCAATAGGAAAAAAGGTAGCATTATTCGCATGTCGGAAAATATGAATAAACAGGCGGTCCTTACCGCAAAAAACGTCACTAAGAAGGTTAGCAGCCCGGAAGGTACTTTGACTATTCTTTCGGAAGTAACCTTTTCGGTCCAAAAAGGCGAATCGGTAGCCCTTGTTGGCGTTTCTGGGGCAGGTAAATCGACATTGCTTGCGCTTCTTGCGGGGCTGGATTTACCGACAGCGGGTGAAATTTGGTTAGGTGACGTCAATTTAACAGAATTGGATGAAGATGGGCGGGCAGCAGTCAGGGCCTCTAACGTCGGATTTGTTTTTCAGTCATTTCATTTGCTGCCGTCCTTGAACGCGCTCGAAAATGTCATGTTGCCACTCGAACTCGGTGGGGATGGGAATCCACGCGGGACCGCAACCAAAATTATGGAAAGAGTCGGTCTTGGGGCGCGCCTGCATCATTATCCAGCGCAATTGTCCGGTGGTGAGAAACAGCGTGTTGCTATAGCACGAGCTTTTGCAACCCGGCCGGCGGTGCTCTTTGCTGATGAGCCTACGGGAAATTTGGATAGCGTAACGGGAGAAAAAATTGCTGATCTAATGTTTGACCTGAATCGTAATTCATCGACGACTTTGATTATTGTTACACACGATAGCTCGATTGCAGCACGGTGCGATCGCAGGTTAGGTCTGGAGGCTGGGTGCCTTGTGGCAGATGAGAAAAAACCACAATGAGCGCAATTCATTATGCCCTTAGAAGTTTTTTTCGGGAATTGCGTTCCGGCGAAGTAATGGTTTTGCTTGCTGCGGTATCACTCGCGGTGGCGGCCCTGACTGCCGTAGGCTTTCTTACTGACCGTGTAAGTCGGGCTGTTGAGCGTCAGGCAAATGAAGTTCTAGCAGCCGATCTTCGGCTTCGCTCACCCGACCCGATTCCAACAGAATGGCACGAGCTTGCGCGTGAATATGAGCTTCGCAGTGCGGAGACAGCCACTTTCCCAACTGTAGTATTTTCTGGTGACTTAAGTTCATTGGCTACAGTTATGGCGGTCAGTACAAACTATCCTTTACGGGGCCAGGTTAGGATTACGGAGCAACTGTTTACCGACCAACGCATCGCTGAAGGCATTCCCGCTGAGAATACTGTTTGGGCTGATGCTGCACTGTTAGCAAGGCTTGACGTTGATATCGGTGACACAATATCGGTAGGCGAACTGGAGGCGAAAGTTGGTTCGGTATTGACCTACCGACCTGATCAGTCAATTGGTTTTGCGTCACTCGCACCGTCCCTTATTTTAAATTCTGCAAACTTAAACGATACTGGACTGGTAAAGACTGGTAGTAGAGTGAGGTATGCTTTTTTGGTAGCGGGAATTGGGGAGAACGTAGAGACATTTTATCAGGCATTCGAGCAACTCCAACCCGCGTCAGTGAGAGCTCGGAGCCGGGAGGAAGGTAGTGACCGGGCAATTACAACAGCGGAGCGAGCGCAACGCTTTCTTTCGCTGACAGCGGTCATCAGTTTGCTTTTGAGTGCAGTTGCTATAGCGATGTCCGCAAGAAGATTTGCTCAGCGGCGACTAGACACTGTGGCGCTGATGAAAAGTCTTGGCGCAAGTCAGCATCTTGTGATCTCTAGTGCATCGGGACAGTTATTTTTATTGGGTATTTTGGGGGTAGTGACTGGCAGTATTGCTGGGTTTCTAGTGGAAAAGCTTGTGGTTGGTTTGTTAGGTGAATTTGTTCAAACGGATCTGCCGCCTATTGGGTGGGGACCAGTATTTTTAGCTGCTGGAAGCGCCTTTATTTTACTTTTTGGTTTTGCTATGCCAGCACTGATGCAACTTAAAAATACACCACCACTTCGTGTGCTCCGCCATGATGCAATGCCACCACCAATATCACGATTATTCATTGGGGGATGCTCTCTAATTGCTGTGACTGTCATGCTGTATATATCCATTGGCGATAGTTTAATGTTACTGCTGGTGCTTGGGGGAGTTTTGGCGGTTGCTGCCCTATTGTATATAGCGGGCCGTATTTTGGTGTCGTTGTTGGGAAGAGCAAGGACAGGAGTAGGTATTGCTTGGCGGTATGGTTTATCGAACGTTTCACGCCGAGGCAGAGATAGTGCCATTGAGGTGGTAGCGTTTGGGTTAGGCCTGACCGTATTATTGTTACTTACCTTTGTTCGCGTCGATTTACTGGAAAGCTGGCAGCAGACTTTAGCTGAAAGTGCACCTGATCACTTCATGATAAATGTGCAACCAGATGAACGTTCCTCAATCGCTGATATCTTCAGGACTAATAACCAGGCTATACCAGAATTTGCGCCAATGGTTCGTGCAAGAATGGAATCGATCAATGGGGAAGATGTTAGGGAGCGTCGTTACCCCATGGAGGACGGCCAGTGGATGGCGAATCGAGAGCAAAATCTATCTTGGGCTAAATCTATTAGCCCGACGAACAAGGTCGTTGAAGGAAAATGGTGGGCAGCTGATTATGCAGGTGAGCCCCTGGTTTCGCTCGAGCGCGAGGCCGCCCTAGAGCTTGGTCTGTCGATAGGAGACAAGCTGACGTACATTATTGCGGGGCAAAAACTAGAGGCGACGGTTTTCAACGTCCGCGAGGTAAACTGGGATTCATTTCAGCCTAACTTTTTTATGGTGCTATCACCCGGTTCGCTAGATGCTTATCCTTCAACGTTCATCTCTGGCCTAAGATTGGCAGGTAATAAGGAACAGGTATTGACTGAGGTGATCCGGACCCACCCCACAGTATCTGTCATCGACATTGGCTCTATCCTTTTGCAGGTCAAAGGTATTATCGATAAAGCGAGTTTGGCGGTGCAGGTTGTGTTCTTGTTCACACTGGTCGCTGGTTTGCTTGTTTTATTTGCATCTGTCCATGCGACTATTGATCAGCGAAGATTCGAAAGTGCAATCTTATGTACGCTCGGAGCTCGTCGTTCCACTGTTGTGGCTGGCGTCTTAGCAGAGTTTGCCGTGATTGGGATGGTAGCCGGATTTTTGGCTTCCCTTGGGGCTTCATTACTGGCCGCGGCAATCACAGTAAATTTATTTGATCTTGAATATACGCCAAACATGTTGCTTTGGGCGGCGGGTTTAATTGGAGGGGTTACACTGGTATGCGCCAGTGGATACTTGGCGCTGCGTCGTGCGATCAGTGTTCCGCCCGTTGCGGTACTGCGGGCTTAAGATTAACTCTGTTGGCATAGTGATTGGCAGTTGAATTTTTTTAGATAACTCGGTTCCGTCGATTGCCGGCAAGGAAGGCTTGAGCGTTTAAGGCAACTTCATTGATAGCGTTTTGTCGTGCTTCCACCGTTGCCCATGCAATGTGCGGAGTTACTATAAGATTGTCACCGTCATAGTCTAAAATTGGGTCGTTATTCACGGGAGGCTCTTCCGCTAGGACATCTATCCCAGCAGCACTAATTATTCCGTTCTCTAGTGCGTAAATCAGAGCTGTCGAGTCGATGAGCCGGCCGCGGGCTGTATTAATAAGGATTGCTCCGGTCTTCATCATCTTGAGTTCCACCGCACCGATCAGATTAGTGGTGTCCGCCGTTAATGGGCAATGCAATGAAATAACATCTGATTCTCTCAGCACATCTTCAAAGTTGGTTCGTGATTTATCAGCGCTCACATCTAGTCCGGCACGTCCCGAAATAAGAACTTTCATACCAAAAGCACGAGCCATTTTTGCCACTGCTTTTCCGAGTTCTCCGTAGCCGATAATACCAAGGGTCATGTGGGATAATTGGCGAATTGGGTAATTCAAGAGGCAGAAATTATTGGCTAATTGCCAGTTACCTTTGCGGACGCTTCGCTGGTAGAGGCTTAGGTTATGAGTAAGCTCAAGTAAAATGCCGAACACATGCTCGACGACTGATTTACTGCAATATGCACGAATATTGCATACGGCAATATTTTTTTGTTGCGCTGCCTCGAGATCAATATTGTCTACGCCTGTTGCGATGAGGCCTATAAACTTAAGCGATGAAGCGGCTCGAATAATGTCACTTGTTATTTGGACTTTGTTTAGGTAGACGAGCTCGCATCCTCTTATACGCGTCGTTACTCGGTCACTGGGTGTATGATCGTAAAGAGTTAATTCTTTAGTTATTTGCTGAAGTGGCGAGACATCTATAGTGTCCGACGCTACGGTGGCAAAATCGAGGAAGACGGCTTTCATATTATATGTTTGGTGACTAGATTTATAAGGTTGCACGATGACCGATCGATTTTGGAAACGCAAATCATTGGGGGAGATGAATCATGCAGAATGGGAGTCTCTTTGTGATGGATGTGCGTTATGTTGCCTGAGAAAGATAGAGGATAAGGCATCCGGCGAAGTCTATTTCACTGATATCGCTTGTAGTTTATTGGATCTCGAGTCTTGTCGATGCAGTGATTATCCAGTACGCGTAAAGCAGGTTGTGGATTGCCTTGTTCTTTCAGCGGACGAGCCTGAAACATTCCGTTGGTTGCCTCAAAGCTGCGCATACCGGAGATTATCCGAGGGAAAGGAGCTTCCGGATTGGCATCCGTTGATCACAGGGGATCCTGACTCAGTCCACAAGGCGGATATATCTGTCAGGGGGAAAGCCCGATCAGAAATAGAGAGCACACAGTATTCTATTTTACGAAAACTCACTTGATATACCTTAAATTGAATCATCTAGCCGGTGTTTTGTAGCCCTTGTGCAATACCATTTACGGATGCTAACAGTGCCTCAAACAAGTCCATATCGTCATAATCAGAGGAACGCCACCTCCGTAGCAGGTCGATTTGCATAAGGCTCATTGGGTCGACGTATGGGTTGCGCAACATTATTGCTCGCTGCAGTGTGGAGTCTCTTTCTAGCAAAGTATGTTCGTCTGAGTATTTCAGGATCAGATCCCGAGTGAGCTCAAACTCTTTGTGGATCACCGGGAAGAAACGCTCATGCAGTTCACCAGCAAGTTTTGAATATAAGTTAGCGATTCCGAGATCAGCTTTTGCTAGTACCAGTTCAGCATCAGAACTTAGTGCCCTCATGAAGTACCATTCGCGATACATATCTTGGAACTCTTGCTGGCTGAATTGTTTGCTCGCCTCTTGAATGCCGCTGCCGAAGCCGAACCATCCAGGCAGCATTAGGCGACTTTGTGTCCAGGCAAAAACCCAAGGTATAGCACGTAGACCTGCCAGTTCGGTATCCGCACCACGGGAAGCTGGCCGTGAGCCAATTCGCATGCGTTCGATTAGGTCGATAGGCGTTGCAAGACGAAAATATTCGTAGAACTCTGGCGCATCAAAAACGAGACTCCGATAGGTTTGTCGACTTACATCGGCAATAACTTGCATCATGTCGTGCCATTGAGGCTTATCATCACCGTTGTGTTCCGGTAGCGCGGTTGCCAGTGCAACGGATCCACTCATTTGCTCCAAGGTTCTGAGCGCAATGCCGCGGAGGCCATATTTCTCATTGATAATTTCACCCTGTTCGGTAACCCTAAGGTGACCGTTGACCGTACCTGGCGGCGAAGCTAATACCGCTTTATGTGTTTTGCCGCCGCCACGGCTGATCGTTCCGCCTCGACCATGAAAAAGATGTAGATCGATATTTTTCTTAGAAACTGTTTGCACCAAATTTAATTGTGCTTTTTGGAGGGCCCAGCGTGCAGACGCCAGTCCAGCATCCTTATTGCTGTCGGAGTAGCCAATCATGACCGTTTGTTGATTATCGCGCTGTTGTAAATGCTCGCAATACAGCTGGTCATCAAGCATATCTCGGAGAATATTGGGTCCTTGATCCAAATCATCGACGGTTTCGAGCAAAGGCACTATGTCGAGAGGTACTTCATGATGCTTATGATGCAGTTCACTCCAGTTTGCGAGTAAAAGTACGGACAAGATGTCATCAGCTCCTTCGGTCATGCTAACGATAAAAAGGCCGATGGCTTGGTGCCCATATTTTCGCCGGCACGCTGCTATCGTTTGAAATACGCGGAGTGTCTTTCGAGCGACAACACTTTGCTCAAAGGGTAGCGAGTCTTGAGACTCTATTGCATTTTTGATGTGGGTTGCCCTTTCTGCTGGCGAGATGTCCAGCCAATTGTCAATGCCCAATAGTTCACCGACGACTTTCCGCAAAATCTTGGCCTCCTGGCGAATATCAAGCGTCATAAAGTGAAAGCCGAAGGTTTCTATTCTTCGAAGCAAACGTTTGACCGAAAATAAACCAGCATTTTGGCCTTTATTTGTCTCCAAACTGTCGGCTATTAGAACAATATCCGCATAAAGTTCGTTAGCTGACTCATATGGATATGCCTCGTCGTCATAGGTTGCTTGTAATCGCTCTTGAACGAGCCTTAGAAAGACACGGTAGGGCATATCGCGGTGGCGGGCAGGAACACTATGATACGCATGCTGAAATGGTATTCGGTACTTTTCGATTTTGTCCAATAGCTGCACATCGAATGTTAAGCGTTTTTTTGATTGGCTAAGCTTATCCGCTAGTTTACTGCACTCTTGGTAGTAGAGATCGAGTATTAAGGAGCGCTGTCGGGCAAGGGTCGAACGAATGGTTTTTGCATTGACGTTTGGGTTGCCATCCATGTCCCCTCCAACCCAGGAAGCAAACTGGACTATAGGAGGTAGTGTTAATTCTTTCTCCTCGATGCCATAAACACGTTCAATGGTATTTTCGAGATCTTCATAAAATGGCGGTATCGCCTTATAAAGCACATCAGTCATAAAGAATAGGATGTGTT
The DNA here is from genome assembly GCA_913031125.1 of uncultured Woeseia sp. Classification (GTDB taxonomy): domain Bacteria; phylum Pseudomonadota; class Gammaproteobacteria; order Steroidobacterales; family Woeseiaceae; genus SZUA-117. The sequence continues at coordinate 18,211 of CAJWFK010000002.1, read as the reverse complement.
CAAGTTCGTCAGAAACTGTCATTTGTTCCGATGGATGTTCGCCTGTCTGCCAGCCAGTGGTCATATCGAGTCTGATATTCTCAAGGCAGATTTTGGTTTCTTTGGCTGTCATTGCTGGATTCAGCATTTCGATAAGCTGGCGGACTATATTTTGCTCTTTACGCAAGATTGTTCGGCGGGTTGGTTCGGTTGGATGGGCTGTAAATACAGGCTGTATTCGCAAGCGATTGAGAAGTGTCTTGAGATTCTCGAAGCAAAGCCCGTCTGTTTTTAGTTTGACCAAAGTTTCCTCAAGTCCGCCAGGCTGATATTGATCGTAGTTTTGCAGGTACTCACGGCGTCGGCGAATTCGGTGTACTTTTTCTGCCGTATTTACCATTTGGAAATAGGTTGAGAAAGCTCGGATTACCTCTATAGACAGCGAAAGATCTAGGTTTCTTACGAGATCAGAGAGTTTCTCGCCCGGATGCTCATCATTTTCGCGTCTATGGATAGACCGCTGGCGCGCATTTTCTACGAGCTCGAAGAGCTCATTGCCACCTTGGTCGCGTAATAGCTCTCCGACAAGAGTTCCGAGAATGCGGACATCATCCTTAAGGGGTTGGTCCTTTTTCTCGAAGGTAATGTCTCGTCGTCGCAGTTCCTTGCGCGATTTCTTATCCGTAGACATAAATTTTAGTCTCGGAAGTTCTCATATTGCAGTGGAAGTCCACAATCTGTTTTTTTTAGTAGTGAAATGACGGCTTGTAAGTCGTCACGTTTCTTTCCAGAAACACGAAGCTTATCGCCCTGTATAGATACTTGGACTTTTAGCTTAGTACTTTTGATAGTTTTGACCAAGGTTTTCGCGAGTACGATATCAATGCCTTTACGCATAATTATGTTTTGCCGAGCGACAGCGCCAGTTATTTCGGGGTTTTCTGCTTCTAGACAACCAATGTCTATACCGCGTTTAGATATTTTTTGCTTAAGAATATCCATCATTTGTTTTAGTTGAAAATCAGACTGTGTTGATAGCAAAATTTGGGCTCCATCAAGTTCGTAAATGGATCCCGTTCCCTTAAAATCAAAGCGTGTAGTGACCTCGCGGTTCGCTTGATCTACTGCGTTAGTTGCTTCGTGGGTGTCAAAATCACTCACTACGTCAAATGATGGCATGTTTCCTCCTAGTATGCGGGACCGTTTTATTGTGCAAAGCTAATTAGGCGTGAGCAGATTTTTGAAACCTGGTTATGATCTGGAGAATTTTCATTTTAGTTTACCGCACCCTGGGTTGTAGGGTGAATGCAATACGGTAAACTTTTTATGTAACTGCACCATGCTGTCGGTAGATTGAAGAGTATTGAGCTCAAATTGGAAAAGAATATTAGGTAGCTTTGCTTAAACACGCATTTAGTAGTTTACAATTCCGGCAAAAAACGCGGATTGGATTGCAGCCGGGGTATTAACTGATATACGGTTTGTATACTTAATGGTTCGATTAGTATTTGGCCAGCGATACTAACAGTTTAACGCGGGAGGCATAGTCTTTTGCAAGCAGTTACACCAGATGCGCATGGAATTGCTGTTCTATTGCTAACCGCGATAGCGTTGTTTCTTTTTACGCGTGATCACATACCGCTCGAAACTTCAAGCTTAGCTATTCTGATTGCTTTGATTGCGGGGTTTCAGTTATTCCCTTATACCGGCTATGGTCAATCCCTCGGTGCTGCTGATTTCTTTGCGGGCTTTGGTAATCAGGCACTTATAACCATTTGTGCGCTCATGATGGTTGGCAGGGCACTGGAAACAACCGGTGCACTGCAACCGCTCGCGATAGTCGTTAGCCGTGCATATTCTGCTCGGCCAATGCTTGCCACATTGGTGACGCTAATCGGGGCAGGCTTGTTAAGTGCGTTCATGAATAACACGCCTATTGTTGTCTTGCTATTGCCGATTTTGGTAGGCATATCGATGAGGGACAAGGTTCCGGTGACTGATGTAATGCTTCCTATGGGTCTTGCGACAATAATTGGCGGCATGTCAACTACTATAGGAACCTCTACCAATTTACTCGTTGTCGGAATTTCAAATGAGATGGGATTGAAAGAGTTTGGCATGTTCGAATTCTTTTTGCCGGCGATGATTGTTGGAAGTGTTGCGATCATTTTTCTATGGCTCGTTGCGCCTAGATTATTACCTGATCGTGCTCCTTTGCTGGACGATACAACGCCGCGTGTATTTAGTAGCCAATTGTTGGTTAAGGAAGATTCATTTGCAGTCGGGAAAACATTGGCTGAAGTGCTTGACCGAACAAATGGACGAATGCGTGTTGAGAAAATACAGCGGAGTGACGCTTTGTTTTTGGCAAAGCTACCGTCAGTCACTTTGCTGGCCGGGGATCGACTATTCGTGTCGGATACACCCGAGAATCTCAAACACTTCGAAAGCCTGCTAGGGGCAACTCTCTATAATATTTCGGACAATGAGCATCCTATTAATGAAGAAACGCCGTTTCGCGCGGAAGGCGAACAGTTGGCAGAAGTAGTCGTGACCCGCGGTTCCCCATTACATATGCGTACGCTTGGAATGGTTAATTTTAGCTCCAACTATGGTTTATTACCCTTGGCTATTCATAGTGCCAGGGCACCGAACGCAGAGGTTAGTGGCGACTTGAGCAGGGTCAGACTTAGAGCAGGTGATGTGCTCCTTGTGCAAGGAAGTCGAGAGGCAATTGATGTGCTAAAGGCTAGTGGCAAAATGCTGGTGCTTGATGGGACGACGGATCTTCCAGATACACATCGTGCTAAACGTGCACTTGGTGTGATGGCCTTTGTAGTTTTGGCCGCAGCTTTCGGGGTGATGCCAATCGCTGTTAGCGCTGTAATTGGGGTTGGTTTGATGATTGCGCTCAATTGTCTGACGTGGCGCGATGCGGCAGGTTCAATGTCGACCCAAGTCATTATGATAATCGTTACTAGCCTTGCTTTAGGTAAGGCTTTGATGGGAACTGGAATGGCAAACTACCTTGCAATGGAATTCGTTGGTGTTGTGTCTGATTTTCCTGTGCCCGTGATACTAAGCGCGTTGATGTTGATTATGGCGATACTTACTAACTTAGTATCCAACAATGCGGCGGCTGTCATTGGAACACCTATTGCGGTCGCGATTGCATCGGAACTTGGAGTAGATCCAGTGCCATTTGTTTTAGGGGTTTTATTCGGTGCAAATATGAGTTTTGCTACACCGTACGGATATAAGACAAATCTTTTGATCCTGAGCGCCGGGGGTTACAAGTTTTCCGATTTCCTGCGAGTTGGAATCCCGCTGACGATATTGATGTGGCTTGGTTTCTCCATGCTGCTCCCGCAAATGTATGATCTTTCTTGACCAAACCCCTCTCCACAGGGATACTCTCTTTTATGAACATGGACACTCTAAAAAGAGTTAATTGGTGGCGCCCCGAAAAGGAGGGGTTGTCCTAATCGCGAGTATCTGAAATATAAGAAAAACACAACCCGTCTCCACTGAATGTGCAGGCGGGTTTTTTTATGCTGAATTATGAAACCACCATTTGATATTGCAGCGGACCTCGACACACCGGTATCGGCGTACCGCAAGCTTAAGGCGCTGAATCCTCGTTTTCTTCTGGAGAGCGTGGAGGGCGGTGAGCGCCTTGCGCGTTATTCATTTCTGGGTTTTGGTGATTCACTTGATCTGCGATTCGATGAAAAGGGGCTTGTTGTAGGTGATGCCTTTGTGCCAGCTCCTATTAGGAGGGATGTCTATCTTGCTAGTTTGAGGGCTGCCATTAAAGATGCGCCGGTACAGATGCCGCCTTTTGAGGGATTGCCATTTTCTGGGGGTTTGGTCGGCGTGTCCGGTTACGATGTCGTTCGCTTATTTGAGAAGTTGCCGCAAAAGACTATTCAGCAGTCGGGTATTCCTATGGCGGCTTATTGTGCTACATCATCTACCCTTGTATTTGATCACCTCACGCGCCGAGTTGCCCTATTTCATAGTGGTTCTGAGGCTGAACGTAGGAGTCTGCGAAAAGAAGTTATTAGCCTCCTTCGTGGAGGGATTCTAACGGATAGTAGGACAAGTTCGGTAGTTGATCCTGTACCCAATATGACAGCAGAGGATTATGCGGACAGGGTGAGGGCTTGTAAGGAGTTTATTAAGGCGGGGGATATATACCAAATAGTGATTTCTGTCCTGTTTGAGGGAGTCAGCCAATTATCTCCATTCGAAGTGTATCGTGCACTTCGATTGTTAAACCCTTCTCCGTATATGTTTTTTTTCGACTTTGATGATGTGAAAATTGCGGGCTCGTCGCCAGAAGCGCTTGTGCGCCTGCATGGACGTGAAGCGTCCCTCCGGCCAATTGCAGGCACTGCACCACGTGGCGCAACGGCCAAAGACGATGAAAAAAATGAGATTGACCTTTTGTCCGATCCGAAGGAGATATCCGAGCATGTAATGCTGGTCGATTTGGCACGTAATGATCTTGGCAGGGTAGCTGTACCTGGCAGTGTGCGGGTGGACCCCTATCGGATAATAGAGCGCTATAGTCATATAATGCATATCGTGAGTGGGGTACAGGGGAAACTGGACTTTGCATACGATGCTTGTGATTTATTTGCGGCTACCTTCCCGGCTGGGACACTAGTCGGTGCACCCAAGGTTCGTGCCATGCAGATAATTGAAGACATGGAAGTTACCGGTCGGGGGCTCTATGCTGGGACCGCTGGCTACTTCGGTGGTAGTGGTGACATGGATCAAGCAATAACGATTCGGAGTATTGTATTCCACGGGGAGAACTACAGTTTCCAAGCCGGTGCCGGAATTGTCGCTGAAAGCAGCCCAAAGAGGGAATATCAAGAAGTGCTTGCGAAAAGTGCTATTTTAAAACGGGCGCTAGAGATTGCCGGGGAAGGCTTATGAGCGCTGGTGTTCGTATTCTCTTAATAGATAATTATGATTCCTTTACCTACAACTTGGTGCAGGCTTTCATGGCTCTTGGGGCGGAAGTTTTGGTTTACCGAAACGATGCCATTTCACTGCAAGAAGCAGAGAATCTTAAACCAACACACTTAGTGATTTCGCCAGGCCCGGGAAGGCCTGATAATGCTGGTGCGTCTTTGCAAATGATCGGTAGATTCGCTGGAAAAATTCCTATTCTCGGAGTCTGCCTAGGCCACCAATGTTTAGTCCAATATTATGGTGGTAGCATCGTGCGAGCCTCAAGGCTCATGCATGGAAAGATGTCGTTGGTCTATCACGACAATAGCCTTTTGTATTCCCGGGTTCCTCAAGGATTCGAAGCCGGACGCTATCATTCTCTTTGTGCGGATCGTGGGAGTTTCCCATCAGAACTTGTTATTAGTGCTAGAACTGATCGCCGTGAGATAATGGGTGTTAAGCATAAGACATTGCCCCTAATGGGAGTGCAGTTTCATCCAGAGTCAATTCTTACACCAGTCGGGGATAGGTTAATAAAAAACTTCACAGAGCAGGATTTCAAATGACTAATAAATACGCTGCTTTACTGGATCGGTTGCTGAGTGGAAATGATTTAAGTGAGTCTGAGTCTTCCGATCTTATGCGGAATTTGGCGAGTGGAGATATCGACCCTGCTGCGGCTGGAGCCTTGCTTGCCGGCCTTCGTGCAAAAGGAGAGACCGCTGACGAAATTCGTGGATTCGCTACGGCAATGCAGGAGCTGGCGGTAAAGCCAGCTATTCCAGATGGAACAAAAATGGTTGAGTCCGTTGGGACGGGAGGTGATGGCTCTGGGAGCTTCAACTTGTCCACAGGGTCTGGCTTATTAGCTGCGGCTGCAGGAGCTACTGTCGTCAAACATGGCAATCGTTCAGTGTCTTCTAAATCGGGTAGTGCGGATATGCTCGAGGAGCTTGGAATGCCAATGCCGCTTGAGGAAGCAGCAGCGGTACAGGCACTTAACGCGCTTTCCTTCACGTTCTTGTTTGCTCCGGCTTATCATCCAGCGATGAAGGCAATTATGCCAGTGCGCAAAGCGCTCGGTGTGCGCACCGTGTTCAATATTCTTGGGCCCCTTGCTAACCCCGCTGCACCTCGGTGTCTTGTGGTTGGGGCATTTAATCCTTCGGTGGCTCGTTTAATGGCCGATGCATTATCTGGAATGCCTATCGAGCATGCGTTTGTCATACATGGTGAACCGGGTTGGGATGAGGCAACCCCGGTCGGGGAATTTATGCATTTTGACGTTACACCAGGGTCCGTGCTCGAAAGCTATAGAACGCCAGAGGACTATGGTGTGCAGCGTTGCCAACCTGAAGAATTGCAAGGTAGCGATGCGAAACAAAATGCGTTGGAATTCATGCGTGTTATGTCAGGTGATGATGTGGGGCCGCATAGGGATGCTTTATTGATGGGTGCGTCGCTTGTACTTGAGGTCGCAGGACTTGCCGAAAATGCTAAGGATGGTGTAGAGCAAAGTGCTTCGGCTATTGATAGCGGTAAAGCTGCTGTATTTCTAGATAGGTTTAGGAAGCATTTCCCTACCTGATGAGTGACTTTCTTCAAAAAATGGCAAGGTCGAGTAAAGAGCGGGCTGAAGCATTGAATTGTGTTTATACAGATGATGCTTTGGACCGGCCGGTTCACCCTATTCAGTTAAATGGCTTTGACCTGATAGCTGAAATCAAAGGTCGCTCACCGGCTGAAGGGCAGTTGACACTGGGCGAAGAGAGCCGTGCCGACCGGACATCGTTGTATGCAGAGGGGGGAGCTGCCGCGATTTCTGTACTTACTGAACCACACTACTTTGATGGCAAGCTTTCGCATCTCTCAGAGGTAGTGGATGCGGTGGGCGATAGAGAGTTACCGGTAATGCGCAAAGATTTTCTTGTTAGTATAGGGCAAATTCTGGAGGCTAAGGCCGCGGGCGCCAGCGGTATTTTGTTGATTGTGGCTATGCTTGATCAAAAGCAGTTAACAGCCTTGCTTGATTGCGCATTTGAACATAAGCTTTTTGTCTTACTTGAGTCATTTTCTTCGGATGATCTCGGTCGAACGGCACGGCTTCTGGAGCGCCCAGTATACTTGGATCAGGCCCGTCAAAATAAATTATTGGTTGGCGTAAATACCCGCGATTTGCGCTCACTTGCCGTCGATTCGACACGCTTAGGCAGGCTAAATTCGCTTATCCCGGCAGGAACAACAGGTGTGGCCGAAAGTGGTCTGAAAACAGTGGAGGATGCTTGCCAAGCTGTGCGCTGGGGTTATCAAATGGTTTTGGTTGGTACTGCGCTGATGCGTACAGAGCGACCAGATTTATTAATTCAAAATATGTTGGCGTCGGGCAGAAACGCATGACGCCAATAATAAAAATTTGTGGCATTAACGATTCGGAGTCCATACATGTAGCGATCCAAGCGGGTGCAGATGCCATTGGGTTTGTCTTCTACGAACACTCCCCGCGTAACTTGACGTTGGACAAAGCGGTCCGCTTGGCGGCGGACATGCCAAACAATGTAATAAAAGTTGCGGTCATGCTGCATCCGTCAGTAACACACTGGGAAGGTGTACAAAAACGTTTTCAGCCAGATGCCTTACAGACTGATATGGAGGATTTTTCATATCTTAAAGTGAAAGCGGGTATTGAAAAATGGCCTGTACTCCGTGAAGGTTCAGTGTTGGAATGTTGTCCAGAAAAATTTGTGTATGAAGGCAAGACAAGCGGGCAGGGGAAGGTTGTCGACTGGAAGATTGCTGGAGAGCTTGCGAAGCGTGGCCAGATGATTCTTGCGGGTGGGCTTTCGGCTACTAATGTGCGGGAAGCGATTCAACTGGTTTCCCCTTTTGGCGTGGATGTGTCGAGCGCTGTTGAATCAAGACCGGGTATTAAGGACGCAAAAAAGATCAGGGCGTTTATTTCTGAGGTTAAGACCGTCCAGTAGAGGAAAAATTACTATGAAAGCGTTAATAGATGCCGAAGAGGCTAAAAAGCTCTTGGCAGCGTCCATCGCCGGGGAGCTTCCTGATGAAAGGGGCCGGTTTGGGCCTTTTGGTGGTCAATACGTGCCTGAGACTTTAATGCCTGCGTTTCAGCGCTTGGAAAAAGGCATTGCTGAGCATTTGCATAGCGGAGCATTTCAGGCTGCATACCGTTCAGAATTACGAACTTGGGTCGGTCGACCGACGGCTTTAACCCATGCGCCGCGACTGTCCGAAAAGTGGGGAGTAGAAGTCTGGATCAAGCGGGAGGACCTCGCCCATACAGGTGCCCATAAAATTAATAATGCTATCGGGCAGGCTTTACTCGCTAAACAGCTCGGCGCAAAAAGAATAATTGCGGAGACTGGCGCTGGGCAACATGGTGTGGCCAGTGCTGCAGCGTGTGCCCGTGTCAATCTGCCATGCAGGGTATATATGGGAGCAGTAGACATAGAAAGGCAGGCCCCCAATGTGGATCGTATGCACAGGCTTGGAGCAGAAGTTTTTCCGGTTGAGACGGGCGATAAAACTCTGCGGGCAGCGATCGATGAAGCTTTAAGGGAATGGGTGAGCGATCCTGCTGGAATATACTATTTACTAGGTTCTGCCGTTGGCGCTCACCCTTATCCTTATCTTGTTCGAGAGCTCCAATCTGTTATTGGGGAGGAAGCGAGAGCCCAGATGGTGGAGAGTGCGGGTGGCTTACCCCATGCTGCGTTTGCCTGTGTTGGTGGAGGATCGAATGCGATTGGTCTCTTCTATCCTCTATTAGGCGATACGCAAATTGAGTTAATCGGTGTCGAGGCCGGTGGTACAGGGGATAAGTTAGGACAGAATGCTGCGACACTCGCGACTGGCACACCGGGTGTTTTACAAGGAAGCTATTCGATGATTCTTCAGGACACTGACGGTAACGTTCAGGAGACCCACTCCATTTCAGCGGGGCTCGACTATTCAGGTGTTGGTCCTGAACATGCTTTTTTGCAGACGATCGGGCGCGTAACTTACGTGGCTGTTAATGACAATGAGGCCTTAGAGGCACTGGAAGAACTTTGTGAAACTGAAGGTATTCTGACAGCGCTTGAGACAGCACATGCATACGGCTATGCAAAAAAATGGGCGCAAGATAACCCCGGTAAACGGATTCTTATTGGTAATTCTGGAAGAGGTGATAAAGATATGCCCACGCTTAGACAATATCCAGCAAGGACAAAAGTTAATGTTGCCATATGAAAGGATAAGTCACGCGATAGGCGATAGTACTGCAAAGGGCAATACAGCTCTTATACCTTTTATGACGGCAGGTTACCCTGAGCCCGAAGCATTCATTGATACTTTGCGTGCTGTTGCATCGGTTGGAGATGTAGTAGAAATTGGTGTGCCATTTTCTGATCCTATGGCAGATGGTATGACCATTCAGCGTTCTAGTTTTTCAGCGATCGAAAATGGGGTGACCTTAAATTGGATTTTTGAGCAGCTTGAGCAAAGTGGAAATGATATCGAAAGTCCGCTTGTCATGATGTCCTACCTTAATCCTCTTCTTGCATTCGGCTATGACAAGCTAGCTAAACGAGCACGGGATACGGGTGTTTGCGCGTTTATTGTCCCGGATTTACCTTTTGAAGAATCAGAAGAAATAAGATTAACGCTGGAAGCGCATGGCGTGGGCCTTATTCAGCTGGTAACCCCTGCAACCCCAGACAATCGCTTGAAAATGCTTTCTGAAGTATCGCGAGGTTTCTTGTACGCAGTTACGATTACCGGAATTACTGGTGGACACTCCGGTCTACCGAATGATTTAGCGGATTACCTCGATAAAGTGTCTTCTGTCTCATCATTGCCAGTATGTGCTGGATTTGGCATTCGTTCTGCCGCCGATGTGATCAACGTAGGACGTCACGCAGCTGGAGCAATTGTTGGTTCAGCCCTTGTAGAGGTTCTTGAGCGTGAAGAAGATCCCGCGACCTTCTTGCGGAATTTAAGGTGAGGAAAGTTACATCGGCAGACTCTATCGTTACGATTAATCACTATAAGAACCTTCTAGCCAGTGAGGGAATTACGGCTTTTCTAAAAAATGAACATTTTGGTTCGATAATGGGAGAAATACCTTTCCAGGAGATTTGGCCGGAATTATGGATACAGAATGACTTTGACTACGACCGGGCGCTGGAGTTAATTGAGGGCGGTAAATTTTCAGAAGAGGTTCCGGCTACTGTATGGACATGTAACACGTGTGGTACTAAGAATGAAGGCCAGTTTTCTGCGTGTTGGAGCTGCAGTCAGGTAGACGAATAGGTATATTCTGACCATCCTGATTGTCAGCTGCTTTGTAATACCGTACCAAGTAGAGGTTTTCCAGCTGCCGCGCCGCGCAGGATGTTGGTCACTTTTTCTGTGTGCATTGGTTGGCTAATCAGAAAACCCTGTGCAATATCACAATTGCAATTCTTTAAAAAATCGAGTTGTGGGATCGTTTCAACACCTTCGGCGGTTACCTCAATGTCAAGACCGCGCGCTATAGCGATGGCTGTCTTCACAGCTCTTTGGTTGCTAGTGTTGGTCGTGACGTCCTGAATCAAAGACTGATCCAAGACGAAACTGTCAATTCCACCCGCCTCAAGCGAGTTGACGGATACGTCACGAACACCAAAATGGTCGAGTGACAGCCGGACACCCAACTTCCGCAAGTTGTGGAGAGTTTTTAATTCGATTGAACGTTGGCGGACAATGTGACCCTCAGGCATCTCAACTTCCACACAGCCCGGGTCAATTGCATTATTAGTAATGGCTTTATAGACGGTATCTACCAGCCTACCCTGCTTCAGCTGCTGTTGAGAGATGTTGATGGTCATGGAAAGGTCCGGCATATTGAATTTGTTTTGCCAAGATGCCAGGTTTGTCAGTGCAGTATTGATAACCCATTCACCCGCCGAATGTATCAACCCGGTCGATTCCAAAATAGGTAGAAACTTAGCTGGCATCAACAAGCCGTGACTTGGATGTTGCCAGCGTAATAAGGCTTCAAGGCCGAGAAGCTTGCCAGTTTTCACATCGATCCGAGGTTGGTAATGTAAAAGAAACTCGTCCCGGATTAAGGCATGCCGCAATCCAAATTCGAGTTTCTCTAACTGCCGTAAATTTTCGTTAAGCGCAGCAGAATAATATTCAAATCGACTGCCTCCACGACTTTTTGCGCGTTGCATAGCGGATTCTGCGGCTTTTATGAGCCAATCAGCAGTACTCGCATGCTTGTCTGGATAGACGACAATACCGATACTTGGTGTTATGTAGACTTCACTTCCATCGACTTCATATTTATCGGCTAGGACAAGAACGAGTTTTTGTGCTGCTGAAGCGGCGTTAGAGGGCTCGTCAAGATCTTCGAGGCAAACAATGAACTGGTCAGAATCCTGCCGACTACAAAAATCACCGACACGTAGGTTTTTAGCGAGGCGAGAACCAACCTGCTGGAGGAGTTTGTCACCAGTGTCATGCCCTAAAGTATCGTTAATCGATTTAAAGCGATCAAGATTTAGGAATAAGACCGCTAGTAGGCGGTCATGACGCTGGGCCCGCCCCATCGCTTTTTGTAACTGGTTGGTAAACATCTGGCAGTTAGGCAGTTTGGTAAGTGGATCAAACTGCACCTGTTTTTCAAGGTGGGCAGCATGTTGAACGCTATCCGTAACATCACGAAAGGTGATAATGCCACCTATAAGGTGATTTGCATGGCTGTATAGCCCGCGGCCACTGGTGCTAAGAATGATATCGCCTTGATGAGGGACTAGATAAGCACCGAGTTGCTCGGAGAATTGTTCTCCTCTGCACGCTTTTGTGATTGGAAGGTCGTTGTATTCAATTTCTCTAGCGCCGTCCGGGCTTACGCAACAAAATGTGCTTGCCCACCTGTTTGTTAATGGTTGTCGCGCTGCAAGTCCGAGCATTGAGCGCCCTGCAGGACTCATAGACAGAATACGGCCGTTGCAGTCCACAAGCATTCCACCTTCATTAACGCTGGTGAGAATAGCAAGAGCTGGCCTATCTGTTTTGCGTAGCTCTGCGAACAGGCGTTGGCGGTTAATGGTGTCTTCGATAGTCGAATTGACTTCTAGGTGGCTAGAGCCATCTGAACAGATGTAGGCTTGAGCGCCAGCTTGAACAGCGGCGATACCAAGGTGTTCAGTTGCACGTACTGTGATAGCGACAATTGGTATACAGTTTGATGCTTCCAAAATATGGTCAAGGGCGGTACAGACATCATCAAGTCTGTTCGGTGTTTCGAACAAAATAAGATCGACAGGGTGCGGTGCTTGTTTAGGCAACGTCAACTTTCGTCGTCTAATCAGTTCTTTGCAGCAGGAATACGTTTTAAGCTTTTTACCGAATGCAGCAGAATGTTTACTGTTCCCGAGGTACAGAATCGAATGCCCTGCCATCTATTTTACGCTGCCTTCACTCGCAATTTAAGCTCCTGACCCTGTGCGGATTTTACTTTATAGCCGCGAAGTTATTTCAATCCGGTAGTTGTTCTAAGATTACCATTAGGGGAATTGTTAGGTTTTGCCGAGGTCTCGAATATGATAACAGAATGCAAGTGACATCGATTAAGGTATCAATAAATAAGGTCTTGGTATTTAGAGGCCGAGTCCAATGCACCGAAATTAGGCAGGACATTTTGCTATTCTCATTAGTACGAATAAGAGTGCTAGCGGTTAATGCGGAAAAAGTAAGGATCCCATGCAACGTTTTGTAAGGAGCATCGTTTTATTAGTTACCGGATGCATCAGCGTCGTGATTATTGGTGTGCTATTGGCTCTATTCTTTTTTGAGCCTAATGATTTCCGTGATCGGGTTACTTCTATAGCGAAGAAACAGATTGGCCGCGAACTCGTTCTAGGCGATATTGACTTGAAGCTCTTCCCCTGGATAGCGATCGAGATTGGGCGGACAGAGCTGGGCAATCCAGAAGGCTTTTCAGAGGGAGTATTTCTGAGTTTTGAGGAAGCTTCTTTTAGTGTCAAGTTAATACCACTTGTTTTGAGGCAAGAAATTCAGGCGGGGAAAATCACACTTAATGGGGTTGAGGTCAATCTTGAGGTTGCTTCGGATGGGATGGATAACTGGCACGACCTTATAAGTAAAGAAGTGGAGCAGGACTCAGTTGATCCTGTAATTGCGGATTTTGATGTCGGAAAAGTTGTCCTAATCAATGCGGCTATTTCTTATTCTGATATGAGCGCAGGGGCTTTTTATGAGGTTGCTAATTTGTCGGTTGAAACCGGAAGGATCGCCGCAAATACGCCATTTGGAGTTACTGGACAGTTCGATGTGAGTTCGGGTGCTGATGGCATCAATGGTCATTTGAGGGTGGATTCTGAAGTGACGATCGAACCTGCCGCTCTGATATTGGAAGGATCGAATATATCTGGCAGTATTTTAGGCGTGCTGGTGGACCCGATAGCATTCGAGTTTGATTCACGAAAGGTTGCTGTTGATCTGGCTGCGGAGCAGGTTTCTCTTGGTGATATGGATTTAAATTTACTTGGGGTCACGATAGCGGCGACTTTTGAACCTTTTTCTTATGCTGACCTGCACGGGCCCAAGGTTGGCATCAGTATTGACGACTTCTCCGTTATAGAACTTATGGGTAAGGTCGCAGGTCCAACGCTAGAGTTATCAGATTCAAGCGCGTTGCAGCATGTGTCTATCTCAGCCAACGTATTGCTTAGTGAAAAACATATTCAACTAAGCACCATGTCGGTGAATATTGACGATTCACACATTACAGGTGATATGGAACTGCCTTTAACACCAACAGGACAGGTACTATTCGATTTTCAGGCTGACGCCATCTCCATGGACCGTTACTTGGTATTCGCAGGTGACGGCTTCGCGAAAAGCGATTCAGCGAGTGATATTGAGATACCAACGGCTCTAATTCATAAGCTCTCTGTCGATGGGCGCTTGGGCATCAAGGAAATCGCAGTGGCAGGCCTTGAGGCCAGTAATATAGAAGTTACGGTAAACAGTAGTCATGGTAGATTACGTATAGCTACCTTGGTCACTGGTTTTTACGATGGTAGGTATACTGGTGACCTTACTATAGATGTATCGAAAGAACTCCCCGTCCTATCAGCAAGCCAGCATATTGAGAATGCAAATGTAGGTGCACTGTTATTGGCTTTAGCCGATATTGATGATATTTCCGGCACAGCGAAGGCTAGCGCAGCGGTTCTTGGGAGCGGCCACACGCTACCCGAAATTATTGACGACTTAGCCGGTCAGGTATCGTTTGAGTTGGTAGATGGCGTATGGGAAGGAACCGATATTTGGTATCAGCTAAGAGCGGCGCGGTCCCTTTTTAGGCAAGAAGTTCCGCCAAAGCCAACGTTGCCAGTGAGAACTCCATTTTTGTCGGTTGAAGCGACAGGCAGTATTGATAAAGGAGTATTCGCTAATAATGATTTTTCTGCGGTCCTGCCCTTCTTGGAGTTGAGTGGAGGGGGGGAAGTAGATCTCACAACGACGGAAATCGACTATTCCCTGGAAGTGAATGTTGTGGAACGATCTGATTTGCTGGCCGGTGATTGGGCCGATGTTTTGGCTGATTTCCAGGATACGGTTGTGCCAGTGAAAATTACCGGCTCATTGGAGTCTCCGGAGATTCGCCCGGATATTGAGCAGATATTTAGAGCACGGGTCGAAGAAAGCGTAGAAGAGACTAAAGAAAAACTGCGTGATCGGGTACTAAAGCAGCTATTGGGGGATGGAGAGGAAGAAGATGGCGGTGAAGAGAGTGTAAAAAAGTTAGGTAAGGATCTTCTTAAGAAACTATTTAATAACTAAGCTATCACCAGCTCCTGCAGTGCCGTTCTAAAGGATATGTCAGAGACGAGGTCTACTGTGAAACCTATAATTTACGAAAAGGTGCTTAATTGGTTTGATGAGCATGGTAGGAAGAACTTGCCTTGGCAACAGAATCCCACACCCTTTCGTATATGGGTCTCGGAGATTATGCTCCAGCAGACTCAGGTATCGACAGTAATTCCCTACTATCAACGCTTCATGCAGGCGTTTCCTGATATAAGGCAATTAGCGTCAGCAAATATGGACAATGTGCTTCATTACTGGTCTGGTTTAGGTTACTACGCTAGGGCAAGAAATATGCATAAAGCCGCTCGCCTAGTTTGTAGTGAGTATGGAGGGAAAATTCCTACGGACCTAAATACGCTGGTGTTATTGCCTGGTATAGGGCGCTCGACCGCCGGAGCGATCCTATCTTTATCTGGTGACGGTCCGTATCCAATTCTTGATGGTAATGTTAAACGGGTGTTGTCGCGGTTTTATGCAGTAAAAGGGTGGCCCGGTAAGTCAGCCACAGCGAAGAAACTCTGGACTTTGGCAGAACACAATACACCAAACTCCCGTGGTGCTGATTACACTCAGGGCATAATGGATTTGGGGGCTACTGTTTGTACGAGAAGCCGGCCACTTTGTGGACAATGCCCGCTGCAGCGCGAGTGCTTGGCGCATGTGACCGGGAAGGAAAAAGCATTTCCGGAGCGACGACCAAAGAAAATAAAAGCGCAAAAATCAACAAACATGCTACTTGTCAGGCATAGGGCTAAAATTTATTTGGAAAGACGTCCGAGAGAGGGAATTTGGGGGGGGCTATACAGTTGTCCAGAGGTAGAATCGGAGGACCAAATTCCTATTTGGATTAGAACAGTATTCAATAGTGAAGTGGCTAGCATAAAGGCAGTTTCTATGATGAGGCATAGTTTCACTCATTTCGATCTAAATATTCATCCATTTGTTGTTCGTCTGAGTATAGGACAAGCTGCTATTCCAGAGGAACTAGGCAGTATTTGGTATGAGCCTGGTTCTATGGCTAAGATTGGGATTGCAGCACCCATCACTGAGCTAATTCGGGCGATCACGGCTGAATGATGTATCGTAAACAGAGTTATGTCGGTTCGTGAGATAACATATTAAACGTATGATTGAAGGCGTCCATGATATTTATGCCATGTGGTTGTTAAATCCATTTGTCAATTATCCAAAGGGGTCAAGATGTCTAGAATTGTGAATTGTGTGATGCTTAAAACGGAAGCGGAAGGTCTCGATTTTGCTCCATACCCTGGGGAACTTGGTGAGAGGATTTATGAGAGTGTGTCCAAAGAAGCATGGCAGCGTTGGCTAGCCCACCAGACTATGCTCATCAATGAATACCGCTTGACACCGATTGAACCTGAGGCACGTAGTTTCCTTGCTAAAGAAATGGAAAAATATTTTTTTGGCGGAGGCTCTGAAACACCCGCTGACTTTGTGCCAGAGTAGCCTAGCTTACAGGTAATTCTGTCGTCTTTGTTACCGTCCTTATTGCGACGCTGGAATTCACTCTTGCAACGCCGGGCAGGCGAGTCAGTGCTTGGTTATGGAGTCGCTCAAAATCTGCCATATCCGAAATAACTACGCGAAGTAAATAATCAAATTCCCCAGTCATTAGGTAGCACTCCATAACCTCTGGGATATTCTGGACCTCCTTCTCGAAAGCAGCTAGATCACTTTGGCCTTCCCTGCTCAAAGCAATTTGGACAAAAATGGTGCCCGTCAGTCCGATTGCTTTTTGGTTGAGTAGTGCGACATAGCGTTCTATAAGGCCTTCTTCCTCCAGTGCACGAACGCGCCGTAGGCAGGCAGACTCAGAGAGATTGACTATAGAAGCAAGCTCCACATTGCTTATCCGACCATACTTTTGCAGGGCTAGGAGCAAGGCTTTATCAAAACGATCCATCTTCATAGCAGAAAATTCGAAAAAAAGATAAATATAAGCAATTATATGCGATATTTTTATAATAAAGATACTTATTCAGCAATAGAATTGCGTGATGAAGTCTTTATGCTGTGGGTAATAGTTTTCATTCTATTCGAGAGGAGTATTTCCATGAGAGTCGGAGTGCCCAAGGAAATTAAAGTTTTGGAGTTTCGTGTTGGTATGTTGCCAGCAGGTGTTGCGGAGCTGGTGCATGATGGGCATGAAGTTTTTGTCGAAACCAATGCAGGTATCGGTATTGGTATGACTGACGCAGATTATGAAGCTGCAGGTGCCACTATCCTAAATACTCCGAAAGAAGTATTTGAAACTGCTGAGTTGGTTGTAAAGGTCAAGGAACCACAACCTGAAGAATGTCAGATGCTGCGGACAGGCCAAGTACTGTTTACCTACCTGCATTTGGCGCCTGACCCTGAGCAGACGGAAGCCTTAGTCGAGTCGGGTGTAACAGCGATTGCCTATGAAACGGTGACGGCGGTCGATAATTCATTACCGCTCCTGACCCCGATGAGCGAGGTTGCTGGCCGGCTTTCAATTCAGGCTGGTGCGTATGCATTGCAAAAAGCAAATGGTGGACGAGGAGTCTTACTCGGTGGCGTGCCTGGTGTGGCTCCAGGGAAGGTTTTGGTTATCGGTGGCGGAGTTGCCGGTACCCACGCTATAGCTATGGCTTTAGGCCTTGGTGCGGAAGTGACGGTACTGGATCGGTCGGTACCGAGGCTTAGGGAACTTAATATGCTGTTTGAGGGCCGGGTAAAAACGCAATATTCTACTAAGCAGGCTATTGATATACTGGTGCCAGATGCGGATCTCATCATCGGTGCCGTTTTGGTGGCTGGTGCGGCGGCACCGAAACTTGTTACCGCGGAGCAGGTTAAACAGATGCAGGCTGGAGCCGTGCTAGTCGACATCTCGATTGATCAGGGGGGCTGTTTCGAAACCAGTCACCCCACGACGCATGCGGACCCAACCTATGTAGTGGATGACGTCGTCCATTATTGTGTTGCCAACATGCCAGGGGCGGTCCCAAGGACCTCAACTTTTGCGTTAACGAATGTCACGCTGCCCTTTGTAAGGGATTTGGCTAATCTGGGTTGGCACGGTGCGTTAGTGCGAGACAAACATCTTCGGGCAGGCTTGAATGTGCACGCCGGACAAATACATTATAAAGCGGTTGCTGATGCTTTAGATTATCCATACGTGTCCGCGGAGGTGCTTTTAAAATCTGGGTAACTTTACGCTTTTGCTTGTGTTTGGTCGGTATATTCCGATTGGCTAGAACTAACTAACAAGGCATGATCCTTGACTGATTTTCGGTTCACCGGTCTAATACGCGGCGCGTTATCATTCTATTTGTAATGGCCAGGTAGCTCAGTTGGTAGAGCAGCGGACTGAAAATCCGCGTGTCGGCAG
>CAJWFK010000001.1 GCA_913031125.1 uncultured Woeseia sp. | reverse complement strand
AGAAATTATGGCTGTGCAAGACCTGATCAAGTCAGAAGTAAATGTGAAAGCGATCGAGCTGATCGATGATGCTTCGGGTATTTTGGTAAAAAATATCAAGCCTAACTTTAAGGTTTTAGGTCCGCGTTTTGGTCGAGATATGAAAGTGGTGGCAAACGCTATAAACGCGATGAGCGCTCAAGACATCTCAACAATTGAAAATGAGGGCGAAATCACTGTGGACATTAATGGAAAAAGTGTTACTTTGGCGCCCGAAGACGTAGAAATCACTTCACAAGACATTGAGGGGTGGTTAGTTGCAAGCAGCGGCTCACTCACCGTTGCGTTAGACGTTACTTTGACAGACGAATTGAAAAAAGAAGGTATTAAACATGAAGTTCTGAACGCAAAACAGCATGAACGCGAAGCCATGATTGTTCAGCAGGCGGGTAGCCCAGGTGCCATCACGATAGCAACCAACATGGCAGGTCGAGGTACAGATATTGTTCTGGGAGGAAATCTTGATGCAGAGCTCTCGCACTCCAAGAGTGATGCGGACGATGCGGAGATACGCGCCGACTGGCAGATACGCCATGATGCAGTATTGAAAGCGGGGGGGCTGCATATTGTTGGCACTGAACGACATGAATCCCGACGTATCGATAACCAGTTACGTGGTCGTTCTGGGCGGCAAGGTGATCCGGGGTCGAGCCGCTTTTACCTGTCGATGGAAGATAACCTTATGCGTATATTTGGAGATCCGCAGCGCACAAAGGCCCTGTTATCCCGAGCTGGTATGCAGGAAGGTGAAGCGATTGAATCGAAGTTGCTGACACGCCAAATTGAAAAAGCACAGCGTAAAGTGGAGTCACACAACTTTGATATTCGAAAAAATCTGCTCGAATATGACGACGTGGCTAATGACCAAAGAAAAGTAGTTTATCATCAGCGGACCGAACTTATGGCTGCCGAGGAAATTGCTGATTCTGTTACAGCCATCCGGGCAGAAGTCGTTGAAAATTTGGTAGGTCGTTACATCATGCCAGGAAGTCTTGAAGAACAATGGGATCCTGAGGGCTTGGCCCAGGCTTTAGAAAGCGATTTTTCAATACAGCTTAATGTTGTCGGGTGGCTTAAAGAAGACAGTCGCATGAATGAAGATCAAATTCGTGAGCGTTGTATAGATGAAATTCAGGCTTCTTATAACGAGAAAGTTGAGACTATTGGTGTTTCGTTAATTCGACTCGTGGAAAAAGAAGTAATGCTGAAACAACTCGATTTCCACTGGAAAGAGCATCTGGGTGCAATGGACTATTTGCGGCAAGGTGTTGGCCTTAGGAGCTATGCGCAGAAGAATCCAAAACAAGAATATAAACGCGAGGCATTTGAAATGTTTGGTGAGATGCTCGAACAAGTTAAACATGACAGCATAAGCATACTTTCTCGAGTCCGAGTTCAAAGTGAAGAAGATGTGCAACGCATGGAAGAAGAACGCCGTATGGCGAGACAATTAGCTTTCAAGCATGACAAAATGTCCACACTTGCAAACAAACCGGATGTGTCTGGTGGGCAAAGCCCTGTAGTTTCCGGTAGCTCAGATTCCCAAGTACCAGCGCCTGAGCCGTTTGTGCGGAAAGAACGTAAGATTGGTCGAAATGAAGCATGTCCATGCGGATCCGGAAAAAAATATAAACAGTGTCACGGCAAATTAAGCTAGAAGTAGCATTGGAACGAATTAGCGTTGTTGCCGGGATTATCCGTAAAGCCAACGACACTGTTCTTATATCAAACCGACAGAATGCAGTAACGCTAAAAGATTATTGGGAGTTTCCAGGGGGGAAAATTGTATCTGGGGAATCAAGTGAGTCTGCTTTGCAGCGCGAATTGCACGAAGAGCTTGGGATTGATGTGCTCAGCGCCCAATATATATGCCATATCGAGCATGATTATCCGTGCCTAAAAGTGGGTATTGCGTTTTATTTGGTCACTAATTGGCGAGGAAATCCCATTAGCGTTGAAGGTCAACAAATCAAATGGGTTAAAAGTGCAACTCTCGATAAGCAGAATTTGCTACCGGCGGATGCGCCAGTAATTAAAATACTGAGCCGCATGAAACTATGACCGAAGACTTACCTAGTTTAGATGTTAGCAAATCGATAGTTTGAACTTAATATCGTGCCCCGTTTGAACAGCGCGAGCATCTACAGTTGACCACTCAAGAAACCGTATTGTAAATCGGTGTTGACTGCCACTAATTTCTGGATACAACTTATTATCTTTTAGAAGGGTCACGCGGAGTAGGTGGCAGCTCGTATCTTTGCGCATACGATGCTGATACATACCGTTTAATGCTGTTTTATCGACTGATTCACCGCTTTCACGGATAAGCCACAGCATTTCTGTTACTGCATCACAAAGTGGCCTGACAACATTTACCCATTGTTCAATATCCTGCTGGCGCCTTTCAATTGGCTGACGTAGCCAATGATTAAATTCCGGAACATCGAACTCACATGTACCACCAGGGATCGAACTCCTATGCTGTATGGAACTAAGGAACTCACAGTCCTTGAGGGGTTTCAAGAATTGGGTACCAACTCCATCGATTTCGTCACGACTTAATATTAAATTGTCGAGTAATGTTCCCAGTCTTCCGGTATCGACTTCTGGACGACTTTTGTATTTCTTTAGATTTTCTATCTGGAGATCAAGTTCTTTATGAACTTCACTCCTTACATCTCCGCGCGTTAATATAGCCATAATTTCCAGTAAGGTCGCAATGGTGGCACGAGTTGCCCAAGTTGAATCAATTTGGTCACTGTAAAGAAATTGGCGATAGAGGAAGGCAAGGCGCATAAAGGTCCGCATGCGTTCGTTGAGGGGTTGCTCGTAATACAGCAAATCCTCCCCTAATAACTTCTGTGGGGTATGCGACTCTTTTACAGCCATCGATGTATTTTGCTTTACTGTTTGTCAACAGGCAAATAAAGAATCTCTAATTCTTCTTTGCAAGTTGCAAATACAGTTGGTGCAAGTGCATAACAGCAGACTTGTTTTTTTCCAAGCCGCCGTCGTTATCAATGATGTCATTAGCAATAGACAGGCGATCTGAACGGCTAGCTTGTGCCGCGACTATAAGGCGAGCTTTCTCAATAGTTTCATTGTCGCGGCGTATTAGCCTTTTTAATTGCGTTTCCTTGCTGCAATCGACAACCAGTATCCGATCCATAGCTTCTTTCATAGGTGATTCATACAATAATGGCACTACTACGATCACATAAGGTCCTGTCGAGCATGAAATCTGTCGGTAGGCTTCCCCTTGAATACGCGGATGCATTATATTCTCGAGTAGTTGGCGGTTACTTTTCTCTGCGAAAATTATGTCCCGCATTGCTTTTCGGTTTAAAGAACCGTCCTCACTGATTACTGCGTGACCGAAGGTCGCGTAAATTTTGGCAAGAACTGAACTTTTTGGTTTAAGGATATCGCGGGCTATCACATCCGTATCAATAACGGGTACGTTTAAGGTAATAAAAATATTAGCAATTGTTGATTTGCCGCTAGCGATCCCACCGGTTAATCCAACTACGAACTTAGTGTTTTGAGTATCTATAATTGTGCGAACCCCCTAGCCAGTAGTTAGTTGATGTAATTTAGGTACAAGGTGGTAATGTCATGACCCCATAACATTGCAAACCAACCGGCCGCTGATAAATAGGGACCGAATGGTATGGGTGTGCTGCGTCGATGTTGTTTTAGCAGGATCGAAATTGTTCCGACTATGGAGCCAGTGATTGCAGCCATCAAGATAATGAATGGTAGCATTTGCCAGCCTAAACACGCGCCGAGTGCGGCTAAAAGTTTAAAATCACCATACCCCATACCTTCCTTCCCTGTTAACAGCCGGAAGAGTTGATAGACACTCCATAAACTCAGGTAACCTGCTATCGCACCAGCTATAGCATTGCTTGGCGAAATAAATAGTGTATTTGCCTCAACCAGAGGACTAATTGTACTGATGAGAAGACCACCCCATAACAGAGGTAATACTAGATCGTCATATATATGCTGCTCATCCAGATCTATAGCACTTATAACTATTAAGATCCACGTTATGATTATGGCGGCCAAGGCTTCCCAGCTAAAACCAAAATGCCATACCACGATTACACTGAGGATGCCCGTTACAAGTTCGATTACGGGGTAACGTATAGAAATATCTGCGGTGCAGTTAGCACATTTTCCATTCAGGATAAGATAGCTAAAGATCGGGATATTCTGTATCGGGGTGATTTGGCCCTTGCAATGTGGGCATCTTGATCGTGGAACAATTAAGTTGAAACGATTCGTCGGGATATTGGCTGCCGGAATTTTAGATATCTCGTGGCATTGTTCACGCCAACTTCGTTTCATCATTAATGGCAGACGAAAAATGACAACGTTAAGAAAGCTGCCAACCAGGACAGAAAAAACTAATACAAAAAATACAGATAACAATGGAGATTGGATATATATAGTTTGCATTTTAAGTTTAATTTAGAAACATTCTTAGTTGCCGTTCGACTGTTAAACGTCACTCTTGCATTACCCAATCTAGATAACTGCACCCATTTTGAATATAGGAAGGTACATAGCTATAACTAGACCGCCTACAAGAATACCTAATATAGCCATGATCATTGGCTCCAGTAGACTTGAAAGGCTGTCCACAGCATTGTCTACATCTTCTTCGTAAAAATCGGCTACTTTTGCGGACATCTCATCGAGAGAACCCGATTCTTCGCCTACGGCAATCATTTGCACGACCATATTTGGGAATAGACCTGTATTTTCCATTGATTGTTGAAGACGTTGGCCCGTGGCAACCTCGTCTTTCATTCGCAATACCCCATTTTCATAAACAATGTTGCCGGTTGCCCCAGCAACGGATTCGAGTGCTTCGATTAATGGTACGCCAGCTGAAAACATGGTTGATAGTGTGCGTGCGTAACGAGCAATCGCGGCCTTTTGTAGAATGGATCCAATAATGGGCATTTTTAGGGTTGCGCGGTCAATAAAATGGCGCATCCGTCTAGATCGTTTCTTAAAATAAAAGAAAGTATAGATGGCGGCGGTCCCTGTGATTGCAATATACCAGCCTTGGTTGCGGAGAAATTGTGAAAGATCGATCACCATGCGTGTGAATGCGGGGAGGTCAGCTCCGAAACCTTGGAATAGATCTTCGAAAGCTGGAATAACGAAAATTAATAGAATAATAGTTACCACAAATGCAACGACTATTATGGCTGCCGGATAGGTTAGTGCTTTTTTGATTTTATTCTTAATTGCTTCCGTTTTTTCCTTGTAAGTCGCGATTTTTTCGAGCAGCGTTTCCAGCGCACCAGCTTGCTCACCAGCTTCGACTAAATTTACAAATAGGTCATCAAAATACAATTGGTGTTTTGCTAACGCCTCTGCAAGTGCACTACCACCTTCGACATCACTTTTGATCGAGGCTATAAGCTTTTGCATAGCGAAATTCTCGTGGCCAGTCGCTATTATTTCAAATGCTTGTACGAGGGGAATGCCAGCTCCGAGCATTGTCGCTAACTGACGACTGAAAATGGCTATATCAGCCGGTTTGATCTTTGCGTTGCCTTTGAGGAATCCGGAAGTCTGTTTTTTGATACGGCTGGGCACGATACCTTGGCGCCGTAGTTCCGCGCGCACAATAAGTTCATTGCTAGCCATACTTTTTCCTTTGACTTTGTTACCTTTGCGATCGGTACCCTTCCAGAGGAAAAGCGTGTTACTTATGCCCGCTTTATCGGCCATTATAATTTTCTTCCGTTAGGCGGCATCTATTTATTCGATAGTAACCCTGTTGACTTCTTCAAGGCTCGTAATCCCCTCTTTAACTTTGTTTAAGCCAGCTTGACGCAAATCAAGTACACCTTCGGAAGCTGCTTGATCAGCAATTTGCATTGCGTTACCGCCTTCCATAATAATTCTGCCCATTATTTCTGACACTTCCATGACCTGAAATATACCCACTCGCCCTTTATAGCCTTCATTGCAGGATTTGCAGCCCTTCGGTCCGAAGATTGTTAGTCCATCATCAATCTCATTTACGGTAAAGCCTTCCTGTTCCAGAGCCTCATGTGGAATATCTTTAATTTCTTTGCAATTGTCGCAGAGCCGGCGAGCTAGCCGTTGGGCTATGATCAAACTCACAGATGTGGCTATCGCATAGGGTTTTACGCCCATGTCGACTAAACGCGTAAGGGTACGCGGGGCATCATTCGTATGCACAGTCGAAAGTACGAGATGGCCAGTCTGCGCAGCTTTTATTGCAATTTCGGCCGTTTCTAAATCACGAATCTCGCCAACCATGATTACATCGGGATCTTGTCGTAGGAAAGCTTTGAGTGATGAGGCAAACGTCAATCCCACTTTAGGATTAATGTTCACTTGGTTGATACCGGGCAAGTTTATTTCAGCTGGATCTTCTGCTGTAGAAATATTTCTATCTTCAGTGTTGAGAATGTTGAGACCGGTATATAACGACACAGTTTTGCCGGAGCCAGTTGGTCCTGTAACGAGGATCATACCGTACGGTTTTGTAAGATGCTTAAGGTAGAGTTCTTTCTGAAGGTCATCATAGCCAAGAGCATCTATACCGAGCTTGGTACTTGAAGGATCCAATATACGCAACACAATTTTTTCACCGAAAAGAGTCGGGCAGGTGTTAACTCGAAAATCAATAGCTCTATTTTTTGATAGTCGCATCTTAATCCGCCCATCCTGGGGCACACGACGTTCCGCAATGTCCATGCGTGACATAACTTTTAATCGAGCACAAACTTTATTGG
The DNA here is from genome assembly GCA_913031125.1 of uncultured Woeseia sp. Lineage (GTDB taxonomy): Bacteria > Pseudomonadota > Gammaproteobacteria > Steroidobacterales > Woeseiaceae > SZUA-117. Next base: position 145,821 of record CAJWFK010000001.1, on the reverse strand, counting down.
CAAGGGCTACTGGCGGCTGCGCCACATCGGATAAGACACCGTCGAGACGGGTGCGAACACGGAATATTTTTTCATATGGTTCAAAATGTATATCAGATGCCCCGCGCTTAATCGCATCTAACATGATTTTGTTGACAAAGCGGACAACCGGAGCCTCTTCTATGTCATCTTTCGTTACCCCCACGTCCTCTTCAACTTCATTTGTACCGATATCGAGATTTTCCAAATCGAAGTCTTCATCGTCGAAAGATGACATTGTTGTATCAACGGCTTCGAGCGCTTTGCCGATTCGCTCCTGCAGCTTGTCTTCTTCAACTACCACCGGCTCAATGCGCAGGCTAGTCTGAAACTTGACGTCGTCTACAGCCTGCATATTGGTCGGATCAGATACACCTAGGAATAAGCGCTGACCGCGCTTTACGAGTGGAAGTACTCTATGTTTCGTTAGTAGTTTTTGGTCAACTGCGCGCAACGTATCTAGGTCTATATCGATTGCGTCTAGGTCTAACAAAGGAACGCCAAATTCATGAGAAGCTGCGACCGCTATCGCTCTCGATTCAGCCATTTCGTTCTTAACTAAATAAGGAACTAGCGGTTGTTTTGCTTTTCTTGCTGCCTCTATGGCCTGTTGTACATCATCTACCGAGATAATACTGTCTGCTACCAGGCGGCTTGGTAAGCCAGAAAGAGCTGATTGCGCCGCCGTTACAGCCATAACTGTACGCGTTCCATAAATGGCACCAAGCGATTTTTCTTTCGAATTGCCACGGTCTTACCACTCTTCAAGTTTCGATCAACCAATATTTTGAAAGGACTGTTAAAGTTGCTATGTTTCATTATGTCAAATTTTAGCTATTGTTGTTCATGTACCTAGGGTTTCCGAGCAACTTTAGTATCCTAAATTCTTGGCTGCACACATTATTCTATAAAGTTTGATGTCCGTGAAAAAAAGCCCCGGATAACCGGGGCTATGACACCTATATAGGTGTCTAAGATCTTACGTTCTATACATGTCTCACGGACGACAGGCTGTTGGCAAATGCTTAGCTTGGATGGTGCTTCCTATGCAATCCCATCCAATAGAACCACCATTGTCCGTTGGCGTTAATATTAAATTACCAACCAGCTGGGCATTAGCATCGTTTCCATAAGTTACAGTGATGAGGCCACCCGCACCCACACCTACATTAGTGGTGTATTTTCCAGCAATCAAATTTGCTTCAGCTAGCCCGGCTGACTGATTATCAGTAGGCATTATGCCCCTATCTTGGTAATACTCACTAACAGCCGCTTTCGCACCTGAAGCGAGACTTAGGCCTTCAGAGACCTGTGCACGAATCGTGTAATCCTGATAAGCAGGAATTGCAATTGCTGCCAAGATACCGATGATCGCAACTACGATCATCAGTTCAATAAGTGTAAAACCTTGTTGTTTGTTCATGTTTGAGTCTCCATGATCTAATAATGTCTGTCGTCAATGATGCGCGGTGTACGCGTTTACAAACATAAATGCAAGGTGCGTGCCAACTTTGGAAAAAAATATTTAACTTTATGTTTTTAATAGAGAAAATAATTTTTCTCTATTTTGAACTGGCTTTCTATAAAGAAGGAATTAGCCAGTATTTGGCTGCATGTGTCACAAAGTGACCAAAAATGTCAGTTTCAGATGCTACTTAATCAATACTCAATTTTTTTATACGGTAGCGCAGCTGACGAAAGGTTAACCCTAGCAACTTAGCTGCGGCTGTCTTGTTATAGCGAGTCTTTTCCAGTGCCTCGAGAATCGCTTGCCGTTGCACATCATCGATTCGCTCACCTAAATTATCAGCGGCGCCATCATCAGTTTTTGATAATTCATCTCCGTCTTGTCGTAAGGTCAGATCTTTTTCAGAGATAGTGGCCCCGGCGGATAAGGTAACGGCTCTTTCGAGCATATTTTCAAGTTCGCGGACGTTACCTGGAAAATTATGTTTTAGCAGTCTCATCCGGGCGCTCTTATCGAGTATTTTTATACTTGACTCTAGGCGTTCTAATATAAAATTGGCCAGTTCAAGAACGTCATCCTCCCTTTCTCGGAGGGCTGGTACGTGTAGTTCAATAACATTGATACGGTAGTAGAGATCCTCGCGAAAGTCGCCGTTTTGCACCATACGCGCTAGATTTTTATGAGTCGCAGAAAGTATCCGGATGTCTAAACTTTCTTCGGTGGCTGAGCCGATTGGTCGCACTGTCTGTTCTTGAATTACTCGTAGTAGTTTGACCTGCATTGATAATGGCATATCCGCAATTTCATCTAAAAACAATGTGCCAGTATTAGCTGACTGAAGCAGGCCAGCTTTATCGGTAGCCGCGCCCGTGAAAGCACCTTTGCGATATCCAAAAAGTTCGCTTTCCAATAAGTCCGGTGGAATTGCGCCACAATTGACCGGGACAAAAGGTCCTTCCTTACGCGGACCGGATTCCTGTATTAAACGCGCCACGAGTTCTTTGCCAGTACCTGATTCGCCAGAAATATGCACAGGAGCTTGGCTGCGTGCGACCCGACTAATCATTTCTTTAAGCCTTAGCATGGCAGGAGATCTACCAATCAGTTGCGAGGATTCTTGCCCTTGTTTATTAGTGAGTTTAATAGCGTTACCAACAATACTGCGAAGATTTTTCAAATCTAATGGCTTAGAAACAAAGTCAAACGCACCTAATTTAAGCGCTTGGACAGCTGTTTCAATGTTGCCATGCGCTGTAATGACAGCTACAGGTACCCTAGGAGTATTTTTTTGGATCCATGCGACTAACTCCAATCCATCTCCATCAGGTAATCGCATGTCTGTAAGACAGATGTCGAACTGATGATTTTTGAGTTTTGTTATTGCTTGAGAGTAGTCTTCAGCGACGACGGTTTTTATGTCCATGCGACCTAAAGTCAATGCGAGAAGCTCGCGAATATCGGGTTCATCATCGACTATGAGTGCCAGTGGTTTTTGCATGAGTTAGAGTCTGTGTTTTTAGTTTAATCTTTAATATCTTCCCATCGATCGGGGTCCGCAAATATGACCTGAAAAATACTTCCACCGGCGTCGCTTGTTCGGTACACAAGAGCTGCTCGGTTCAATTCGCATAACTCTCTAGAAATATACAGTCCAAGTCCAGTTTCTCCACTTCTTTCGGTGAAAAATGGCTCAAATATTTTATCTGCAATTGTCTCATCTATACCTTGGCCATGATCCAGGATTTCGAGATATGGTTGCCCGGTTCGGTTTGTCCGGCCTGTGCTCAGCTCAACCAGGGCTGAATCTGGCGTATTAGCATATTTGACAGCATTGTCGCAGAGATTCCACATCACTTGACGGAGGTGACTCGGGTCCATACGAATTTCGAGTTTCGGCTCTGGTGCAGTTACTAACAATTTACCTTCCGGTAACTCGAGGGTATGGGAAAATTCCTCCGCAAAATCTTTCAGCCATTGCTCCAAATCAAAACGCTCAGGCTGACTTGACTCTCGGCGGGACAGCTGTAACACGTTGTCTATAATATGACTGACCCGCTCCGCATGCTTAGTTATGATTTCTGTCAGACGAAGATTGTCATCATTGAGATCCTTCGACTCTGCCAATAACTGTCCAGCATGACTCATTGCACCGACTGGATTCCTTATTTCATGTGCGATGCTAGCACTTAGCCGCCCCAAGGACGCTAACTTCGATTGCTGAACTCGGGCGTTTATAAGGGAAGAATCTTCAAGGAAAACAAGTATGGGGCCATTTCTGTGGTCACCTTTACCAAGTGGTGCGAGGTGCGCTTTGATACGCGAAGAGTCACCGCTAGGATTCACCGTTAAATCTATATGTGTGTCGGTTTCAGCACTTTTACGCCAGTTAGAAATATATTCTGCTAAATTTCCCGATGCTTCACGGATATTCATCCCGTGGCAGGTTGGGTGTGCGTCGAGAAGCTTCGCTGCGCTCGTGTTAATTAGGCGGACGCGATCATCGGCATCTAATACTACGATGCTTTCCCTGAGTTGCTGAACAATGTACTCGTTTAGCTCAGCTGAATTAGCAAGGTCCACGCCACGCTGCCGCGCAAGTGCCTCACTAACTTGGATGCGCCGTGCTAACGGTCGGGCCGCTAAAGCAATAGCAAAAATAATTGCGCCAAGCATGCCAGCTGCTGTGAAATTACCACTGTGGCTAAAACCACCAATCTGGGAAAAAAGCTGTTCTCCCAAGACGGCTAATGTTGCAATTGCAGCGAAAAATGCCGGAATTTTCCGAGGCATGATAAGGCTGCCTGCGCCGACGAATACGATTAATAGGCCCCCTAGACCACTTTCAATACCACCGCTAGCGTGCATTAGAATGACAACTGCTGAGATATCGATTGGAACCTGAGTCAATATCTGTAGTTCTGGCGTAATCCACCGCCCTCTTATAGTGAACCTGCTTACGACGGACAAAACGAAATAGGCTACTGCTGTCGCTGCGAATATCGTTGGGTAGCGGTCACCAATAAATCGTGGCGTATCGCTCGCAAAAAATAACGCGATTAGTATAAGGGCGACAAAGATACGAAAAGCATTAAGGGTCCCAAGGACTCGCCAAGTTAGATCAGATTCATCTAGTACAAGTTGTTGACGAGAGTCTGACTGGCCGTATTTAATATTTTGTATTGCCTTAAACATATTTCCTGCGAGCGTATACGGTCACTTGATCAATCAAGTACTGATTGTAGACTAAGCTGTCGAGTATTTTTGCGTCTCATGCTGCTTTATTACAAAATACGCCCGACTTAGAAGGGTGTAAATTCCAGAAATAATGAATCTCCACGAATATCAATCCAAACAGTTATTCCGTGAGTATGGCATTGCGGTACCCGAAGGTATTCTAGTGGATACGCCAGAGGCTGCTGTGCGCGCCGCAGAGAAGCTCGGTGGTGACCTATGGGTGATTAAAGCTCAAGTTCATGCGGGTGGTCGTGGTAAAGCTGGCGGAGTCAAATTTGCACGATCTATGGATGAAGTTCATCGATACACCGCTGAGATGTTGGATACCCGACTTGTCACACATCAGTCAGGCGCGGAAGGACTGCCGGTAAATCTGGTTTATGTTGAATTTGGATCATCTATAGATCGGGAGCTTTATCTGAGTATGCTCGTTGATCGAGAAAACAGCCAAATTTCTTTTATTGCCTCTGAAGCGGGAGGGATGGATATAGAGCAGGTTGCAGACGATACGCCTGAAAAAATTGTGACAGCGTCTGTTGTAGCAGCTTCTGGCATTCAACCGTACCAAGTTAGAGAGCTTGCCGCTGGCCTTAACCTTGATAAAAGTCAAAGTCGTCAATTTGCTGAATTACTTTCTAATATTTATCGTTTATTTCAAGAATGCGACGCTAGCCTCGTTGAAGTTAATCCCCTGATTGTTACAAAGGACGGTGATGTTGTCGCACTCGATGCAAAGATCACCATAGAAGAAAATGCGCTCTTTCGTCAGGAACGTTTGGTGAAAATGCGTGATATCAGCCAAGAAAATGTTGCTGAACGGGAGGCGGAAGAGAATGGCCTCAATTACGTATCGTTGGATGGCAATATTGCCTGCATGGTGAATGGTGCTGGATTAGCTATGGCAACCATGGATCTTATTAAATTGCATGGTGGTCAGCCCGCTAATTTCTTAGATGTTGGTGGTGGAGCAACAGTTGACCGTGTGGCAACGGCATTTAAAATTATTATCGCGAACGAGAATGTCACAGCGATCTTGGTAAATATATTCGGTGGCATCGTTCGCTGCGACCTGATAGCAGAGGGGATCATCACTGCGGTCAGGGAGATCGGTGTGACTTGTCCGGTGGTTGTCCGGCTGGAGGGAACCAATGTGGATAAAGGAAAGGTCCTTCTAGCCGAAAGTAAGCTGGATATTATTACCGCAGATGATTTAACGGATGCAGCTTTGAAAGTGATAACTGCATCGGAGTGTTAAAGGAACTCTGATTGAATGAGTATATTGATCAACAAAGAAAGTCGGATTATTTGTCAGGGTATCACTGGTAATCAGGGATCCTTCCATACTCAAAACTGTCTTGAATATGGCAGTCAGGTTGTAGCTGGAGTGAACCCGGGACGCGGAGGCGAAAAACATCTTGGGCTCCCAATATTTAATACTATGCGAGAAGCAGTCAATCAAACCGGGGCTCGTGTAAGTATGATTTACGTGCCAGCGCCCTTTGCAGCCGATGCAATTCTTGAAGCTGCTGATTCTGGTATTGAACTTATCGTTTGTATTACTGAAGGTATTCCGGTGCTAGACATGGTAAAGGTAAAGTCGGCACTGCGTAGTTTCGACTGCCGGCTTATCGGTCCTAACTGTCCGGGTATCATCACGCCTAAAGAATGCAAAATAGGGATCATGCCAGGATTTATCCATATGAAGGGTGATATCGGTGTCGTTTCACGCTCCGGAACATTGACTTATGAGGCTGTTTATCAGACCACTCAAAATGGACTCGGCCAAAGCACGTGTGTTGGTATTGGTGGTGATCCGGTGCGTGGTATGGGCTTTATTGATTGTTTAGCCCTATTTCAAAATGACCCACAAACGAAAGGGGTAGTGATGGTTGGTGAGATAGGCGGAACCGAGGAAGAAGAGGCTGCAGCCTATATACAGTCAGAAATCAGTAAACCGGTGGTGGCCTACATTGCCGGTGTCACGGCCCCGGCCGGCAAACGTATGGGTCATGCTGGAGCGATAATCGCTGGTGGTAAGGGGTCTGCAGAAGATAAGTTTAAGGCGCTTGATTTAGCTGGAGTGGCGACCGTCCGATCGCCAGCTGAGCTTGGACACATGATGTTGCAGTTGGTGAAGGACTAGCGGGTATATTTTGCCTATTAGTGGGTGGAAATTTAGTTATGACCGATAGGGTCAAATTAGCATTAGCCCAGTTAGATTTTATCGTCGGCGATGTCGAGGGTAACACCGCAAAAATTCTAGATAAGTGTCAACATGCTTGTTTTGAGATGCAAGCGGATCTTGTGGTTTTTCCAGAATTAAGCATTTGTGGTTACCCACCGGAGGATCTGCTTTTTCATTCAGGATTGCAGTCCCGAATAGCACAAGCAATTGAGACGATAAGAACTACTGTTAAGGGTACCGCAGTGATGTTTGGTTATCCCGAATATGATGGCGATTCTATTTATAATTCTGCGGTGGTATTTAAAAAGGGTGAGACCTTAGCCAAATATCGTAAATGTCTCTTACCTAATTATCGCGTATTTGATGAAAAGCGTTACTTTGTATCCGGTAAAGGCCCTACAGTTTTTAAGCTAAATGGGATAAGGCTGGGAATCAATATTTGTGAGGATGTTTGGGAGAGTCAGCCAGCGGCTGCCAGTCGGGCTGCTGGCGCTGAGGCAATTATTGCTATCAATGGTTCTCCTTTTGAATTTGAGAGTCAGGCGAAAAGAGAGCATGTTGTCGGAAGGCTTGTACAAGAAACCAGAATTCCTGCAGTTTATCTAAATATGGTGGGTGGGCAGGATGAACTTGTTTTCGATGGTGGGTCTTTCGCCATGGATAAAGATGGTGGGATTTGTTTTCGTGCTCCCCCCTACAAAGAAGGTATGCACAGTGTCATTCTACAGGCAACTGGTCGCGGTATTGAGTTAATGTCAGGTGATGTTGCTCGGAAGCTGCCGGAGGAACAGAGTGTTTATGAGGCTTTAGTATGTGGTACCAGAGACTATGTGAAGAAAAATGGTTTTCCTGGTGTCATTCTCGGTTTGTCTGGAGGAGTGGATTCTGCGCTCGTTGCCGCTATTGCTACCGATGCACTTGGGAAAAGTCGTGTGCGTGCCGTTATGATGCCTTTTCGCTATACCAGCAATATGAGTCAAGAGGATGCGGCTCTTCAAGCACACTCACTTGGAATTCAGTATGACGTTATTCCGATTGCGCCAATGTACGAAGCGACCACAGGCCAGCTCGAAAACGTTTTTGAAGGGCGGGAAGAAGATGTAACAGAGGAAAATATCCAGGCTCGTTGCCGAGGCCTTCTTCTTATGTCGATATCTAATAAAACTGGAAGAATGTTGCTCACTACAGGTAATAAAAGTGAAATGGCAGTCGGTTATGCGACTTTATACGGTGATATGGCTGGAGGTTTTGCGCCGATCAAGGATTGCAGCAAGTCCATGGTCTATAGGCTTGCTAAATATCGCAATACTATTAATAGGATGATCCCAGAACGAATAATTATGCGACCAGCGTCAGCAGAATTACGTCCCAACCAAAAGGATACAGATTCTTTACCAGAATATGATTTATTGGACCCGATTCTCGAAGCCTTCATTGAAAAAGACCTTTCAGTGCAGGAAATTGTCGAACAGGGATACAAGAGAGAAGTAGTAGTTAAAATCCTCGAATTAGTAAAACGGAACGAATACAAGCGTCGACAAGCTCCACCAGGTATAAGAATTAGTGGTCGGGCGTTTGGACGTGATTGGAGATATCCAATCACGTCACGATACACGTTTCCTAGATGAGGTAGCGCCAGCTAGATAAGTTCAATTATAGACGATGGGATTATTATGAGTGTTAGAGAAATTTTTCTCTAACACTCGGCGAGTGTCGTTCGCTAGTTTGTTCATACCTAGGCCTTCATAGGCCCGTATAATAATTCGTAAGGATTCTGCTCCGCTATCTGCCCCTTGATAGACCTCAATTGCTGTCTTTGCACGGTTTAAGGCTGCGATATAAGCTTCTCGTTCCAAATAGAATTGTGCAACCTCATTTTCGTAAGAGGCAAGCCTGTTTTTTAGATAAACTAGACGCTGCTGTGCATCTGCTGCATATGGACTAGCTGGGTAGCGCTCTACCATGCGACTCAAGGTTGAAAAGGCGAGTTCGCCATCCCGCGGCGGGCGCTTGTTAATATCCTTACGAAACAATCGTTCTAGGAATGACTGGCCACTTTCAAAGTAAGCTAGACCTTTAATATACATGGCGTAATCGACACGGGAATGGGTAGGATTCTCGCGTATGAAAGTATCTGCCGCATCGATAGCTTGTTCGGGACGGCTATCTTTATAATAAGCATATGAAAGCTCCAATTGAATCTGAGTAGCGAACTGGCTAAATGGAAATCGTGCTTGCAAAGCTTCAAAGGTACCAATTGCCTTACGGTAATTACCAACCTCGACAGCTTCCTGTGCATCGATATAGGCTTCACGTATGTTTCTGTTAAGATCGAATTCTTCTTCGGAGCCGCCACATCCATTAACGAGCAGCGCTGCTACAGCGAGCAGGAAAAATTTCCGCCTGATACCTTTTAGCCGAGTTCTCAGGGCTTTGTATATGTGTTTCAAGTTGATTGGATCCGCCAATATAGTTTGTTTAACCTTGTGCAAGGCACTTCAGCGTTTGGACTTTGCATCAAACACGCCTGATCAACAAGTATATCTTAAACTTAAAAGTATCTGATTAAATACCGCTTCTAAAATATGTCTCAGAAACCTCTGCAAAAAGTTATACCTGCCAACTTAACCGGTTTGCGTTTAGATATAGCATTGGCTCGCATGTTTCCAGAATATTCGCGCAGTCGTTTAAAGCGTTGGATTCTTCAGCAATACATTACGGTAGATGAACAGGTTATGCGACCAAGAGATCAGGTATTGGGTGGGGAAAGTGTCGTCTTGAATCCCATTACAGAGACTTATGCTTCTAGTGAACCTCAGCTTGTCGATTTTAAAATCGCCTATGAAGATGAAGATCTCTTGGTTGTAAATAAACCTGCTGGTTTGGTTGTGCATCCCGGTGCTGGCAACAAAGATGGTACTTTGATGAATGGTTTGTTTCACCATGAGCCATTGCTTGAACAATTGCCCCGAGCCGGAATTATCCACCGGCTGGACAAGGAGACGACTGGATTGCTCTTGGTTGCAAAAACGTTTGAGTCCCATACCAAGCTGGTGAGGTCGCTTGCAGCTCGGGAAATATCACGGGAATATGTGGCGATTTGTAATGGTGTGCTTACAGGGGGTGGTACTATCGACGCCCCAATCGGCCGTCACCCGACAAATCGCCTAAAAATGAGTATACGAGATGACGGTAAATCGTCTGTTACTCATTATCGTGTGCTCGAACGATTACGAGCTCAAACATTCGTGAATGTCCAATTGGAAAGTGGACGCACGCACCAGATTAGAGTGCATTTCGCTCATAAACGTCATGCTTTATTAGGTGACTCAGTTTATGGGGGGCGCCCACGCTTACCTTCCGGAGCGAGTAGTGAGGTTGTAAACGTTATGCGCTCATTCAGGAGGCAGGCCCTGCATGCAAAACGACTGTGCTTCGACCAACCTATTTCAGGGAAAGCAGTCGATATTGAATGTGAAGCACCAGGTGATTTTAAGCGATTGCTTCGGTGTCTGCGAAAAGATACTGCTGATTGCTCATGAAGCAAATAGATTTGTCCATCATGCCAGAATGGAATGCTCCCGATAGCATCGTTGCAGGGTGCACTCTTAGAGCAGGGGGTGTCAGCAAAGGTTGTTATAGCTCGCTCAATCTAGCTAGTCATGTGGGTGACTTGCTATCTGCGGTCAAAGAGAATCGGCTAAAGCTCAGACGTTTCTGTAAGCTACCCAATGAACCCCTTTGGCTTTCGCAGTCGCATGGGACGAATGTCGCAATAGAGCCATCTTTGGGCGCTGAGGCTGATGCGTCTTTTACGAGAAAACCTGGTGTTGTTTGCGCTGTATTGACGGCCGATTGTCTGCCGGTAATTTTAGCTTCTGATGACGGTAAAGAGGTTGCAGTTGCCCATGCCGGATGGCGTGGACTAGCTGGAGGAATATTGGAAGCTACAGTAGACGTCTTTGATGCTCATCCGTGCCATTTGCATGCCTGGCTTGGACCGGCAATTTCTCAATCAGAATTCGAAGTTGGCGAAGAAGTTCGCCAAATATACCTCCAACACAGCAACGAAGCGGCACAGCACTTCCGACGCAATAATCGTGGACGTTGGCAAGCTGATCTTTATGGACTTGCACGACAACGTCTTCAATATTGCGGTGTGGCTAACATCTCAGGTGGTCATTGTTGCACTTATTCTGATTCTGAGCGTTTTTTTTCATTTCGACGAGATGGGCAATGTGGACGAATGGCGTCATTTGTTTATAGACGGCCGTAACCTCTTGAAAAAGAAAGAATTGACACAATCTATTATGTTAGAGCGGTTGGAATAAGGCTCTTTTTAATATTTTCGGTGATTTTTTAAAGGTTTTGTTGTTAGGCATAGATAACTGGCAGTCTAATTATAGGTTTGTACCAATTAAAACTAAATTTTTAATGCGATGCGAATAGACAAGCTAACAAGTAAATTTCAGATGGCGCTGGCTGATGCGCAGTCGTTGGCTGTGGGGCTAGGGAATCAGTTTGTTGAGCCCGCACATGTAATGGTAGCTCTGCTTGACCAGCAGGGGAGCACGGTTCGGGGCTTGTTAGCAAAAGCGGATGTAAACGTAAATCTACTGCGATCCCAGCTTGCTAATATGATAGACAGGCTTCCTAATGTTGAGGGGGTGGGCGGAGACTTGCATGTTTCCAATGATCTTTCTAACTTACTCAACTTAGCGGATAAATTTTCGCAGGAAAGGGGAGACAAATATATATCTAGCGAATTATTCGTGATTGCTGCGCTCGACAAAGGCTCATCGGTGCGTCAGGTGCTTGAACAGGCCGGGGCAAGCCATCCTGTAATCGTTGATGCGATAGAAAAATTACGTGGCGGGAGTAAGGTGACTGATCCAAATACAGAGGAGACTAGACAGGCCCTAGAAAAATATACGAATGACCTGACTGAATCAGCGGAGCAAGGAAAACTTGATCCAATAATAGGCCGTGACGATGAAATTCGCCGCACTATACAGATTTTACAAAGGCGTACGAAAAATAACCCTGTTCTTATAGGAGAGCCTGGGGTAGGCAAGACGGCAATTATTGAAGGTCTGGCACAACGAATCGTGAACAATGAAATTCCTGAGGGATTAAGAAATAAAAGAATCTTATCGCTTGACATGGGTGCTTTGATTGCAGGCGCTAAGTTTCGTGGCGAATTTGAAGAACGGCTCAAAGCGGTACTTAACGACCTTTCAAAACAAGAGGGACAAATTATTCTTTTCATCGATGAATTACACACGATGGTCGGGGCAGGAAAGGCTGAAGGTGCATTAGATGCAGGTAATATGCTCAAGCCAGCCTTGGCGAGAGGCGAGCTTCATTGTGTGGGTGCGACAACATTGGATGAATACCGTAATTATCTTGAGAAGGATGCGGCTCTGGAACGGCGATTCCAGAAAGTTCTGATCGATGAACCTAATGTGGAAGATACCATCGCCATCCTCCGGGGGTTAAAGGAACGCTATGAAGTACACCATGGTGTCGAGATTACGGATCCGGCAATAGTTGGAGCAGCGACTTTATCTCATCGTTACATCGCTGACCGGCAGCTACCTGACAAGGCCATAGATTTGATTGATGAGGCAGCCTCACGCATCCGTATCGAAATCGATTCCAAGCCAGAGGAGATGGATAAGCTTGAGCGCCGAATAATTCAGTTGAAAATTGAACGGGAAGCTCTAAAGAAAGAGTCGGACGACGCTTCTAAAAAGCGGCTTATTGGACTTGAGAGCCAGCTTAATGAACTGGAGCTTGAGTTTTCCGATCTTGAGGAACTATGGAAATCGGAAAAGGCAGCGATGCACGGAACCACTCATCTTAAAGAGGAGCTTGAGCGGGCTCGGCTCGAACTAGAAGCGGCGCATCGAGCTAATGATTTGGCACGAATGTCAGAGTTGCAGTATGGGAGAATCCCAGAGCTTGAACAGCAGCTTGGTGAGGCTGTCATGGAGGAAGGTAAAGGTAATACACTCATTCGTAACAACGTAACAGAAGAGGAAGTTGCTGAAATCGTATCAAAGTGGACAGGTATCCCGGTGTCTAAGATGCTTGAGGGTGAGACGGAAAAGCTGTTGCAAATGGAAGGCAGTTTGCAAAAACGCGTTGTAGGACAAAAAGAAGCAGTAAATAGCGTGGCTGATGCAATTCGGCGGTCCCGTGCAGGACTCGCAGATCCAAAACAACCGATAGGATCGTTTCTGTTTCTTGGCCCAACGGGTGTTGGCAAAACTGAATTAACAAAGGCGCTAGCTCACTTTTTATTTGATACTGACGATGCAATGGTCAGGATCGACATGTCTGAATATATGGAGAAGCATTCCGTTGCTCGGTTGATAGGAGCACCGCCGGGTTATGTAGGCTATGATCAAGGTGGACTTCTGACCGAAGCTATTCGCCGAAGACCGTATTCTGTGATCCTTTTAGATGAGGTTGAGAAGGCGCATCCAGATGTGTTCAATGTTTTATTGCAGGTTCTTGATGATGGAAGGCTCACGGATGGTCAAGGAAGAACAGTGGATTTTCGGAACACGGTGATCGTCATGACATCCAATTTGGGCTCCCAGAAAATTCAAGAATTTGCTGGCGACGAACATTACGATCAGATGAAATCTTCATTGATGGATGTTGTTGGAGAGTATTTTCGACCTGAATTTATCAATCGAATCGATGACCTTATCGTGTTTAATCCGCTTAGTCGTCAGCACATTCGTATGATTGTCGATATTCAACTTAGACACTTGTACGAAAGGTTGGCACATCGTGACATGAAAATTATCTTGTCCGATGGTGCTTGTGAAAAGTTGGCTAAAGCTGGTTTTGATCCTGTATATGGGGCAAGGCCCTTGAAAAGGGCTATTCAACAGCAAGTAGAAAACCCGCTTGCGCAGGAAATCCTTTGTGGAAACTTTAAACCAGGTGACACAATTGAAGTGGCGGTCGGCGGCGATAATCTAGAGTTCCAGAGAGCTGCTTGATAGGCCTATAATTAAATTCGCTGTGTCGGTTTGATCTGACCCAGCCAGAAGTTTGTCGGAGTATGATGCGTGCCTATTTACGAGTATGCTTGCAAGAAGTGTGATCACATGCTGGATGCGCTACAAAAACTTAGCGATGCGCGCTTGGTTGATTGTCCGGAGTGTGGGGAGCCAGCACTGACAAGGCTCTTGTCTGCCCCGCGTTTTCGCCTGAAGGGACAAGGCTGGTACGAGACAGATTTTAAAAAAGATAACCAGAAAAACGTGCATAAGAGTGAGTCCGAACCTCCAAAATCTGTTGATAAAGATAAAGTTTCGGCCGGTGAAAAAAAATCAAAGCCGAAACCGGAATCCAAAAAAGATGAATAAAAAAATACTAAAGTCATGTTAAAGCATTTCCGACGCTACATGGTGGCGGGCATCTTGGTCTGGCTACCTATCGGGGTAACCGTTTTTCTGCTCCGCATCCTCATAGGATTAATGGATCGTACGCTTCTGTTTCTTCCTGAGCAGTTTAGGCCGGAAAGCTTGTTCGGTTTCGGCATCCCGGGATTGGGATTCGTACTGACAATTCTTGTTGTGTTCTTAACGGGTATCTTTGCCGCTAATATAGTGGGGCGTAGTATGGTGAACTTTTGGGAGTCTGTTTTAGATAGGATTCCTGTAGTTCGGTCGGTATATTCAGCCGCAAAGAATTTCGCTGAGATCGTGTTTTCTGATTCTAGTAATTCATTCAAACAGGTGCTTCTGATCGAATATCCTCGGAAAGGGCTGTTCAGCTTGGCTTTCCAGACTTCGAGTGAGCTGGGGGAGGTTCAAGGACGAACAGGAGAAGAGGTGGTTTGCACATTTGTTCCAACCACCCCAAATCCAACATCTGGGTTTATCATTATCGTACCTAAAAAAGATGTGGTAGCGCTTGATATGGATGTAGACGAAGCCCTTAAGATGATTATATCGCTAGGTGTTGTCGTACCTACCTGGCGCAAAGAACAGCTAGGAGAACTATCCCTTGGTTTGCGAGAAGAGCAAAAAGAATAAGGTAGCTGAATGTTGCAGCTGGACTGCTAACGACCTAATATTCCGCCTCGTTCTAGGCACTTGCCGGATCTAATATGCGAACTCATTATTGTGGAAAAGTAGATGAAGACCTTATAGGGGAAGAAATATCTGTCTGCGGATGGGTTCATCGCCGCCGTGACCATGGTGGAGTCATTTTTGTCGACCTCCGAGACCGCGAGGGCCTATTGCAAGTCGTATTTGATCCAGATCGTCCGCAGATATTTTCGGAAGCTGAAAGAATTCGTGGTGAGTTTGTGCTTGCAGTGAAAGGTAAAGTACGTAAGCGACCCAAAGGAACAGTCAATCCAGAGATGCGAACCGGTGGTGTAGAGGTTCTTGCGTATGAATTAGAGACACTAAACGATTCTGTAACACCGCCGTTCCACCACGATGAATCTGCAAATGAAGAGGTGCGACTCAAATATCGCTATCTTGATCTTCGGCGGAAACAGATGCTCGATAATCTGAGATTGAGGCATGCTGTAACACGGACTATTCGCAATTTCATGGACGAAGATGGTTTCGTCGATGTAGAGACGCCAATGTTAACGCGCGCAACGCCTGAGGGTGCCCGCGACTATATTGTTCCGAGCCGTACACATGCCGGAAAATTTTTTGCGTTGCCGCAGTCACCGCAGATATTTAAACAACTTTTGATGATGTCTGGTCTGGATCGTTACTACCAGATAGTTCGCTGTTTCCGCGATGAAGATCTTCGTGCTGACCGACAGCCAGAATTCACACAGCTTGATGTTGAGATGAGTTTTGTAAATGAAGACACCGTCATGGAGAGAATGGAAGAACTTGTGCGAGCCATCTTTAAAAAGGTGATGGGCATTGACCTGCCTTCACCATTTCCTCGAATGAGTTACGAGGAAGCGCTACGACGTTTTGGTTCGGACAAGCCCGACCTCCGGATTCCACTTGAACTAGTGGAAGTTAAAGATTTGATGCAGTCTATCGAGTTCAAGGTATTTGCTGGCCCAGCTGCCGACCCAAAAGGCAGGGTAGTCGCCCTCAATGTCCCAGGCGGAAGTTCGCTTAGCCGAAAAGAGATCGATGACTATACAAACTATGTGGGAAGATATGGCGCAAAAGGCCTTGCATATATCAAAATTAATGATGCCAATGCAGGACGTGATGGCCTGCAGTCTCCAATTCTTAAATTTCTTCCTGATGAAGCTGTCACTGGTGTTCTAGAACGCACTAATGCAAAAACTGGCGATTTAATTTTTTTTGGAGCAGACAAGGCACAAATAGTAAACGATGCGGTTGGGGCCTTAAGAGTAAAAGTAGGTACTGATCGGAAACTGATAGAGGATAGCTGGAAACCGCTCTGGATTTTCGAATTCCCCATGTTTCAACAGGATCAGCGGACTGGTCGCTGGACCTCTATGCACCACCCGTTTACAGCGCCAGCAATTGATGATCCAGCACTTATAGGGACAGAACCAGATACCGTATTATCTAGGGCATACGATATGGTGTTGAATGGCTCTGAGATAGGTGGTGGTTCGATTCGCATTCATAATCAGCCTATGCAGGCAGCTGTATTTGAATTACTTGGTATTGGTGAAAAAGAAGCTAAAGAGCGGTTTGGTTTTCTGTTACAAGCACTGCAATATGGATGCCCTCCCCATGGTGGAATTGCTTTCGGCATTGATCGTCTGGTAGCACTAATGGCGGGTGCTGATAGTATTAGGGATGTCATTGCATTTCCAAAAACACAGATAGCCAGTTGTCCGTTGACTGATGCTCCCGGAAGCGTTTCTGCTGAGCAGTTGCGCGAAACCGGAATTCGTATCCGCGTACCCCGGACGCAATGACAATATTGGTAAAGTGAGGCGCCCAGAATCGGTATTGGTTGTTGTACACACAGATGAACCTAAAGTATTGTTACTAAAACGTAAGGACCCGTTCAGCTATTGGCAGTCTGTGACAGGCTCCCTTGATGATGGAGAAAGTCATGCTGATGCTGCTAAGCGCGAACTTTTTGAAGAGACGGGACTGACTGTTGAAGGAATCTTAGTGGATCAGGAAGTCCGGCGGGTTTTCGAGATCGACCCACGATGGTTATCTAGATATTCCGTAGGTGTAACCAAGAATATTGAGTATGAATGGCACTACAGGGTTGACACCACTATGGACATCACTGTGAACTCAAAGGAACACATTGATTGGTGCTGGGTATCGATTGAAAAGGCAACTGAACTCGTGTGGTCCTGGACAAATCGTGAGGCGTTAAAGCGATTGCGGGCTAGTTTAGCTTCTTAGTTTCTTAACCCTATAAATAAAGTCTAGGGCATCACGTGGTGTCATTGTATCTGGATCGATTTCATCGAATTCTTGACTCACCAAGTCGTTCCGCTCAGCTTGAGCATCTATCAAAAAATCTAATTTAGCTTGGGGGTGCTCCGACGGCAGCGAGGGTTCCAATGATGTCAAGTAATGCTTTGCTAAAGCTACAACGTCGCGTGGCACGCCAGCTAGTGCTGCAACCTGTAAGCCATAACTTTGGTTAGCTGGCCCCGGTTTCACGGTGTGTAGAAAAACAAGCTCTCCTTTATGTTCTGTCGCATCCAGATGTACGTTGTTGCACGTGGGTAGTTCGTTGGCGAGAGCGGTTAGCTCGAAGTAATGCGTAGCGAATAAAGTGAAGGCACCAATATTTTCAGCCATATAATGAGCTGCTGCCCATGCAAGCGAGAGGCCATCAAATGTGCTGGTTCCCCGACCGATTTCATCCATTAAGACCAAACTGCTCGGTGACGCATTATTCAAAATGGTTGCTGTTTCAGTCATTTCAACCATGAATGTAGAACGTCCTCCAGCGATATCATCGGAAGCCCCTATTCGGGTGAAAATGCGATCAATGGGGCCAATTTTCAGACTTTCAGCTGGCACGAAACTTCCGATGTGAGCAAGAATAGTGATAAGCGCAGTCTGGCGCATAAAAGTAGATTTTCCACCCATATTCGGTCCGGTAATAACTAAAAGTCTTTGACTTTTATCAAGCGAAAGATCGTTCGCTATGAATGGATTTTCGATAACTGTTTCTACTACTGGGTGTCGGCCACCGGATATTTCTATGCAGGGTTCGTCAACAATTTCTGGCTCAGAAAAATTGAGTGCCTCGGCGCGTTCTGCGAGGGAGACTAGGACGTCAAGCTCGGAAAGTCCTGCTGCAGTCTTTTGAATATTTGGCAAGGATTCGATGAGTTTGTCGATTATGTCTTCATAAAGATATTTCTCGTGGCTAAGTGCCCGTTCGCGTGCACTCAACACTTTATCTTCAAACTCCTTAAGTTCAGGTATGATGAATCGCTCAGCAGCTTTCAAAGTCTGGCGTCTGATATATTCGGCTGGGGCTTTTTCCGCTTGAGCTTTACTTATTTCGATGTAGTAGCCATGAACTCTGTTATAGCCAAGTTTTAATGTCTGGATCCCAGTGCGTTCCTTCTCTTTTGCTTCTAGATCAAGTAAGTATTGATCTGCGTTATTCGCGATAGCGCGGAGTTCATCAAGATCAGTATCGTATTCTGGCGCAATTACGCCACCTTCTCTAATCAACATCGGGGGATTTTCGACAATAGCCCTTTGTAAAAGATCCCGTTCAACTGCGTGAGCATTGATCTTGGTCCTGAGATCTTCCAAAAGCGGGGACTGAATAGGCTTAAGTAAATTTTTGAGGTCCGGTACGCGTGATAGCGATATCTCCAATTGCTTGAGATCTCTTGGCCGAACTGACCTGAGAGCTACTCGGGAAAGTATCCGTTCTATATCGCCTACAGCTTTGAGACATTCCTGTATTGGCGCTGTCCTTTGATCTAATATTAGCGTTTTAATACCCTGATAGCGGCTTTTCAAAGTATTAGCGTCGCGCAGCGGACGTTGAATCCACCTTCTTAATAGACGTGAGCCCATAGCAGTTTGGCAGCGATCCATAATCCCTACCAGCGTATGTTTGTGGTTACCGGTTAAGCTTTGGTCTAACTCAAGGTTTCTGCGGGTAGGCGCATCCATAAGTATTGCATCAGAAATTTGCTCAACCATTATCGAATTAAGGTGCGGTAGCGAAGTTTTCTGAGTATCAGTGACATACTGTAATAATGCCCCTGCAGCTGATACACCAATGGCCATGTTTTCGCAGCCAAACCCACTCAAGGTTTTCGTCCGAAACTGTGATGTTAGGAGGCGTTCAGCGCTATCTTGATCAAAATGCCAAGGTGGCCGCTCGACTATTCTTATTTTGTGATTTAATTCGGGGAACTTATTGTGCTCTTCATCGATGATAATCTCTGCCGGACTGATTCTTTCCAGTTCACTTAACATAGATTCTGTATCGTGGACCTCTGTTAAACGAAAACGTCCGCCGGCTAACTCGATCCACGCAATGCCGATTTTTTGGCTACTGACGCTAATCGCAGCTACAACATTATCCCGCCCTGCTTTTAGTAATGCTTCATCGGTCAATGTTCCTGGTGTTATGACCCGCATCACTTTTCGTTCTACTGGTCCTTTACTTGTTGCAGGATCTCCGACCTGTTCACAAATTGCGACTGATTCGCCTTTGCTAACAAGTTTTGCAAGATATGTCTCCGCGGCGTGATATGGGACACCAGCCATCGGGATTGGTTTGCCAGCGGACTTACCTCGCGCCGTTAACGTGATGTCTAAAAGCGATGCAGCGCGTCTCGCGTCATCGAAGAAAAGTTCATAGAAGTCTCCCATACGATAGAAAACCATCATGTCAGGGTATTCGGCCTTAATGCTTAAATATTGCTGCATCATTGGCGTATGTATGGGACGGACTGTGGCGCTCATGCTTTGTCGTTATTGTTGGTTTATCTGTTCATGCTAGCCTTTGCAGTTAACGAAGTCGATTCTGATATGGCTGATATGAAAATTGTGCATGTTGAAACTGGTCGTCACTTTTATGGTGGGGCGCAACAGGTAATCTGGCTAATACAAGGACTCGCTGAACGGGACGTTGATTCTGTACTGGTGTGCTCAGCTGGGACGGAAATAGATAGTGTTGCGCAACGGGCTGGATTGCGAGTCGTCAATATCCCTTGTAATGGGGATTTGGATTTGGCTTTTCCGATAAGACTAAATAGGTTTCTTCGCTGCGAACAACCCGATATCGTCCATTGCCATAGTCGGCGGGGTGGAGACTTACTTGGAGGGTGGGCTTCATTGTTATCCCACAAACCGGCAGTCGTCTCTCGCCGCGTTGATAGTGCAGAAAAATCGTTAATTGCTCTTCTAAGATATATGCCATTTCAAAAAATTGTTGCTATATCAGAGCACATTGCTGCTGTTTTGAGAGACAGTAGGGTCGATCCGAAAAAACTCTCAGTTATTCGCAGTGCGGTAGATGTTAATACTGTAAAGAAGAGCGCAGAACGGCGACAGTTGGAGGAATTCGGGATCAGGCACAATACGTTCGCCATTGCGGTGGCAGCCCAGCTTATAAAGAGGAAGGGTCACCGTTTTATCTTAAATGCTCTTCCACAGGTTTTAACGCTCCATCCTGAGGTGCGCGTTGTGTTTTTTGGCAGGGGCCCAGAAAGAGCACGTTTAATTGCACTGGCTCGCAAACTAGGTGTGGATAATGCTGTTCAATTTGTGGGATTTAGAAGCGATATCGATGATTATCTAGCTGCTTTCGATTTGTTTGTGCATTCTGCAGATAAAGAAGGTCTCGGTGTCTCAATTTTAAAGGCATCGGCAGCTCAACTACCTGTTATAGCGTTTGACGTGGCGGGGTGCCGTGAAGCTATTGTGCATATGGAAACCGGTCTTTTGGTTCCGTTGTACAACCAAGGTAAATTATGTTCAGCAATCGGCAAGCTAATTGAAGAGCCAGAACTTCGGGGAGCGATGGGCGTGGCAGGAAGGCGCCGTATGCTTGAGAATTTTAGTGTATCGAAAATGGTAGAAGGACATATCGATATATACAGCGAATTAGTCCATGGACAATAAATACGAGATAGAAAATTTAGCTAATGTCTTGGTCAAGGAACTGATTAGTTCTGGGAAACTCATAGCTGTCGCTGAATCCTGTACTGGCGGATGGATAAGTAAAGCTCTCACCGATGTGAGCGGATCGTCACAATGCTTCGGCTTTGGCATGGTTGCTTATTCTAATGCTGCAAAGACGACACTACTTGGTGTAAATGAGATTGTCCTCGAAGAGTTTGGAGCTGTAAGTGAAGAAGTAGTTGCTGAGATGGTAACTGGCACACTTGAGACGAGTGGAGCGGATTTTGCAGTGGCCGTTAGCGGTATCGCTGGCCCAGGCGGCGGCACAATAGAAAAACCGGTGGGGACTGTCTGGCTCGCATGGGCGCTCAGGGCTAGTAGCGGACCAATTGTTAATACAGCAAAGTTATTTTTACATGGGAACCGACAAGAAATTCGGGAACAAACAGTTCTTTGTGCTCTGCAGGGTGTTAGAGAGCGGTTAAGGGTACAAAAAAAGCAATAAGCCGCTTAGTAGCTTTAAAATTTTGCGTACTTGAAAAGGAAAGATGTGCAAATTAGCGGGATTATTATGGCCACGAGGTTTAAAGATATTGAGCTCGCGGAACGGGTAGTGGCGCACCCTTTAAACTTCTTACGTGTGAATAGCAATCAGTCGAATCAGTAGTTGTTTGGAAGTTATGCTACTTCCATACGGGGAAACAACAAGTTCGGTGCAATACTTAATAGATTGCTCAATCTTCGCAAAGTTAGATGCCTGTGGTTGCTCTATTTTTATGGAATAATTAACCATTGTTTTTATTGTGGGAGCAACTTCAGACAATGGATGAAAATCGCAAGAAGGCGCTCTCAGCAGCGTTGGGGCAAATAGAAAAACAGTTTGGGAAAGGGTCTGTCATGCGGCTCGGTGATGCGGGCACCGCGCGTGATTTGGAATCGGTCTCTACGGGGTCAATTGGTCTCGACGTTGCTCTCGGCATTGGTGGCCTGCCGAAGGGCCGTGTTGTAGAAATATATGGACCTGAATCGTCCGGCAAAACTACGCTGACCCTCCAGGTAGTTGCAGAGGCTCAAAAAGCGGGTGGTACGGCTGCATTTGTTGATGCAGAGCATGCATTGGATCCGGCTTATGCTGAGAAACTGGGTGCTAATGTGGATGAATTACTCGTCTCACAGCCAGATACTGGTGAACAGGCGCTTGAAATTACCGATATGCTGGTGCGCTCTGGCGCCGTGGACGTGATAGTTGTCGATTCGGTTGCAGCCCTCACCCCTAAAGCGGAAATCGAGGGAGAAATGGGAGACTCCCATATGGGACTTCAGGCACGATTGATGTCGCAGGCGCTTCGAAAACTAACTGGCAACATAAAGCGTTCTAATGCCATGGTAATTTTTATCAACCAAATCCGTATGAAAATTGGGGTAATGTTTGGTAGCCCAGAAACAACTACAGGTGGAAATGCGCTAAAATTTTATTCCTCTGTGCGATTAGACATCCGCCGCATTGGTGCAATAAAAAAAGGCGATGAAGTTATTGGCAACCAGACTCGGGTGAAAGTTGTAAAGAATAAGGTGTCCCCACCCTTCAAGACTGCTGAATTTGAGATTCTCTATGGTGAAGGTATCTCGCGTGAAGGAGAGGTTATAGAGCATGGTGTTGAGCACGGCATTATTGATAAATCCGGTTCTTGGTATAGCTACGGGTCAGATCGCATTGGCCAGGGCAAGGAAAATGTGCGTGCTTACCTGAAAGAAAATCCCAATGTGGCTGCAGAAATTGAAGAAAAAATTCGCAGCATATTGATGCCTGAAAAGGTTCCAACAAAGGCTGCTGAAGCATCAGACGAGGCTGTGACTGGTTAACAAAAAGTCCATCCATGCGTTGAATGTCGACCTCTTCCATGGAGAGGATATTGAGGGCTTTTCAAAACCGAAAAACATTCGAAAAAAGGCGATGGACTATCTTGCCCGGCGCGAATATGGGCAAGAAGAATTGGTACGGAAATTAGAGCGTGCTGGTTACAATTACGATGCTGTGGTAGCTGAGGTATTGAAGCTCGCGGAAGAAGACCTGCAAAGCGATAAACGGTTTGCTCAAAGTTTTGTTCAGGTTCGTATCAGCCAAGGCAAGGGACCAGTTCGTATTTGTCACGAGCTAAAGAAGCGAGGGATAAGTCAGTCTTTAGTGGATAGTGAAATCACAGCTTCCGGACAGGATTGGTTTGCGTTGGCGAAAGAGATCCGGGAGCGAAAATTTGGACTTGATCCCCCGAGCGATTTTGCTCACAAAGCACGCCAGATGAGATTTCTTCAGTACCGTGGTTTCGAGGCGGATCAGGTTCGGTTCGCGGTAAGTGTGAATGGTGATCGTTGACCGTTGCCGCTACACTATCTGACATTACAATATCGTCTTTAATTCAGACACTGGCCAAATGAATTATATAACTAGTAACGAACTGCGCCGCCTATTTCTCGAGTTTTTCAACTCCCATGGCCATCAGATTGTTGAGAGCTCACCGTTGGTGCCTGGTAACGATCCAACTTTGCTTTTTACAAATGCCGGTATGGTGCAGTTTAAGGATGTTTTTCTAGGCGAGGAAACCCGCAAATACAATCGTGCTGTGACGTCGCAACGTTGTGTCCGTGCCGGCGGTAAACACAATGACCTGGAAAACGTTGGCTACACAGCTCGGCACCACACCTTCTTTGAGATGCTCGGAAATTTTAGTTTCGGTGATTATTTTAAGGAGGAAGCTATCAGGTACGCGTGGGAGTTCTTAACAAAAGTCTTGGAGTTACCTGAGGAACGACTTTGGGTCACTGTGTACGAAGAGGATGATGAGGCGTCTGATATCTGGATCAACACTATGGGTATCGATCCGGAACGTTTTTCTCGGATGGGGGAAAAAGATAACTTTTGGGCTATGGGGGATACGGGACCTTGTGGTCCCTGTAGTGAAATCTTTTTTGATCACGGACCTGATGTTGCAGGTGGTCCGCCAGGCTCATCAGATGAGGATGGAGATCGTTATGTTGAGATCTGGAACCTTGTGTTTATGCAATACGAACGAGGTGCTGATGGCAAGATGACACCCTTGCCAAAGCCATCAGTGGATACGGGTATGGGTTTAGAGCGCACGGCGGCTGTGATGCAAGGGGTTCACAGCAATTACGAAATTGATCTTTTTGCTAATTTGATTGCTGGCATCACCGATATTCTTGAGATTGAGAACAATAGAAGTAGTTCACTTAACGTTATCGCTGATCATATTCGCGCATGTTGTTTCTTAATTGTGGACGGCGTTGTCCCTGGTAACGAGGGCAGAGGGTATGTCTTGAGGCGCATTATTCGACGCGCGATCAGGCATGGCAAGAAACTTGGCGTCAAAACAAACTTTTTGCAGAGGTTGGTTGGAATACTTTGTGCTGAAATGGGTGAGGCTTATCCTGAACTTGTTAAGTCGAAAAAACATGTCGAAAAAGTACTCGAAAAAGAGGAATTAAGATTTGCGGAAACGTTAGATCAGGGGATGGAGATCCTGGAAGCTGCGATAGCGGATCTGGATGGGAATGAACTGCCGGGTGAAGTGGTATTTAAACTTTACGATACTTTTGGTTTTCCAGTTGACCTTACTGCGGATATTGCGCGGGAAAGAAACCTTACGGTTGATCAGGAAGGTTTCGATTTACAGATGCAGGAGCAGCGCAGTCGGGCACGCGCAGCGAGCAAATTTTCGACCGGGGAAAGTGGTTCAATAAAAACCGATGTTGAGACAAGTTTTTCTGGATACGAAAATATGGGCGGTAATGGAAAAGTTGTCGCGATTTATAAAAACAGTGACGAAGTGGATTGTTTATCAGAGGGGGACGAAGGTGTCTTGATTCTAGATATAACACCTTTTTACGCAGAAAGTGGGGGCCAGGTTGGTGATACCGGTGTAATCGAATCGGACAATGGATTCTTTCAAGTTACAGATACACAGAAGTCTATAAAAGCAAATATCCATCATGGAAAAATGCATTCGGGAACGATCAGAATAGGAGATGAGGTACTCGCAACTATTGATTCTGAGCGCCGTGCAGCGATTGTTATCAACCACTCGGCAACTCACTTAATGCATGCTGCACTAAGGCATGTGCTTGGTGATCACGTACAACAGAAAGGGTCACTTGTCGCACCGGATAGATTGCGTTTTGATTTCTCTCACTATGAGGGTGTGACTCCTGATCAGCTAACGCAAATAGAGCATTTGGTTAATAAAGAGATTCGTAAAAATAGTGCCGCTGACATCAAGATGATGGGCTATGACGATGCTGTAAAGTTTGGTGCGATCGCTCTCTTCGGTGAGAAATATGATGATGAGGTCCGGGTACTTAGCCTTGGAAACGATTTCTCGATAGAGCTTTGTGGTGGCACTCATGTGCAGAGAACAGGAGACATTGGCATATTCAAGATCACCTCCGAAGGAGGGGTGGCTTCTGGTATCAGGCGAATAGAAGCAGTTACGGGAAAAAGTGCGCTGGATTGGATTGATGCTAATTACCAAATACTTAGTGATATTTCTCTACTGCTCAAAAGTCCGCCAGATAGGGCAAAAACAAAAATAGAACAGTTAGTTAAGCGTAATAGGAAACTTGAAAAAGAGGTGCTTACAGCGAATCAACAGGCGTTGACAGACTTTGATGAGCAAGTGACGGATATTGACGGAATTAAGGTTATAGCTATCCGGATGGATGGTGCCGATGCTAAAACTCTTCGTGCAGCAGTAGATAGCTACAAAGATAAGCTACAAAGTGCTGTTGTAGTCATCGGTGCGGTTGAAAATGAGAAAGTGCGGCTTGTTGCAGGCGTCACGGCAGACATTATCAACCGAATTAAAGCTGGTGATGTCATACATGCTGTTGCTGAACAGATTGGTGGCAAAGGTGGTGGTCGCCCTGATTTTGCCCAAGCTGGTGGTGGCGATCCTGCAGGATTAGACGCTGCCTTGGACTCTGTTTCAGGCTGGATATCGGATCAACTTAGTTAGGCCAATATTTCCAACCTTTATACGCGTAACGTTATTCATCGATCAACTCTCTTGTTCTATCAACGCTGTTCGAGGCCGCGTTTGACAGGAGCTGTACATCGTTTGAAATTGTAACCATATTGAAACCCCAACCGATAGCTTTGGCAGCGTACTCTGGAGTACCGCAATGCACGGCAGCATAAATATCGGCTGAATGTGCGGCGGTAAGAATTTTGTTTATTGCTTTAACAATTTCATCTTCTTCGCGATCGAAATGCGGGGCTAGACGACCTTTGGTTATACCTAGGGTAAGGTCGGCAGGACCAATATATACCGCATCTAGCCCA
Source organism: uncultured Woeseia sp. (assembly GCA_913031125.1). GTDB lineage: Bacteria > Pseudomonadota > Gammaproteobacteria > Steroidobacterales > Woeseiaceae > SZUA-117. The sequence goes on along the minus strand of CAJWFK010000001.1, from coordinate 119,494 downwards.
GGTGTTGACACGATTTCGTCAAGGTTTTTCATGGCCTCGGCGGTTTCGATCATGGCAATGCAAAGGATCTGTTGATTCGCCTCTTTTACGTAATTGGTGCCCGCTGAGAATACTGCTCGTGTTGGACCAAAACTCCGACAACCTTCAGGCGGATAGCGAACAAAGGAAACTAGCTGTTCGGCTTGTTGCCGGTTATTGATCATCGGACAGATGACGCCGTAGGACCCAGCATCAAGAACTTTCATTATTGTTCCGGCTTCGAGCCATGGAACCCGCACCAAAGGCACAACATCGCTGGCTCGCATTGCTTGAAGCATTGGCACGACGTCCTTATAACTGAGGATGCCATGCTGCATATCTATCGTAATGCTGTCATACCCTTGTTCTGCTAAGATCTCCGCGGAAAAGGGGCTAGCGATAGATAACCATCCGTTTAGTGATGCTCTATTGTCAGACCATCTCGACTTCAAAGAGTTTTTGATCATTTCTTCGTCCCGGGGAAGCGACTCGCTCACGGTCAGTTTTAGAGTTGATTGTTGTTGCGAAGCTAATCTTGATACAAAACGTTCTCAAGCAACAGGCAAATTACCTCTTAAACGTGATCTGAGAATTCGACTAAATTCACCAATAATCATGGTTGTCCTTATTACTTGTGTCAATTTTTATAACTTCATTTATTTTTATAAATTTTTGTCTTTTTACATAAAACAGCCCTTTATATTCACGAAAATCTGGGGACTTGAAGCAGAAAAAGCCGATTTCGTCTACAATTACAAGCGCTTAAGAGAAAATAGCTTAGGCAGGGCGCTGTTGCCCATATGTACGGCAGGAGTAGGAAATCATGCTAATCCTTACGCGACGTGCCGGTGAATCTGTAGTGATTGGAAGTGATATCACGATGACCGTTTTAGGGGTTAAAGGTAACCAGGTGCGAATTGGAATTAATGCCCCGAAAGATATAGCTGTGCACCGCGAAGAAATCTACGAGCGAATTCAGAGCGAGAAAGGTGCTGAGTCAGGCGAAGACACGCAATTCTAAACTGGACTTGAATAGCTAAAAAGCCTGCTTTACCTCACCGTATCTCGACAGTACACTGCATTTCCCGTGCCTACTGCTGGTGGGTGGGGGCTTTTGATATTACGGGAGAGGTGGCTGAGTGGTTGAAAGCGCTCCCCTGCTAAGGGAGTAAGGGTTAATAGCCCTTCGAGGGTTCGAATCCCTCCCTCTCCGCCAAGTAAGGCACCGTTTTATATCCCTTATGTCTATGCTATAAATATCCTGAAAGTGCCGGCGTAGGCTCGTGGCTACCAAAATCGGACGCCGTCGGGACCCCCGGACCTCATTTGTTTTAAGGAGCCTCTTTATGCCTGACCCAAAAACCGGTGAACTACGCGGTAATCGAAACCTCAAACGGCTAGATCGAATTACACAGACAAAGCAAGAGGAAGAAACTGCCCGTTCTCTTGAACTGGGTCTTGAAGCAGCGGATTCTATCAATGACAGAAGCATCTCACTGTTTAGCCGAGGTCACCAACCAGCCTTTGCCGGCATCAACACATTTATGAAGTCACCTTACTGTGAGGACATTCGCAATGTCGGAGACTATGAAGCTGCGTTTGTAGGGATCCCCTTCGACACAGGCACAACATACAGGCCAGGAGCCCGATTCGGCCCTCAAGCTGTTCGACAAATATCAGCGCTCTATGATGGCTTCTCAGTTGACGGTGCCGTCGATCTCCACGAAGAGTTGGACTTATGTGATGCTGGTGACATATTTGTGATTCCGGGAAACATTGAAAAGACATTCGATCAGGTCACCAAAGCAGTCTCATACATTTATACGTCGGGGGCGTTCCCTGTTTTGATGGGCGGGGACCACAGCCTGGGATATCCGAATGTGAGGGGCATAGCACCTCATATCGACGGCAACGTCGGAATAATCCATATTGACCGACACATCGACATGCAAGAAATGGACATGGATGAGCGCATGCATACAACCCCGTGGTTTTGGACGTCGAATGGCCACAATCATGAGGGTCAAGATGTGTCTACATCACATCATAGTCATAGCCACATGCACGATGTTGGATTGAATAACTGTCCGCCAAAAAACTTGGTTCAAATGGGTATAGGCGGCTGGTACGGTTCTCGCCCCGGATCCGAGGTAGCCAGAGAACGTGGTTCGAGTGTTCTGACCATGACCGATGTAGAGGAACTGGGCATTAAGAAAGCAGCTGAAGTTGCATTGGATCTGGCTTGGAAGGATGCTAAGGCTGTCTACCTGTCCTTTGATATTGACTCTATTGATCCTGGCTTTGCGCCGGGCACTGGATCGCCTGAACCGGGTGGTTTCCTGCCAAGAGAAGCGCTCGAGCTTGTTCGTTTGATCGCCAGAGAAGGCTTGTGCGGGATGGAGGTGGTTGAAGTGGCGCCGCCGTATGACGTCAATCAAAACACTTCTCAACTAGCGTGCCGTGTCGTTTTGGACGTTCTTGGTACACTAGTGACGGAAGGAAAACTTGGGCATAGAAGCGCCGTGACTAAGAAGGAATAACTGTTTGCAGGTAGCAAAGTTCAACATACCAACACGTTAAAAAGTTCGGTCCATGTGCATGCCTACCGGGTTTAAGAGCCTCTGTGCCACGATAGTTGGTCTCTTGTATGGATGTTTACCTTGCCTCATAATCGCTTTCTACGTCCGCTCTCAGTACTACCATTTTATGTTGGAATCCATTAGAACGTAGAGTATTTTTCTAGGAGCGGGGTGTTAATAAGGTATTGTTTCTGCAGTAATTTATGACTATTAGAGGGGCTCAGGATCACTTATGATAGCGGTCTCTCTCCGTCAGAAAAAATTGATATTGCGCCCGTAGCTCAGCTGGATAGAGTACCTGGCTACGAACCAGGCGGTCGGGAGTTCGAATCTCTCCGGGCGCGCCAATTTTTCGAATTTAGATCAAGCAGTTAGCGCTTGCGGAGACAAAACCTAGATTACAGTTCCCTGGGAGACAATCACTGGGCAAATTATGAGATTCGATGAAGAGAATGTCTCGGCTTAAGAACATCATTCAGGCTATGTTTTGCAGTTCGTTGCTCGCTGTGACATGGCTGTCAGTCCATGCAGAAGATAATGAAGATGCTCACAATGTTGGTAATAACTTTGGCAAAGGGAAGACATTTTTTCAAAGCAATGTGTTACCCAAGCTGGCCGAAAACGGCTGCTTTGGCTGTCATGCCCGTGGGTATGTTCGCCCCAACGTTACCGTCTATGAAGAGCTACTAAAGCGACTAGCCATTGGTGATTCCGCCGAAAACAATATTGTGATTTACAAGATGGCCAATCTACGAAGTTTCAACGCCGATATACCTAATCATCCGGGGGGGCAGCGCTGTGCCACCATCGATGATGAGCCTTGTAAGAGTATTCGCCAATGGTGGAATATTGAATTCGGCGAGTCTAAATAATGAGCAACATAATTCAAATTCATGTGGATAAGCACCGGCGTAATCTGATGAAGGGGTTTGGCGCTGCTGTTGTGGCTGCTGCCATGTCGGGTCGTTTGTTTGCCGCCGGAGGAAGGCCTACCGCAGTTGTGATCGGTGCGGGTATTGGCGGACTGTCGGCAGCGTGGGAGCTGCTCAAGGCAGGATTTCAAGTTTCCATTTTCGAAAAAGAGAAATATACCGGCGGCCGCATGGTAGAACTTCAAATGGGTCCACTCTACCAGTTCACTCATGCGCAGATGATCAGTGGCGATGGCGACGAATTATTTTCGCTGGCGGATGAAGTGGGAATAGCCGATCAACTGGCCCAATTCGAATTCGGTAAGGACCGGCCACGACAGATCCTTGAACAGGGTGTGTTGAATAATGGCCATGGTCTGTATGACCTGCCTTCAGTCTGGGAGTTAGCGTTCAATCCCAAGTCGGCGGGGAAAGTACCTGGTTTGAGTACCGACACGAAAAAACACCTGCTGTTGCTCCAAGCCGATATGCAAGCGGCCAAGGACACCGTAGACACGTGTCAGGCCCGTACCGCAACGGCTTTCGATGATGAGTCTATTGGCCATTACTACGAGCGCATTTTGGGCGATCAGGCGGCAGGAGATTTCCTGCCTTCAGTCATCCAGCCGTATTGCGAGTGGTGGGGCTGGCCCCTTTATGAGACATCCAAGGCTGCTCTGCTTCCCCAGTTCGCGGCCTTCGAAGGTGCGATATTGCCAAAGGGGGGTATCGGGGCATTGACGCGAAAGTTGGATTCTCTGCTACCGGTGCAAAATAATACTACAGTCCGCTATATCACTCCGCCCGGCACTGACGGGCGACACACGGTGCATTACCTGAATGCCAATATGGAGCGGCGTAGCGTCACCCCCGACGTTGTGGTCTGCGCCGTTGAGGCTAAATACTTGGATAAGGTCGTGCAGCAACTGACGCCTAAGCAGGACGTTCTGGCAAAGAGTTCTTACTTCAGCAAGGAAGCAGTTATCTGCTATATCCTGGACGATAAGCATGCGCCGAACGAGTATAGAGAAGTTAATTACACCACCAATCACCCTGACCCGCTCAAGGCTAGGACGACCACAGCGATTGCTACGCCGAGGATACCTGAGTTGAATTTCCCTCCCCATGTGCGGTTCGCGCTGGCTCGGAGTGATACCGCGAACTGGCAGAAAAGCGGCCAAACTATCGACGACTATTGTTTTCCTCTGGCGCAGGACTTTTATCCCGCTCTGGACAAGAAGCATGTCGTGGACATCGTCAACTACACCTGTGACGACTTGATCTTTATGCCGGTGGGCTATGCAAAACAAATGAATGAAGTATTGCTAGAACAGGAGAAGAGTAAGCGAGGGATGTATTTCGCCGGTGAGTATTTGGCCGGTGCCCATACAGCCGCTGCCTGTTCCAGTGGACGCTCTGTCGGGCGACTGATAGTAAAGCACTGGAGCTAATTGAATCCGTCTAATATAATTTTTTCTAACTACTAAAAACATATACTTAAATAACATTAGCTCAAAAAAATGTCGGTCACTTTCTTTACGGATTACTAATTGTAATAAAAGTGTTAGAGAAGATTGACTATCAGAGGTCGAACCAGATGGTTGTGGGTTTCCCTGAATGCGCTAATTTGTTGCATGTTCGTGGGGAAGAGTACGTTGGTCTGTGGCGGTTAGGAGGATGTGAATATGGATGATGGGGACGAGGATAGAATCGTCGACTTTTATCGACGAACTAACATCTTGGGTGAATCCTATATTCCTATGCAAGGATTGCGGCACACCGAAATCCCCACTTTTATGCGTGCCCCCTTTGTTACAGACTTAGAGCAGGTCGATATAGGTATTATTGGTATCCCTTATGATGGTGGGCTGACATTTCGCACAGGAGCCCGGCATGGTCCCCGAGAGGTCCGCAACCAGTCTTCTGTAATGCGATCGATCAATGTTGCAACTGGTGCCCGTCCCTATGAGCAGGCGAGAATAGCTGACGTTGGTGATGTTCAATTCCGTAACCTCTTTGCGCTTGAGGAGGCCATTCTGGATATTGAGCGATTTTATGATGCTATAGCCGAGGCTGGAGTGATACCACTTGGGATCGGTGGTGATCATTCAGTGACATGGCCAATTCTAAAGGCTTTGGCTAAGCGGCAAAATGAGCCGCTGGCCCTTATTCATATCGATGCACATACAGATACGTGGAGTGAATTCACCGGTTCAAAATATCACCATGGTGCTCCTTTCAGGCTAGCGACCGAAGCAGGCGTTATCGATCCTAAAAGAACAATACAAATTGGCATTCGTGGCGGCCAAAATTTTACAGATGGCCTGGATTATTCGCGCGATAAGGGTATGCGCGTAATTACGATTGAAGAATTCGAAGACTTGGGCTGGCAGGCCGTCGCGAGGGAAGCACAGCGCCTTGTGGCTGATCGGCTAGTCTATCTGACTTTTGATATTGATGGCCTAGATCCCGCCTATGCTTCCGGTACGGGTACTCCGGAGCCTGGTGGAATTACGATGCGTGAGGCACAAAGATTGCTGCGCGAGTTCAGGGGTCTTAACTTTATTGGTGGAGATTTGGTAGAAGTATCACCGCCTTTTGACCCTAGCGGAACTACTGCACTGAATGGTGCAACAATAGCATTTGAGATTTTGTGTCTTTTGGCTGAAAAAATAGCAAAATAATTATCTGCGTCGCGGGATACTTAATAAAATATTTTGAGGTAACAAATGAACTTCGCTTTCTATGATGCGGTTGGAGTGGTGGGCACAGCTATGATTATCATAGCTTTCTTCATGAATGTTGTAGAGCGTATGGACAGCGGTTCCATTGGTTACAATGCGCTGAATGCTGTGGGTGCGGGACTGATTATTTTCTCGCTATATTATGATTTTAATTGGTCGGCTTTTTTGCTCGAGTTGTTTTGGCTGCTGATTAGTGGGCTGGGGTTAGCACGGAATTTGTTAAAAAAGAGGGAATCGACTAGCTAAACTTTCACCGCCCCACCTTATTGACCAATGCCGGTAACAATGTAAGCCGCACCGGTCCAATCAGGTCCGTACCAAGCACCTATTACTGCATCATCCTTGCCATCACCGTCCACATCTCCTGCTGTTGCTACGGACTGACCAAGATATATTTCTGCTGTGTTGCCTGTCAATTTGTAGTCAGCATAGTAGAGGTCTATTTCTCGATCTGTACCTAAACTATTTCCTAAAATGATATAGGCAGCTCCTTGAAATTCGTGATCTAAGCTGTAGTCCAAAGCTCCTACAAACAGGTCTGCCAGACCATCACCATCCACATCTCCGGCATTGGCTACGGTAGCTCCGGCGTAATCGCCGGGATGCTCTCCAATGAATTTATAGTCAGCAACTGATAAAGAGTAGATTCCGGGTTCTCCAAGACTGCTTCCTAAGACTACATATGCTCCACCTGCGTGATCACCACCATCGTCGAGGCCAGCCGAGCCAATTAAAATATCATCCAGCCCATCACCGTCCACATCACCAACAATTGATACTTGGCTCGCATAATCGTAAGCATTTTCCCCATGAAATTTATAGTCCGCTTGTGACAGGTTCATAGTTGAGCTGGTCATACTGCTCCCCAGAATCACATAGGTCGAATGTGTTTGTGAGCCGCCTTCATCACCATCAGCGCCCACCAGAAGATCATCTAGGCCATCGCCATCAACGTCTCCGCCACCTGCAACTTGGTAGCCTGACCAGTTCTGCGGTGACTCTCCAATAAATTTATAATCTGCCTGCACAAGTTCCGTGGGGGGATTTGCAGCCAAGCTGCTGGCTAAAATTATATAAGTCGCCCCAGCGTGAGCCCCACCGGCATCTTGGCCACTTGATCCAACCAAGATGTCGTCTAATCCATCGCCATCGACATCTCCCGCACGTCCGACTGCATACCCAGCATGATCGTCTTCACTTTCACCCATGAACTTATGGTCAGCCTCAGAAAGATCTATAGTTTTGTTCTCTCCAAAGCTACTTCCAAAAATGAGATAGGCTGCTCCCGTAATTGGTCCCTTGTTGTCGACTCCGTACGCTCCCACCAAGATATCGTCCAGGCCGTCACCATCCACATCTCCAGTCCCAGAGGTCATAATTCCTGCCCAATCCCCTTCATCCTCCCCAATAATTTTGTAATCAGCCTGCGAGAGATCATATGTTCCATTCTCGCCTAGGCTTTTACCGAGGATTACGTACACAGCACCTGCATTTGTTCCTCCCTCATCTTCGTTATAGGACCCTGCCAGAATATCGCTCAGACCATCCCCATCTATGTCACCCGCGCTCGAAACCCAATATCCTGCGTAGTCACTCGGACTTTCCCCTACGAATTTGTAGTCTGCTACTAGATCCTCAGCACCTGGGGGCGTGGTTGTTGGTGGGGGGGGAGGAGATACAGTTTGAGTACTATTATCACCGCCGCCTCCACCTCCGCAGGCTGCTAAAGTTAATAGGAGTGTACCTATCGGTATAAAGCGTTTTAATGTGGGAGGCATGGAACAAACCTTTTTGGTTGAGAATATGCGTCCGCAACTTATACTGCAGTGTTGGTTCTTTCAAGGGTTATACGATATGAAATTTGCATTGTTGGGTGGAATTGCGCTGATACTGGGAGCGACGGCCTCGTTCTCTGAGGTAACGCCGGACGCAGCAACTATCGAAATACTCGGTCAGCCAACGGACAACTGGTTTATAAATAGGTCGCGTGAAGGAGCTTACCTGTTCGACGCTGCAAGCGGTGACATGCTTGGTTTATTGTCCTTGACGCCATATACACCGGCAATTGCCGTTAACCGGAATCGCAACGAGGTTTATGCAGGTGAATCCTATTTGTCCCGATTGTACAGGGGCAAGCGAGAGGACGTTCTTACCATATACGATATTTCGACTCTCGCTCCTATTGCCGAAATAGACATACCAGACAAAATGGTTGAAGTGGTTGGCGATACAAATATTGGTTTATTGGGCAACGGTCAGTATGTGACAGTCTATAACCTGACACCTGCCCAGTCAGTGAGTGTAATCGATATTAAGCAACGAAAATTTATCGGTGAAATATCCACACCCGGGTGCGGTATGGTCATGCCGGTTGACAATTTCTCGTTCCTGATGATCTGCGGTGATGGGTCCGTCCAGCTAATAGAGCTTGCTAAGGACGGTTCCGAGGTTAGGAGAACTCGCAGTGACATTTTTTTCAGTGTCGAGAACGACGCCGTTTTTGATCGGGTCGCAAAAACGCGTGACGGATGGCTACTATTATCTCATACCGGACTGATTTATGAGGTATCGGCTAACGCATCTAATATTTATATCACTGAGCCATGGTCCATTGTAGGTAAAGATGATCGTGATGGGCTCTGGCGTCCGGGAGGAACAGGCCCTTTAACGGTACATAGAGCCACCAATACCGCTTTTGTACTAATGCATCAGGGTGGCATCGATACGCATCACGAACCGGGTAGCGAACTTTGGGCTTTTGATACAGAAAAACAGCAACGTGTAATGCGTTGGTCATTAGAGGACAAGTGGAGCGAGGTTTTGGTGCTCCAGACTGATGAACCAAGATTAATTGCAGCGACCAATGATGGAGAGTTACAGATTTATAATGTACTAAAGCAGGTACTAGAGCGGACTATCGATGACCCTGGTCCAGGAATTTGGTTGTTGCAGGAATTTTAATGTTGATTGTCCGACTTGGCGAAGAGAATAGATAGTAGGGCTGTGAATATGGATACTTACGGAATTTTAAAACGGCGCAGACTGATAACTGATAGTTATTGCTAATGAATAGATTGATTGGGAGAAGATGCTGTGCGACTCGGTAACTTATTGCAGAAGTTTTGTAGCTGGCTTGACGGGAAGACCGGTCAGCAAAGTCGGCTGCTAGCGAGACAAATATCGAGACGGAGTTTCCTAGGCAGACTTGGTGCGGGTATCGTTGGCACGAGTGCGTTGCCACTATTGCCCGTTGTGCGTGCATTTGGTGACGATCAAGCAACTGATATAGAGCAAGATACTCAAAGCTGCGATTATTGGCGGTATTGCGCGATAAGCGGCAACCTTTGTGCTTGTTGTGGTGGCTCAGTTACCTCATGCCCGCCAGGCTCGCAGATATCACCAATAACTTGGGTAGGAACCTGCCGCAATCCTGTTGATGATAAGTATTATCTTATTTCATACAATGACTGTTGTGGCAAAGCAGCCTGCAGGCGCTGCAGTTGCCACAGGACCGAACGTGAAAAACCACTATATTTCCCGAGTAGGAATTCCGCTATAACGTGGTGCTTTGGAGAAACAAGCCGTTCATATCATTGCACGATAGCGCTGGTTCTTGGTGAATCAAAATCTCCTCTCTAGGGGCATGGTGACCAACATAGCGGGTGTCGTAGGATGTATATATGGACCAATTACTTAGGCATATCGTAAATTTTTTGAAATACCCATTGGCTGACCAGCATTTTAGGTTGGAATGCCGATCCATTTTGGAAGACCGTGGTGTTTTGGTTATGAGCGATTTTCTCAAGCCTGGGGCGATAGAAGCGCTTCAGAACGACGGGGAGAAAAGCCAGCATTTGGCATATTACACAGCCAGCAGCCACAATATTTACCTCAAGCCTGCTGATCCGGAATTTACGGCTGATCATCCTAGAAATCGCGAGATTATTTCATCTAAAGGTTGTATTACGACGGATCAGGTGCCACAGAAATCGATGCTGCATCAACTCTATAATGCCCGAAGCTTTCGAGAATTCCTGTGCGCTGTTTTTAACGAGCATCATTTATATGAATATGCTGATCCACTATCGTCAATTAATATCCATTATGCGAGCAAAGGGCAGGAGTTAGGTTGGCATTTCGATAATTCATCATTTGCGATCACGTTGTTAATTCAGGAGCCAGAAGGCGGAGGCTTGTTTCAGTACGTCCAGGATATTCGTGACGCGGACAGCGGAGAAATGAATTATGAACTGGCAGGGAAAGTGCTTGATGGTACAGTAGAACCTAACACGCTCTCGATGGATGTTGGCGCGCTTGTATTATTTAGAGGTCGTAATTCGATGCATCGAGTAACCCCCACTCAAGGTGATCGCACTCGAATGCTGGTTGTTTTTGCCTACAACACTGAGCCTTCAATATCGCTTTCGAAATCGGCTCAGCTGACGTTCTATGGGAGAGTTGGATAGGTGAGTCAGGCCTTAAAAATTTTCCGGTCCGGTTGCCGAGTGGCTGCGTTCTTGCTGTTATTTTCATCGACAGTAATAGGTACTGCTTATAGCCATCACTCATTTACAGCTGAATTCGACGTTAGCTTGAAAGCTACTTTGAGAGGAGTGATCACTGAAGTATGGTTTAAAAATCCCCATGTTCGTTATGTATTTGAGGTTTCCAGTGAAAACGGAGAAGAAGAAACTTGGGATGCTAGAGGTTCACCCGTTGTATGGTTGTTGCGCAAGGGCTGGACCAAGGATTCCATAAAAGTAGGAGACCATGTCGAAATGTATGGTTACCTCGGTCACGGTGGACGCAAAATGCTGTCAATTATGACTATTACGTTGCCAGACGGTCAGATGTTGATTGATAAGCCTCCAGAGTAGGGTCCTATGAGACATTTCATTGTTTTTTTGGTAATGCTTGTGGTGCCATTAATCGGCTCAGCGGATGTCGAAGGTATATGGACTCTATCAGTGACAGATGGTGATAGAACTTTGCGCGGAACACTTGAAATTGAAAAGAGCCAAGATGGCTTTAATGCTTTTTTAGAAGGGGGACCGGCTACTGTCGAACTAGAAGGAGACACAATTACCATTGTTGCTGATAGTAGGGATATTCGAGGATTTATATTCAATCGACGCATGACGGGGCAGATTGGCGATAATCATATGAGTGGAACTTATTTGCAGGAGGGTGAGGCAGCGCAGAAGGAGGACGGCGGACCATGGCAAGCTATCCGACAAGCTGATGTATTAACGGAGATTAAAGAGGCCACGCCAGTTGATTTAAGTGGTACTTGGACAGCGACGCAGGAGCTTGATTTTAGGAAATACACGATGGCATTGACCACCGCAGGCGAACAATGGCTGGAGTCTTATCTTCCTTACTATGACCAGCCAGATGTACGCTGCAACTCAATTGGTCTCCCGGCACTTACGACATATTCTTTCCCATTTGAAATCATCAAATCGGAAAATCGATTTACAATTATTTACGAATATCAGTCCCGGGTTCGCAGAATTTGGATGGACGGCTCCCAGCCTAATGAATTCATGCCCGCATCGCGCATGGGTCATTCGAACGGTCGTTGGGAGGGCTCAACCTTAGTAATAGAAACGACTAACTTAGAGAAGACCGTGCGAGATTTTCGGGGCGAGCTCATATCTGAAAACGCGCAGATTATTGAGCGTTATGACTTAGATGCAAGTGGTAACACGCTAACACTGGTAGTGACTGTGCATGATCCGGAAAATTACTCTAGGCCACCGGTACGTCGTCGACAATGGGTTAGGGACGATTCGGCAGATATCTTTCCGTATAACTGCGATCCCGATTCTTTTTATATTCCTATGTATGAAGATGGGGAAATGCCTATGTACATTGAGCGCACGGATAAACGTTTCTAGATGTTTTACTTGAACCTTAATTTATGAAGAAACTACTTTGTATTTTGTTAGTGGGCCTGATCCAGTTTTCTAGGGCATCTGAACAAGGCATTGATGTGGGCGCGAGTTATGAAGTTAAAGGTCTCGTTAAGCCAGCGGAAATTATAGTGGATAAATGGGGTGTGCCACATATTTACGCGCAGACTCATTATGATGCCTTTTATGTTCAGGGATTTAATGCAGCGCGGGATCGACTTTGGCAGATTGACTTGTGGCGCAAGCGGGGCTTGGGGCAATTATCAGAGTCTTTTGGTTCTGATTACCTAGAGCAAGATAAGGCTGCGCGTCTATTTTTGTATCGTAAAGATATGTACAGCGAATGGTTAGCTTACGGCAATGATGCAAAGCAAATTGCCGTGTCCTTTACAGCCGGCATTAATGCGTATGTTGATCTAACAGAAACTCAGCCGCAGCTATTGCCGCCAGAGTTCAAGATGCTTGGCTATAAGCCTAGTCGCTGGGTTCCAGCTGATGTTGTTCGGATTCGTAGCAACGGTTTGTGGAGGAATCTTAATAATGAAGTGTGGCGCGCAAAACTCGCCTGTGCTGGCCAGCTTGACCTTGCAGCTCGATGGAAGCGGTTAGAACCGACTTGGCAGACGACGGTTCCAGTAGGGTTAGATCCATGCGTTATCCCGGAGGATGTGCTCCATCTGTACACCTTAGCCAAGGCCCCTGTAAGTTTTAGTGCTTCTACAAGTGGAATGGCGGTACTTAGTGATCAGCCACATATCGCACCGGCACTGGGAAGTAATAACTGGGTAGTAGCACCTGAGCGGACTACTACCGGCAGACCAATACTGGCTGATGATCCCCACCGTGGACATGCGGTTCCCTCTCTGCGTTATATCGCTCACCTGGAGGCTCCTGGAATTAATGTGATTGGTGCGGGAGAGCCGGCGTTACCCGGTATTTCTATTGGGCACAATGAGCGTATTGCGTTTGGACTTACTATTTTTCCAATAGACCAGGAAGATTTGTACGTCTATGAAAAAAGAGATAATGGGTATGCCTATGGGGGAGATATTGAGCCTTTTTTGCTCGTCGACGAAATTATAGCTGTCTCCGGTGCAGATGATGAGACAGTGAGTCTCAAATTTACCCGGCATGGGCCGGTAATTGCTGAGACCAGCAGTCATGCTTTTTCGGTGCGAGCAGCGTGGTTGGAACCGGGTATGTCGCCGTATTTTGGTAGCGTCGAATACATGCGTGCGCAAAATTTCCGTGAATTCATAGGAGCATTGAATCGGTGGGGGGCGCCGTCAGAGAATCAGGTTTATGCAGATATTGACGGCAACATAGGCTATAAACCCGCTGGCCGTTTTCCGGTACGCCTGAATTGGGACGGACTATTACCGGTGCCCGGGAATGGAACTTATGAATGGGACGGCTACTTCGACATGGATGTGTTGCCCGAAGAGTACAATCCGGAACGCGGATTTACAGGTACGGCTAATTCCATGAATCTGCCGGAGGACTATCCAATCGATAAGTATAGGATCGGTTTTGAATGGTCTGCACCGTGGCGTTACAAGCGTGTGTGGGAAGTCCTGGCAGCAGACGACCGACACAGCCTGCAGGATTCTCTGGACTTACAACGAGATTATCATTCTGTTTTTACTCGAAATATGTTGGCAACGTTGTTAGATACAAATCATTTAGCTAGTCATGAATTATTTAAAAATTGGGATGGAAACCACGAGATCGATTCATCAGCTGCTGCGTTGTGGAATGTCTGGTATAGGCGTCACCTAACACCTGCACTCGCGCAATCTTTGAGCGATGGGCAGTTAAATGTAACTAATATGAGCCTCGACTCGATGACTGTGCTCGAGCAGCTAGGCACACATGAGGGTCAACAGATAGTTAGCGACACACTGGCTGATGCTTGGGAAGAAACCACTGCGCTTCTTGGGCCTAATCCTAAAAAGTGGGAGTGGGGAACCTTACACCAGATCAAATTTTTGCATCCATTGCATGGGTTAGCGAAAGCTGAATTGCAGAACCGCATGGCGCTGGCTCCGTATCCCCGTGGAGGTACCGGAAATACTACTAATAATACCGGTTTTTACGGTGATAATTTCGACGTGCAGTCTGGCGCATCCTTTCGTATGGTAGTAGACGTCGGCAACTGGGATGCGGCTCTGGCAACTAATGCACCCGGGCAGTCGGGCGATCCGCGTTCACGGTTTTATGGTAATTTGCTGGAAAACTGGGCTACTGAAAAACACTTTCCGTTGTTATTTTCCCGGAAGGCTGTAAACGAAAACGCAGTGTTCAAGATTACTCTGCTCCCGCAGGAATGAATTTGGAAAAATTTGTGCGCGGGCTTTGTTCTTTAATTAATAAGCCCTTGGGTACTGTACCTTGATAGGAACTCCCATATTATTCGGGATCCCCTTAGGTCATCTCCTCTGTATTCTTCAGGCCAGATATGACCCATACCATTCATGCGATAGTAGTGTACTTCTGTACCGCCGATGCAGTTGTTATATGACAATTTTTCAGAAATAACACCATCTTCATTGGCATCAGGAACTGCTGTTATAACCGGGTCAACATCACAGCCGTTGTAAGTGACCCAATAGTCAATCACATCATTAATAGGTTTCGTCCAGGTATCTCCGTTAATGGGAACGACGTTATCAGCAGTACCGTGGATTTGCATCACACTCGTTGGCTGCGCCGGCTGGCAACCATCAAAGGTCTCGAAAGACATGGAGCCTGTTACTGAAGCAATAGCGGCTATCCTGTGACTCAAGTTGCAGGCTAGGTGATAGCTCATATAACCGCCATTTGACATACCTGTGGCATAAACACGTGTCGCATCTATTAAGTAGTCAGAGCTGACGACGTCGATTAAAGTTTTTACGAAGCCGATATCATCCGCAGTACTTTCGATCGTCCAGGAACCTACTGCCCAGTGTGTTTCGCCATCCAGTAGTGTCCCTTCCGGCGTTACCAACACGAACTGATCTTGGTCTGCGAAATACTCGAAGTTGGTGTACCAATTTTGGTTAGCAGCATTGCTGCCGTAACCATGTAAATTGAAAAGTAACGGCACCGGTTCCTGTCCGGAGTAATTGTCTGGGACATAAATAAGATAGTTACGCGTTAACCCATCATGATTTACCGCACAAAGAATGTTTTCGCCACTTAATCCACAGGGCGCCCTCGGAGTAGTTATTTCAACTTCAGGTGCGCTAGAGCTGCCGCAGCCAAAAAGGAGGATCATTATAAAAACAGTTAAATATTTGTTGTTAGTTTCCATCCGGGTATTGCCTTTTTAGTCAGTTCCGCTTACACCAGTCATTGCTAAAGATTCGAGACTTTTTCCTTTGGTTTCCGGCAGCACAAATGAGACAAAAAGTAGCTGCAATATCATCATGCCAGCAAAGAATCCAAAGATAGTCTGTCCATCGTATAGGCTGAGTAGATGAGGCATGAGCAGGGTGATTAATGCTGCCAATACCCAGTGTGTTCCGCAGCCGAGTGATTGGCCTTTAGTACGCACGTTATTAGGAAAAACCTCGGCGATGAATACCCATATTACAGCTCCTTGGCCAATAGCATGTGATGCTATAAAAACAAAAACAAATAGCACCACCAGAAGCCCGCTTGCACCGACATTAAATGCCCATGAGATAGCTGCTAATGATGCGATGTAGCCGATCGAGCCCATTAACAGTAATGTTTTTCTTCCTGCTCTGTCGATTAACCAAATTCCCAGCATTGTAAATGCAAGATTTATCAAGCCAATGCCCGCTGTGGACAATAGAGCAGAACTATTGTCTAGTCCCGCTAGCTCAAAAATACGCGGAGCAAAATAAATCACGAAATTAATGCCGGATAGCTGGTTAAAGGCGGCTAGAAAGAAGGCTAGCAATACTGGCCGCAGATATATTCGCTGCAACAAACGGTCATCAGTAAATCGTTGTTGGGTGAGTCGAATGTGGTTGATCGTCTGGTCCACTGTATTTGGATCAATTAGTCGGAAAATCCGCCGGCTTTCATTTTCGTCATCGTTATGCAAAAGAAGCCATCTAGGACTTTCGGGAACTCGGACAACCAGTAACAAGTAGATCAGAGCGGGTATTGCTTCAACGCCTAACATCCAGCGCCATCCAAGACTAAGGAAACCTGACAATAAAAAGTTGGAGAAAAAGGCGACTAGAATGCCAAATACAATTTGAAACTGATAAATGGCAACCAGCCGACCTCTCGCAGCGGGCGGGGCAATTTCAGAAATGTAGGCTGGCACTACAATGGATGATGTACCAACAGCTAGGCCGCCAATGAGTCGACACAAAGAAAAGCTGTAAGGGTCCGGGGCAAGTGCGGACCCTATCGCCGAAACAAGGTACAGAAGCCCAATACCGATCAATACTTTACGACGCCCATATCGTTCACAGGGCCAGTTGCCGAACAAGGCACCAAAAACCGTGCCCCAGAGAGCGGCTGACATAACAAATAAGCCATGAAATAAATCGTCGGTTTGCCAAAGTGATTGCAGTGGCTTGTCTGCCCCGGAGATAACAGCTGTATCAAAACCGAAAAGGAACCCGGCAATAGCAACTGTTATAGACCAGTAGGCAATGCTTTTACTCAAAGTATGGCTCCGGTATCCGCTTAATTTAGGGAGGGGACTGCTTAGGACATCTCGACGTCAGGTAATGTGGCATTTTAACTTACCTTGCTGACAGAGTAGACGGTATCAAAGGTCAAGTAGGCAAAACTCTATTTTATCAGGCTCGTTTCTATTACTTCTGCCCGCGCCGTGAAATATAGGAATGAACAACAAATGATAACAACATTCCAGCAGTGAGGATTGCTACGGATATCTTACCGCGATGCGGCGTATCGCTAGTCCAGGTACCACTAGAATCAAGCCAGTAAAACAGGTACATGGCAATTACCCATGGCACAAAGGAAATAACGACTTTGCATATAGACTTGGCAGGTAATTTTAGAGTTTTCAGCATGGCCAAATACTATCATATGAGCTTGCTATACCGGCTCTATTTGTTGAGGGGTCGATTATACAGTCGCTACATGAGAGCATATGCTGGACGGGCCCATTTTTTTAGAGTGAATAAACAACATGAGTAATGAAGCGAAAAATATTTGGCAACACAAGGCCATTAACGGGTGGAACTTGGTTTGGCTTATTTCCGTTCCGATGTCAATTGTAATAGTAATTGAGATGCTGCAGACCGGCATATCCTCTGGTGAGGAAATATCGCACATGATTGGATATGCTGTGCGCTTTGCGGTACCGATTTTATATGTTGTAGTTGTGGCCGCGGCATTACCAGTATTGTTTCCTGGAGCGTTTTCAACGTGGTGCCTGCGTAATCGAAAATATATCGGTTTTGGCTTTGCCGTGGCGATGGCGTGGCAAGGTGCTTTTATTTTCATGATGTCGAATTATTTTCGTGAGTATTACTTCGAAGATATCTATTTATTTAGAAACGAGCTCGAAGGCAGCACTGGCTATATCTTCCTAGCCGCGATGGTAGTGACATCTTTCCAACTAGGCCGAAAGTACTTAAATCCGACCCAATGGAAATTGTTACATAGGAGCGCTATATATTTCTTGTGGGCTTATGCGTTTAGTGTCTATTGGTGGCAGGTATCCGGTTACTATGGGACTGCTCCGCAAATGTATCATTATGTATTCTATGTGGCCGGTTTTCTTGCATTTGCATTGAGAATTGCAGCCTGGGGCAAGAAGCGTTTGCAAAAGTTAAAAAATGAGATGCCGGAAAGCAGTATCCCAATGACATCCAGGATGTTAGGTGGAACGATGGTCGCCTTGGGCCTTTTGTTGTCGGTTACTGCCCATCAATGGCAAGCGCCGGTTTCAGCATTTCTGACGACGCCTGCATGGTCAGCGACCCTTGAATCATGGCTTCCATATTGGCCATTTGAGCCTTGGATTGCTTTATTTCTCATTGGTGTTGGAACTTATTTTTTGAGTACACCAAAAGCTAATATGCTTTCACAGCGACTCTCAGAGGAGCCGGCAAGCGAGCTCGGATAAGCAGACCTAGTAGTGGTATGTATAGCTTAATGGTGTCTAGTGGAAGGTGATTGATTACGCTGGATTAGGGGTATGGTCCAAGTCGAGTTTAATTGTCAAATTCACCTCCTTTATGTCATTTAAGAAAGCGCTTGATACAGTGACATGCATAGCGTGCTGTCGTCGCAGCCAATTCGCGCTATAGTCCCAGTGAATTTGATCGTATTAACCTGTCGATAGGTGAAATAGAATGGTGGGCGTTAAGACTAGCGCGGATTGCGATGTTCAAAAATTTTAGAGATTACGTAAACGATCCAATTGAAGCGATGTTCATTCGGCTGGCGGAAGACCAGTATCCGGACAAGATTGATCTCGGAATAGGTGTATTTCGTGATGCATTTGGCAACGTGCCAGTGATGGATGTGGTTCGTCAGGCGGAATCTCGGTTAATTGCTCGAGGCTTACCGAAGTCTTACCTTTCCCCACTCGGCAACCACGATTATTGTCGCGATATTGAGCGCCTTGTACTGGGCGGGAATCACACCGTACTTCAAACATCACGAATTGTATCGGCACAGACTCCCGGTGCTGGAAGTGCTTTGCGCCTTGGTGCTGCCTTGATCCACAGTTTGTCCCCACATTCTGTCGTCTGGGTTTCTGAGCCGACTTGGCCGCACCAAGTCGAATTTTTTGAGGTGGCTGGTTTAGAGATTCGCTCTTATCGTTACTATGATCAGGCAAAAGGTTTTCTAGATATTGAGGGCATGCTGGAAGATCTGTGGGAAATGCAACGCGACGATATAATTTTGCTACACGGCTGCTGTCATAATCCGACTGGCCAGGATCTGGATATAGCTCAATGGAAACTTGTTGCTGACGCAGTTAACCGGACTGGGGCTTTGCCTTTCGTTGATGTTGCTTATCAGGGATTTGGTGAGGGTATCGAGGAGGATGTGGCGGGTGCTCGTTTGATGATCGAATCTGTTCCTGAGATGTTATTGGCTGTGTCTTCATCAAAATCATTCGGTATTTACCGTGAGCGTGCTGGAATGCTTTCTGTAATGGTGGGCTCCGAGGCTGGTGATATTGTCAGTTTGGGGGCAAAAATGCGTGATATGGCTCGCCAGCTTTATTTTATGGCTCCTGATCATGGTGCTGCAATTGTTCATGAAATCCTTTCGGACTCGGAACTTGAGGCCTTATGGCGGAAGGAATTAGATGGTATTAGGCAGCACGTTTGTGAAAAAAGGAAAGCATTACGCACAACTATCGAGGCTGCTAACCCGGGTTTTGATGCATCGTTTATAGAACGACAGCATGGCATGTTTTCTTGCTTGCCGATTACCGAGGAGGAACAAGTGTTTCTCGAAAAACAGTATCATATCTATATGCTTCCCGATGCCCGTGTCAATGTCGCTGCGATGCTTGGTAACCAGTCAGAGATACTTGCTGGAGCGTTCGCAGATGTCAGGGCGAAAAGAGTCTCTGCCTAATGCTGGTATACCGAGAGTTTTAAGATGTTTCCAATACGCGACGATAACCCGCAAATACTCACACCTGTAGCGACTATTACGATCGTTGCCTTGAACGTGATTGCTTGGATTTTAGTGCAGGGTTTGGGTACTGGTGGAGCATTGGCAAATTCAATTTGCAGTTTTGGTCTGATTCCGGCTCAACTGATGCAACTGGTTCCACCAGGTACTGAATTAAATCTGGGCGCAGGCAATGTATGTGTACTCGCCGGATCAGGTGGTTGGCTTACAGCAGTTACGTCAATGTTTATGCATGGTAGTTGGATGCACATTATCGGCAATCTTTGGTTTCTTTGGATCTTCGGAAATAACGTAGAAGATGCTATGGGGCCATTGCGGTTCTTAGTTTTTTATCTCCTCTGCGGACTTGTAGCTGCCGTTTTTCAGGTGGCAGCGGATCCGGCATCCCAGGTCCCTATGGTCGGCGCATCGGGTGCGATCGGAGGTGTCATGGGCGCCTATATTCTCTTATATCCACGAGTTAGTGTGCACATGCTTGTTTTCCTTGGCTTTTATGTCACAACGTTTGCAGTGCCGGCATTCTTGATGCTTGGCTACTGGTTCCTTGTGCAGGTGATGAGTGGTGTAACAACTTATGGAAATGAGGGAGGGGGCGTTGCTTTCTGGGCACATGTTGGTGGCTTTGTGGCGGGCGGCTTTTTCGTGTACCTGTTCCGCAATAAGGATTTGCTTGATCGACATCCATACCATGGATGGCAAAAAAATAAATCTCGCAACAGGAATTGGCACCGCATAGATAGGCGATGATCTATGAGACCAATCCTGTTGTTAATTTTTTTAGGGTTATCGGCACCCGTTAATGCCGAGGCTCTGGTAGCGGTAGCTACTAATTTTATGCCTGTGCTTGAAAAGCTTCGCGACCAATTTGAAGCATCTTCTGAAAATCGAATTAAGGTTACTAGTGGCTCGACGGGCTTGTTGTATGCACAAATTGTTCACGGTGCTCCATTTGACATTTTTTTTGCAGCTGACGAAGCACGACCTGCTTTAATTGAGGAGTCCGGGCTGGGTATCAGTGGCTCTCGGTTTACTTATGCTAAAGGTCGGCTTGTATTGTGGAGCAGAACTCGTTCGGTTTTTGAGAACGGAGCTTGGCAAAAGACATTGCAATCGGGTATCCGCAGGCTAGCCATAGCAAACCCAGAAGTTGCACCTTATGGCTTTGCAGCCCGGGAAGTTTTGCTAAGTATCGGGTTGTGGAAAGAATTAGCGGGCAGCATCGTTATGGGAGAGAACATCGGACAAACATTTACGATTGCTGCCACCGGAAACGCGGACGCAGCATTTGTCTCACTGTCACAGGTCTTACTGAATAATTCAGAGTTTGGAGGAACTTTTGTGGATATTGACTCAGATATTTATAGTCCAATCCGCCAGGATGCGATCGTGTTGTCTCGCGCTGTCGATAATGTCGCAGCCCATGATTTTGTAGAATTCCTGAAAAGTCAGGAAGCGCGTGAACAAATAGCATCGTCTGGTTATGGAATACCCTAAAATATGCCGGATCTAGGCCCTCTTTGGTTATCACTGGCACTTGCCGGTGTTACAACCGTGATATTGTTTTTCTTAGGCACGCCTCTGGCATGGTGGTTGTCGTGCACGACTTCCCGATTGAAGCCTGTTATAGAGGCAATTACTGCATTGCCTTTAGTGCTGCCGCCGACCGTTATAGGCTTTTATTTTCTGATAGCACTAGGCCCAGCATCACCGGTTGGGTCTTTTTGGCTCCAGGTCACGGGGGATGCTTTAACATTTTCGTTCACAGGCTTGGTCGTTGCTTCTGTGATTTATTCATTGCCATTCATGGTGCAACCCCTTCAAAACTCGTTTGAGTCAATTGGTGTAGGGCCTATGGAGGCAGCCTATACACTAAATGCTAGTCGTATCGATGCATTTTTTTCTGTTGTAGTGCCCCAGGCGAGACGGGGTTTTATTACTTCTGCTGTTCTCGCGTTTGCTCACACCATAGGTGAATTTGGGGTCGTATTAATGGTGGGAGGAAACATTCCCGGACAGACAAAAGTGATTTCTATTGCGATCTACGAGCATGTTGAAACGCTTAACTATGCGGATGCGCATATTCTATCCGCAGGGCTCTTGAGTTTTACTTTTGTGGTGCTGTTTTTAGTTTATGCTCAGAGAAACGGGAACCGTACTCATGCTTGAACAGTCAGACAAGCGACTTGAGATTGATACGAGTCTGGGTTTCGGGAAGTTTAACCTGGAGATTCAGTGTGAGTTATCACTTCAGGGAGTAACTGGGCTATTTGGGCCGAGTGGCAGCGGGAAAACCACTTTATTGCGAATACTTGCCGGACTCGAAAATCGCTCGAAGGGTTCGGTTAGTTACGGCGGTGTCATATGGCAGGACAGTACTGTATTTATTGCTCCGCATTTGCGTTCTGTTGGTTATGTATTTCAAGATGCGCGCTTGTTTTCGCATTTAGATGTTGAGGGCAATCTTCGCTATGCGGACAGGCGAAAAATACCTAAAAACCGGCTGATTACTTTTAGTGAAGCGGTTTCGATATTGCAAATCGATAGCTTGCTTCACAGAGAAACTGACTCGTTATCGGGCGGCGAGAGACAACGTGTAGCAATTGCGAGGAGTTTGCTCTCTCAGCCTGAATTGCTTCTTCTCGATGAGCCACTTGGGGCATTAGATGTTGTCCACAAAAAGGAGATTTTCCCCTATCTGCAATCTTTACACCGGTCTTTCGGCATACCGACTATATACGTAAGTCATTCGGTGACAGAGATGGCGCAGTTAGCGGACAACATGATTATGATTGATAGTGGTCGAATTAATTCCATTGGTAGTGTCAGCCAGGTGCTTGGCAGAGAAGCGCTTGACTGGTCAGTTGTTCCTTTCGAGCCTGTAGCGATACTTAGCGTAAAAGTTGTTGAAGACTTTCCGGCCTTGCACCTCACGCGAGTCGCTCACGGGGAACAAACATTGATGGTTCCGAGTTTAAAAAATGTTCAGCCGGGAGACTCCATTCGTTTGTCTGTCCGGGCTACCGACGTTGTGTTAGCAACGAGTAAGCCCGTTGATTTGAGCGTCCGTAATGTAGTACTGGGTCAAGTAAAAAGTGTTAAGACAGCTCCGGGAACAGCATTTGCTACGGTCACTGTCGATGTTGATGGGACGTGTATCCCTTCACAAGTGACCCTAGAGGCGATTGATGAACTTGGAATTGAAACGGGACTGCCGATCTATGCCCTAATTAAAACAGCA
The DNA here is from genome assembly GCA_913031125.1 of uncultured Woeseia sp. GTDB lineage: Bacteria > Pseudomonadota > Gammaproteobacteria > Steroidobacterales > Woeseiaceae > SZUA-117. Next base: position 96,490 of record CAJWFK010000001.1, on the reverse strand, counting down.
ACTTTTGATCGCAGTTTCTCTGGTGGGCTCAGCTAGGGACACTAACCTTCATCCTTTTGGACATCTACCTCCTCAGGTTCCGGCATCGGTAATGGCTTTGCTTTGGGTGCGGGTTCTTGAGTGGCCATCTTGAATGCTTCCACATCTTCTTCCGAAAGCTCATAAAATGCGCCGAGAGAGCACATTACGCCCCCCATCAGATTATTGATTCCACTCCCGAATAAGCCACCGCCTACGCCGCCTGACCCAATGTCCTGGGTCAGTATTCGAATGTGTTCTCTGCGGCAAAGGCCACCAGTTCTTGTCTCGTACATGAAACGTTTTTCGCGCCTCAGCATGGTACAGCGGCGTGGCAACATGTTTAGATAGACGGTACCGCCCCTCATGAAGAAAAGTATATTTTGGTCGTCGATCACGTCGGTATGACGAATTTGTCTAACGCTGATGCATGCTCGCGATTCTCTATCGATGTTTTTTTCTTCCGGATCTTCCTGTCCGGCCGCCGCCGCCATTGGCAGTGCTACCGATAATACTGCTACTAATTTGTAAATACGCTTGTACAAGATCAATTTGCCTGTAATCATCTGCTAATAACAGCTTAGCAGATTAGAAATTTGCTTGAATAAAGGATAACAAATGACATTAGAACTAAGTTCTCGGCATGAATGGGTTAGAAAGTCGGAATTAAGAGGTATGAGCGTAGAGTGTGAGCGGGTAGGGGGAGTCAATCTGGCCCAAGGAGTCTGTGATCTTGCGATACCGGATCGGGTTACACAGGCTGCTGTAGATGCAATCGAATCAGGCAACAACAGTTATTCACGCCATGATGGTACTGCGGCCCTGAGAAATGCAATTGCTGAAAAATATCGCCGCCGTGCTGGAATAGAAGCAGATCCGGAAACCAGCGTTGTTGTCAGTGCCGGTGCAACCGGCGCGCTTTATTGCGCTTGTTTGGCCTTGCTAGAGCCGGGTGATGAGGTCATATTGTTTGAGCCATACTACAGTTATCATGAAAGTACCTTAAAGGCGACAGAAGCTGTGCCGGTTTTTCTGCCAACGGAAGCGCCAGATTGGACCTTCTCGTTTGATGATCTCGAGGCGGTCGTCACAGATAGAACTCGGGCAATCATCGTCAACACGCCAGGTAACCCCTCTGGCAAGGTCTGGTCCATGGATGAGATGGAGTTAGTTGCCAAATTCGCAAAGCAATATAATTTGTTCGTTTTTACGGATGAAATTTATGAGCACTTTATTTTTGATTCTATGCCACATATCAGTATGGCTTCGCTGCCAGGTATGTGGGAGCGCACGATAACAATTTCCGGGCTTTCCAAAACATTTAGCATAACCGGTTGGCGCATTGGTTATGCAGTTTGTGATCCAAAGTGGGCAGACGCTATTGGCAACTTTAGCGATCTGGTTTATGTGTGTGCGCCTACACCACTTCAGATAGGTGCTGCCGCTGGGATCGTAGATCTGGGAGACGAATATTTTGACAAGCTTGCTGCAAAATATCGTAAGAAACGCGAAATGCTTTGTGGAACGCTGGATGATGTAGGACTGACACCATGTGTGCCCCAAGGCGCTTATTACGTTTTGGCGGATGTGACTTCATTGCCAGGACAGAACAGTAAAGATCGGGCGATGTATTTACTTGATAAAACTGGAGTAGCGAGCGTGCCCGGAGAGTCATTTTTTAAGGGTAAAGCGGGAGATACAATCGCCCGTTTCTGTTTTGCGAAGGAAGATGACGTTATCGAAGATGCCTGTCGCAGGCTGCAAGTGCTCTCAGCAGGCAAGGAGAGAGCTGCTGGCTAAACCGATTCTCTATTTTTTTCATGACCCCATGTGCTCCTGGTGTTGGGGCTATCGGCCCGTTTCTGATCGTTTGTTTAGAGAACTTCCGGATACGATCAGGTTGAAAAAAATTGTCGGTGGACTAGCTCCTGACAGCGATCAGCCTATGCCTCCGGATCTACGGGAGAAGATATCTGCGGCGTGGGAGAGAATTTCTCAAATGTTAGGGACAGAATTTAATTTTGATTTCTGGTCGGAATGTGAAGCAAGGCGGTCAACTTATCCTGCTTGCCGAGCGGTGCTAGCAGCTGGTCGCCAGGGAAATTATGATGAAATGATCGATGCAATTCAGCGTGCATATTATCTTCGGGCTATGAATCCGTCGGATATAGAAACGCTTGAAGTCCTGGCGGCGGAATTGCATCTGGATCTTGAAAGTTTCAGCATCGATATTCGCTCCCCAGAAATTGAGTCTAACTTGCAAGAAGAGCGTGGTTTTTCAAAAAGATCGCCAATCGATGGATTTCCGTCACTGGTTCTCGAGATTGATGGTGTAATGTCTGTTGTCACTCGGGACTATAAGGACCATAGGCCGAGCCTAGAGCATATCAGCAGGTTGGTTTCAGGACCCTAGCCGATAACGGAGCTTGATTACCAGGTAGTCGCCGAGCGGATTGTCCCAGTTGTCATTGAACATATCGCTAAAGCTGGTCAGGTTAATACGTCGGCTATCACCTTTCGTGTAAACAACAAAGAGGTCCGAAAGAGGTGCGATTTGCCAGCGGTAACGGAGCTGAAAATTGAGCTGAGATATACTGAAATCATCGGTTTCATCGTTTGGTTTTTCTACTTCGACTAGTTCAGTGGTTCCACCAGGCAGCATGAAGAATCGGTCTTCCATGGATTGTATGCCTACCCATTGCATAGCCAGGCTGAGTTGTTGTTTTGATGTTGGGTAATAGTCGAGGCTGAATTTGGGCTGCCACTGTTTCCCATTGAAGGTCGTAAAGTCCTGATCATCCTGGTGCAGCAGCCAGCCATTATTATCTTTGTGGGTAACTTCCAGTTCCATGGCCAGGTTATCCCAAGGACGCCAGGTAAGGCCAAGCTGGGACTCAATAGTCGTGCCGTAGACATCTTGAGGCTGCACGCTTAGTCTCAGGAAAGTGCTCAGTGCCTTTGACCTGTTGGTGCGAAACCAAAGGTCTGAATATGAACGTCCCCTGACAGCGAAGGTTCCGTTACCGAAGCTGCTACGGTCATCATATTGAGGAGGGAAGTACCCGATAAAACCACTGATACTGTGCAAACTATTGAGTACCAGGTTGCCGCTTAGCCCATAGCCATGAAAGGTCCGAAATCCATCTCCATTTACTTCATAACGAAAAAATGGTGACAAGCTAAAGTTGCGAACACGTTCCAGACCCGATTTGTTCCAGCGCAGGCGATAAACGAATTCATTTACATCGTTACGGCGTTGATATCCGAGGTCATTAACGTCAATCGTGTCATCCAGGAGTATTGTTGTAAATTCGTGGCTGAGGCCCTGGCGCGGTGTATAGGTTGCATCGGCTAATATGCCCGTGCCTTGCTCGTCGTCACCCTTGTCAGAATGAATGATCTGGCCGTTAAAATTCCATTTGCCACTGGTTGTTAGCCAGTGAAAGTCAGCACCGTGGACGATGGCATCCGAATCGGGATGGGCGACAACTGTTGAAAGCCAGCCAAGGCCCCTATAGGCAGCCCCTTTGGCATCTTCGTAAAGCACCCGCAAAACACCAAAATCACGACCGGACATCGAGTAGGCCAGGTTATCACTGCCGGTATAGCGGGTATCTTCTTCACTGGCAGCCAGTAATCCATAACGCAGGGATCCGATCTGGCCGGTGGCCTTGGCAGCTGCCATGATATCTGCAACTTTTAACTGGTCCCGCCGTGATAAGCTGACATCATCAGGTAAATCCAGGTCCCGTGGACGGCCGCCTATGCGGCGGGTGTTCACTACCGAAATAGATGGCCGCCAGCCTTCCCCTTCTGATCCGGCGACATTAAATATTTCCTGTCCTTCCTGGAAGAAAAGCCGTTTTTCCGGGAAGAAGGTTTCATCGGCGGTTAAATTAACAACAACATTATCGGATTCTACGGATCCAAAGTCGGGGTTCAGTGTTCCCGTTAGCTGGAAGTTGGATGATGGTCGCCAGAACAGGTCCGCACCGGTTTTCCATTCCCCTGAGTTATCGTCCACTCTATCGATGGTTGCGGATACATAGGGAAACACACTCCATTGTTGCCGTGGATCGACATCAACTAGCTCAAGCGGCTGCATCGCACTCATAAAGCGTGGCTGTGTTTCTGTCAGAGCAGGCCAGCCCCATCGTTCATCAAGGTGGGCTACTTTGCGGCTGGCGTAAATACCAATACGCCTCACACCATCAGCTTTGGGCATCGCCATTTGCGACCAGGGTATGTAGAACTCGGCCACCCAGCCGATCTCGGTACGTTGGGTGGCTCCGTACCATGCGCCATCCCAGTCTCCATCGAATTTTCGTTCCGGAAGAATGGTGCCGTCCATTTCTCCGTCACCGAGTGATAGCCCAATCCAGTAGCCGTAGCGCCCAGTGCCGGATGTATCTACTACGATAGTTACAGCGTCACGAGCTAGTTCATTCGCATCCCGCGGCGCGGAGCGCTGGATTATGGTCTCGGCTGGTTGCTCCATGTCTAAAGACAGGTAAAGGCCTTCATCGGTGTACAAGGCCCGGAAATGTGTGGCATATGGCGTGTTTTTCATAGTATCCGGTTTTGTAACTCGGAAGGTCCCCATCGGCTTCAGGCGTTGCCATACGAGCTCATCGAGTCGGCCATCGATCTGCATATCGGTTGCATTGTGGTCCAGCCGTTGCAGTTTGATTGGTTCGGAACCATCGATTTGAAGTGCCACGACATCTGACATCTGAGCGAAAATGCTCGACGCTGCGAGGTGCAGATAAAATAGGACGACTGTTCTTAGCAAGTTTCTGTGCAAAGTTTTACTCCAAACATGGATTTTGCAACATTACGGGGGCAGGAATACATCCTAATTTATCCAGTTAAACGGGTGCCCTGACTATTGGGCAAGCCTCATGCCGCGCGCATCATAGCAGATAGTTTCTTGGGTCAGTAGCGACGATTTGAGCGTTCCCAATATTCCTCGAGTAGTTCATCATCGTGCAGTTCTTGGTAGAAAGAGTCCGGGTCGCAGAGAGATGGGAAACGTACTCTCGTATCATTTTCCTTACGCCAGCGGACGCGCTTTATCATTGGTTGCTTGTAGTTTCTAGGGTCATGCAGCGTTAGTACACCAATTAAGCGTCCGTTGTCATCGATTGAATAGCGTTCTATGACGACTGCTTCTTCTGAGATTGGATCGCCCATCCATTCCCGAACAGTAGGTTGTAGGTGTGTTGTTTTTACGACGAGTGTGCTTCCTTCCCAGTGGCCCGCTGAAAAACCCATTGGGTACCAAGGTGTATATTCCGGTGGCCTTCTACCGTCGAGGTATATCCGCCGTATTTTAGAGCCGAGTATCATGGATATTTTATCTTCGCTTTGGAATATTTCTGGCTCATTACCCCTAAAGCCCCAGCTGAGAACGAGTCCCGTAGGCTGGCATCTTTGGGCCGGCAAATCCATTACGACATCGAATTCAGCTTTCCATATTTTTGCGGCCTCCGTCAGATCCGCTGTCCATCTCCTGATACCGCCTACATCAACAACCCAATAACCGGACAAATCAACCGGATTTTCTCCTGTCGCCGGTTCAGCAGGCACATGCCGGGATGCTCTCCATGTTCCGGTCGGCGCCGGGCATGCTAATGGCAGGCGCTCGCAGAGGGATTTTATTTCTGCGGATGCTTCGACTTCAGGGCCAAAGGAACCGTGTATTGATTCTTCGGAGAGTGTCCCTCGCAGGTATCGCTCAAAAGGCATGCCAGCTGCCGTGCGGTCATCTATTCCTATCTCAATATCCCGACCCTCAATAGAAAGACGAGCCGGACCACCCTCAACATGAGCTATCAATCCTTGATCTGTATCTCGGATTTCGAGTAAGCCTTCCATGGGGAAGCCACGTTGCGTGATCATAAGGTCCCATTTCCCTACGAAGTGATCTTGAGCGTTGGCGTCAATCCATAAAGTAAGAAGCGCCAGTGTTGGTGTTAGGAATTTCATTAGTTTCCCACCTTATTCTCGAGAATTGAGCCATCTTCACGCACGATTGTTCGGATGAACATCTTTGGCGAACCGTCGTAGGTTGGGTCGCCGCTCATTGTGACTTTTTCTCCGACTTTTAGTGTGTCGCGAACCCAACCACGCCTCCGAAGTGCGGTGGGGTTATGGCCATGAGTATTCCAGATGATTTTTGCCCCATCTTGATCGGTGACTTCGATATAGACACGAATATGGGGTGACTTAAACCAAATGTCAGTGATAACGCCGTCAATCGTCACGGATTTGTTTATGTCATAGACGGCGAAAACGGAATGATGCGCGTTGGTTTGCTGCGGAACACCCGTGATCATGAGCGCCATAAAGACGGTTAAAAATAGGCTTTTCATGCTAATGCTCCCCTTTACTGCATTTAGTCTACATATAAAGTCGAGGTCCTACACGGACAATCTATACACAGCCTGTCATGGATCAGTAATATTTTTTTTCGTAACACCTTCGCGATTTAGGCATTTCCAGGTCGCAGGTCGCTCCAATATCCGTTTCGCATGAGCTTTCCAGTTGGCCATATCTGCGATATGGGGTGCAATATCATCTCGTTGGCTCCACATATAAAATACGAAAAGATAGGGATCTACCACGCTGAAGTCTTTCCCAAGGGCAAATTCTCGATCAGCCAGTCGACGATCCACCTCCAGAAGTGTGTTTCGAAGATTGGGAACGCCGACCTCAAGTAACTTCGGGTAGAGACTCTTTTCTTTTAAAAATAAGTGTGGCCTGAATAGTGGGCGGAATGCGATGTGAACAGTTGAAGATAAGAAGTTCATCCACTCATGTGCGCGTGTTCGGCCCATTGTATTATTGTCTGGAAGAAATGAATTGGGTGATTTTTCACCGATGTAAGAAAGTATTGCATGTGCTTCGGTTAGAACTTCATCGCCGATAAGCAAAGTAGGAATTTTCCCCCATGGGTTAATGGCTAAATAGTCAGCTGTTTTGTGCTGACCTTCGCGAATTTTTATTATTTCTACTTCGTAGTCAAGGCCAGACTCTTCCAGCGCTATGTGACAAGCGGTAGAGCAGGCTCTTGGGCTGGTGTACAGCTTCAGTGTTGGCACATCAGGCTCCTTCAGTTGCCCCCTCGCTATATCTTATCAGCGGATTCGTCGACCTTTGTGTATTTACTATTGAAAAATATTAATGGGTACTGTTTAGCGGAAGCACAGTAAGTCACTTCACCAATTATAATGAAGTGATCTCCACAGCTATAAATATCATGTGCCTTGCAATGAAACGTAGCTAGGTTGTCGACGAGAATTGGAGCATTGTTATTAAAAAGTATGTAATCGATATTATTGAAGTTTTTGTCATTACTGGATGAGAAGTGCTCGGAAAGGTTCCGCTGTCGGGTTGAAAGAACATTGATCGCAAAGTACTTGGCTTCGATGAATTCGTTGAGTGAATGTGCTTTCTTACTAAGGCTCCAAAGTACGAGCGGTGGCTCCAGTGATACAGAGCTAAAACTATTAATGGTCCTCCCATATGGAAGACCGTTATTATCGCGGCAGGTGACAACTGCAATACCGGTTGCATATTTGCCCAAGCATTTTCTAAATAACTTGGTGTCAGTCATGTAAGTTGGCGTCTGCATTTCAGCAATTTTAGTTGAAATTTATTGTATTTATTAATATATTAATGATTCATATATTAATAAAACTTTAAAGTAATGACAACACAAGAGTTCAGTCGCTCTTTGCCCATGATGTTGATCCGTGCTCTAGATAGCGTTATGCCAAGGTTTAGAGAGATTTTTAAGGAGTTCGGCCTGACTGAGCAACAGTGGCGGGTGCTCAGGGTTCTTTGGGAGCAAGATGAAATTGCTTTTGGTGATTTGGCAGATGTTACGCTGATAGCAGCACCTAGTCTGGTGGGTGTAGTGGATCGGCTTAATACACAAGGGCTGGTTGATCGCCGGCGGTCAACTACCGATCGGCGGAATGTGTTTATTTTTGCGACAGACAAAGGTAAGGATTTGCATTTGCAGGTGCGGCCGGTAGTAGATAAAGCCTATGCGGAGCTACAAGCCTCTATCGAACCTGCAGAATGGCAACAAATCATCAATAATCTCGATCGTGTTGTGTCACTTCAAAAGGAAACGGGTACATGGCAGAAATAAAATACGAGGATGGCCGTAAAGGTGCCGGTATTAGAACAGGCGCGCAATACCTAGAAGGCTTGCAAGATAGTCGGGATGTGTGGCTGGAAGGCGAAAAGGTAGCGGACGTCACAAAACACCCTGGGTTATCACGAGGGGCGCATACTTTAGCTAGTTTTATGGATAAGCAGTTCGATCCTGAATACAGGGATATTGTGACTTACCGAGAAGATGATAAAGACATTCCTATGTCTTTCCTTATTCCTAAATCTAAAGAAGATGTTGTGCGGAGAGGTGCTGCATTTTATGAATGGGCTAAATGGTCAAATGGGGTCTTCGGGCGCACACCGGACTACAAAAATACATCTATCATGGCATTCGCAGCGTGTGCAAAATTGCTGGAAGAAGGGAAAGTTGAATTTGCGGATAATATGCTGCGTTATTACGAGTATGCGTCGACAAACGATAAGGTTTTGACGCATTCGCTCCTTAATCCGACGGTCAGTTTTTCCGAGGCAAAGGCAGGCAGATCCAATGCTGATGTCACCCTAAAGGTCGTTAAAGAAAACGATGCCGGTATTTTTGTGACCGGCGCTAGATTGCTAGCGACGCTCGGTCCGCAGGCTGATGAGGTAGAAGTGTTTCCTTCGACGGTTCTCGACCGGCAAAAAGATGAACACCTAGAATATGCTTTTGCCTTCGTAGCTCCTGTTGACAGTTCGGGTCTGAGGATGATTTGCCGGGATAGTTATGATCATGGTAAATCCAATTTCGACGCCCCCTTATCATCAAGATATGAAGAAATGGATGCTGTGCTCACGTTTAAAGACGTGTTCGTGCCGTGGGAACGGGTATTTATTTATCGTGATCCGCTGCTCTGTAATAGGGCGTTTGCTGAGACGAATGCCGTTACCCAAATGATGCATCAGGTGATTTGCGGAAAATTAGCTAAAGCAGAATTTATCGTTGGGCTTTTGTGTGCCATGGCCAAAGCGTCAGGTAAAGACAAGGATATGAACATAAAAGGTCAAATTGCTGAAGCGATGTTTATAACTGAGACTATTCGAGCGTTAAGATTTTCGGCAGAACAGCATGCCCATGAAGATGAGTATGGAAATTATATTCCGCTGCGGCGCCCTCTGGATACTTCTAGAAATCTATTTCCTAAAATGTATCCTCGATTGATCGAATTGGTTCAATTGCTTGGCTCTAGTTCATTAATGGCTACGCCCAGTGAGCTTGATTTAACGAACGATATTGCAGGGGACGTTACGCAATATTTTCAGTTGCTGAATCTTGAGAGCAAGGACCGTATCGCATTATTCCGGCTGGCGCATGATCTTTCGGTATCAGGATTTGGGGGTCGCCAGACTTTATATGAACGCTTTTTCTTTGGACCCCCCAACGTTATGGCTTCTATTTTCTATGACCTTTACAACAAAGACGAGATGATCGACAGGGTTGATAAAATCCTCGATAGTTAAATAGAAGCCGATCGTAATTATTTTGTAACGTTGGGTGTTATTCCATGGTTTCATGGAATTGTTCGAGCAAATCGTACAGCAAAGTCATTCTAGCCATACCAAATGCTGCCTCAATTTCATCGTAAATTGCGGCAGAATCCGGAGCCACTTCCGCGAATAGTTTCTGACCTTTGGTCGTTAAAACAAGTACAGAACGTCGTTGGTCTTTGGCATCTGAGGAGCGTGTTATCAGCTTTCTGCTTTCAAGGTATTGAAGAATACGAGTAAGGCTTGGTGAGAGAAGAAAGCTGCGGCGGGCAAGTTCGCTGGCATCGATTTCCTCATAATCTGCAAGTGCACGAATGACCCGCCATTGTTGTTCAGTGAGCCCATGGTCACGAAGCATCGGGCGGAATTTTGACATCGCGGCTTCGCGAGCCTTCAAAAGACCCATTGGCAAAGAATGTTCGAAATCCCTAAGACGAGCTTGCTTGTTTTCTCTGATATCACCCATCAGATAATCTCGGTTTTCACCCTGTTTCTTAAGATACCGATTCCAGGTACTTCAACTTCTACAACATCGTCATGTTTGAGATATTTAGGCGGCTCAAAGCGCGCTCCAGCACCGTTAGGTGTTCCGGTGGCAATAATATCGCCGGGTTTTAAGCGGTAAAACTTTGATAGATAACTTATAAGATAACGGAAGGGAAACATCAGGTTGCCAGTCTTATCATTTTGACGCTCCTCACCGTTGACTACAGTCCTTAAGCTTAGTTCCCCCATCGGATCTAGTTCATCTGTCGTTACTAACCATGGACCTATTGATCCGGATCGTTCGAAATTTTTTCCTTGGGTTACGTTAAATTTGGCATGACGGAGCCAATCACGGACAGAACCTTCATTCATGATGGTTAAGCCCGCAACATATTTGTGAGCTTCACTTTCTTTTATACGCCTCCCGTCTTTTCCGATGACGATAACGATCTCACCTTCGTAGTCGAGCTGATTAGATTCAGGAGGGTCCATTAGCGATTGCTCGTGACCTGTAAGAGATTCACGGCTGCGCATGAAAACACTTGGAAACTTTGGTCGGTCCGAGCCATCCTTATATTCGGTATTGCGCTTGGCGTAGTTGACCCCTATGCAAATTATTTTTTCCGGATTAATAATCGGAGGCAGGAACACAATGTCGTCGAGTGAATAATCTGCTATAGCGGATGTGGCTTCTGAAGCTAATGCATTAAGCCTGTCATCGTGTATAGCATGGCGCAGATCAGTAATATCCGAATGTCGTTTGCCGAGGTCCACGACACCATCATTTAAAACTGCACCAAAACTTGTTTTGTTATTATATTTGAAGGTAAGAAATTTCATTTAGACAGGAGATCCTATAGAAGCCCAGCTCTGTTAAGTACGCCATCTAGACGCTTTTCAAGCTCTGGAGATGCTGGAGTCATTGGGAGCCGATGTTCATTCTCTGGCATGATACCCAGCCGTTTCATCATATATTTCATCGGTATCGGATTAGTGTCATAAAAGACGGCCTGGTTTATTTCGAGAAGGCGGTGATGAAGACTTTGTGCCTTTACAAGGTCACTATTCCATACCGCATGACACATATCTGCGAGGATTCCAGGTCTTAAATTTCCCACAGCATTCATAAGGCCGCACGCGCCAATGCTCATCATTGGAAATGACAACTCCTCAAGCCCGACAAAAATTTTAAAATCTTCACCAAACGCAGCTAGGCACTCTGAGGCAAATCCGAGATCATTTACAGCGTGTTTCATACCAATAAAACTCGCTGATTGGTCACAGATATGTTTCATTGAATCAAGGGTTACATTGACAGCTGTGCGACCGGGGATGTGATAAATCATCCATGGAGTTTCATGCTGTCCCGCTAGGTTCAGGTAATACTCAACAAGGCCTCTTTGCGGAGGCTTGATGTAGTAGGGTGTGACAATTAATAATGCATCTACCCCGCGTTTTGTTGCGTGTGCAGTCAGTGCTTCGGTCTCGGCCAGAGACTGCGAGCCAGTTGCTGCAACCACCGGGATACGCCCATTGACAGTCTCGGTAGCTACATCGACAATTTTGTTACGTTCGGTAATGGTCAATGTGGATGGTTCTGCGGTCGTACCATTAACAAGTACGCCGTGCGATCCTTCCTTTACTTGGAAATCGATAAGTTCGGCATAGGCATCGTAATCTACCTCACCATTCTTGAATGGGGTTACAACGGGTGGAATGGATCCCTTAATTTTTTCAGTGTCGAACATTGGTTTGCTGGCCTCTGCATATTTAGTTGCTTGACGTTTCTTTTAATCACAGTATACTTAACATGTTAAGTTAATTCAATCGAAGCATAAGCAGAATTAAATGCCGCATCAGATTATTGAGTATTCAGCAAACCTTGAATCGCATCTGGATATCCAGGGGCTGGTAGATGGATTGCATCAGACAGCTATGGAGATGGATGGATTACCTGTTGGGGGGCTTCGTACGCGAGCCGTTTGTCGTGAGAGGTATCAAGTTGCGGACCAGCATTTGGAGAATGCTTTTGTGCACGTCATCTTGAAATTGGGACATGGGCGGTCCCTAGAAAAACAAAAGACATTTGGCGAAGAAATCTTCGCTTCGCTATGTCATTTGTTAGAGCCGGTGTCATCGGTATCACCACTGGCTATTTCATTTGAAATTCAGGAAATCCATGCGGAACTTACATGGAAGAAAAATAATCTTCGCGAATATATGAAAAGTCGCGAATAAATAGATTAAAAGGAAACCATAATGTCGCAAGATTTCGAATCAAACCTTCAAGATGCAGACAAGTTGTTAGCCCGCTTTCGTAATGACACCTTGCCGCATTTTGTCAATGGAATGCACGACGCCGGGTTGTCACAGGATACCTTTGAAACTATTGCACCGGCAGACAACAGTATTATTGGTAGGGTCGCATCCGGAAGTGTTGAAGATGTCGGAAGAGCGTGTGAGGTCGCAGAAGCGGCATTCGAGGAGTGGAAGAATGTTCCTGGAAAGGAACGTAAGCGGCTATTACATAAAGTAGCCGATGCCATCATAGCGCGCGCGCGCGATATTGCGTTGGTTGAAAGTATTGATTCCGGACAGGCCATTCGATTCATGACCAAGGCGGCGGTCAGAGGTGCTGCTAATTTCCAATATTTTGCGGATATGGCGCCTAATGCTCGTGACGGACTCTCTTTACCGGCTGATGAGCATTTGAACTATACGATTCGTCAGCCAATCGGCCCGGTGGGCGTTATCACGCCATGGAATACTCCATTTATGCTATCAACATGGAAGATAGCTCCGGCTTTGGCTGCTGGGTGTACTGTCGTGCATAAACCAGCGGCATGGTCACCTTATACCGGAATGATGCTTGCTGAGATCGCGCATGAAGCCGGGTTGCCAGATGGTGTATTGAACTGCGTTCATGGGTCGGGTGCGGTGACAGGGAAAACTCTTACAGAGCATCCAGCGATAAAGGCTGTAGCTTTTGTTGGGGAAACAACGACAGGTAGCCAAATCATGCATCAAGGGGCCGAAACCCTGAAACGTTTTCATTTTGAGCTAGGAGGAAAGAATCCGGTTATTGTCTTTGAGGACGCCGATATGGATCGTGCCCTTGATGCTGTTGTTTTTATGATTTTTAGTTTAAACGGAGAACGTTGTACTTCATCGAGCCGGCTAATTATTCAGGAATCGATTCAGGATGAATTCAACGCAAAGCTCATAGAGAGAATAGGTAAACTTAAAGTTGGACATCCCCTAGATCCTGTCACGGAGATTGGACCGCTAGTGCACCAAAATCATTTCGACAAGGTATGTAGTTATTTCGATATAGCAGCGAAGGAGGGTGCAACGATTGCAGCGGGCGGTAAAGCCGCGCAAATAGATGGAAAGGGTAACTATGTGGAGCCGACATTTTTGATTAATGCGAGCAGCGGCATGACGATTGCCCGACAAGAAATATTCGGGCCTGTACTAACGGCTATTCCATTTAAGGACGAAGCTGATGCGATAGCAATCGCAAATGATACTGACTACGGATTAGCAGGTTATGTTTGGACTAACGACATTGGTCGCGGTCACCGTATGGCGCACTCACTTGATGCCGGTATGATCTGGGTGAACTCTGAAAACAACCGTCACTTACCGTCGCCTTTCGGTGGCATGAAGTCCAGCGGAATTGGCAGGGATGGTGGTGACTACAGTTTCGATTTTTACATGGAAACCAAGAATGTTTGTATAGCAATGGGGTCACACAGGGTTCCGCAACTAGGAAAAGCATGAGTCTTTATTATTTGCAGAAATTTTTATATGTACTTAACCGTGATGAGGGTGCACAAAAAAAATACCAAAATGACTTGGAAGCACTTCTCGGCGATTTCGACCTCACTGATGAAGAAGCGGATGCACTCCGTAAAGGTGATATCGGACTTCTTTATGTACTTGGTGTGAATGGGCAGATTCTGATGCACTACGCTGCGTTCCTTGGTATTGAGTGGTTCGATTACCTGGACATGATGCGCAAGGGAATAGAGGAGCACGGTCCGGTTCGCGCCGGTGTTTACACAATGACAGGCGAGGGCGAAAGTTTTACCGAAGAGGAGAAAAGTCGATGAGTCTTGTTTATGCGGGAGTATGCAGTCATGCGCCAGGCATCACTGGTCGGGCTGACTTGTGTGAAAATACAGAAAAACGTGACGAGTTTTATGCACAACTAGACAAGCAAAGACAAGACATCGAAGACAGCGGGGCAGAGGCATTAATTGTAGTTGCCGCTGAACACTTTGCTAACTTTTTTATGAATAACATGCCAGCATTTTGTATTGGAATCGGAGCTGAATATCAGGGGCCTATTGAAGATCCAGAGTGGCTTAAGATATCAAAGACAGCAGTGCCAGGTGCACCAGATCTTGGGACTCGTATAACGCGTGAGGTTATGCAAACAGTTGATGTAGCTTATGCTGAGGAATGGAAATTCGATCACGGCATTATGGTTCCACTAAATTTTCTGACACCAAACTATGACTTACCTATTATTCCGGTCAATATAAATTGTCAGGGACCACCGCTTACACCGTTGCATCGTGCCTGGGAATTCGGCTTGGCGTTGCGTCGAAGCTGTGATGCGGTGCCAGAAAAAGTGGCGCTGGTGGGAACCGGAGGTGTGTCTCACTGGCCGGCGACGCCGGATTCAGGAAAAATTAATGAGGAATGGGACCGCAGATTTCTGGGTCAGCTTATGCGTCAGGACAAGGAAGCCGTTTTGGGTTATTCCGATCAAGAAACCTATGCGCAGGCTGGTCAGGGTGGTTACGAAATTCGTACTTATATTGCCACTGCGGCAGCAGCTGGTGGATTAGGCGAACTCCAGTTTTACACGGCCGAGCTACCCATTTTTGCAGTTGGCGTCACTGTTGGCCGATTTGATATCGCTGCCTGATTAAGAGGATTTTTTATGCCGCACATGAACCCATTGCCTTTAGATGACCTCCCGGCGGATATTCAGGAGCGCTTTAACTTTTATAAAGAGACACGCGGATTTACGCCAAATAGTATCCAGACGATGGTGCGAAGGCCTGATATTGTCCGCGCGTTCATGCAGCTTAACCAAGCTGTTCTTTATGAGGGCACAGTCCCTGAAGAGCTGAAGATGCTGGCTTCCCTAATTGCCAGTCAGGCAGCCGGTTGTCGCTATTGCCAAGCGCATATGGCCAATTTGTCGAAAATTTACAAAGCATCAGATGAAAAGATTAGCAGGGTTTGGGAATTTGAAACTGCTGATTGTTTTTCCGAGGCTGAGAGAGCAGCTTTGCGTCTGGCGTATAAGGGAGCAATGTCACCAGCCCAGGCGACACAAGAAGATTTTGATGAAATATACAAGTTTTTTGATGAAGAGCAGGTAGTTGAGATTGTAGCTTCCATTGCTTTATTTGGTTTTCTAAATCGTTGGAACGATACGATGGCAACAGAGATTGAAGAATTGCCGGCAGGGGTCGCGGAAGATACGCTCGGTCTGGGTTTTGGTTGGGAAGCAGGTAAACACAAGGGTTAGAGCTAGCCCATAAAAATAAAACATTGGAGATAATGAATGTCGCTAGTCACCGGAACCAGTGAAAAGTTGTCACACGATATAATCGAACGTGGGGGAGTAACAACGCAGCAGTTGCTGGTCATTGGGCTCTGTTTATTTTTTAACATGCTTGATGGCTTTGATATCACAGCGATGGCGGTAGTGGCGACCGCTGTATCTTCGGAATTGTCGCTTACGGCAGATAAACTCGGTTGGATTTTTAGTTTTGCACTTGTAGGAATGATGGCTGGTGGGATGCTCCTAGCGCCGGTGTCGGACATTATTGGCCGGAAAAAACTCATTATTATTGCTCTTGCCCTCATGGGGGTATCAATTATCTTCACCGCCAAAGCAACGACCCTTAATGAGTTTATAATTCTGCGATTTATTAGTGGGTTAGGTGCGGGTGCAATTCTGGCAAGCCAAGCAGCTCTTGCCGCTGAATATAGTCCTGATAAATATAAGGCTTTAGCTGTCTCTATAGTTACTTCCGGTTATCCGCTTGGGGCGATGATGACTTCGGTTATCGCTGCTTACATCCTTCCGGACTATGGTTGGCGCGGTATGTTTTGGTTTGGCGGGGTACTTACTTTATCAATGATAATTGTGGCTTGGTTACTTATTCCTGAATCGCTCAAATATTTGTTAGGACGTAGACCCCCAGGTGCGCTCCAATCTATAAATAACATATTGAAAAAAATGAAAAAACCACCTATTGATCAGATGCCTGAGGTCCTGCCTGAGGAGCAAGTATCGCTTGGTTTTACAGAGGGAATGCTACAGCTATTAAGTAGGGCCCACAGAACTAAGACGGTTACTCTGTGGATGGCATTTTTGATGATTTTTAGTACTTTGTACTTTCTGATGAGTTGGATACCAAAATTGATGGAAGATTCTGGCTTTGGTGCGTCGGTGGGTCGCGATGCGTTCTTCCTATTTAATTTGGGTGGTGTTACCGGAATCTATCTGATGGGGTGGTTATCGACTAAATTTAAACTAACGAACTTGGTTTGTTATTTAGGTCTTGGAGCGGCTATAGCAATGATTATATTTGCACTTGCTCCAGCTCATTTGACTTTATTACTGACGCTAACCTTTTTCATTGGTATCGTCCAACAGGGCGCCTTCACAGGACTTTACGGCACCTCAGCAAAGGCGTACCCGACGGTTATTCGAACCACTGGAATAGGCTGGGCAATAGGACTGGGCCGAATTGGTGCGGTCATCGGACCGGCTGCTGCTGGGTATCTTATTGCAATGGGTATGGGTATGGAGTCACTTTATTTCATCTTTGCCATACCGATGGCTTTAGGCGGGATAATTGCCTATCGCCTTCACATTAGTTAATTGATATAGAAGGGTGATTTATTAGCAGAGTTACTTTTACCACTTGTTAGCTAATATTTTCATTGTCAGTCACTTTTTTCCACGGTTAGAGCGATAAGCTCCCCGGAATGGTTTGGCGCACCTGCCGCTAGCACAATATATTGTTGCCCCTGAATAGCGTAAGTCATTGGGACCCCGGTTTGACGAAGGCCGAGATCAATCTCAGTAACTATTTCACCGGTTAGCTTGTCATGGGCACGGAATTTCGTGCCACCGCGGCCAGAATTGGTGTAAAGGCCGGAACCTTCGCCAGCGAAGAGTAAGGATTTGGTCACCAATAGTCCTGCACGATCGTCGTGGCCGGTTCGCGGAAGTGTAATTCCTTTTAGTTTTTCGTGAGCCTGAATATCTAGCGGTGTATCACCATTCGCAATCACCCATTTAATTTTGCCAGTATTGAGATCGATTGCTGTAATCCTACCCCAGGGAGGTCGTAATAAAGGGAGTCCAAAGGGACCTTTTAAGGACGCCCCACTTTTTACGTAGCGCATGTTGGAGCGATCCGGGTCATTTACCATGCCGTAAGCGACTGCCGAGGCGGTTGAGGATATATACATTAGTCCAGTGTCCGGGTCCGCCACTGCACCCTGCCAATTAGCTCCACCAACGGACCCAGGCGCTACCAAGGTCCCCTTATTACCCTTTGTGATTAGTGATGGGGGTGTATATATAGAACCCATTGTGTATCCAGAAGCAATACGTAAAGCTTCTTCATAGATTTCAGGTGTCAGGTTATTCAGATTATCTTTTGTTACGCCTTGTGGTTCGAACAATTCGGGCAGAGAAGGAAATGGCTGGGTAGGTGAGGATATCTCGCCGGGTATAGTACTTTTTGCGACCGGACGTTCGTCAATTGGCCAGACTGGTTTTCCGTTACGTCGATCGAAAACGAAGGTGAACCCCTGTTTTGTAATTTGTGCAACAGCAGGTATTTCTACACCATCGACCTTTATATTCAGGAGTAACGGGGGGGCTGGCAGGTCGTAGTCCCAAAGCGGGTGATGTATGGTCTGGAAATGCCAAACACGTTCACCTGTTTTGGCATCTAGGCATACTAGACTTTGCCCAAACAGGTTATCACCAAGCCGATGTCCTCCGTAAAAATCACCAGTAGGCGCCTCGACCGGCAAATAGACAAATCCCAGTTCAGGGTCCGCTGACATGGGTGTCCACACTCCAGCATTACCCGTATATTTCCACGAATCGTTTTGCCACGTTTCGTTACCGTATTCACCTGCTTGCGGAATTGTATTAAAAATCCAGACGAGTTCCCCTGTGGCTGCATCATAGCCAGTGACGCTCCCCAGAGGCATTTCTTTCGTTGGCGGCGCTCCGCCGGAAGGAAATGCTGAACCGACAATAATGACACCATTTACAACGATAGGCGGAGAGCTGGAACCAATTCTTGATTCGATATAGTCCAGGTCCTGGCCTATATTGGATTTAAGGTCGACGACCCCGTTTTCCCCAAAAGATTCTATTGGACGACCATCCGCAGCATCTAGCGCTATTAAGCGGTAGCCGGGTGATATGACATATATAGTTTCCTGCCCATTGATCGTTTGATAGGCAACTCCCCTACCCGGACCTTTTCGGGGAGCGTTTTCACCTCGCTCTCCTTCATCTAACCGGTACATCCAAAGGGTTTCACCTGTTATCGCATCTATCGCCACGACCGCTCGGCGCAGACCTGCGGTAGCGTACAAAATGCCATTGGCCATCAGTGGGGTAGTCTGTAGATTAGGCCAGGGTGAGGGACCAAAGTTTTCTGATGTCCATTGCCATGCAACTTTAAGGTTACTTACATTAGACTGGTTGATGAGATCGAGAGCTGAATAATTCATGCTACCTGGATCACCGCGGTGATGGAGCCATTCGACCATTTCCTCATCATCCGAGTTTTCAAGACCGAGGGATAGAGGAGCCCTCCCAGCGGGATCTGTGAATAAGACTTTCTCGATTGCGCTTATGTGTGCACTCAATTCTTTTTCGCCAACGGCATACGCATTTCTATTCAGGATGAACGCAATAACATCCATATATTCACGATCGGTGAGTCCGGCAGGGTTTGCTACCGGCATTGTTTGTTTGGTGATGTTAAAAAAATCTGCCAGCGGCAAATCTTTCCATCGATCACGAAAAGCAATGCCTGCAAGATCCGGCCCGGTTTCGCTACCGTCCAATTCCTTGCCATGACAAATTGCACACTCGGAGTTGTATATGGATTGCCCGTTACGCGCCTGCGATATGGAGTAAATGCCCGAATCGATACTGAAATTCGCAAACGCCCCATAGGTGCTAAGGCTGAACAAAAACAGACTAACAAGTTTCTTCATTCGCGCATCGTACCGAAAAGGGAACAGTTCCGCCTATATGTATACAAAATAGCTAGAGTTTCGACAGAACTAATACGAATTTCTTTCGTCAGATATAATGGCAATTCTTACCAGACCGATGCATTGCTGCATAACGCATCTGTACAAGACATTCGTTTAAGTAAAGCAAATACTAACAGCGAGGAGAGCACCGTGTTTGAGGCCCTAGAGACTACAGCAATTGCGTTATGGGTGGGCGAGTCTCTCTGGGGCTACCCAATAATGCTCGGATTACATGTAGTTGGATTAGCGATGGTTGTGGGATTGTTTGTGATGCGCGATCTGCGTCTCATTGGGATGTTGGATAGCATCAGTTTTCAATCGCTTCTCAGCCTAAGTAAGTTAGGCTGGATGGGATTCTTAATTAACGTTATTTCGGGTTGTTTTCTTTTTTCCTCTCAAGCGACTTACTTCGTTACACACACACCGTTTTTACTAAAGATAACCATGATTTTTCTCGCTACAGTTACCGCTGGCTTAATTCAGCAGAGGATACGAGTCGGTGCCGAAGAGTGGGACAGTGGAAGCGGAAGCTTCGGGGTAGTTCGCAATTTAGCAATAGTTTCGATTGCGTTATGGATGGGGGCCATCATTGCTGGCCGCCTGATTGCCTACCTATAGGAGCTGATCATGACGGACGCAATAGTGGAACTATTTGTTAACACGGTCGAAGGCAGTGTGATTAATACTTGGGTGATGGGCTCTGTTTGGATCTGGCCACTAATGGAGATCCTACATTTTATAGGTTTATCCCTATTGTTTGGATCGTTACTTGTCATCGACCTTAGACTTGCTGGCTATCTCCGGAATATAAGTATTGCTGCTATACACAAATTGTTGCCGCTAGTGTTTATTGGTTTCGGATTAAATTTTATCACTGGATCTCTTTTTCTAATGGGTGATCCAGCCCGTTATATGGCTAACATCGGTTTTTGGTGGAAAATGTGCCTTGTGGTAGTAGCACTATTAAATGCTTTATGGTTCAAGATGAAGATTAGCCCGCTAATGGCTAATTGGTCACCGCACGCTGATACACCACCGCTGGCTAAAGTCATTGGGTGGCTTTCGCTCGGCTCATGGTTTGGCGTATTGTTGCTTGGGCGGCTAATACCTTATATAGGGACTGGTTAAAATCTTAGCGATGGAAAAGGAAAGCCATTCCGCATTATCTAGTAAGAATTACCGAAAATATTTGTGTGGAAGTATCCTTTCCGTAATTGGTGTTTGGATACAGCGTTTAGCGTTGGGCTGGCATGCCTGGCAACTGACTGAGTCGAGTTTAGTTGTCGGCATGATTGCTGCCGCACAGTTTTTACCATTGGCGATCTTAACACCTTTTTTTGGTGTACTTGCGGATCGGGTGAGTATACGAGCTGCAGCCATCGTTATGCATATTATTCTGACGATTTCGGCAGCGGCCCTAGGTCTGTTGACGGTAACCGGTAATATGACTACGCAGTGGTTATTGGTTCTTGCGTTGGTTCATGGGATTGCCAACAGTGCCTATTCGCCGTTCCGACTTTCCCTGATCCCCCACTTGGTTAACAAAAATAAATTTGCTAGTGCAGTTGCCATCAATTCAATGTTTTTTAATGTTGCTGGGCTTGTCGGCCCTGCCATCGCAGGCGGAATTGTCGCCTGGTATGGATTGGGGGCAGCTTATTTTGCGAATGCAGTTTCCTATCTTCCTGCAGTTATAGTGCTTTCCATTTTAAGGATAGCGCCTAATGACTTAAATCAATCGGGGCGCCGAAGTTATCTCGTCGAGCTTACTGAGGGATTGCGGTATGCGAGAGATCACCCGTCGATTCGCCAAATTCTATTGCTCGCAAGCGTGGGGAATTTTTTTAGTCGGGGCATTCTTGAATTGATGCCGGCATTCTCGGTACTAATTTTTAAGGGCGGTAGTAATGTTCTCGCTTTATTGATGGCTGCAGCGGGCTTTGGTGCGATACTTGCGAGTCTTTTATTTTCATCCCGTTCATTAGTTAACTCCTTACATAGTGCTGTGGTGATTGG
The DNA here is from genome assembly GCA_913031125.1 of uncultured Woeseia sp. Classification (GTDB taxonomy): domain Bacteria; phylum Pseudomonadota; class Gammaproteobacteria; order Steroidobacterales; family Woeseiaceae; genus SZUA-117. The sequence continues at coordinate 74,986 of CAJWFK010000001.1, read as the reverse complement.
GTCGATTGGAGCCGGCTTCTCATTGGTTCTTTTTGCAGTCACGAGTAGTCTGATTCCAGGTATGCTTGTTGTGGCGATGTTAGGACTTTTTTCGAGTCTCGTATCGATCGGCTCGCAGACAGAACTTCAAGTGAACGTCGAGAATCATTTGCGTGGGAGGGTATTGAGCCTTTGGACAATAACTATAGTCGGTGGTCCAGCTATTGGTGCTGCCGTTGCTGGAGCCTTGGCTGGCACTATAGGTTCTACTTACACAACAATGGTTTTTGCTTTGGCTTGTCTTTTATTGATTGCAGTAGTTGGAATTCGCAAACCAGAAGTTTCGTTTTCGGCAGGAAATTCCTAATCCGCATGCACAATTCCGCAGGCTATGCCTAGTTCAGGCGTTACCGAATAAAAGTCATTAACCGGTGGTTCTCCGCCGGCTGCTTTATGCGCTGCGGTAGCTGCGATCCACGTATGTAACTCCATCGACCCGATGCCTGCTTGCTCGACAAACTTCTTTGGATCCCATACATCGAATTCTTCGAGCCTGTCATTGCATATAACCTCTAGAAATTTCTCATCCGCCTTCTGGTTTAGTTTCATGTCTGCAGGTGTTCGCTCACCCCGGACAATCATCTCTGCTCCTTCATAATGCATCGTTTCTAGCAGTTTGATGTACTCAGTTGCTGAAAGAGACTCCGGATAATCACCACCTGATAATTGCCAGGCTCTAATTTCAGGAGGACCGGCGTCTAATTCCGGATAATATCTGCGCGGGTTATGCGACATTCCACCTGATGCCAGCAACAATATTTTTAATCCTGACGTTGATGCGAATTGACCGATGGCCTCGCCAAGCAAGCGGGTACGACGAAATGGCACAAAAGGCTCAGCGATGGCGTTTATAAAAATGGGAATGACCGGCTTTGTCTCGAGACCGCCAAGCATATTGTGTATTGTTTGTGAAAACCCATGATCGACTGTCATATCAGTTGAAACCGCTGGATCCAGGTCGTTCTGCCTGAGATGATGGACAAGGTCAGTAGCCATATCCTCAGGTACATTGAGTTCACCAGAGAATCCTCCGATATCGCCGACAGCAGTTGCTTTCAGGCCTACGCAAAATGCTGGCATCAGTTTGAAAAAGAAACCATTAAAATGGTCCGCACCGAAAGCAATAACTAAGTCGGCATTGAAATCCTGTGCTGCGCGGGCGCGCTTTTTATAAGCTGCCTGCAGTTCATTCCAGTCATCCGGTTCTTTTGCATAGCAATAGAGCAAAGGACTATGGGATGCACAAATCAGTGATGTCGTCATCTGGATTCTCTCTACGGCAGGCGCCAATTTCCGATTGGTTTATCCTCTATTTCTATTGAATTTACCAATGTACCTATCCCACTAATTGTAACTTCTACTAGGCCTTGGGTATTTTGGAAATTTGTATGGTGAATCGATTTTCTATTTTTCGATGGACGAAAAGCGGTGCCGCAGCTAATAACGTCTCCAGCCTCAAGTGTTTGGAACTGACTAATGAAGCTGATGACCTCAGCTACTTTGTAATTATAGTAACGGGTACTGTCCTCTGCGATTCTTTCGCTGTTTAAGGTACAAAAGACATCCAGATCGTCTGGATTAGCAACCTCATCGGTCGTGACCAGGACTGGCCCCATGGACCCGAAGGTGTCAGAACCTTTATATCTCGCCGCATAAGAAAGGTGTTGCTCTCGACGTTCCAGTTTTCCTTCGGTATTTGAATCCGCATACAATGCCCAATAGTGAAACATGTCTTCGGCGCGCATTCCATTGCCGGTAATATCGTTGAATACGGTGTACCCAAACACATGATCTAGCGCGTCGATAGCCTCTAAATCTTTTGATAATTTTCCGATGACAACAGCAAGTTCTGGTTCAGGATGGACGCTTCCATAGTAGCTTCGAATTTTGATTGGATGCCGGTGGCCAATTAAACAGGAAGGTGGTTTTAAAAAATATGCTGGGTGATCGGGCGCACTTATTTTCCGTTCGTTACTTGCAGAGTTGTTCATGGCAACACAACAAATTTTTCCTGGGTGCGGGACCGGTGGAAGCCAATCCACATCGTCTACAGAAACAACCGACCTGCTTAAAAACCTGCCGGCATCTTCACCGGACCGAATCAGGTCACGCATGGAATTGAAACCGTCGATAAAATTAATCTCCTTGTCATTTGTCAGGAGACCGATACGTTCGCGGTTGGCATACCTAAAACTAGCTAATCTCACGTAGTTGACTCCAACTGGCCATAATATGCCGGAACGATACTGACCTGTGCAATTTTTCCAGAATGGAACATAAAAATGTCCTACGGTCCGCTTTTTTGGGGCTGCTGGCGCATCATTATAACCCTAGTCAACCAACCCTATTTAATTCAGTCCTACTAACATACTGTATCACCAGATAAAAAAATGAAGTCAATGATCCTGTAGAATTAATTTTCTACTAATCTAACGCATCAGTATGTCAAAAAAAGTCACAATATATTTAAAAGGCCTTGTGATCATCGGGGCTTTATTATTTATAGCTTCCACAGTATTTGCACATGGTGTTACAGATAGAGATGCTCTATTTCTAGAGCAGAACCCCGGTATGGCACTCGTCGCCTTTTTGTATTTGGGAGCTAAGCACATGATTACCGGCTACGATCACTTACTGTATTTAGCTGGCGTAATCTTTTTTCTATACAGAAGTCGGGATATTGCTCTTTATGTCACACTGTTTGCAGTGGGGCATAGCATTACTTTATTGACCGGTGTACTTGCTGAAATTAACGTTAATGCCTATATCGTGGATGCTGTAATCGGGTTATCGGTGGTCTACAAAGCATTTGAAAACCTTGATGGTTTCAGAAGATATTTTGGTTTTCAGTTGAATCCGAAGAGTGCTGTATTTTGTTTTGGTTTGGTGCATGGGTTCGGACTTGCAACCAAGTTACAGGGGCTTCATCTGTCTGAAGAAGGGCTGGTTGCAAATATACTAAGTTTTAACCTTGGAGTAGAGATAGGGCAGTTAATGGCGCTAGCGGTACTGTTGATACTAATCAACACATTGAGATCAACAGGTGGTTTCCTGAAATACGCACCATTGTTCAATGTTGGATTGATGTTTGCCGGTTTCGCTTTGACCAATTATCAACTTGCTGGCTTTTTCTTCGCATAAACGAGCCATCGAAAAATAGTCCTTAGAATATTTTCTATATTGTTTTATGTCGTAACCTTATTGGAACGACCGCATAACCTCTTCAAGACTTTCGTAGTAGCCTTGTACACGTAACTCAATTTTCACTGAGTTTTCTTCAATATTAAGCCAGTACCAGCCATGATTGCCCATGAAAGGCGCAATAAGCGAGCCTGCCTCGTTGCCAGCTTCAGATTCATTGTAGCGAATAAAATAACCTTCCGGGAAAGCGGCCTTGTCTTTCGGATCAGCATGAAAATCTGAGTAGACAGTTTGTCCTTCAAGCAGTTTCCATGAATACACAATTGCATCACCACGGCTCATTACGGCTTTTATTTCTACCTGCTCAAACTCTTCCAGTGCAATCGTTACTGTTTCCTCACGAAAAGGTTTATTTTGTGTTCGCGAGAATGGTTCTCCTAAGGTTTCGGGTTCAAAATAGTCAAAGTCATCCTCAGGGGAAAACTGTGGATATTGCCCTTTGATCATACGTGTACCTGAGTCGGTCTCAGAGGTCGTCGCAGAAAATTTAATTAACCCGGTTTTCTCACCTAGTCCAGTGGGATCGACCCCAAATTCTGCTGGGAGAATAAATAAAATTGCTACAACAAGCGCCACTACAAACGCTAATATTACGCTGCCAGCAAGGTTCTGTTTAGATGGTTTCTTGGGTTGTATATTGTCGCCCATTTCGTAACAATCCTTGACACAATGATGCGTTTCCAATCAGTACCATAATACTTGTAACAAAAAGGTTCCAATAGTTAATGTTTCAGTCGGTTTCATTCAATGTGATGATAGCCGCCGCGATGCTTGTGCTCGCCGGTTTAGTCAATGCCCAGCAAACGGTTTCGGACGAGAAACGGTTCCAGATCAATCGTATTACTGAGGCACCTAAAATTGATGGTCGGTTGGACGCTGGTGAATGGAACGGAGCTGCAAGAATAAGCGATCTCCACGAAGTGGAGCCGATTGAGTTTGACACTCCATCGGAGAGGACTGTCTGGTATTTTGCGTACGATGATAAAACGCTATTCGTTGCTGGATATGCCTATGATAGTGAGCCCCACAATATTGCAGCTAATACTCTTCGCCAAGGTGCAGGCCTTATGTCTGATGACCGTATGAGCTTGATTATTGATCCGTTCAATAATAAGCGTAGCGGTTATACGTTCACTTTAAATCCTCATGGCGTTAGACAGGAAGGTATTTATGCGACAGCCACACGTTCATCAGATCAATGGGACGGTATTTGGAGGGGGGCTGCTACTAGGGTGGATGATGGTTGGACAATGGAAATGGCAATACCATTCAATACGGTTACCTTCGATCCAAATAATGACACATGGGGGATTAATTTTTATCGTCGTGTCGTGCGAAAAGCTGAACGTATGGCTTGGCAGTCGAGAAACGGTGCCGTTAATCCAACAGTGTCTGGTGAAATGTATGGCCTACAAGGGCTCAATCAGGGTATCGGCCTCGATATTATTCCTTCGGCCAGCTCTATTTATAGTAGAGACCGAGAAACAGATCTCAGTGATTCGGATTTAGATTCCTCAATAGATATTAATTACAAAATTACGCCTTCTATTAACGGGCTTATTACTTTTAATACCGATTTTGCAGCAACCCAAGTGGATGGGAGAAAGCTCGATCTGCAACGGTTTAGCCTGTTTTTTCCGGAAAAGAGGGCTTTTTTTCTTACAGACTTCGATATTTTTCAGTTTGGAGGTATTCCTACTGGTGGCGGTAGCTGGAATCGAGCTGTTGGATTGCGTTCAGGAACTAATGGACTCGCTTTTTTCTCCCGTAGAATAGGTCTGACCAGCGAAAGAGCACCTGTTGATCTTATTGGTGGTGCCAAGATTAGTGGTCGGTTAGGCGATACGGACTTTGGTGCTCTATATATTCTTCAAGATGAGTATGCTACTTCGACCGGTGATGTAGTTGGCCAGTCAGATTTGATGGTTGCACGCGTATCACAGGGGGTGCTCGAAGAGTCAGCATTGGGGGCAATTATGACCATCGGTAATCCTGGGGGAAATACTGATAGTTCGCTTTTTGGCGCTGATTTCCAGTACCGTAATACCCGCTTAGGTAAAAATCGGTCTGCTGAAGGAAGATTTTGGATACAAAAGTCTAATAATGAGGATTTGGAAGGTGACGACCTAGCATGGAGCGCAACCGTAAGCTTGCCAGCTCGGCTAGGTTTGGAGGGTGGTTTCCAGATACATGAAGTTCAGCAAAATTTCGATCCGGCTCTTGGATTCGCTAATCGCACGGGTGTCCGTTTATATGGTGGTGAGCTTGGATTTCGTCGAAATCTTTCTGGAAATAAATTTATTCGTGAGGTTAGTCATGGATTGGAGTTTACCCAATGGAATTTTTTAGATACTGGCGATATTCAGACCCGAAAAATTGAGGCTGATTTTTTATCTTTGCGCTCACAATCGGGTGATTGGGCTAGTTTTAGGCTTAGTTATCAAACCGAGGGTTTACTAATTGGTGAGCAACCGTTGTCCGGTGTAGGAATCAATATACCGGATGGGGACCATGATTTTCTGCGTTGGAATGCTTTCGTTCGATCAGCAAGTTTCAGACCTCTACAACTTCAACTCAGTGTTCAAGGTGGTGATTATTATGATGGCAAACGTTTACGTGTAGAGCCTGAAATTTCGTGGCGTGCTAATGAACACTTAACTTTCGAACTTAGTTACGGCTATAACAAATACGAATTTCCTAATGGCCAATCGGCTATAGCGCGTTTGGTATCGTTCGAATCGGAATTCGCTTTTAATTCGAAGATGTCACTCGTGACGCTCGCCCAGTACGATAATTTATCTGAAGAGATAGGTATCAATAGCAGATTTCGTTATAACTTGACTGCCGGACAGGATATTTGGTTTGTTATTAACCACAATATGCGCCGTGATAGTTCACTAGATGATAGGTTTGATTTTCGTAGTATAGATAGTCTTGCTGTTGCGAAGGTGCGTTACACTTTTCGTTATTAACTGGTATGCATGGAGACAGTCAGGAAGTTGTTAGGTAGGATAAATACGCACCAGTTAGTTAATGTTTGTGCAACAAAAAAGAGAGGGGGGATTTTCATTGAGCAATATTCTATCCCGGATAGGGCCGGGTACTATGCTTGCAGCGACCGCCGTCGGTGTATCTCACCTAGTGTATTCAACGCAAGCTGGTGGTAATTATGGATTTTCGCTTGCTTGGTTAATTATTTTTATCGTTGTACTCAAATATCCAGCGTTTCGTTTTGCCGTTGATTATGCGAGTGCGTCAGGGCATAGCCTGGTCACTGGTTATTCGAAAATAAGTCGAATTGCGCTTACCTGGTTAGCGGTAGGTTTTTTTGTTGATATGTTTATTGCGACTGGTGCGGTGGCCTTGGTTGCTGCAGGACTTTTCATAAGTGTATTTGATCTTCCATATACCGGACCGCAAGTCGCTATCGTGTTAATGGTTGTTTCAGCGGCAATACTGCTTAATGGCCAGTATGAAAGAGCTGAGCGCTTGGTCAAGACTTTGGTATTAGCGTTCTCCGTTTTGGCTATATTGTGTACCCTTTTTGCGTTGCCAATGCTGGGAAGCGATGGCCGCGGGGTGATGGCTGAATTGACTCCGGACCGGTCCCTTGCCCTATTTGCGATTGCGATGGCGGGCTGGATGCCAATGCCAAGCAATGGCGCAATCCTGTATTCGAAATGGGTTTGTGAAAAACGGCGTGCCGTGGGTGATGCTTTTGGTTACAAGGATGCCCTGAATGATTTAAAAATTTGTTATGGGTTAACCCTCGTGCTCGCGTTGTGCTTCGTGGTTATGGGTACTGCTGTTCTTTATGAGACGGGGCGAGCGGTACCGAATTCTGCTGCTGGCTTTGGCAGTGAGTTGTTCGGAATCTTCACTGCCGTAATTGGTGATTGGGTGTTTCCAATCATTGCTGTTGCTGGCATAGCGGTAATCTGGTCGACACAGTTTGCTTTGATGGACGCATGTCCGAGGGTCACAGGCCGTTTGTTTTGCATATTAGCTAATAAGAACGATGAGAAATCTTTTTACAGGAAGCTGCTCATCATTCAAGTTATCGGTGTGACGATCATGCTGCTATTTTTGATGGGTGGTTTTACTAAATTTTTGTATTTCGCTACCAGTATGGGGTTCTTGGCAAGCCCTGCTATCGCCTATTACAACTACAGGGCTATCACATCGGACACAATTCCCGATAAGTTTCGTCCATCCCGTGGGATGATTGTGTGGAGTTGGACTGGTATTTTTTCCCTGACTGCATTTGCGATTGCTTTTCTCTTAACGAGTCTGGGCTAAGAAATTGACTAATAAAATGACTGGTGGAGAGGCTTTGATCCGTTCTGTTGTGGCAAACGGCATTGATACGGTTTATGGATTGCCAGGAGCTCAGACATATCCAATATTTGATGAAATTTATACGAACCCGGATATTAAGGAAATTATTAGTCGCCATGAACAAGGAGCAGGTTACATGGCTTTCGGTCATGCCTATGCTACGGGTAAGCCAAGTGCTTTTAGTGTTGTTCCCGGCCCCGGCCTTCTCAATGCTGGTGCGGCATTAAGCACGGCAGATGCTACCAATACTCCGGTACTCTGTCTCACTGGCCAGGTGATGTCCGAGTTTTTAGGTAAGGGGAGGGGGCATCTGCATGAGCTTAGGGATCAGCAAGGCCTGTTGAGGTCTGTTATTAAACATGTAGATCATATTTCTGATCCGACGAACACACCAGCACAGATAAACGAGGCATTTCGGCAGATGCTGAGTGGGCGACCGGGCCCCGCATCTGTAGAGATGTGTTGGGACACGATGGCGAAAACGCATGAAGTTGAGATCGGTCAAGCAAACTCAATTATTGATAAGCCGGAGGTCGATCTGGACGCGATAACAGATGCGGCGAAACTAATAAAGAATGCCAAGAATATTATGATTATGTGTGGTGGCGGAGCCTTGCATGCGAGTAATGAGGTGCTTGAGCTAGCAGAATTACTGCGTGTTCCGGCCACTGCATTTCGCGGTGGGCGGGGTGTTGTCCCGGAAGATCACATGTGCGGTACATCCGCTGCTGCGGCCAGAATCCTCTGGGATAGTACTGATGTGCTTATCGGTATAGGTTCTCGCCTCGAAATGCAGTACATGCGCTGGGGTCCTTGGGATAAATATCTTGCATGTCCGCCCCCGGGCAGTCCGAAACTGATCCGGATAGACGTTGATCCACTGGAAATGACTCGATTCCAGCCTGATATAGGCATAGTCGCCGATGCGGTTGACGGAACACGTGCGTTGATAGATGAAATCGGTAGGCGAGGCTGCCGTGCTGGCGATCTTGATCGAATTTCGGCGGCTAAGGCAATCGCCCACAAGAATATTCGTGATGATATCCAGCCTCAAATGGAATACCTCGATACGATGCGTGAGGTACTGCCACGTGATGGGGTTTTTGTTGAGGAATTGTGCCAGGTTGGATTTGCCGCGAACTTTGGTTTTCCGATTTATGAGCCGCGCACCTACATTACAACAGGTTACCAAGGCACTCTGGGGTACGGCTTTCCTACTGCTCTTGGCGTTAAGGTGGCGGTACCTGATAAGGCGGTACTGTGTATTACCGGAGACGGTGGGTTTATGTTTGCAATGCCGGAGCTTGCGAGCGCCGTGCAACATGATATTGGTCTTATTACCGTAGTTTTTAATAATAGTTCCTATGCGAATGTTCGGCGTGATCAGGAACGTCTGTATGAGGGCCGACTGATCGGCTCTGACCTCGACAATCCGGACATGGTTAAGTTAGCAGAATCATTTGGTGCTGATGGCTATCGGGTTGATTCACCCGCAGCGCTTAAGCCTGTGCTAGAGCAAGCGATCGATAATAATAGACCGACCATCATAGATGTCACAATCGAGAGAGGTAGCGAAGCTAGTCCCTGGAAATATCTAATAGGCTAGGTATCTGCAGTTAATACCTAAAAACTACCAATTGACAGCAATTTCTCCAGTGTAGGTTACAATGGGTGTAAATGGAGGGTCGAAAATGGTTAGTAAATCGAAGATTATAATCTCCATAGTTGCTTTGTTTACGTTTAGCGCAAGTATGCAGGCAGTCGCCCATCATTCCGCCGTTGCTTTTGACAAGGAACAGTCAATTACCGTCAGCGGAGAAGTGACACGCTACGTCTGGCGCAATCCGCACATGGCAATCAATATGGAAGTCACCGATGCATCCGGTGAAAAAGTGTTGTGGAAGATTGAAGGTCCCGGGACAACAGTATTGAGTCGGCAAGGTTTCAATCGCTCGTCTATTGATAATGGCGACAATATCACTGTAGTACTTAATCCACTTAGAAGCGGGAAACCGGGCGGATTATTACAAGCGATAACCCTTGCAGACGGAACCGTGCATGCTGCAAGCGAAGATTATGGTGAGACAGCAACGCCGGCAGCGACCGTCCGCCGCACAATTCCATCATTGCTTGATTATATACCCCCGCCTGATGGGGAAACCTGGCAGGAACGTGAGGAGAAGACACGGCCAGCACAATTACCCATTCTGGCAAACAATCCGCGGCAAACGAGTCCCGGAGCATTGGATCCGGAATATTTGTCTAAAGACTGGCCAGAACCCTCCTTTGATCTGACTGGCACTTGGGCATTTCGCGGTGAACAAGATTGGGGACAGAACTATGGTGTCTATGAGTTTAAGCCGCATCCACAATGGACAGAAAAAGGCCAGAAAATATATGACGAATATCAGAGCTATGCTCGTGCTGGCCGTCGATACGATGAACCGACGGCAAAGTGTTATCCAGCCGGCATGCCTCGTCTCATGACACGCTATGGGTCTCTCATGATGCTGCAATACCCGACAGCAATTTTCATGGTGTCGCGACTGAACAATGAATACCGTGCTATCTGGCTTGATAATAGAGAGCGAGAACCGGAGGCGAGTCGGGATTGGAACTGGAATGGCGAATCAATTGGCCGTTGGGAAGATGACACGCTGGTCGTGGAAACCACCGGTTTCACGGATGAAAATCATCTAATACAGCAGGGTGTTTTCACCGGAGATCAGCTTACGATTGTCGAGCGCATTCAAGTCATTAACAATGGCAATACGATGGTGTCTGAATACGTGATGACAGATCCAGAACATTGGGTTGGTGAGTGGCGGCATGTCAAATTCCGAGACCGCATTCTGAACGCGGATATCCGAGAGGCCAGCTGTCTCCCAGCGGATAACGAATTATTACCCGGTATGTAGTTATGGCTGCGGTGCTCAGGGTTTTTGGCTTTTTTTCAATTACATTGCCGATGTTGCTGTTGGCGAAAGTTGCAGAGTCACATCACTCACATGCCAGTCTTAACAGGGATGATATCAGGACATATAGTGGAAGAGTGGCCCGGTATAGCTGGACGATGCCACATGTGTTTTTGAAGATTGAAGCGCCTGATCAAAATGGCAACATAGTTGAATATACGGTTGAACTGCAACACCCTCCGGCGATGGCCCGCAGAGGCTGGAGTAAGGCAACATTTAAAGCAGGTGACAGGATCACTTGGCAAGGACCGCATGACACAAATCTGAGTCGTCATTACACGGGTTTGAGCTGGGCAGAAAGGGGTGATGGAGTAAGGTTCGGGATGGACCAGAATGCTATCGAAATGGAAGTTATTGCTTCCACTGACTTTACTGGACTTTGGAAGCGATCTGATGAGGGTGGTTTTAAACCACATTATAGGCCACCGGTTGGTTGGCCATTGTCACTAAAAGGACAGGAACTGGTTAATAATTTTCATGAAGACCAGAATCCTATGGTGACTTGCGGAAATCCGGGCCCACCCAAAGCGATGATAGTGCCTTACCCGATGGCACTGACCCGGCCCGATGAAAACACGATTGTTATAGAAAGAGAACTTATGCAGGAAGTCCGTGTGATTCACCTGAATGGTGGTGGAGTGCGCGGAGAACCATCAAAACTGGGGTTTTCTACTGGACAATTTAATGATGATGAGTTGATCGTGGAAACAACAAATTTTGTTGCAGATAAATGGGGTAGTCATACTGGCGTTGATTCCAGTGCTGATAAACATTTAATTGAGAAATTTAAGCTGTCAGGTGATGGGTTATACCTGCACGCTGAAATTACTATCACGGACCCGGTTTATTTGGATAAGCCAATAACTTTTAGCCATCGCTGGGAAAAACTCGCGGACCGTGCGGTTATTCAGGCACCTTGCACGATGGAAGCTGCACAACTATATCTCGACGCGGGCTACGAATAAGCTCCTGATTAAGATTAAAACGAGTTAGAAACGCCGTTTTGATCTTTCAAAATACATATCGAGTTTTCCCTCGTTATACATCTGCCGATAGAACGAATCAGGATCACATTCATAGGGAAAGATTTCTGTGTCAGGATTACGGGTCCATTGTCTGCGGCGGACTGGCGGACGTTCATAGTTATCCGGGTCGTGAAGGGTAATAACCGCGTTCAGGGTCTGCCCATCATCACTTAGCGTATATACCTCATGCATGCGTGCATTCTCAGAAATTGGTTCGCCCCTAAAATCGCGCACATTAGGTTGTAGTTTATTTGTCTCTACCACTAATGAGGATCCTTCCCAAGCCCCCGTTGAATAGCCCATTCCGGACAGTGGATAAAATTCTGGCGCTTTTCGGCCATCTAGGAAAATTCTGCGTACCTCACTGTCGACCTCATAAATGAAAGTGAGCCTGTCACTATGCGCCAATACTTCAAAGGGATAAGCGCCCCAGGCAACCATTGCAACTATGCCAGGTGAGATGCAACGGACGTTTGGTTGGTCGTAATGTGTAAGGTAGTTCTGGTGCCAATTCTGTGCTGCGGGCGTCAGGTCCATGGAATACTTGCGCATATCGATTCCTGGTGCCGGAGTCCAGATTCCGCTCATGTCGATAGGATCAGGTTTATTTGGTCTTTTTATTGGTGTGTAACGTTTTCCAGCCCACGTTCCGGGAGTGAAGTAAACTTCCGAATCACTAATTAAGCTGAATGACCCGACCAATTCATCATTTTTAAGCATACCTTCAAGGCGTGCGATGAAAACAAAGCCGCGGATGTCCCTTATATCAATATCTACCAAAATGTTATCTTTGTTTACTGTAATGGGCGCGGGGCCTCCTTCAACCCAGGCCTTCCATTGACTATTGCTCTTTTCTACCTGTAAAAGCCCGATTACTGCTGCGCCATCCGGTTTGACTTCGATCATCCAGTCACCCTCAAAAGCTGGATTAGAAAATGCCAAGTTACTGATAAATAAAGATATCATTAGTATTAGGTTTTTGTAGGTCATAAGATTAATACGGTTTTCCAAGAACAGTACCGTCTGCGAGTTCGATACTGATTATGGATATCAGTTTTCGACCATCTCGCCCAAGATGGCCAAGAACTTTAATCCGGTCTCCTTCCTGAATAGTTTTTCGTGTCCAACCCGTGCGCACCAATAATGTAGGGCTATCAGCCCTGATATCCCAAGATTCAATCTCATCAGCTTCCGTTTTTACCTCCATGTAGTAACGCACATGAGGGTTTTTAAACCAGACTTCTGTGACGGTTCCCTCGATTGTTCCGATCTTGTCTTCCAGGAACTCGGCAGCAAATGAGTGGTGGGCTTGAATCGTATTTGCTATCAAGCATAGGCTAAGGGGAATAAGGAAATTGTTGGTCAACGGTTCCTCCTGTTCGTAATTCTTTAAAGAATGTTTGTGTTTTTCAGCCCCATCATATTTTCTACTGGTTGTTCACTGGTTGTGTTGCAAACCTTACGTCATCTTTGTTCCACCACCAAAATGGAGCTAATGCTTTCTGTTCCGGCCACAACTGATCTAAAGTCGTGCCGTCATAAAGTCGTCCGTCTATGATCACGTGCTGGATCTTTACGGTATTACGAATATCGGCGAGTGGATCGGCATTAAGAATGACCATGTCGGCGAGTTTACCAACTTCAATAGAGCCCAGGTCTTGTTCTACGCCAATAATACGGGCCCCATCAATAGTTGCTGCTTTCAGAACTTCAATCGGCTTCATGCCGCCCATTTCAAAGCCCCACATTTCCCAATGGTAAGCAAGGCCTTGAAGCTCACCGTGGCCACCAATACCCACAAGGCCTCCTGCCCTCTGAATTTTGGCTGCTTGTGCTGCTGCATGCTTAAAGTCGAACTGGTCGGATCGTACCCAAACTGGTCGACGTTCCGTCAATTCATCGAGGCGGTTATCCGGGGTGAATCGCCTAAGCTTTTCATTGCCGTAAACATCGCTGCGCGCGAAAAAATATTCACGCATTGAAGTCGCGTTGTACTGCACAACAAGTGTTGGTGTATATGCTGTTTTTGTCTTTGAGTACAGTTCTACAACATCGGTGAAGAAAGGCGAGTCCGGTAAGGTGTGCTCATTACCATGCATACCATCGATTGCGTGTGTAAGATCCAGTCTCTGGTCACCGCCGCCCTCTGTTGTCGGCATTAACCCAAGGGCTTTCGATGCGAGCACTATCCATTGACGTTGTTGCCGGTTGCCGGCCAGGTAAGATTTAATATTTTTTGTATTGTAGTGATCGCTATAGCGTCGCAAATATGCATGTGTCGTGTCATAGGATTGAAAATCTGTATCACCAAATATTCCACGGCCAGTCATAAATGCCCGCTGCCCGACTGATTGGCCGGTTTCGACCATGTCGCGATAGGCAAGATAATCATGGCTGGATGTTTGTACGTCGAGTCCTGCTGTTACCCCATAAGCAAGATTTGCTACTAAACTCCAGTTTTGTGGCTCGAGCACATCATCTGTTCTGAATTCCCAATGTGCATGTGTATCGATAAAGCCAGGCACGATATATTTGCCGTCTGCATTAACGATTTTGGTGTTAGCTGGGATATTAAAATTTCTGCTGTTGCCGATAGTCTCAATACGATTATTTACGATGAGGATGTCCTGTTGTTTTGCACCCGATTCCATGGCAGTGACTTGAGACTCTGACATGGAGATAACTGTTGCTCCCTTGATCAGCATCGATCCGGATGGTGTATTCCTTGCTACAGTGACGCTGAATTGCCGTTCATGGGCAGATTCATGCTCCTCGTTCAGTACAAATTTATTTTCGCTATCTTCTACCGGTTCTTTGTTATTGCTTTCATCAATGCGAAATGCAATGGAGCTTAATGGTCGCGTGTAGAAGGATTTGCCAATTGCCCACCAGATTGACGTACCATCGTTGGTCCAGCCTGAGAAGTCAGCACCAATATCAGTGAGCTTTAAAACGGGCAGTGATCCTCCCCGGAGTTTTACCACCGGAGCCTGCCCCCCAGTTTTCGCCAGTCCTATAGCCCAGACCTGTTTATTCGCAAATGCTAGTGCGTGGTGCCCGTTCGGACTGATATAAATAGCCTCTGCTTTTGGTGGTTCGTCGCCTCCGCGGTTGCCGCGAGGAGCGCTCACCGTCAAGTGTTCTCTGCGATCGGTACCATTTAGCTGTGTGGAGAATAGGGTCCCAGAATCGGTCATGTAAATGCGATCTGCTTCCGGGCCAAAATGAGGATACCGAGCAGAGTTGGCAGAAGCGATGACTGTCTGTTTTCCACCGCTGGCGGAAACAGACACGAGTTCGAGGTCGACCCGAAGTCCGCCGAACTCACTAAAAGTCTGGCGACGCATATATTCATTACCACGCATGGCGTAAAGAGTCCTGCCATCCTTGCTATAGACGAGGTCTGTATAAAAAGCTGGGATATCTGTTAGTTGCTGTGGTTGACCTCTGCCATTCGATCGCATGCGCCATATTTGACCGCCATTATCTATGGACCACGTAACGTAGGCGATCCAACGTCCATCTGGTGACCACACAGGCTTATATTCCCATGCCTCGGCGGATGTCAGTCGCTTAGGTGTGCTATTTGGTTTTGAATCTAAGACATATATTTTGGTTAGCACTGAGGCAGCAATTTTAGCGCCATCAGGTGAAAGTCGTGGATCGTGTACGATGGTGGCAGTGACATCGCCTTGTGGCACGCGATATGGTGATGAGAGATCGGGACCTATGTCAAGTGACACGTCAGCCGAAAATGGGATGTTGCTCCGTTTACCGGATACAACATCAACGAGCCAGATCTTCCCCTCACTATTTAAAGCAATTGATGCGCCGTCCGGTGTAAATGAATATCCAGGAAGCACGTCACGGCTTGGTGGCCGATAGTTCTCCTGTGCATCTCGCTGGATAGGGTAGGTTAGCCAGCGGTCACTGCCCGTAATAAGGTTTCTAATTCTGAGCCCGGTTTGTGTTTTATGTCGTGTGCCATAAACCAGCCATTTACCATCAGGCGATAGCTCTGGCCTAAGCCCACCGCCCTCAGCGTTAGTTATTTTATCTATCGCTCCGGTAGCGAAATCATAACGACTGATCTGAGCTGCCGGAAAATTTCTGACTGGGCCGTTACTTGTTTCGTCTTTGGCATAGTAAGCATATTTCCCGTCGGGTGATATCGTTACCCCGACACCCCATATTTCGTCCTCATTTGTTTGCCCATTTAGTTTAACGCCCGTGCCACCATTGACGTGGTACATCGTTATCTCTGATTCCACGCTATCCTTTGAAACAACAACATACAGGCTGTCTGGTGTCCACGCTGGAGAGATCATATCCGCTTGGGATTCCTCGGAAAGTTTTCTTGCATCGCTTCCGTCCGGCCTGGCTATCCAAAGGTTGTCAGAGCCGCTTCTGTCGCTGATAAAAGCGATCCATTCTCCATTCGGTGAAAACATAGCCTGGCTATCAAATCCGAGTCCGGATGTGATGCGCTCAGCTTTTCCACCGTGCAGTGGCAGTACATAAAGGTCTCCGAGCAAATCAAATATCAGTGTTTTGCCATTGGGGGAGATGTCAATTGACAGCCACGAGCCTTCATCAGTAGAGAAAGAGAGGGTTTCGGTTTTTCCTTGCAGCGGCAGAGTGTCGCCTTTCTCTTTAGTCTCCGCCGCGAACGGGAACCCCATGACAACTATCGAAAGCACGCACACAAAAATATCTTTATAAATTTTGGTCATCATTTTAATAGTTCATTTGTTGTTATTTTTTTAAGTCTACTACTTTTGCGATAGAACTTAGGCTTGGTGAAAATGGTCCTCTAATATCTGAGCTACACAACAGGTCAGTTTTTTTCCCTTAATAATATGTAAAAACTCATTTGGACCATGGGCATTAGACTGAGGACCAAGTAGGCCTGTTATTAAAAACTGTGCATTTGGAAACTTTTCTCCCAACATGCCCATAAAAGGAATGGTTCCCCCAGTACCCATATAGACAGAGGGTTTATCAAAGTACTCTTTCGATGCCCGGTTCATTGAGTTTTCGAGCCATTCAGCAATCGGTGGCGCGTCCCATCCCGTCATCGCCGATTCGATGTTGAAACTGACTTTTGTGCACGGAGGAGGATTTTCTTCAAGCACGGTTTTTACAGCTATGGCTGCGTTGTCAGCATCTGTGGTTGGTGGTAATCGGAATGATAATTTCAATGTTGTTTTGGGCAACATTGTGTTGCCCGCGTTTACTACCGCCGGCATGCCGTCTGCGCCAGTAACCGTTAACGCAGGACCCCAGTTATTCTTTATTAATAATTCATAGTTGGATTCGAGTGGTTGGATTTCAGGGTGAATCCATGGAAATTTTCTGTATACAGAATTCCCAAGGACTTCAGCTGCTAATTCCGCTTGTTCTTGGCGCTCTCTTGGAATTTCGGCTATCAGTTCATCGACTAGGATCTGACCACTCGTTTCGTCTTCCACTCGACTTAGTAGTTGTCTGAGAACACGGAAACAGGATGGCACAACTCCACTTGCGGTTCCCGAGTGCACACCTTCGCTCAGGATTTCTACGGTGAGATTACCGGTTAGGTTTCCTCGTAGGGATGTCGTGCACCACAGTTGGTCATAGTTGCCGCATTCTGCGTCGAGGCACACTACCAGACTGGGTTCACCAAGCCGATGCTCGAGATGATCAATATAGTAGGGCAGATCGAAGCTGCCAGATTCTTCGCATCCTTCTATCAGCACGGCGCAGCGGGCATGCGGAATACCCTGTTCCTGTAACGCACGAATTGCCGTTAACGAGCTGAATACTGCATAGCCGTCATCCGCACCTCCCCTGCCATAGAGCTTGTTGTCCTTGATCACCGGCGTCCACGGACCAAGGTCCTCATTCCATCCACTAAACTCCGGTTGTTTATCGTAATGTCCATATAAAAGAATGAGTTCCTCTGAGTCGCCGGGAATCTCAATAAACAGTAGAGGTGTGCGTCCCTTGAGACGGATTATTTCTGTTTGTAGACCCCTAATCGGTTGTTTCTTACACCACTTGGCGAGCATCTCAGCTGCTTCGTCCATGTAGCCATGATCTTCCCAGTCATGATCGAACATCGGGGATTTATTGGGAATTTTGATGTATTCGCAGAGTTCGGGAACGATTGATTTATCCCACAACTGGTTGACGAATGTATGGGTTTTCCTAGCGTCCATTTATACAATTCCATATTTAGTATCGGTCAATAATAGCAATGAGTGAATGCTTAAGCTGAATGTCGGTTAGCTGCCGTTTTATTATTGCTTCAGAATTGCCGCCCGGGTTTTTAGGGGGTCGACAAGCACCTTCTGCCGGATTAAACCAATTTCATCTGCTGTATATGGTTTAAAATTACCGGCCAGTGTGTCTATATTGAAGTTTGCGATCACCCAGTTGAGTACCGCTGCAAGTCGTTTGTCACTCATCGGTGTTTGGGAAACCCCAGGCACGCGCACGATGTACTCACGTCCTTCGGGACTCTCCAGCAGCGGACCAAGTTCATGCAGGCTCGGGATGTGGGCATCGGGTATGGCTTCACCACTGTGCAGATGACAGCCTCTGCAATACAGTAAATAGTCTGTATGCGGGTCGCTCTGTGCCGCGCCCCCTGCGGCAATAGTTAATATGGCTACGAGCAGAAATTTCTGCACTAAGCTCCCCCGGATGCTTCTCCTAAAACGACTGCAACAGTGCAGTGATAGGTTCGTGCTTCAGTACCGAAGCACCATAAGATTTGACTAGCGTTGGGCGTATAGTAAACCGGTCGGTCACGTTCGGTGTTGTGGCAACGACAGCGTTGACACATTGATTTGCCACAGCAGTCGTTGTATGAGATGAGGTAACTGCGGTCATCGACCGGGTTCCGACAGGTGCCCACCCAGGTAATTGGTGACGTCTCTGCGCCGGGAGGGCAGGAGGTAGTGGTGCCACCACAGCAAGTACACAGAGCCCCGCCGAGTGCGCAGTAACGCCAGTACTCGCAGGTCTGGTCGTCCCCGATTTCTTCTATCGAGTCCTGTGCGAAAGAGCGTGCGACTGGCAACAGCGGCAAGGTTGCCGCGCCAGCAAGCATCGCACCCAAACGTGACAAAAAGCTTCGCCGCGAAATGCCCCGTGCAAGCTTTAATGTTTGTTCCTTGGCGGTCTGGTCTATCCAATAATAGGTTTTATCAACAATGTCATTGGTTTTCATGAAGCTTTTTCCTTCACAGAATGATCGGTGTCTTGTTGGGTTAGTCCAACGTAATCTTGCAGTGTTGCGATACCTGTATCCATTGCCTCTATCAGGCTTTCTAAGTGTTCACGTGTATTGACGAGTCCCTTGCTCTGCAGCGTTCCGTCTGCACCTATCAACACCGCGAATGGCAACTTACTGACTTCAAAACTCATCCCCAGTTTTTCGGACAATACATAGGGGTATTTTTCCAGCTGCAAATCGCTGGCGTATGCTTGATGTTGCTCGAGCTTATCACCGTCGCTGGCAAATACCAGTTCCAGGCGATTGCGTTCAGCACGCGCAAGGGACTTGGCTGTTGGTACTAGTGATTTGCACACCGGACATGTGGGAGATATGAACATGACGAGAATATTTTTGTCGTTGCTATTAGGCCCGCCTATGGTCACGGGTTGTCCACTAATATCGGATATAGCTAGTGCTTCTGTTAGTTCACCTACCTTAGGACCGCTCGTTGGTTGCAGTGCGCCAGCCGGTGCAACTCTTTCGTGCAAAATACCCACTTGACGCGCCAATGCGAGCACGACGAGTGCTAACACAATAACGATAAGCCAAAGAATCATATTTGATGCAACCATAGCCTCAGACATCAATTTTTTCTCCATGTATTGATGGAAGCTCGGTTACCGAGTAGTTGATTAATGGCTCCGAAAAGCAGTGCACTGGTAAGCAGAGCAGCAAAGAATATTAAATAATCACCTGTTCCGAAATCTCGAGAGCCTACTGGTAACATCGTGATCAATATGACTCCGACGAGCCCGAAGTTTCTGGCGATCAGGCTTGCGGAGAGATATTGCTCGTTCTCAATCTTTCCGCCAAAACCACAGCCGCAATCAAAATAAACTCGGCCACGGCCAATATTGATGCCAATAGCCAAGGAATATGCCGCTAGTAATACTATGCTGGTGATGGCTGTGAGACCTTGTTGGTAGATTCCAATGAGCCAAGCTACGCCCAATAGTAATTCTAGCGTTGGGATTATCCACGAAGCCGGGAGCACTGTGATCTCAGGAAGAATCTGGTACTCAAGCAGGGTTATTCGAAATTGGGAGCGGTTCGATATTTTGTGAATTGCTGCAATAACAAACATTAGCCCTAGGCTAATAGAGAAAATTTGACTGATTAGCGGGTCGAGCAACACAATTGGCCTTTAGAGGTCTAGAAACAAAGCCGCTGAAGGGCCTTCAATGGTGCGTTGGTGTTTGAATGTTAACGCGTCGTATACTTTTGTAGCGCCACCGCTCTCTGAGACGATAAGCAGCGGCTCGTTTTCCTGCGTTACCATGATCGTTGTCACTGGGTTTTCTAATTGTATCGTCGCGATCTTTCGCTGAGAGTGGGTACTGAATACCCAAATTTCTGACCCAGGTTCATGGTGAGTGTATTGGTCACCCTGATGCATAATAATATAAAACAGTCCAAGGTCTTTATGCAGTGTGCCAAGTTGCCTGCCGCCCGGCCACCAATTCTCCTGTGCTTCATCCTCGGTGACCAGGTTCCAGGCACTACTGACCTTGATTTGGTCGTTTTCCACCGTTACGTCGAAAGCTTTTCCACCGTGCGAAAATAACAGCCAGCCATCAGATGTCGGAACTGGGTGGTCAAAAATTGGATCATCATGTACATCAAAGAACTGTTTCGCACGTATTCTATTTTGTTCTCGGCCATTGTCGTCTAAATCAATGAGCATAAGTGAGCCGTCAGCACAAATTGTAAGAAAATCATTGTTGTCTACAGGGAGAATAAGGCCACAGCCTGGTGTTGAGATTTCACCGACAAAAACTCGTTCCTCAATATCTACTATGGACATTGATAATGCTGGTGAGATGTTGGCAACAGCAACATGCTTTCCTTCACTCATCAATCCGATGTAGCTTTGGAAATTCAATGATGCAATTTTCGCTGGGATTTCTATTTCCCCGATTGGCGAAAGATTCTCAAAGTCATGGATGCTAAGAATGTCTGTCCGGTCACCATGGACCCCACGTGAGTAGAATGAGCTGGCGTTATAGAATTCCCGGCGTTCCATGCTTGGTTGTACTGCGGGCGTCATACCTGAAATTGAAACCATACCCTGCATTTCCCCTGTTGTGGCATCAAAAATGTACCCGGCTGGTTTGGCTACTAACATGAACCAGTTTGCACCAGGATCTGCCATTGTCGTATTAGGCTGAATGGTTTGAGGGTTGATCTGTGCATGCGCCAAGGGCGTGGCAGTGAGCCAACACATCAGTGAAATAATTACGACGCGCATTCTATTGATCCTCTATTTTTAATGATTTTTATTCGCGCGCAAGTTTAGCATGTCTGCCGGAAAATAATATTTGAACAGGCTGTTTAAAGTGGCAGAATGGTTAAGATGAACATGAGTAATTTTATTGGGGTATTTCTGATTGCTGGTGCGCTAACCATTGTATTTTTCAAAGTAACTTTTGAGTTTGGTATGGTGCCGGAAAAATATACTGAGATACCGGACCCCGCTGTTGAGAAGAGGTACAAGGGATGTTATCAAGCTAAAGACGATAATATCCATACGACAGCCTTTGGCATGATTGACAACCCAGATGTTCAAAAAGAATTTATAACATCAAGCCGTGCTGAGGCACAGAGTCTATGTCGGGCTACCTATCCAGAAAGATTAATCAGTATTAAGATCCCGGAAAAACGAAATTTAATCGATTTTGAGCCGCGGTTTTGGTAGTTAGAATTCAGAGAAAAGCCGTTGGTGTTCACGCACAATTCGTGCTGTTTCATCAGGCTCCGGATGAGTAGACCAGTCGCCGAGTTTATAGGTCCCGCCCAGCAGTAAAACATCTGTACGTGGGAACATGTACAGATTGCTTGTGCCGCCACCAATCGTCATGTAATCGATGGCAGGATCCGGTGGCATAAATACAAGTTGTCCTTTAGCTGGTGTTAGTTCCTTGTCATTGAATAGTTGCCGTGCGCCAAGGCCAGTACAGTTAAAAATTACTGGTTCCGGGAGCGCCAGCAATTCTTCCTTATCAGTAAAGTCTTGAATCACATACTTGCCGCCAGCCTGATAGAAATCTTCGGTTAACCGCCTTAAGAAAGTACCTGGTTCGACCATCATCGTGAGTGATACTTTGCAGTATTTCGTGGGAAATGGATGTTCGTTAGGTCCTAGCACATCTTCATATGGATATAGATGGGAAAAAGGCCTGTCTTCACGGTCGTCTGGTGTATTAGTTGGCCGGTATAGTTCCAGCCAACGCACACCATAAACTGAGCCACCCAGATTAGTATGGGCGTGATGGGCGATACGGGCGGCAAAGGCGAGCTGAGATTTAAAAGCTTCGGACGAAACCTCCGGGTCATGAGCACCATAAGGTCCCCATTCGCCACCGGCAACGTTAGAAGTCGTGTGCCGCGCCATATCCCGAGTGTATATTGTTACTTTCCAGCCGGCATCCTGCAGTAATCTAGCACTTGTCAGGCCCATGACACCGCTGCCTATCACTGCAACGGCGCGATGCTCCATACCCATTGTTTCACGGACAGCGAGCGCTGATGAACCCCACGACAACGTAATACCTGAGCCGCCATGACCATAGTTATGCACAACAGTTTTATCGCCGAGTTTTTCGCTTTTGACTACGAAACCACCTGGTCGGAATGGCCTATGCCCGACGACTTCACGTATCACATTTTCTATTGATATACGGGGCGCAACCCATGACTTTCTTGAGTACGGGCGCGGGTATTTTCGTGTCAAGGGTGCTGCTACACATGCGCTTAGCGATGTTGCAATCGCACCAGTTCCGATAGTTTTTAAAATTTCACGCCGCAAGTTTAGTGTGTTATCAGACACTAGAAGATCAGCTCCGGACTATTGATTTATATGAAGCGTAGTTGGCTTTCGTCCTGATGACAATTTAAAGTTGTAGATACGTTAGAGAGGTTATGCGATGAAAGACAAAGTTACACGCCGCGATTTTTTAAATGGCACACCGGTTGCAATTGGTGCTTCACTATTGACTCCATGGGCCGAGGTGTTTGGAACAGCGGCCTCAAAATTCGAATTAGGGCCGGATTACTATCCGCCGGCTAAAACCGGCCTGCGCGGCAGCCACGACGGTTCTTGGGAGACCATGCATGCACGAGTGTCTGGGACGACATGGCCTAAGACCTCACCAACTGATGAGGTTGACCTAGTTGTCGTAGGAGCAGGTATAAGTGGTTTGTCTGCAGCATATTATTATCGAAAACAGAATCCAGGTGCCAAGATACTGATTCTGGACAATCACGACGATTTTGGTGGTCACGCGAAGCGCAACGAATTTCAAGTCAAGGGGCAGACTCGAATTGGGTATGGTGGCACAGAGTCAATCGATACGCCTGGCGGATATACTGATATTTCCAAGTCATTGCTTAAGGATATTGGCATTGATTTACAGCGTTTTTATGATTACTACGATCAGGATCTCTATGATTCAATGAGTCTCGCTTATGCGATCGCGTTTGATAGTAAAACTTATGGTGAGCGGAAGCTTGTTCATGGTTACGGTAGTCGGCCTTGGGAGGATTTCATAGCTGATACACCTATGACTGATAAGGCTAAAGGGGATCTTCTAAGAGCTTTTACCGCTGAAGTGGATTATTTACCTAGTCTGTCGCGCGAAGAAAAAATTCAGAAACTAAATCAGATTAGTTATCGGACGTACCTGAAGGATTATGTGAAAGTAGACGATCAGGTACTCGAAATGTATCAGCGCTGGGGCATGAGTTTCTGGTGTGTTGGAATGGATGAAGTCCCAGCAATCGACATTTTGGGATATAGCGATGGAGGTGGGTTGCCGGGTCTCCAATATACAGTTGAACGAAGGGGGGGGCGTGGCAGTGAACCCTATATATTTCACTTCCCAGATGGTAACGCATCGGTAGCCAGATTGTTGGTGCGCAAGTTGATTCCCGCAGCACTACCCGGACAAACTATGGAAGATAGTGTGACTGCGAGAATTGATTATTCGCAGCTCGATGAGGAAGGATCCCGTGTACGGATTAGACTGAATAGCACCGCGGTAAATGCGCAGCATACGCAAGGCTATAAGGCGGTTGATGTGACCTATGTTCACAAAGGGGCGGCACATACGGTCCGGGCAAAGCATTGCATTATGGCTTGTTATAACAGCGCAATTCCGTATCTATGTCCGGAACTTACGAAAGAGCAACGAGAAGGACTTGCTTACAATGTAAAAGTACCCCTTACTTATACCAAGGTCATGATTCCGAATTGGCGGTGCTTTGCCGATCTCGGGATTCGCTATGTTTTTTACACCAATGATTTTTTCAAGCAGGTGGAGCTGGATTATCCAGTATCTATAGGGAACTATGAATTCGGTAGTTCACCCGATGATCCGATGGTATTACACATGTGTCATGTACCCTATTTCGATAATATTCAGGGCCCTGAGCAGTGGAGAGCAGGGCGCCGGCAACTTTTACGGACACCATTCGCAACATTTGAGCACCATGTTCGTGATCAACTAGATCAGGCGCTTTCTGGTGCTGGATTCGACGCAGACAAGGATATCACTGAGATTACCGTGAATCGCTGGCCGCATGGTTATTCCTACAGTCCTGGCTTGTTGTGGGAACCGCAGTATGCGTCCGAGGAAGACAAACCTTGGGTAAAGGGTCGTAGACCTCTAGGCCGAATTTCAATAGCTAACTCAGATGCTGGCGCTGCTTCCAATACGAATTCAGCGATTACTCATGGCTATCGAGCAGTTCAGGAGGCAATGGGTAGCTAAAAGACATTGCACTAATATTTTTGTCAATGATTAATGCTGTTTTTGGATTTCTTAAAGGTACTACATGGGCGGCTTAAAGGGCGACCTAGATAAATATCCGATCGCGGATTCGACTGATCTTGCGCGGCAAATTCCGGTCGTTGATATTAGTTCGGTTGTGAACGATGCGGCTTCTGCTGCTGCGGAACCGGCTATTGTTCAGATTGCGAGCGCGTGCAGAGACTGGGGATTCTTTCAGGTCATTAATCATGGTGTGCATACCGATCTGATTAATCAAGCGCTGGCCGCAACGAAAGCCTTCTTTCAGCAACCAACCGAGGTTAAAGAAGCTGTTGCGCGCACTCGGGAAAACCCATGGGGTTTTTATAATAACGAACTCACCAAGAATCAGAGGGATAAAAAAGAGCTATTCGACTACACCACAGACGGACTGGATCCGATTTATTATTCAGAAAATCGATGGCCGGAATTTGACCCGAAATTTCGCACAATACTTTCCAATTATTTCGATTCAGTTACAAGCTTAAGTTTTTCGCTGCTCGAAGCTATTTGTGTTGGACTGAGTTTGCCAGCTAATGCTATCAAGGGGGAGTTTGAGCAAGATCAGACAAGCTTTGTCCGACTCAATTATTATCCAGTGAAAGATCCGCTGGAAAATGCAAAAACTGAAAATTTATTGCTCGCAGATCGTGGTGTCCATCATCATACGGATGCAGGAGCCTTGACTGTGCTGTTACAGGACGATACAGGGGGACTTCAGATTTTTAAAAACGGCTACTGGTACGATGTGCCATATGTTCCTGGAGCTTTTGTAATTAATACAGGCGACATGATTCAGGTATGGTCAAATGATATTTGTCATGCGCCTCTGCATCGGGTTTTAGCGATGGAAGAGAGGGATCGCTATAGCATCCCGTTTTTTTTCAATCCTTCCGCAGGAGCAGAAATAACCCCACATGTTAGTTTGGTGACCGAAGAGCATCCAGCTCACTACAGGACAGTGAAGTGGTCCGAGTTTCGGGGTAAGCGGACCGATGGCGACTACGCTGACTATGGGGCTGAAGTACAAGTCAGCCAATACCGGATTTGAGGTACAGATATGTATAGACACATTTTTTTGGCACTACTGCTAGTCTTTTTCAGCGGACAGTTATTTGCGGAGATTACTAAAAAGCTTCAGGCAGAGGATGTCTTTGAATTGGAATATGCGAATGATCCGCAGATTTCTCCGAATGGCTTGAAAATAGTATACGAAAGGCGCAGTAACGACATTATGACGGATAGCACGAGCTCTGATTTGTGGCTGATAGCCTCGGATGGTAGCGGGCATCGTCCGCTCATATCGGGTACAAAGAATGTCTCTTCGGCCCGTTGGTCGCCGGATAGCGGTCGTATTGCTTATATTCAGTCTACGGGGACTGGGACGGGAATCTTTGTTCGCTGGATGGATTCTGGCCTAACGGGGCTGGTATCCAATCTTAGAGAATCACCAACCAACCTTACCTGGTCTCCAGATGGCCGCTGGCTTGCTTTTGTTATGGCTGTCCCCAAGCAATCAGATCCAATAGCGAAGTTACGTAAAAAGCCAGACGGAGCCGATTGGTCAGAGCCCGTCAAAGTGATTGATACGGCGCGTTATCGCTGGGATGGTCGGGGTTTTCTTGAGCCGGCCCACGAACATATTTTTGTAGTGCCTTCTGACGGGGGTACGCCTCGACAAGTGACTTCCGGAGATTTCAATCATGGTGGAGGACTTTCCTGGACACCTGACGGACAGCGAATCGTGTTTTCGTCTAATCGCCATGCGGGTTGGGAGCTAGAGTCAGGAGAATCAGACATCTTCTCTGTTAAGGTCACAGACGGCACATTGATTCAGATTACTAACCAACAAGGTGGCGAGAGTAACCCCGTAGTTTCGCCTAATGGTAACAGCATAGCTTACATTTCTAACCCTAATGAGATGGTTGCCTACAATCCACGAACACTGAACCTTATGGACATTGATGGCAGTAATAGCAGACCATTGACCAACAAGCTCGATCGTCAGGTAAGTAACGTTTACTGGGCAGGTAACAGACAGATATTTTTTCAATATGATGATCGTGCGATACGAAAAGTTGCTAGAGTGAATCTTGATGGGGACATGAGGGTCCTCGTAGAAGGCCTTGGTAGCACCTCGCTCGGCAGGCCGTACACTAGCGGAAGATACTCGGTTTCGTTGGATGGCACTATTGCGTACACTCACGGCACTGCCTACAGACCGGCCGAGGTGGCAGTTGTCAAAAGTCGCCGCAGTAAGATTCTAACCACTCTGAATGATGACTTATTAAATGCCCGTTCGCTCGGTCAAGTCACAGCAATAGGTTATGCATCATCTTTCGACGGACAAGATATTCAAGGGTGGTATATAACCCCTCCAGACTTCGAAGAGGGTAAAAAGTATCCTCTAATACTAGAAATTCACGGTGGTCCACACTCAGCATATGGACCTTATTTTTCAGCTGAAATGCAGTTGATGGCAGCTGATGGATACGTTGTTTTCTATAATAATTACCGTGGAAGTACGAGTTATGGAGAAGATTTTGCGATGCTGCTCCACTACAAATATTCAAGCGTGGAAGATTTTGCTGACCATATGTCTGGCGTTGATTTTGTCATTGATAATGGTATTGCTGATTCGAACAACCTGTTTATCACGGGTGGTTCCGCAGGGGGTATTGCAAGTGCCTATGCTATTGGTCTGACTGATCGATTTAAAGCGGCCGCTGTAGCAAAACCTGTGGTCAATTGGGTGAGTAAAACTTTAACGGCTGATTCCTATATAGGCCAAATATCTCATCAATTTCCAGGTATGCCGTGGGAAGAACTTGAGCATTATTGGCAACGTTCACCGATATCTCTGGTTGGTAATATGGTAACTCCTACTATGCTTATTACCGGGGAAGAGGATTATCGAACTCCGATATCGGAAACCGAGCAGCTCTATCAGGCGCTTAAGCTGAAGGGTGTGGACACTGTAATGGTGCGGGTACCCGGTGCGTCACATGGTATAGCGGGTAAGCCATCACGGCTCATAGCCAAGGTTGATAATATTCTTGCCTGGTTCAGCCGTTATCGAACTGACTTGGAAGTCACAAACTAATAAGGTTTTTAGAGTACTTTACCCAGTGGCGGCGCAAATTATCCACACAGATAACAAGGCGGTAGTAATTGACCTGAGTACCGGCGCAAAACTTTTTGGCAAGAGAATTCGTGGTTTAGGTGTTGAAGATTTGAATGTCCTAATTAGTCGTACTATGGCCGTTGCCGGTACAGATTTTGCTTTTGGCCGGTGGGCTGAGCCACGTGAACTCTATATAACCGATGATTTTCTAGTGGATGATTTTGATGAGCGACGCACCATTCATTTGGGACTGGATATATTCTGTACACCGGAGACACCAATTTACGCTCCACTAGAGGCCAAAGTTTTTGCAATTGCTAACAACCAAAGAGAACTTGACTACGGCCCGGTTGTGATTTTGGAACATAGAATGCCGCCAAAAATTTTTTATACGCTGTACGGACATTTATCGCTCCACACACTTGATAATTTATCTCTAGGACAGTCTATTCAGAAGGGCCAGCAGATTGGGTCCGTTGGAGAGCCGCCCACAAACGGAAATTGGCCACCGCATCTTCATTTCCAGGTCATCAACGATCTTTTAGGCCTTGGCGTGAATTTTCCGGGTGTTGCCTCAAAGAAAGACCAAAACTATTGGCTAGCTCTTTCCCCAAACCCTGCACAGTTTTTCCCGGATATAGCAGCAGAACTTTTAGTCTATAAATAACTAAATTGTCATCAGAAATGACGATATTTTAAGGTTAAAATGTTAGACTAACGAGCCTTCTTTCCCTGTGTTTTGTGGAAATATTAAATTGATTAATACTGATGTCGTTATAGTTGGTGCGGGGCCATGTGGCTTGTTTCAGGTGTTCGAGTTGGGCCTTCTCGGCCTAAAAGCAGAAGTTATTGATTCAATTCGTGCACCAGGGGGCCAGTGCACTGAACTTTATCCTGATAAACCGATATATGATATACCTGCTATACCGGTATGTTCTGGTGAAGAACTGACGGCAGCTTTGCTAAAGCAGATAGAACCGTTTGACTGCGGAATGCATCTTGGAGAAGAGGTCAGGGTCGTGCAACCTTCAGACGGGAACAGTTTCTTTGTGGAGACCGGTCAAGGAACACAGATTTCTTCTAAAGCGATTGTTATTGCTGCTGGTGTCGGATCATTTCAACCACGGAAAATTCGTGTCCCTAATGCGCAAGAATATGAAGGGCAATCTTTACATTATCGCGTGACAAATCCGTCGGAATTTTCAGGTAAAAAATTAGTTGTCCTTGGCGGTGGGGATTCTGCACTCGATTGGGTAATAGAGCTGGCCGGTACGACAGATAAAATTACTTTAGTGCATCGAAGAGCTGAGTATCGTGCGATGTCTAATTCAGTAAAACAAATGAGAAAACTTGTTGCTGAGGGTGTGATTGATGAGATTAATAATGCAAAGGTTACGGAGATTAGAGGTAAAAATGGCTATGTTTCTTCGATAGCGATTGAGTCTAAAGAACAAGGGATTATTGAGGTTGGGGCCGATCATTTACTTGTGTTTTTTGGTCTCGCACCGAAACTAGGTCCGATTGCGGATTGGGGATTGGATCTCAATCGAAAGACTATTAACGTCGACACAGAAAAATTTGAGACCTCAGAACCTGGTATATATGCCATTGGCGATATAAATTTCTACCCGGGCAAAAAAAAACTCATCCTTTGCGGCTTTCATGAAGCAGCACTTGCCGCTTTTGCGATCAAACAGCGCTTGGAACCTGATCGAAAAGTTCATGTTCAGTACACCACCACTAGCCCTTTGATGCATAAGCGGCTTGGTGTCGAAGAAAGCTAATAGCACTGCCAGTTAGCCTGTCAAATTGGTTAAATTCCAATATTAGGGGAAGCGTTATCTGCAGCTTTTCTTCAATTCCTCAAGTGCTGCTGAAAATCCACTCAAATTGAAGTTCACTGTAATAGGAGCTTCCGAATATGGTGCAATGTCAACAAGAAGAGTTTCGCCGTCATTCATGGCCTTAATTAATTTTTCTGTATCAGCCGTCGATGGACTGTAAGTTATTTTCTCTGAGTCATCGACTCGCCACTTTAGCCATAAAAATTTCCCTGCATCTATTTTGAAGCCAACCTCTGTACTAAAAGATGAAATGAATCGTTTCCAGTTAATACTTGCAGTGATTGAACTGTCCTCAGGAGAACAATAAAATTTGAGTTGTGGTTTCAGTTCTTTAAGGCCATATTCATCCTTGATTGGATCCAGAGCGGTCTGATAAATCATCTCATTGTGACCAGATTCCGAGATCCAGCGATCTTCGGAGAAAACAGCGAGTGGCAGTAATAAAAACGTGGTCGCTTTAGCGACAGTGAGATGGTAAGCCAGTTTCTTTCTCGATGTTTGGCTGATTGTCATTCTTCTGATTTTTTATTGGGTTCTATTAGTTGAGGATAATCAATGCCTAGTTGGTCTAGGTATGTTGGATATTTGGCTGGATCGTAGTAGTAGCTTTCCAATGCATTTTTGTATCTATCCATTATTTCTTTATTTTTTTCGATAGCGGGGGGGTCATCATTACTGATGAATGGCACATAAGTTTCTTGTGCTGTCTGTTCTTCACGAAAATACGTCCAAGCGTTCGTGACTAAATCTTTTTGTTGTAGTAAGTCAAGAATCGTCGCTGCGACTACTTTAGCGCCCGCTGATGCACCTTTGTGGGCAACTGGTGTTGCCATAGCGATAGCACTTGACCAATGATGCCCTATACGGCCGTCAATATTAGAAGGAAATCGGAGTGTCACTGTTGGCACGTTCCAGGAAACGTCACCGATGTCATCCGAACCGCCGGAGCGAGGTTGTTCGAGGGGTACTCCAAGATCTGCTACTTCAGAATTAAGACCAATGATTTCTTCCGCGCCCATAAATTCCTGGAACGCGCGAGCAAAGAGCTGATCATCTTCTGACCATTCCGGCATGCCGACCGCACGAATATTTTCGTACATGGCTTCCGCAATGGGCTTGTTGAAGTGGCGAGGGTAAGCAGCACCGATGATGCGTCGGGATACCGTTGTATCGGTCATCATTGTTGCACCTTCGGCGATACGTTGGAGAGCCTCAAAATTTGTACGGATATTGTCAGCAGTTATTTCACGAACGAAATACCAGACCGTGGCTTTTGATGGCACAACATTTGGCTGGTCTCCACCATCAACAATGACGTAGTGCGAACGCTGGAGTGGATGCAGGTGCTCACGTTTGAAATTCCACGCAATATTCATTAGTTCAACAGCATCTAGAGCGCTGCGTCCTTTCCATGGATCGCCAGCACCATGGGCAGCCATTCCTTCAAATGTATATTCAACAGAAACTAATCCAGTGCCTGTTGCCTGTCCCCAACTTACTCCGAACGAATCGGATACGTGGGTAAAGATAACCGCGTCAACATCGTCATATAGACCATCGCGTGCGAACCATGCCTTTGTTCCAACAAGTTCCTCGGCTATTCCTGGCCAAAGTACGATGGTCCCGGGCAGGCCTTCGCGTTTCATCAATTCCTTTACGGCGAGTGCCGCGGTGATGTTCACGGCCTGACCGGAATTATGTCCCTCTCCATGTCCCGGTCCACCCTCAACCATCGGTTGTCGGTAGGTAACTCCAGGCATTTGTGAGGACTTAGGAATTCCGTCGACATCTGAACCGAGAGCGATAACCGGTTTACCGCTTCCCCATGTGGCCCACCATGCGCTGGGTATACCAGAGACCCCCTGTTGTAAATGGAAACCGTTAGTTTCCAGGATTTCTGTAATGTAGCGCTGCGTTTCAAATTCCTGGAAACCAAGTTCTGAAAACGAAAACAGACTGTCTACAATCTCTTGGGTGAGCTTCTGGTTACTACCTACTAACTCAGCTGCTTCGGCTTTTAATCCCATTAATTGAGGCTGCGCTCCGCCAATTTCAATCGTTTCATCCTGTGCCAGTGTGAAGTTCACTAGTGATAGCGTCGCAATCGCAACTAAAATTCTTTTCATGATGTACACCCGGTTGTTTTAGTTTGGTGGCTTTAATAAAAGATAATACACGAGGGATATAAGGTTTGTTGTTGGTGTCGAGAATGCGCTAGTCTGGTTGCGAGCTTCTCTAAAATATTTTTCGGAGAAAAACTAAAATGAGCAAATATTCGAATTCTGCACTTGTATCTGTGTTGCTATTATTTCTGGGTTTAGGGGTCTCGTTAGCCCAGGATTTCGATGAAGTTGTGCTGAGTATCCACACGGTTTCAGGGAACGTTAGCTATATTGAGGGTCGCGGTGGCAACATTGGACTTTTCACCGGCGACGATGGTGTTTTTCTGATCGATGACCAATATGCACCGCTTACTGACAAAATCGTCACTGCTATTCGCACATTATCCAATCACCCAATAAGATTTTTGGTAAATACGCATATGCATCCAGATCACACTGGTGGCAATGAGAATTTTGGCCGTATGGGGACAATGATATTTGGTCATGACAATGTCCGTACCCAAATGGAAATTGCGGGGTATGCTGAACAACCACCACTTATTACATTTAGTGAAGATATGTCATTTCATATTAATGGTGAGACAGTGCATGTCTTGAAGGTGCCTGATGCACACACTAACGGTGATGCATTTGTAAGATTTAAGGGCTCCAACGTCGTTCATACTGGAGATGTGTACCGGACGACAACCTATCCATATATCGACGTCAACAATGGTGGTAGTTTTCTGGGCACCATTGAAGCGTTGAATCTCCTCATAGATATCTCGGATTCGAATACCAAAATAATTCCGGGACACGGTGGTATTTCGAATGTAGATGAAGTGACAGCATTTAGGGACATGTTAGTGGTTATTCGAGATCGGGTCGCAAAAGCCATTCGCGAAGGGGCATCACTTGATCAAATCCAGTCGGGGAACTTGACGGCCGAATATGATGAACGTTGGGATGGTTCTGGAAGAATCGGGGGATCTGCCTCAATGTTGGCAGCGGTATACCAGGATCTGATGAACTAGTGCTGTGCCATTACAGCTTGGTCATACTGTTACTGTATCAACATAATCGGCCCGGAGTGGATTTAAACAATGGTTAAGAAATTTGTCACAACATTAGTTCTATTTGGTGTTGTATCAACACTAAATGCATCACCCAGCGTATTACCACTCGAGGAACGGGCGACAGTCATCGATCGTTTGTTAATGGACCGTGTTAAGACAATTCTTCCGAATCTAATGCGTCGTTCGGGCATAGATATGTGGGTCATTATTTCTCGTGAATACAATGAAGACCCGGTAATCCGAACCTTTTTGCCAGCGACCCAGCATGCGGCTCGGCGGACAACCATTTTACTTATTTTTGATCGAGGTATGGAGCAGCCATTGGAAACACTTTCTGTTTCTCGCTATCCGGTCGGTAAAATTTTTTCTGGTGCATGGAACAAGGAAGAAGATGGGGAACAGTGGGCGCATCTGGGCAGGCTTATCGCGGATCGCAATCCCCAGCGTATAGGCGTCAATTATTCTGAAATTTATGCTTTGGCGGACGGTATTTCCCATACAGAATTTGACCTTTTATCCAAAGTACTACCTAAAAGTTTGCGTGGGCGACTTGTATCGGCGGAATCGCTAGCCGTTGGTTGGCTGGAAACCCGGACAGCTGCGGAAATGCAAATATATCCGCATATTGTTCGGATTGCGCATGATATTTTGGCGGAAGGGCTGTCAGAAAAGGTGATTAATCCAGGTATTACTGCAACAGATGATGTGGTGTGGTGGTATCGAAACCGAATTGTAGAACTAGGGCTATCTACTTGGTTTCATCCTTCCGTATCAATAGACAGGGCCGAAGCACCGGAAACGTCCATGACTGACTGGACACTCTCACGTTACGGAGCTGATGTGATTAGACCTGGGGACCTGCTGCATGTTGACTTCGGTATAACCTATCTTCGACTAAATACTGATACGCAGCAACATGCCTACGTGCTGAAACCAGGTGAGACGGATGCTCCAGAAGACCTTAAGAGGGCCTTAGCTAATGGCAATCGTCTCCAGGATATTTTGACCGACAATATCAAAGTAGGTCGAACAGGAAATGAAATTCTCGCAATGTCACTGCAGCAAGCTAAGAATGAGGGTATTACGCCTTCTATATACACACACCCGATTGGTTACCACGGCCATGCGGCGGGAGCGACAATTGGAATGTGGGACCAACAGGATGGGGTGCCAGGTGACGGTGATTATCCTGTATACCCGAATACAGCATATTCCATTGAACTATATGCTGAAAGTGAAGTGCCAACCTGGGGTAAGTCGGTGCGTATCAAGTTAGAGGAGGACGCGTTCTTCGATGGTAAAAATGTTTGGTACATTGACGGGCGACAAAAACAATTTCACTTAGTCCCAAGAATACCTGCAACACAGTAATTAAAAGCCATATTAATTTAGGGGACTTGTAGAATAAAACTTCTGCCTGATGAGTAAAAAAGCAAAGAAGATAGTGGGTGTCATGGGTGGCATGGGCCCAGCAGCAACCATCGACTTTATGTCTAAAGTTATGGCACAGATAGATTCTGCCAGGGACCAAGATCACCTTCACATGATTGTTGATCAAGATCCGACTGTGCCGAACCGGCAAGTTGCCCTTGCTTCGGGCCTTGATGATGTTACTCCTCGAATAACGGCTATGGCAAAACGTCTTGAAGAGAGCGGCGCCGCATTTCTAGTGATGGTCTGTAATACTGCTCATGCTTTTTTAACAGGTGTCGATGCGGAAATTAATATCCCTCTCATCAATATCATTGAGGAGTCTGTCGGTGAAATAGATAGGCTATACCCCATTACTTCTGCTGTCGGAGTGATGGCAACTGATGGCTGTTTAAGCAGTGGTCTTTATCAAGAAGCTATCCAGGCTTCCGGACGAAAGGCAGTTATCCCAGATGACAAGAATCTTGATGAGTTGATGCGGCTTATTCACTCGATTAAAGCTGGTAAAGAAAATGGTGATATTTCTAATGCAATGGCCGGTGTTGCTCAGTCACTTGTTGCTCGCGGTGCGGAAGTTATTATTGCCGGTTGTACAGAAATTCCGATTGTTTTTGACGGCCATAGCTTTGATGTTCCAGTTATCAGCTCTACGGATGTTTTAGTTGATCGCACGTTAGCATTGGCCATGGGAACAGAACCACTGCAAGGGTCAAAATAGGAAAAAAAATTATGTTGCTATCTAGATTTCCGCGTATTTCATTGGCCCATTTACCTACACCTATGGAGTATTTACCGCGTTTAAGTCAGCATTTGGGAGGTCCTGATATCTATATTAAGCGGGATGATTGCACCGGACTAGGTACCGGAGGAAATAAGACAAGAAAACTTGAGTTCCTGATGGCTGATGCACTGGAGAAAGGGTCAGATGTTGTCATCACACAAGGTGCTGTCCAGTCTAATCATGCCCGTCAAACAGCAGCTGCGGCTTGTAAGCTAGGCATGAAATGTGAACTTGTTTTTGAGAAACGCGTTGAAGACCCTGATGATGCCTATAAAACATCTGGTAATGTTCTATTGGACCGAATATTTGGTGCAAATATTCGAGAGGTTCCGAAAGGTTCCGATATGAATGTGGTTATGGACGAGTTAGCTACTGAATTGCGTACAAAGGGACATAATCCTTATGTTATCCCTGGTGGGGGTTCTAATCCTATTGGTGCGCTGGGTTATATTGATTGTGCCATGGAATTTTTGGCACAGGCCAATCGTGAGTCTGTCGTTATCGAGCAGGTTGTTCACGCGACCGGTAGTGCAGGTACCCAAGCCGGTTTAGTGGTTGGCTTGCAGGCCATGAATTCAAAAATACCTCTTCTGGGTATTGGCGTGAATGCCGCAAAAGCTGAGCAAGAAGAGAAAGTATTCAAATTAGCAGAGGAAACGGCTGCTTATGTCGGGGTGCCGGGCTGCATTGACCGTGAAGATATAGTTGCCAATTGTGATTACGTGGGCGATGGCTACGGCATCCCAACAAAAGAAATGAAAGATGCTGTGATGTTGCTAGCCCAGCTAGAGGGACTCCTTTTCGATCCTGTCTACAGTGGAAAGGGTTTGGCAGGTATGATTGATCTGATTCAAAAAGGTGAATTCAGTGAAGCGAAGAATCTTCTTTTTATACATACTGGCGGAGTGGCAGGCCTGTTTGGTTATAGCTCACAGCTTAATCCATAATTAACCGTTAATTTTTGTAAAGACATATCACTCTGGTCTTTGATCCTTTTGAGACGTTCATTAAACTTGCTGACCATTTTTGAGGGCAGGCTGGAATTGCGGGCGTAATAGGATAGTGAAAAATTTCTGATGATTAACTCTATAAATAACAGCCGGTTAACATTAATTATCTACCTGATTGTTGGTGCTTTA
The DNA here is from genome assembly GCA_913031125.1 of uncultured Woeseia sp. Taxonomy (GTDB): domain Bacteria; phylum Pseudomonadota; class Gammaproteobacteria; order Steroidobacterales; family Woeseiaceae; genus SZUA-117. The sequence continues at coordinate 38,840 of CAJWFK010000001.1, read as the reverse complement.
GCATATAGTGGAGTCAGCTTCGGGCAGGAATCGGCAACCAGTAAGCGGCCAATAGGGCAGGCTGCCAAGCTGAATATCGTGCCAGTAATTGATGGTGATGTGTTGAATGATCCCGCATGGCATAAGGCTGAACCGATCACTGATTTCTGGCAGACGCAACCTAATGCCGGGCAACCTGTTTCACAACGGACCGAAGTATTCGTTGGATTTTCTGATGATGCTCTTCACATTGGAGTTGTAGCATATGATGAACAGCCTGAATTAATCATTGCAACCGATAGTCGTCGGGATTCCTCCCTTGACGATACTGATAGTTTTCGAGTCTTGATAGACGGATTATTGGATCGACAGAATGGTTTCGTTTTTGGTACGAATCCGGCAAGTGTTGAATTTGACGGGCAAGTCATGCGGGAAGCTGCCGGTCAATATGTGCCCGGTGGGCAGGGTGGTTTCAATCGCAACTGGGACGCTCCATGGACGGTGCAATCCAAGATCGGTGATTATGGCTGGAGCGCGGAGATGCGGATTCCATTCACATCATTGCGATATGGGAATGGAAATGTTCAGTCTTGGGGTATGAATTTTGAGAGGCGTATTCGTCGCAACAACGAAATAGCTTACTGGGCACCATTGACACAAGATCGAGATCTTCTGCGTGTGTCGGAGGCAGGCACGGTCGAGGGAATTAGCCCTGCCAGACAACGTAATCTGCAAATTACCCCTTACGGGTTAGCTAAAGTAAACAGAGGGGCAGGACTGGACGGAAGCGTTAACAATTCTGAATTTGGTTTGGATATTAAGTATTCCATCACTTCTAGTTTGACGCTTGATGCGACTTACAACACTGACTTCGCGCAGGTTGAGGTTGATGAGCAAAAGGTGAATCTTGATCGGTTTAGTTTGTTTTTTCCTGAGAAACGTCCATTCTTTCTTGAGAACTCCGGCCAGTTTTCAGTTGGTGAACCACGTGAGGTGGAACTTTTTTTCAGTCGCCGTATTGGGATAGCAAGCGGGCAACCGGTCCCTATCGATGGTGGCCTTCGGCTATCGGGAAAAGTAGGGCCAACGACTAACGTTGGACTCCTATATATGTCGTCAGAGGGGGCTACTGGTCTTGCCCCGCAAAATGATTACGCTATTGCACGTGTTAACCAGGAATTACGTAACCGGTCTTCAATAGGCTTTTTGTATGTTGGCCGTGATGGAGATGGCAGCATAATTGGCGATTCTGCTGCAGATGAAAATAAGACCTATGCTATTGATGGTCGGTGGGGTATTGGAGATAACGGTTTAATTCAGGCCTGGATGGCAAAAACTGAAACACCTGGTTTTGAAGGAAAGGATGAAGCATTTTCGATTACTGGTGATTACAACAATGCTGCGTGGTCCTTTAATGTTGGTCACACACAGGTTGGTGAAGATTTTAATCCAGAAGTCGGGTTCCTTGCTCGGCAGGGTTATAAAAAATGGACGGCACGGATTTTGCACCGTTACCGACCTCAGAATCTCTGGAAGTTATTTGAATTAAGACCGCATATCCAATTTCGTGGTTACTGGGGTTTCGACGGATTTCAGGAAACCGGGTTCCTGCATATTGATAACCATTGGGAGTTCCAAACGGGATCTGAAATCCATACAGGTATGAACATAACAAAAGAAGGGGTCAGGGATCCGTTCGAAATTGTTGATGGCGTCTTTATACAACCCGGCACCTATGATCACGAGGAAGCGATATTGCAATTGATAGGTAATCGATCGGCCCCGTTAAATTTTAGTATGCGAGCGATTATAGGCGGGCGTTTTGGTGGTGATCGAGTAGCTTTAACTCCGACACTTCGGTATAGGATTGGCGAGAAGTTTAGCTCCGAATTTGCATATATTTATAATGATTTCGATTTACCTGTGCCCGGCGGTAATTTCACAGCCAATTTAGCTAGAATTCGTTTGTCTTACTCGTTTACCCCCAAAATGCTCCTTCAATTACTTGCCCAATATAATGAGCAGAGCGACAAAATCTCGATGAATTTGCGTTTCTCTTGGCTACAATCTGCAAATACTGGGCTATACCTCGTTTATAACGAAGTGGATGAGCGTGGAATAGGAGCGCCGCCAAGAGGTCGAGAATTTATTATTAAGTTCAGCCGGATTTTCGACGCACTGAATTAGCTGCTTGCTATGCCATCTAAATATTAATAGTGTCCGATCAGGGGGAAGCTGATGACACGTATTACCGCTCTCAAGATTTTTTTTATACTTTTGTCTTCAATTGTTTTTGCAGAGGACCGGCCGCGTGCTCGTGATGTTGGATTGGTAGTCGGAGTTTTTCCAACCGGGCACTTTAATGCTATTACGGATGTAGCAGGAGTTCGAGTTGGGCACTCTACGATCATTGAAGGCAATGACATTCGCACTGGGGTGACAGCGATAATCCCAGGATCAGGAAATCTATATACCTATCCAGTCCCAGCGTCGATCCACATTGGTAATGGCTACGGTAAATTGATTGGGGAAACACAGGTTCGTGAATTCGGTGAAATAGAAACGCCGATTTTGCTTACTTGCACGTTATGTGTCTGGAGCGTTGCCAATGGCTTAAAGGAGTGGATTTATGAGCAGCCTGGGATGGGAGAGCACACAGTTAATCCGATTGTCGGTGAGACGAATGATGGACAAGTTAATAATATGTGGTCCGACCCTGTGCAAAAAGATCATGTTTATCAGGCCTTGGATAATGCCACTAGTGGTCCGGTAGCAGAGGGAAGCGTAGGAGCAGGCACGGGTACCCAAGCATTCGCCTGGAAAGGTGGTATCGGCACTAGTTCGCGGGTTCTTCCTGAATCCTTGGGAGGCTATACAGTCGGGGTACTTGTGCAAACTAATTATGGTGGAATACTGCAAATTAATGGCGCACCTGTCGGCCGTGAGTTAGGCCAGTATGCATACCAACAGGATCTCGAAGGTAGTAACCTAGAAGGCAGTCAGGATGATGGTTCCATTATGATTATCGTTGCGACTGATGCCCCACTAAATAGCAAGAGTCTCGATCGCATTGCCATGCGTGCAATGATGGGTTTGGCTAGGACAGGTTCGTATGCAAGTAACGGCTCTGGTGATTATGTTATCGCTTTTTCCGCTAATCCTTCTGTACGAAGGCCGAGAGAGAGTATGAAGCCAGTGGAAACTCCTTCGCTTGTGCATGCATCGATGTCTCCATTATTCGCAGCAACGGCTGAAGCTACTGAGGAAGCTATTTATAATGCTATTTTTAAGGCCACGACGGTTACTAGTGTGCGTGGCAGGCGGGAAGCGATTCCAATAGATGATCTTGTCCGGATACTAAAAAAATATAAAGTGTTAGATTGGGATAAATTGGTTCGTCCAGATAGCACAAATAATTAAAATGAGAGCAAAATTTATGAAACGAATATTTCGATACTTGATAGCAGTGTGCGCTGTAACCTCGATTTCCTATTCCATATCTGCAGAGGAAAATTTCGTTTATTGGCCAGAGGCGGATTATGACCCAGCTATACCGTCCTTTAGCGATGTGCTCGGTTACGCGCCTGGTGAGAAAATCACATGGCATAGAGATGCGATTCGGTATTTTGAAGCTTTGGAGGCTGCGGCACCTGAGCGAATAGCGTTACACACGTATGCGCAGAGCTGGGAAGGGCGCGATCTGATATATGTAATTGTGACAGCTGGTACTAACATGTCGCGTATTGAAGAAATCAAGTCCGAGATGCAGCGCCTTCGTGATCCGCGACTTACTTCGAGACTTGAAGCAGAAAAAATCATAGAAAGTCAGCCAGCAGTTACGTGGTTGTCGTACGGCGTACACGGGAATGAGCACTCATCCACGGAAGCCGCAATGTTGACTGCATATCATCTACTGGCTTCCCGGGGCGATCCACGTGTCAACGATATCATGCGAGATACGGTGGTCATTATTGATCCAATGCAAAACCCGGATGGTCGTGATCGGTTCATCCAGAATTTCACTATGGCAAATGGTTTGGTCCCGGATGAGGATCGTATCTCAGCGGAACATGATGAGCCATGGCCTGGAGGACGAACTAATCACTATCTTTTTGACCTGAATCGAGACTGGTTCATTCTGAGTCAACCTGAAACTCTGGGACGTATTCGGATTGCTCAAGAATGGTATCCCACGGCTTTTGTCGACCTGCATGAAATGGGATCTGACGGGACATATTATTTTGCGCCCGAAGCTGTTCCTTTTAATCCACATTTGGCAGAAAACCAGCGGACTAGTTTACAGCTTTTTGGCAGGACCAATGCTGGATGGTTTGATCGTTTTGGTATGGATTATTTTACCCGTGAGGTTTATGACGCTTTTTACCCTGGCTATGGGGCCAGTTGGCCATCATATTTCGGTAGCATCGCCATGACCTATGAACAGGCGTCTGTCCGTGGGCTGATTGTTCGACAGTATGATGGTAACCAGCTGACTTATCCGTATGCGATTCGCAATCACTTTGTTACATCGATGGGTACGGCAGAAACGGTACAGGTCAATCGAAAAAAACTTTTAGAGGATTTCTATAATTATCAGGTGAGTGCGATCGCAGAAGGGGGCCGTGAAAATATTCGTACTTATATTATTCCAACCCAGGGTGATCAGGGAGCGGCAGATAAATTAGCAGGTCTTCTTGTCCAACAAGGAGTTGAAGTCGATAGTGCAACGCAATCTTTCAGGGCATGTGGAAATGGCTATGATGCCGGGAGTTATTTGATCAATCTTGCGCAACCTGCGAAACGGTTGGTGCGAACCTTAATGGATACGGATGTTCCATTAGAAAACGATTTTGTTCGCGAACAAGAGGAACGCAGAGCGAGAAACGTCAGCGACCAGATCTATGATGTTACAGCATGGTCATTACCGCTAATGTTTAATATAAAAGTGGATAGTTGTGATCGTGCCGTTAAAACCCCCGTGGTGGCGGCAAGTGGTGACTTAGTGCAGCCAGGGACGGTCACAGTGGTAGATAGTCCTGTGGCTTACCTTATTCCATGGGGCACCGCTGCTTCGGCGAGGTTTCTGGCCAAAGCGCTGGTTAATGACCTCAGGATTAAAAGTAATGACCTCACATTTACCCATGAAGGCAATCAATACCCAGCGGGGACCCTGATTATTGATGTTGCAGATAATCCGGCTAACCTTGAAACCATAATTACAGCAATGGCTGGGGCAACCGGTGCGAATGTTATCGGAGTGGATCATACCTGGGTGACTGATGGTCCTAATTTTGGTAGCCGCAATGTTGTTCGTTTTAATAAACCCAAGGTTGCAATTGCATGGGATCGGCCAACAAGGGCCTATGTAGCGGGTAACACAAAATTTGTTATAGAGCGCCAGTTCGGCTTTCCGGTAACAGCGATTCGGACTTCACGTATTGCTCGTTCTGATTTATCCAGCTATCAGGTACTCATTCTTCCGGAAGGCTCAGATTATGCTGGTGTGTTTGGTGAACGTGGGACTGAAAATTTAAGGGAATGGGTCTCAAAAGGTGGTGTTCTCATTGGTATAGGAAGTGCAAACCGTTTTCTTGCGGATCCGGAGGTAGATTTGCTTGCGATCCGCCGTGAGGATGCTGTCAAGGAGTCGCAGGAAGCGGAAAGTGAAAGCAAAGAGGAGGCATCGACTGTTCCCGGGCGTTATATTGAGGAGGAATCCCAGTACCGCGCGCTAATTCTCCCAGAAAAGGACGCACCGGATTCTGTTGCCGGTGTGTTGGTTAATGCTGATGTGGATCCCGACCACTGGCTGGGTGCCGGAGTGGCCCCGACGATCAGGACATTGGTGCGGGGCACAGATGTATATACACCCATTACTATCGATAAAGGTGTAAACGTTGCCCGCTTCAAAGATCGAGACAGCCTATTGGCGAGCGGTTATATCTGGGAGGAAAACCGAAAGCAGCTTGCCTACAAACCATTTGTAGTTGCTCAGCCTACCGGACGTGGTTACGTAATCGGGTTTACTCAAGACCCTAATGTACGGGCTTATCTTGATGGCTTGAATTTAATTTTTATGAATGCAATTTTCAGGGGGAGTGCACACGCACGTCCGTTACATTAGTACAACTTTCCTTCTTTCATAACAAAGTGAACTTGCTGCATTAGGCTGATATCAGCTATCGGGTCTCCCGGAACAGCAACGAGATCCGCTTGGTAACCGCTCTCGATGCGTCCATGCGTATCCCCGATACCCAGAAAGTTGGCTGCTATACTGGTGGCAGACTGAATAGCTTCCATCTCTGGCATACCACCCGCTACCATTAAAGCGAATTCTTCTGCATTATCGCCATGAGGTGAAACTCCTGTATCGGTGCCAAAAGCAATAGGTACACCGGCCGCATAAGCTTTGGCAAAAGTATTTTCAATGATTGGTCCAATGGCAGCAGCTTTGGGCCGAACAAGTTCGGGAAAAAATCCGTCGATACTAGCTTTTTCCGCTACCCAATTACCGGCCAGAATAGTCGGAATGAAATAGGTTCCACGATCCTTCATAAGTTCCATGATTTCATCTGTCATGAAAGTGCCATGTTCGATAGACGCGACTCCAGCCAAAACAGCACGTTTCATGCCTTCACTGCCATGCGCATGGGCAGCCACCCGCATCCCGTAATCTGCTGCCGTGTCGACGATGGATTCGAGCTCCTCCATTGTAAATTGTGGATTTTGCCCACTTTTTGCGACGCTTAAAACACCACCAGTGGCAGTAATTTTTATCCAGTCAGCACCATCTTTATAACGTTGTCGAACGGCTTTTCGAGCATCATCGGCACTATTGATCACGCCGTCCTTTGGGGTGGGATCTGCACCAAAGTGGGCCGCCCAACCGTTAGTTGGATCACCATGGCCACCGGTTGTTGCAATGCTCCTTCCCGCCGTAAAAATTGTCGGCCCCGGAATATCACCTGCCTCAATAGCTTTCCTTAAGGCTATAGTGACATTTGATGGTGCGCCGACATTACGGACGACAGTGAAGCCAGCTTCGAGGGTAATCTTTGCATATTTTGCTGCGTCCAGTGCGTAGTCTGCCTCGTTTAAAATAAAGCGATTTACATTGCTGCGTGAAGAGTATTGGGATGTTAGATGTACGTGCAGATCTATTAGTCCGGGCATAACTGTTGAATCACGCAAATCAATTACACGATCGGTTTCTTCTGGCTTAGTAAATCCTCTCTCAATACCGGTAATCGTGTTGGCGACAACCCTTATGGTTCTGTCATTTACACTTTGCGTAGCTACTCCATCAATGACTCGCCCCGCGTGAATGAGAGTATCCGCGATAACAGGTCCGTTAATGAGTACGAGTGACACAAAAATTGTAATTAACTGCCTCTTGTTCCAAACTATTTTCATCAGCTGATTACCTCCCAGAGTTTTTCTTTATCTTAAACGAAAAGCGAAGAAATTGAGTGAATATGCGAAGATAAGGTATCCGTCTAAACAATAACAGGGAGCAATTTATGGCGGGAACATCCGGTTCTACAGAACAATGGTCGTCAAGATGGGGTTTTCTTTTGGCTGCAGTGGGATTTGCGGTTGGTATGGGAAATATCTGGCGGTTTCCCTATCAGCTTGGGGAAAATGGTGGTAGCGCATTCCTCATAATGTATTTGGCGTTTGCCCTTGGTATCGGGCTGCCGCTCCTTATTACGGAAATATCTCTTGGACGTCGCGGCGGTGCTAGTGCTCCGCGAAGTGTGATTAATGTTGCTATTCAGAGTGGTCAGAGTATCCGCTGGGGCTTCATAGGCCATCTTGGCATATTCTGCGCATTTATTATTTTGTCTTATTACACGGTGTTGTCCGGATGGACCCTTGACTACTTCGTAAAAGCTGCAAAGGGCGCTTTCGAAGGTGCTGACGCTAATGTCACGGGTGTTATGTTTTCTAATCTTCTGGCTAATCCATGGATATTATTGTTTTGGAATACCGTAGTGCATCTCCTGATCATCCTTGTCATTCGCCAAGGCGTGCAGGCTGGTCTTGAGCGCGCCGTGAGGATTCTTATGCCGGCTTTATTTGCCAGTATGCTTGTTATGGTTGTCTATGGCGCAGTGGCTGGAGATATGGCTGGTACGTTACGGTTTTTACTCGAACCGGATTTCTCAAAAATTACTTTTGGCACGGCAATGGCAGCCATTGGACAGGCATTTTTCTCTATAGGGATAGGGATGGGTTCTTTGATTGTCTTTGGCGCTTATATGCCTAAAGATTTTTCGATTCCGCGGTCAGCAACAGCTGTTATTTTCATGGATACTGGTGTCGCTGTCCTAGCGGGATTTGCGATATTCCCTCTGGTTTTTCAATACGGTTTAAATCCCGGGGCTGGTCCAGGACTTATTTTTCAAACGTTGCCGTTGGCTTTCGGACAGATGCCGGGCGGCCAGCTTTTCGGCGCAATATTCTTCGTGTTATTAATTTCAGCAGCACTGTCATCTTGTCTCGGTCTTGCTGAAGGTTGTGTGAACTGGGTAGAAGAGCATCTGAGTATCCCAAGAGCACGCGGAACATTATTGGTAATGGGTACAGCGTGGATTCTTGGTATCACCTCAATTTTAGGTTTTTCGGTGTGGAAAGATGTACGTCCATTGGAATTTATTCCATCGTATTCAGGCAAAGATATTTTTGACACTTTTGATCACTTGGCCGCGAACAATTTACTCTTGGTCGGAGGCGCATTGTCAGCGATCTTTTTGGGTTGGTTGGTACCAAGAGCTCTTAAGCTGGAGGAGATCAACGTGAAAGATGGCCTGTTTTTTGGTTTCTGGCGTCTCATGATCAGGTTTGTTATTCCTCCTGTACTGATTGTGACTCTAATGATGGGCATCGTGGAATAGTTGGCCAGTTAGTTATTTTTCCACTTCACTATTGGTCGGCTATTCGCTGTGAAGCAGATTCTCAAGAGCCTGGGTTGTGCAGGGGTTGTAATTTTTGGCTCCTCGTCCGAAGCATTTTCTGGACAGGAAGAGATTGATGAAATACAAGTAACAGCAACCCGTCGCGTCGTCAGTGTCGATGATGTATCTGCGCCAATCACAATCATTCCATCAGAGGATATTACTTCTGCCAAGGTCCTAACGGATTCGATCGTGGGCAGGCCAGGTGTTTTTATGCAGCAGACGACCCCGGGGCAGGGTGCGGCGATCATTCGTGGCCTGAAAGGTTCGGAAGTATTGCACCTCGTAGACGGCATTCGTCTCAATAATGCTATTTTCCGTAATGCACCAACTCAATACATGGCATTGGTTGCACCGGGTACGCTGGAAAAAATTGAGATTGTCCGAGGTGCCTCAGCATCTCTTTACGGAAGTGATGCAGTTGGTGGAGTTGTTCAGGCATTATCGCATTTTCCTTCTTTCGATAGTGCCGGATCACATGGAAATGTCTTTTTAGGTTTTGACACAGCAGACCTTGCAAAAATTGTTCGTGCGTCTGCTGAGTTTGGCAATGAGAAAGTGGCTACGCTTATATCTGGTGAATACCTAAAGACCGGTAATCGTAAGACGGGAGATGGTACTCGCGCTGGTCCAAGTAGCTACGAATCTAAAGCTGGACGTGTGGCAGCTGTACTTAAACCCGATAACAGCCAAACGCTGCTTTTTGATCTGCAAATATCCACACAGCCAATGACGCCAAGATTTGACGAGCTTGTTCCTGGCTATGGGCAAGCTGAACCCTCTTCATCTGAATTCTTTTTTGCCCCTAATGAGCGAATATTTGCGCATGCCAGATATACAAAAGCTGACTGGTTTGGGGGTGCTGAGCTAAATTTGGATATAGGTTGGCAACGGATTATTGATGATCGTATTTTGCGTGATTTTCTGTCTAGTGTGCGCCGTCACGAAACGAATTCAAGTGATTTACTAGGACTTACAACTACTGCAAATTGGGATACCGACAATGGATTTTGGGTTGCCGGGGTCGAATTTTACCGTGATAACGTTGCTAGTGAACGCTATGAGGAAGACACAATAACCGGCGATACACAAATTATTGCGCCTCGTTTTCCAAACGGCTCCTCAGTTGTTCATAACGCAGTATATGGACACTACACAGCACGTTTGAGTGAAAGCCAGTCCTTGTCTGGAGGTGTTCGTTTTAGCGGAGTCAGCACACAAATTCCTGCGACGCCCCAGATGCCAACTATAACCGTCAGGCAAGACGATCTTAGTGCCGATCTGGGCTGGGTTTTTGATCTACATGGTAATACTCAGCTAACAGTCAATGTTAGCTATGGATTTCGTGCACCTAACATATTTGATCTAGGCACTCTCGGAGACCGTCCAGGTAACCGTTTCAATATTCCTAATCCAGCCCTTACATCTGAACGAATAACCCAAGTAGATTTTGGTGTGAGGTATGGGGGAGAGCGCTGGGATGGCGAAGCTGTGGTATTTGGGATGCAATATAGAGACCGCATAACGTCTGTTTTGACAGGAGATATTACGTCCAGCGGACGTGATGTAATACAGAGCCGTAACGTAGCGAGTGCTGATATTTATGGCTTTGAGCTAAACGGTGAGGCCCTACTGAGATCGTGGTTATCAGTCCGTATGGCGCTCAATTATTCTCGTGGTGGGCAATTGCCTTTTGACGGTATGGAAATACCAGCTGATAGAATTCCACCATTGAACGGGTTTCTTGGGGTTGATATTCAGGTTACTGACTCTTGGAGTTTAGAGCCTTATTTACTCTTTGCTGATAGCCAGACACATTTGAGTCCAAGGGATATCCGTGACCCCCGCATTGATCCTGAGGGCACAGCGGGATGGGCTACTATCAATCTACGTAGCCAGTGGTACATTAATGATCGCCTGCAGTTAGACACTCGCTTAGAAAATCTTACGGATAGACACTATCGTCTGCATGGCTCAGGTATTGATGCTGTCGGGCGTAATTTACAGATAAATATAAGGGCAGGGTGGTAGGTACATCACGGCATGAAGACTACTGTCTAACGGATCACGCCCAGAGAGCCAAAATATTTTTTAATTACTCTTCTTCCTGATTTGGCTTCAAGATATCTTCCAGCTTCCGGGTTAGTAAGTTGGCTTTATAACTGGGGATCTGGTATTGCCAGCCGCTTGTCTGGCTCATAATTTCGCTAGCTTCGCTATTCTCCGTCTTTTCGGAAGTGACTTCGAGGGAAATCCAATTAGCCTCATCTTCAATAATGGTCTTCACGAGAATGTTTAAGCCGTCGAAGGTAGTGAATTCAGTAATAACAAGTTCGCTGCCCTCTATAGCTTTCCTAACATCCTCCAAATCGAGGTCGTTCAATGCTCCACCTATTCCGTTGCCGACCGTCGAATAGGTTAGCTCTCGACCCGGTGGAATATTAGCTACTTCAAAATTTGGTTGTTCGGCAGATGTCTTGTAAACACTGATAATTTCGCCATCCGGGTGGGTTATCGTCACTGCTTTGATCCGAGTGGAGTCTATATCGATAATCTCTTTCTTGAGCCAGTTAGCAGATTCACTCGGAATATCCGGATTTTGATCTACCAGCCAACTTTGATTATCTCCAGCGATACGCGCGTATCGAAATTGACCCTGAGACACGGTGCCGAAGATCAAATTGAACTCAGCATTTCCAACTCTGGCGAGTATATCGGTGCCTTTACTATTTTCGATTGTGGTTTCTTCTAAGCCAAGTCGATTATGGAGTGCCGGATTTGCAGTCTTCTTCTCTAAAATTTTCGCTTGCGCCATCGAAGCTAATATATCGCGGACAATGGCAAAATCAGCTATATAATCTTGACGGTTAGGTACTTTCCATTGACCATCAATCTTGACTATTTCGATTGGTGCGCTGCCGGCTGCCGAAATCTGTATGAAATCGGCATCGTTTACGACAGCTTGCATATCGGGAAGTAACAGATCGGCGCTATCCGTAGTTCCTTTCTTGCTTCCTGATTCCATCAAGAACAGTACAAAAATGAGAGCTGCTGCACTGCTAATTAGTATACGTAAGGTTTTGTCGTTCATAGACTTGCGTAGCGTTTTTTACGCCATGCTCCTATTAGTAGGAACGTCGTTAGCAAGAACGGCACGAGTGCAATATTAATAACTTTAAGAATAACTCCAAGTCGTTCAATATCCTCGTCCAATCCTCTTTGCACGGCTCTAAGATCTTTCCGAATGTCGGCCCGCTGATTTATAAAGCGATCAATTTCATCTTGCTGCTCAGGAGTCATCAAGATATTACCGCTGTCTTCGCGTGCTGACTGAAGCTCAACTAAGCGCCGCTCAGTTTCATCAAGTTCTCGTTGCAGTTGCTCTTCTGTCTGGCGGAAGCGTGTTTCCGCAGCGACCCGCAGTTTTTCGACTTTAATGAATGGTCGCGTATAGCTTGCCCTACTTCTCACACCGATGAGATCGGTGTTACCGGAAAGGTTTTCCAGTGCATTAATGACAAAGGCCCCGTTGTTAGCGAACGGATTCGCGATTTGCTGCCCAAAAAAACTCTGTACTTGCACCCACAAGTGGTCCGCAAGCATATCTACATCAGCGACAATAATGAGATTTGCACTCTCTACGGTTTCATTAAGATGTTCGTCTTTCAACGCCGTACTACTGTTGTTTCCATTTGATGGTGAACCATCTGGAAACGCTGTTGTTAAATTGCCACTTATTCGGCCTGCTAGAGCGTATTGATTCTCATCAGGGACAAAATTTGATTGCAGAGTTGAGGGGTCAGGCAGAAAGCTGAATTGAGTTGCCGGCATCGATTCACTAAAGGCACTTGAGTAGAGTAAAGCTTGGAAAGTGGTGGCACTATCGTCAAGCTTTTTAAACGATCCAGCTGTTGATAAGTTAATAACATTTAATTGGGCTGTGACGATATCATCGGGACTCATTAGACTATCGGTTACCCCGATAATTCCATAGTGACGGACTGGGCGCCTATCCATGCCTGAGACTTGCAAGGCCAATTGTGCATCCGCCACCACATTCTGGGAGCTAAAATCAATTCCCCAAGCTTCAAATAGTTCCGGCAGGTTTGATCCTTGGCCCATCGGTGGCATGCCTTGTGGCATACCTTCGACTGCTACACTATCGACCTCTGCGTGAGGGTCTACAAAGATAATCGCATTACCACCGGCCATTATGAACTGATCGATGACATATAAGACATCGTTGGTTAGATTTTTTGGTTGCACAATCCACAAAAGGCCGACATCTTCCGGTATTTCTATAAATGTGGTTCCCAGATTACGTATCTCAAAAAGTTGTTGTGCCTGCTGGTATACCACCCAGGGCTGGGACATTCTCTGACTCTGGGGGTCAAAGCTACCGGACATTTCAACGCCTGAAATGAGACCGATAGCAGTTTTATCCGGTGAGGATAGGGCGCTGATTAGTTTTGCTATGTCGTATTCGAGGAAAGTCTCTTTATCCGGTTGGAAAAAAGCAATAATTTCCTGGTTATCGATACTATTGGTGCCAGCAAGACCCATATAGATTGGGTCGTCGGACATCCCTGATTGAACACCTTGCAGACCAAATTGGGTGGCACGATCCTCGTCTTCTGAAAATGGTAGGGGGTCTATTATATTTAGTTGAATATTTCCATTACCTTGAATTTCAAACTCCTCCAGCATTTCCTTTACCCGTTGCGCATAACTCCGGAGGCTTGTGATTGACTGAGACGCGTCATCAGAAAAGTAAAAATACAGATTGATCGGTTCATCAAGGCTATTTAACAAATCCTTTGTACCCGCGGACAGCGTATAAAGATTGTTCTCGGTTAGATCAATGCGCCACCCACGAAAAATCTGATTAGAAATCGCTATGGCTACAACAAAAGCGACTGCAAGTAATATCAGGCTAGAAATATTTAATCTCGGTTGTGTTTTTGCGCCCATAGTCATTTTATTCGGCCTGCTTCCATCTCAGAACGATAGTGTTTGCATAAAGGAAGCCGCTTATAAGTAAGCAGAAATAAATGAGGTCCCGGAAGTCGATGACACCTCGTGAAATATTAGAAAAATGAGTCAGGAAGCTTAAAGATGCAATAGTATCGACGATTATCTGCGGCGCCCAGGGTCTGAACAGATCTAGCACCATTGGGAAGCCTGATAGTAGAAAGCTAAAGCAAACAACAATGCTAATTACAAATGCGATAACTTGGTTTCTCGTCGTGGCTGATACACATGCGCCGATCGAAAGGAAGCCGCCGGCCATAAGCATACTGCCAATATAGCCTGCAAGGATGGTCCCGTTATCAGGATCGCCCAGATAGTTGACGGTTAACCATATTGGGAAGGTGAGTGCTAATGCAATGCCTGTAAATGTCCACGCTGCAAAAAATTTGCCTGCTACTGCCTGCCACGGGGTGATTGGCAGAGTCATTAATAATTCTATGCTTCCAGATCTTCTTTCTTCGGCCCACAGGCGCATTGAAATGGCGGGTACAAGAAAAAGATACAACCATGGATGGAAATTAAAGAATGATCTGAGGTCCGCTTGTCGCAGCTCATAAAAGCCACCAAGGTAAAAGGTAAAAGAGCCCATCAACATAAGGAATATGACGATAAACACATAGGCAACGGGCGTAGAAAAATAACTTTTTAGCTCGCGCTTAAAGAGAGCATTAATGTTATTCATGCGAGCGTTCCCTGTGTAATTTGGCGGAAGTAGTCTTCTAATCGTCCTGACTTAAGCTCTAAACCTTCGATACTTATAGCTCCGGTATTTGCAAGGTCTGTGATGTCACGCCATGCATCCATGTTGTCATTGCTTTCAATATTTGAAAATACGGTAATAGTTGATTTTTCTAGATCGATTTCAGTTTTTGCAACGGAATCAAGCTTCCTAAGGGCTGCCTGTACTTGTTCAAGATTTTCACCAGCAACAACATTGATTAGAACAGCGTTGTGGTATGGAGATTTCTGAGCTAGTTTTTCCGTGGAGTCATCGGCCAGTATTTTGCCTTGTGCAATGATGATCGCACGACTACAAACGGCCTCTACTTCTTCTAGGATATGTGTTGATATAACAATTAATTTTTCGGCCGACATTGAGCGAATCAGTTCGCGTACTTCATGCTTTTGGTTTGGATCTAGTCCGTCGGTGGGTTCATCCAGAATTAAGACATCAGGATCGTGCAAAATTGCCTGTGCGAGTCCAACCCTTCGTTTAAATCCCTTTGACAGAGTTTCGACCGTCTGGTTAAGCACTGGACCTAAATGCAGGCGCTCGATTAATTCATCCAGTCGTAAGCTATCCTTAACACTGTTAAGACCGCGAATTTCAGCTATAAAGGAAAGGAAACTAGCTGTCGTCATTTCAGCGTAACATGGAGCTCCTTCCGGCAGATATCCAAGCCTTTTTTTTGCCGCAAGGCCTTCGGTGACGATATCATGATCACAAATACTCGCAGTACCGCCACTAGGACTTACAAATCCTGTAATCATTTTCATTGTTGTCGATTTCCCCGCACCATTCGGCCCAAGGAAACCGAGTACTTCGCCTGCATCACAGTGAAATGACAGATCATCGACTACTGGATGGTGATTGTAATGTTTTGTTAGACCTTCAACTTTTAGCATATTTTTAACTTATTTTATTGAGCATCCCGCGAAAGCGGCTGTAGTTTTTATCAAAACTTTTTTTTTGAATCAAGTGTTAGATTGCGGAGTACCCGTGGTAAAAAGCCGTAATCTAATTGTAAACTCCAACGCAATCAATTGGTCTCGATTTTTATTACCCGTGCGACTCCACGATCTCTCGGATCGGAGGCAGGTATTAGTTGGTTATCAGTATCTCGCCAGACAACTTGCAGGTCGCCAAATTGGAAACTATGAGGTTCGACACGATAACCCCGGTCTTCGAGCAGTGAAATTGTTTCTGCAGGCAATTCCTCTGTGATACTCAATGTAATCAGATCGGGAGGTAACAGTTGGTGGTGAAAACGAGTAGCGCCAACCGCAGCTTCAGGGCTCATTTTGAAATCGATAATATTTACAATAGTTTGAAATACAGAGGTAAATATTGTTGAGCCACCAGGCGTACCTAAAACGAGTCGTGGTTGTTTGTTTTCTAGAACGATGGTCGGAGACATCGATGAAAGGGGCCGTTTCCCGGGTTGGATTTCGTTTGCAGTATTGCCTACTACACCGTATATGTTTGGTGTTCCAGGTTTGGCGCTGAAATCGTCCATTTCGTTATTTAGCAGGAAGCCGCCGCCCTGAACTACTATGCCGCTTCCGTATTCCCAGTTAATTGTGTATGTGTTGGAGACTGCATTACCCCATTGGTCAATAATTGAATAATGCGTAGTGTCTGGGGATTCAAGCCCTGGTTGTACAGCGGATACAGCAGATATGTTTACCGGGTCAACTTCGCTAGCCCTTCTCGCAATATAATCATCGGAGACCAGCTTATCCAAATCGATGTCAACAAAATCCGGATCACCCATATATTCAGCGCGGTCTGCGAAGACTCGCTTTTCCATTTCTGCAACTAAATGCATATATTGTGGTGAGTTATGGCTTAGGCCGTCAAAATGGTGGTCGAGGAAGTCCTTCATTTTAAGTAACTGGATTATCGCAAAACCACCAGAGCTGGGTGGCGGTGCAGAAAACACTTCAAATTGTCTCCATTGAGCTTTAGCTGGTTCGCGCCATTCAGCTGTATAGGTGGCCAGATCCTCACTTGAAATAAGGCCATTATTTTGTTCCATTTGCCTAACAATGAGTTGGGCTGTCTCACCACGGTAGAAGTCATGTTCACCAAACTCCGAAATTCGTTTCAGTGTTTCTGCAAGTTCCGGTTGCCGAAAAAGTTCTTCTGCTTTTATGGAATCAAAATAGTGGCGAAAGTTGGTTTTCTCGCCAAACCAGACGACAGCATCATTTATATCGTTCACCAGAACGTTGGCAGGAATAAATCCATTTTCAGCTAGTTGAATTGATGGCAATAATAGATCCTGCCATGGCACACTCCCAAATCGCTGGTGTGCCTTCCAGAACCCTGCGACTGTGCCGGGTACAGCTACTGCTTGAGCACCGATTAAGCTTGCATTTTCTATAATCTTCCCATCGTCATCGAGATACATGTCGCGGTCTGCAGCTAGTGGCGCTTTCTCACGGTAATCTAAAAAAGCTGTTTCACCTTCCTGGTGTATTAGCATGAAACCGCCACCACCAATGTTACCGGCATCTATGTAGGTAACTGCTAGTGCGAACCCTGTCGCAATCGCAGCATCAACGGCGTTTCCTCCTGACTGCAGGACTTTTTCAGCAATATCGGCGGCATAAGGATCGGGGATGGCAATTGCTGCTTGTCGCACTACTGCCGAAGTCTCTATCTGAGAATCATCAGGCGGAGACGTTTCTTTGGTGCAGGCTATTAACGCGCACAAAAACGTTGTCGTAAAGATATTTTTAGTCAAACGATGTTTCATGGCATGTTGCTCAGTAGCTATACAAGTTTAGTCTGCGGATACGAGTTTACGACAGTTTTGCCATTCTTCCGTCGTTGCCACCATGGTGAGCACGTCGTAACTTGCTACTATTTCATCGTCCTGGTTTGTGACTTCTGTATCCCAGCGGACTTCCCCATAGCCAGACTGTTCGCGTAGGATTTTTTGTTTACACGTTAATCTTACCTTTAGAAGGTCCCCACAATTCACTGGCTGAGCAAAGCGAAGGTTGTCTAACCCATAATTAGCCAGTACCGGACCAAAATCCGGATCTACGAACAGTCCTGCAGCGAAAGAAACGATCAGGTAGCCGTGAGCTACGCGCCCATCAAAAAATGGATTAGCTTTGGCAGTTTTCTCATCCATGTGAGCATAAAAATTGTCGCCAGTGAACTCTGCAAAGTGGTTTATATCTGCAAGCGTAACTTCCCGCGCGCTTGTTCGTAATGTGTCACCGATTTCCAATTGGTCAAATGTTTTACGGAATGGATGTGAGCCAGAATCCTTCTCGGCACCGCCTCGAATCCAACAGTTGCTAATCGTTGCTAAGCTTTCCGGCGACCCCTGAAGCGCAGTTCGCTGCATGTAATGCAGGGCTCCGCGAATACCCCCTAATTCCTCACCGCCACCGGCACGACCAGGGCCACCGTGTACGAGGTGTGGTAGCGGAGATCCGTGGCCGGTAGATTCGTTAGCACAGTGGCGGTTAATAACTAACATCCGGCCATGCCAGGCAGCACATCCCAGCACGATTTCTCGTGCCACGTTATTGTCGTTAGTCACGATAGACCCTGCGAGACTGCCGCCACCGAGTCGGCAAAGCTCAATTGCTTCCTCCAGGCTATCATAAGGTAAGATAGTGCTGACTGGGCCGAAAGCCTCGACAGAATGTACGGCGCTTGCTGATAATGGGTTGTTGCAATGGAGCAGGGTAGGCATAAAGAATGCTCCTTCCTGCGCATCGGCACCAGTTACTTCGAATTTTTTTTCATTTCCGAAGACGATATCTGCTTCTTTAGAAAGATCTTCAATTCTGGAGCTCACTTCATCACGTTGACTCTGGCTAGCGAGCGCGCCCATATCCACATTTTTATTTGCTGGATGGCCTACACGTATTTCCGCCAGAGCTCCTGATAGTGCCTTGATGACATCAGCAGCAATATTGCTGGGGGCGATAATTCTTCTGATAGCAGTACATTTTTGCCCTGCTTTGCTAGTCATTTCTCTTTTTACTTCGTTAATGAATAAGTCGAATTCAGGCGTGCCGGGCGTACTATCTGGCCCCAAAATTGAAGAGTTCAAAGAGTCCGTTTCAGCGGTGAAATGAACTGATTCACTAACAACACGTGGGTGTTGCTGTAACGTTTCAGCTGTAGTTTTTGATCCTGTAAATGCCACGAAATCCTGGCAGGTAAGATATTTGAAGAGATCGCCTACACTGCCGCATATTAGCTGAATTGAACCAGCAGGGAGTATCTTTGATTCGATCATTCGCCGGACGACAATTTCTGTTAGGTAAGCTGTGCTGGATGCAGGTTTCACGATTGCCGGGACCCCGGCTAACAAACAGGGTGCTAGTTTTTCTAACATACCCCAACAGGGAAAATTAAAGGCATTAATATGAACTGCGACACCATGGCGTGGCGTATAAATATGTTGTCCGACAAATGTGCCCTGGCGAGATAAGATTTCGGGGTGCCCATCGACGTAGATATGATCATTAGGCATTTCTCTTCGGCCCTTACTTGAGAACACAAATAGAGTTGAAATGCCACCATCGATATCGATATAACTATCGTCTCGGGTTGCACCGGTCTGCGTCGATAGCTCGTAAAACTCTTCTTTACCTTTCATTAAAAACTGGGCGAGCTTTTTCAGCATGAGAGCCCTCTCATGGAAAGTGTATTTACGAAGGTTGGGTCCTCCTACGCGTCTCGCATAATTAAGCATGCCTTGAAAGTTGATGCCTGTGCTATCGATTGTTGCGATAGTTGTGCCGTCGATAGCACTTCGCAGGCATCGACCATCTTTAATCCCGGGAACCCACTCGTTTTCGGCAAAATTCTGCAGTTTCATTCGAAATACCTACGTTTCTAAAAATTATTTAATGATAAGATACGCAAAGTAAGCTTAATTTAAAAATTACGTGTCGCTAAGTGCTGTGGTGTAATTTAATGTACAAAATAGCAAACAGATAGATCTATGTCGCTGAAAATTGTCGCTAATTCACTTATTACTGAATTTCGTTCTCGCTCTACGATTAGGGCGGGCTCATTAATTATTACCATGTTTGGTGATGCAATTGCGCCGAGAGGTGGCACCTCATGGATAGGCAGTCTCATACATGTGCTCGAGGATCTTGGGATTAATGAGCGCCTAGTTAGAACCTCTGTTTTTCGACTGTCACGAGACAACTGGCTTGAATCAACCCAGGTTGGACGCCGCAGTTACTATAGCTTGTCGAATATTGGTGCGGCTGAATTTGAAAAGGCAACATTGCGAATTTATGGTGATCCCCGACAGGTATGGGACGGTGACTGGTACACGGTGTTTTTGGATGGATTAGACGCCGAACACAAAGAAGTGATGCGCAAGGAGCTGAGGTGGTTAGGGTTTGGTGCAATCTCGACAAATGCGATGACGCACCCGACAGCTGATGTTGTTGCTTTGAAAACGTTGCTAAAAAATAGTGGGGCCGGGGAAAGGATTGCCGTACTGCGTGGTAAGACGTTGGGACGGATGCAAGATGATGCGATGCGAAGATTGGTGCATAAAAGCTGGAACTTAGAGGAAATAGACGATCGTTATAGGGGGTTTATTGGACAATTCCGCCCAATCTATCGTAAAGCCAGTGAACTAGCGAGCCTAGACGGCAGAACGGCTTTCCAGATTCGGACCCTATTAATCCATGAATATCGACGTATTCTTCTTAGAGACCCATTACTGCCAGCAGAAATGTTGCCACCAGCATGGAATGGCATGACGGCTTACCGGCTTTGCAGAAACTTATATCGTTTGGTTTTTGGCGCAGCTGATGAATTCATGAGTACTGAATTTGAAACTGCGGAGGGACCATTACCACCTCCAGCACCAGAGTTTTATGATCGCTTTGGTGGTCTTGCTTAGAAGGATCTCGGATGAACGAAGCAGAAATTGCGGGCAAATGCTGCAAAAAGATGTGGGAGAACGATTTAGCGTCTCAGGATTTGGGTATACAAATTAAGGTTAAAAATCAAGGGTCTGCAGTAGCTTTTCTGGAAGTGAAAAGCAATATGGTTAATGGCCATGATGTATGTCATGGGGGCTATATATTTACTCTGGCTGACACTGCATTTGCATTTGCATGCAACACGTATAACCGGATAACTTTGGCAGCTTCTGCTTCTATAGATTTCGTTCGCCCGGGTCTTTTAGGTGACGAACTAGTGGCAACTGCCACCGAATTTCACCGAGGTGGTAGGACAGGCATTTATGATGTGCAAGTCAGCAACCACAAGGGGCAGTTGATTGCTATTTTTCGTGGGAGGTCTTATGCGACCCAGGAGCCCATACTCTAATTCGATACATAAAATATTGAAAAAATAAAAAATATGTGACACATTTGGTTGTCCTTGCAATTATGGTGTCTAATGCACACTCAAGAGCAGAACGAAAACAATGACGATGATTGGCTCCCTGGTGCGACTGCTGATTCGAAGGAGCTTGCAATGTTCCAATCGCGTATTGATGCCGAAGGTAAAGTAGAGGCAAAGGATTGGATGCCGGATGCTTATCGGCACACCTTGGTTCGTCAGATTTCACAGCATGCACATTCCGAAATTATTGGTATGCAGCCAGAAGGTAATTGGTTGACAAGAGCACCAACGCTGCGGCGTAAGGCGATTCTTGTAGCTAAGGTCCAAGATGAGGCTGGACATGGTCTTTATTTGTATGGTGCCGCTGAGACACTTGGTGTATCGCGTAATGCAATGGTTGATCAATTGCTTACAGGTACGGCTAAATATTCCAGCATTTTTAACTATCCTACTCCTACATGGGCTGATGTGGGTGCGATTGGCTGGCTTGTCGATGGTGCGGCGCTTATCAACCAGATACCAATCTGTCGCTGCTCTTATGGGCCGTATTCTCGTGCAATGATTCGAATTTGTAAGGAAGAAAGTTTTCATCAAAGACAAGGATACGAAATTATGGTCGAACTGTGCCGTGGCAGCGATGAACAAAAAGCGATGGCTCAGGATGCACTAGATCGTTGGTGGTGGCCATCGCTTATGATGTTTGGTCCCAGCGATAGGGATTCTAAACACTCAGCTCAATCTATGGCCTGGAAAATAAAACGTTTTACCAATGATGAGCTTCGACAAAGGTTTGTCGATATTACGGTGCCACAGGCAGAGTTTCTTGGTCTTGAGGTTCCGGATGAGAAGCTCAAATACAACGATGATGCAGGCCATTATGAGTTTGGTGATATCAATTGGCAGGAGTTTTTTGACGTCATTGCCGGAAATGGACCATGCAATGTTGAACGGATCAAAACTCGAACCGATGCCCATGAGAATGGGTCCTGGGTGAGAAAAGCTGCGCAAGCATACGCTCAAAAACAAGTCGCAAAAGCTGTGGCTTAGCAAAGTGGGGGAAATAATGGACGATGATTGGCCGCTTTACGAAGTTTTTATCCGTACTAAATCTGGATTAAGTCACAGGCATGCAGGTAGTGTGCATGCGGCTGATGGTCAAATGGCAATTGATCATGCCCGTGACGTATACACTCGTCGTAATGAGGGCGTAAGCATTTGGGTCGTCAAATCCAAGGATATTATGGCTTCGGACCCTGCGGAAACAGAATCCTTATTCGAACCTGCTAAGGATAAGATCTACCGGCATCCGACCTTTTATGAGGTTCCGGATGGTGTTGAAAATATTTAGTTTGCCGATGAAATGACGAAAGAAGAAGCACTGCTCCGGTATATATTACGACTTGGAGATAATGCGTTGATTCTTGGTCAGCGGCTAGTCGAACTTGTCGCTCATGGACCAGAACTGGAAGAGGAAATTGCGAATGCGAATTTTTCCCTCGACTACTTTGGGCAGGCACGCATGCTCTACTCCTATGCTGGTGAGTTGGAAGGTAAAGGACGAATGGAAGACGATTTCGCGTTTAAGCGGACCGAAGCAGAGTTTTGTAATCTCTTGCTAATCGAACAGCCCAATGGCCACTTTGGCGATACCATTGTGCGGTCCGTGTTATTTGAGGAGTTCTATCATTCTCAGCTCGATGCCCTGACACGATGTAACCATGCGCGACTTGCTGAAATTGCAGCGCTTGCGATCAGGGAGATTCGTTATCATCTGCGACATAATTCTCAATGGCTTATTCGTTTAGGTGATGGCACCAAAGAGAGCGGAGCAAAAGCGCAGGCCTCGCTCGAGGCACTTTGGCACTTCACAGGTGAAATGTTTGAAGGTGACGAAGTTGATCAGATTATCCGTGATCAATTTAATGGCCCCAAGCTTAGTAACCTAAAAAAGCAATGGAAAGCTAGTATTTCTAGCCTGCTCAAGGAGGCAAGGCTTGCGATTCCAGTTGATCGGCCCATGCATAATGGAGGACGCTCCGGAAGACATACTGACCATTTCGAACCCTTGATTAAGGAAATGCAATATATGCAGAGAACTTACCCGGGACTGACATGGTAGTCACCAAAAATAGCTTAATGACCGAGGAAGAGAGAATTTGGAATTGGCTCGAAGGCGTTCCTGATCCTGAGATACCTGCGGTCAGTGTTGTTGATCTCGGTATGGTACGTAAAGTTTGTGTGGTTGACTCTGCGGTCGAAATAGAAGTATCGCCGACATATTCGGGTTGCCCGGCAACCGAGGTAATTGAACAGAGTATTCTCACGAAGTTGCGAAGTGAGGGGATAGAAAGCGTAACCATAAAGAGAATACTTTCCCCGCCTTGGACAACTGATTGGATTACTGATGTTGGAAGAAAAAAGCTCAGTGTATATGGGATTGCGCCGCCGGTCGGTGCTGCGAGTAAATGGCAACTTTTGCAGACCACAGTTGTGCAGTGCCCTCGTTGTGCCGAGTTTCAAACGACACTTGTCAGTGAATTTGGGTCGACCGCCTGTAAGGCTTCTTATAAATGCGAAGAGTGTTTGGAGCCTTTCGAATATTTCAAATGCATATAGCGTATCGCAATAAATAAAAAGATTTCAGATTTATGCATAAATATCATACTTTGACGGTTGCTAGCGTAGTTAGTGAAACATCCGACTCGCTTCGTATTGCTTTGAATGTTCCTGAAAATTTGCGAGAAGTATTTGTTTTCAAATCTGGCCAGCATCTTCCAATACAGCTTTCTATCGATGGTAAATTGGTTCGGCGCACCTATAGCATCTCTTCGGTACCTGGTGAGACACCTTTGATTTTTGGCATTCGGGTGCAGCCCGGCGGGAAGTTTTCCGAGTTTCTACAGAGCAATTTAAAAATTGGTGATCATCTTGAGGCTATGCCGCCGGTAGGCCGATTTCATGCTGTACCAGACCCACAAAAAGCCAAAGTTCGGATAGCTTTCGCTGCGGGTAGCGGCATCACGCCAATTTTATCGATTATGCGAACTATGCTCGAAAACGAGCCGGAAAGCCGGTTTGTACTTTTCTACGGTAATCGTATGCAGAGTACAACCATGTTTATTGAGGATCTTCAAGCGTTAAAAAATCGTTTTCCGGGAAGATTGCAGCTTTATTTTTTGTTTAGCCAAGAGGACCAGGAATTAGAGATATTTAGTGGTCGTCTGGATAAATTAAAAGTTACTCAACTTTATAAAGCTTTTTGTAAAAAGATGATTCCAGACGAGGTGTATATATGCGGGCCTGGCACGATGTTGAATGGGGTCAAGCAGGCACTCGTTAGCGAAAATGTAGATGAAAGCCTATTCCTTATCGAGCGGTACGGAGCGTTAGTAAATCGAAAAACCCAACAATTGATACCAAAGGCACCTGCTAACAAAAAAGGTTCATTGGTTGAGGTAATAATGGATGGCCATAAAAAATCTTTTGAAATGGCAGCTGATGGACCAGATAACTTGGTTGATGCTGCGGCTGTGGAGGGGATTGTTTTGCCTTTCTCTTGTAGGGGTGGAGTTTGTGCAACTTGCCGCACTTACGTGCGGTCTGGCGAAGCTCGCATGGCCACGAATCATGGTTTGGAGCCATGGGAGGTGGAAAAGGGATTTGTTTTAGCCTGTCAGGCTCGACCCGTGAGTAGTAAACTTACGATCGATTATGATGAGACATGATTACTTTGCCGTTTCCAGTAGCCTTTGCTGCACCGCAGCACAGGGATACGGTCTTTCCAACGAATGTCGAGCAGTCAAAGCCCTTGTCCGGTAAAATGTCACACTACCTTGGGCTTACCCAGAAGTTGTACTTTAAAGATATATCCTAATCTGCGCTGGAGCATATGACTCAATCTAATGCGACGTTAAGTTCGGAAGATTGCCCCCCGGGCCGCAAGACCTCCTACAGTTATGAGGAGTTGCTGCAATGCGCGCGCGGAGAGCTATTTGATCCGGAAAGTGGCAGGCTCCCCTTACCCGATATGCTGATGACCGACCGAATAACACGGATTGTTAATAGCGGAGGTAAATACGATAAGGGAGAAATTATCGCAGAACTCGATATTCATCCTGATATGTGGTTTTTTAAAAGTCACTTCCACGGTGATCCGGTAATGCCGGGTTGCCTTGGGCTCGATGCGTTATGGCAGTTGGTTGGTTTTTATCTGGTTTGGTCTGGGTCACTTGGCCGTGGTCGTGCCCTCGGTGCCGGGCGAGTCAAATTTTCAGGACAAATATTGCCAAATTCAAAATTAGTACAGTTTCATTTACATATTAAACGAATGATTACTCGTAAGTTAATATTGGCGATTGCGGATGGCACCGTTTCAGTTGACGGGCGTCAAATATACGAAGCCCAAGACCTTCGGGTCGGGCTATTTACTTCCACAGACAATTTCTAGGAGTTATCGTGCGTCGTGCAGTTATCACAGGAATGGGCGTGGTTTCATGTCTTGGTAATTCACAGGATGAAGTAGTCGATTCCTTGTTTGCTGGGAGGTCAGGAATCAGCTTTAACGAGTCTTTTGAAGAGATGGGGCTGCGGAGTCAGGTGAGTGGACAGATAACTCTGGATCCTAAGGAGTGCATCGACCGAAAAGTGTTTCGGTTTATGGGTAATGCTGCCGCATATGCATATATCGCCATGGAGCAGGCAATTTCTGACTCTGGTTTGGAAGAAAGTGATGTCTCAAATCCCCGAACTGGTTTGATTGCCGCATCAGGTGGTGCATCAAGCGCTAACATTGTGTCGAGTGCTGACATTTTACGCGAAAAAGGGGTCCGGCGGATTGGTCCTTACATGGTGCCGAGAACAATGGGCAGCACAGTTTCAGCATGTTTGGCCACTCCTTTTAAGATTAAGGGAGTTAATTTATCGATAACATCCGCCTGCGCTACTAGCGCACACTGCATAGGAGCTGCTGTTGAGCAGATCCAGTTGGGAAAGCAAGACGTCGTTTTCGCTGGTGGTGGTGAGGAAGAGCATTGGACACTTGCAAGTCTTTTCGACGCGATGGGTGCGTTATCGACCAAATATAACGATAGCCCGGAAACTGCATCCCGCACCTATGATCAGAATAGGGATGGGTTTGTTATTTCAGCAGGCGCTGGCATGGTTGTTGTTGAGGAATTGGAGCATGCTAAAGCGCGCGGTGCTGAAATCTATGCTGAGATTGTAGGCTACGGCGCAACCTCTGACGGAAACGATATGGTGGCACCGAGCGGTGAGGGCGCTGTCCGCTGTATGCAGTTGGCAATGTCTACAGTTGATTCGGACGTTGATTATATCAATACACATGGTACCAGTACGCCGGTTGGCGATGTAAAGGAACTTGAGGCAATTCGTCAGGTATTTGGCGAGGCAATTCCGCATTTTGCATCCACTAAATCTCTTTGTGGACATTCGTTGGGAGCAACCGGTGTTCAAGAGGCAATACACTGTATGCTGATGTTGAAGCATAATTTTGTCGCGCCTTCAATCAATGTTGATGATCTCGATCCGGCTGCGGACGGGATGCCTCTGGTTACAGAAACCATTGATGATGCGGGCATTAATGTCGCAATGACCAATAGCTTTGGTTTTGGTGGAACAAACGCCACGCTAATACTGCAAAAGCAAATATAAATGAGCATTACTACTCTAAGTGAACATGGTTGTTTTGGTGGCGGAATGGGATTTTATCGCCATTGGTCAAATGTAAATAACTGCGATATGCAATTTGCTGTTTTTGTTCCATCACAAGCTGTCGCCGGTCCGGTGCCTGTGGTTACGTGGTTAGCCGGACTAACGTGCAGTGAAGAAACATTCATGATAAAGGCAGGAGGGCAGCGAATTGCATCTGAATTGGGCATCATGCTTATTGCCCCGGATACAAGTCCACGCGGTGAAAATGTGCCAGATGATCCCGAAGGATCCTGGGATTTCGGACTCGGGGCCGGGTTTTATGTGAATGCCACTGAGACCCCGTGGCATCAGAATTACAACATGTTCGATTACGTATCGAAAGAATTACCAGAGGTGGTGGCAAATAATTTTCCAGCTGATCTTGATCGCCAGGGTATTTTCGGACATTCGATGGGTGGACACGGAGCCCTGACGATAGGACTCAGGAACTTGGACGCATATCAATCAATCTCGGCATTTTCTCCTATTTGTAGCCCCATAAATTGTCCTTGGGGGCAAAAAGCACTTGGCAATTATCTGGGCGGTAATCAAGATGATTGGGCTGAATATGATTCGTGTGAAGTTATAAAATCACTGCAGGCTATGCCATCTTCTCCAGTCCTGGTTGATCAGGGATTGGATGACCAGTTCCTGAAAGATGAACTCCACCCGCACCTCCTCGAAGAAGCTTGTAAAGAGCGTGGCCTCGATCTTAAACTTCGACGACATAAGGGCTACGATCATGGTTATTATTTCATTTCTTCGTTTATCGAAGATCATATAAGGCATCATGCGGATATACTGCGGGCTTGATTTGTGCTCGGATCTGACGTAACCGATATTCTTTGCTTAAATTTTTGATCAAGAATATTTACGTTCACAATCGTTGCTAGGATCATTACGTGTTTCTCAAGCATCTTTGAACTGTTAGTCTCATCCTATGTTTACTTATATAGATCCTACTGTTCGTCATCGCTTGATTTCTCAGGGAAAGCTAGTCCGTATCGATGCCAAGGGTAAATTGGCAGATCCAGCTTCAGAACCAGAAGAAGGGGAAAGATCTCTTAACATTTTGGGGCCTATAGCGTTGCCCCTGCAAGTTGAGAGTGAGAGTTACTTAGTTGATTGGTACGCGAGCGTCCGACACACAGAATTATTTAAGGCGACTGAACTCGCGGATGACTTACGTGAGGAGGACGGACAGCAGTCGTTTGCAATGATGTCGGATTCGATGGCGGTCAATAGCGTGCTGGTTATAGGGAACCCGGATGAATGGGAAGAGCCGTTAGTGAGAGTACATTCAAGTTGCCTGACAGGCGATGTGTTTGGTTCTGGGCGCTGTGAGTGTGGGCCGCAGCTGATTTCTTCACTTGAGAAAATATCGGCTGATGATAGTGGTGGCATGATTGTTTACATGTCGGGCCATGAAGGACGGGGAATAGGTCTTTGGGCAAAGGCAGCAACTTACGTACTCCAAGATGCTGGCGAAAACACCTATCAGGCTAATCGTTCACTTGGGTTACCGGACGATTCACGTGATTTTAGTGATGCAGCCTCACTGATTCGGTATTTTGTTGGTGATAAGCCTTTTAGACTTTTAACCAATAACCCTAAAAAGTTGGAAGATTTACGAGCCATGGGTGTATCCAAGGTAACGCGAGTAAAACATATCTGTGGTGTTGGAGATTCTAATCGACGCTATCTTGCTGCGAAGCGGGATTGGGGGCATCACTTAGACGATAAGGACATTGTCTAATTTATTGGCGCCAAAGGCGTATTTGCTGGGGTGTATTTTCAAAATCTGATCTGAACGGATTGATATCGATGCCACCACGGCGGTTATAGAAACCATGCACAGTTAATTTCTCAGTTTTGCATACCCGTTTAATGTCTATAAACATCCGCTCTATGCACGACTCATGGAAATCATGATGTTTTCGAAAAGACACGATGTAGCTAAGAAAAGAAGACGGGTCTATGCGGGGTCCTTTGTACCGTATTAGTACGCTTCCTATATCGGGCTGGTTAGTAACCGGACAGAGACTGCGGAGCAGGTGCGAATTCAAAGCACCTTCCACAGTTTTACCGTCAGCGTATAGCGCGTTTGCATTGACACTGTCATCCGCGTTCTTAAGCGGAAAATTATCTACACAGTCCCCGGGTAACGTCGAGAGTACACTGGTTGTTGGTTCTGCGCCGCAATAAATTTCTATCTTGACGGGTAATCCAACTAAGTTTTCCAGATCAGTTGAAATGACATTGGCGATATCGGCTACACCATGATATTGCGTCATCGCAAATGATCCCAAATAAAGTTTAAGAGATTTAGATTCAACAATGTTTGGGGAGCTTGCATCGACTGTTAAGTGCGCGGTGCCAACCGTTGGCTTCCCATTAGAATCAATCCAACTCAATTCCCATCCATTCCAAATATCTGTGCCATGAAACGGCAGCGCCTGGCCAATACCTAGCACCTTCCTTGCATCAGCTCGGGGCACCGAATGAAGTACCTCTGGCGCATATTCTGCCGGGTAGTCAGCTGGTATCCCGAGGAGCATCGGAGTTATTTCCTTGGCACTAGGCTTTATTCAAGACTCAACACGATATCCCAGTGCTCTTTAGACACAGGGAATATAGAGAGTCTGTTACCCCTCATATTTAGACGGAAATCAGATAATCCCGGATGAGCTTTAAGCTCTTTAAGCGTAATGGCGCGCTTTGTTTTACGAACGAATGCAACCTCTACCAACATCCAACGAGGGTTGTCTGGTGAACTTTTGGGATCATAGTATTTTGCTTCCGGATCAAATTGTGTGGGATCTGGATAAGCTGCAGATGCGATTTTTGCTAGTCCGACGACTGCTGGCACCTTGCAGCTCGAGTGATAAAAAAAGACATCATCGCCTACTTTCATTTTATCCCGCATCATATTACGGGCCTGGTAATTTCTGATGCCGTCCCATGGCTCCTGCACATCGAGTTCTAACTCGTCGATACTGTATGCATCCGGTTCTGATTTCATTAGCCAGTGTGCCACTGCTAGTTCCTTTTTAATTGCGTTTTGTAAAGGGCGAAGTCTAACATGGGTCCAAAGGTTCTTTTTCTCAGTGTTTTGGGGGGGGTGTTCCCTTTAAAAAGATAACCGATTATGATGCGCGACAAAGTACTTCAAAAATTGTTTTTCTACATAGACAAGGGATGATTTATGGGAAATGTGTTAGGTAATATTTTCGGTTCTTCTCCGATTGAGCCTTTGGAAAAACATGTTGATTTAGCCTATCAGGCTACGAAGGTGCTGAATACCTTTTTTGACGCTGTTGTCAAAAATAATTGGGAGGAGGCCACCAGCGCCCACCAGAAAATCATTGAATATGAACAGAATGCGGACGAGCTCAAAAAGGAAATTCGTCTGCACCTTCCCCGAAATCTGTTTATGCCGGTTCCCCGCGAGGATGTTTTAGAGTTGTTGCTGGTCCAGGATCGCATGGCCAATCGTGCGCGAGATGTTGCCGGATTAGTGCTTGGTCGAAGTATGGCAATGCCAGAGCCCATAGCGGAAGAATTTTTGGAGTTTGTACGCAGAAATGTTGACGCTGCTAAACAAGCGAGAAAAAGTGTCCGGGAACTCGATGAATTGTTTACCAGTGGGTTTCGGGGTGCGGAAGTCACGTTGGTCGAGAGATTGATTGAAGAGCTCGATAAAATTGAATCTGATTCGGACAGTCTCGAAGTAAACCTTCGTGCGTCATTGTTCGCAATTGAAGAAAAAATAGATCCGGTTTCTGTGATTTTTCTTTATCGGATAATCGAATTAACCGGTGAAATCGCAGATATGGCGGAGCGAGTAGGTCGGCGGCTAGAAATTTTATATTCCCACTAAGAATTTCACTGTAAGGAGTAATTGTTTTGGAAGAACAATTTATCTATATAGGTTTGGCTGCCGCGTTTGGCATATTTATGGCATGGGGTATCGGCGCTAACGATGTTGCTAATGCGATGGCAACATCGGTTGGGTCAAAAGCTCTAACAATAAGGCAGGCGATATGTGTAGCTGCAGTCTTTGAGTTTCTCGGTGCCGTATTAGCTGGAGGTGGCGTTACGTCAACTATTCGCAAGGGAATTGTCGATGCTGATCTTCTCGCGGACTCACCTGAACTCTTGATTTATGGGATGCTCGCGGCGCTTCTGGCTGCAGGTACTTGGCTGCTCTTGGCATCCAGGAAGGGCTGGCCCGTGTCTACGACGCACTCCATTGTTGGTGCCATTATCGGGTTTGCAGCGGTCGGTATTGGTGTCGAGGCAGTTCAGTGGAGTCAAGTCACAACGATCGTAGCTAGTTGGGTCGTATCACCACTGATAGCCGGGTTTTTTGCTTACCTCATTTATATGAGTGTGCAATACCTTATCTTGCAGCACGATGACCCGTTGGCTCAGGCACGACGTTATGTGCCTTTCTATATGTTCCTTGCGGCTTTTTTGATCACTTTGGTAACGATATTAAAAGGGCTGAAACATGTTGGCTTTGATTTCAGTGTGCAAGAGAGTTATGGGTTAGCAGCGATAATCGGGGCAATAATAGCGGTTGTTGGCGGAGCAGCCATTAAGCGTATTAAGTCGGATCCACAAGCGGAGAAAAAACAGCATTTTCATACGGTGGAGCGTGTATTTGCCATCTTGATGGTTGTTACAGCATGTGCGATGGCATTCGCACATGGTTCTAATGATGTTGCTAATGCGATTGGTCCATTGGCCGCGGTGGTGAGTGTTGCGCAGTCCGGTTCAGTCGCTGCAAGTTCGCCATTGCCACTATGGGTTCTTATTCTCGGAGGGGTTGGAATCGTCATCGGGCTGGCTACATTTGGTGTGCGCGTTATTGCGACCGTTGGCAAGAAGATCACCCATTTGACGCCCAGTCGAGGTTTCGCTGCGGAGCTTGCCGCTGCGACGACAATTGTTGTTGCCTCCGGAACAGGCATTCCAGTTTCGACGACACAGACACTCGTAGGGGCCGTACTGGGCGTAGGTATGGCACGTGGTATAGTTGCAATTGATCTGGGTGTAGTGACCCGAATTTTCATATCTTGGGTTGTCACTATCCCAGCAGGAGCAGTGCTTGCAATCGTGTTCTTTTTCATATTCAAGTTAGTCTTGCCATGAGTTACAGGTTCTATACTCTGTGCCAGATAAGAACCATTGACTGACCACGGCAAATCGAGAAACCGTTCTGCACGACATTTTGCGTTAGCGCTTTTAACGACGGCCTATGTTTTTAATTTTATTGACCGGCAAATCCTGGCTATCCTACTGCCAGCGATTAAATTGGAATTTGGTGTCGAAGACTGGGTGCTGGGGTTTTTAGCGGGTCCTGCATTTGCGATTTTGTATGTAACACTCGGCATTCCATTAGCGGTCGTTGCTGACCGCTGGAACAGGCGAAATCTTATCGCCATCTCGCTAGCCGTATGGAGCGCTATGACATTCTTATCCGGAATGGCTGCGAATATTATCCAACTTGCCTTAGCGCGTATCGGTGTTGGTGTTGGGGAGGCTGGATTCTCACCTCCAGCCCATTCGATGATCGCAGATATGTATCCACCGGAACGCAGGTCGCTGGCTATGGGTATTTTTACACTAGGTATATCCGTCGGAATCATGATCGCTTATCTTGGTGGCGGGTGGATGGTGACCACGTTTGGCTGGAGGCAGGCGTTTTTCATCGTCGGTTTTCCGGGATTAATCCTTGCTGGTGTGCTGCTCATTTTCGTTAAAGAACCACCTAGAGGAATGTCAGAAGGAAAGACGGATAGTGCAAGGCGTTTTAAAATTTTTGAAGTTGTAAGATTGTTGTGGAACCGAAAATCATTCGTCCATATGTCTCTTGGCGCAGGACTTTCATCGTTTAGTTCTTACGCGGTGTTAAGTTTTTTTCCTAGTTTCCTTGCGCGTAGTCATGGTTTGGGCATCAGCGAAATAGGCGTCTATTTGGGGCTGATCATCGGAATTTCTACCGCGATTGGATTTGTTGGCGGGGGTTACTTGGCAGACAGGGTAGCTGAAATAGGTCGGCGATATTCTATGTGGGTAATGTCTGTAGCTATGGTGATAGGCTGGCTTTTTATCTTTCCTATTTATTTAACAGATGACCCTTATCTGGTGTTAGCGTTGTTTTTTGTACCTTCGGTATTGAACAATATGTACCTAGCGACTATTTTTTCGCAAACACAAGGCCTCGTCGAAGTCCGCATGCGCTCCGTAGCATCTTCATTGCTACTTTTTGTCATTAATGTACTGGGGCTGGGGTTCGGACCTTTAATTGCTGGTTGGTTAAGTGATGGCTTAGCTATTGCCGTTGGCGCAGAATCATTGCGTTACAGCTTGCTGATTATTGCTGCGGTGACTGGACCTTGGGTAGCCTTCCATTTTTATGTTGCAGGAAGACATATAGAAGGGGATTTATCCAAGGTATCTGTTCCTTGAATTATTTGCGGGGTACTTTGTCTATTATTTTGGCGGTCGAAGTTGCTTTCGCGACAGTAATTCCCCGAGTGTTATGCAACCAACCTTCCAGGAAAGCAATTGATTTGCCTAAACGAACTGGGCGAGCGTAACAAACGAAGGCTCCGGGCCGTGCTATTTCAAGGTAACTAACACTCATTTCAAGCGTTGCCAGTACTAGGTATCTTTCAAAACTAGCAAATATGGTATGAGCCATTGCTCCATCTAGCATACCAGCAATGTAACCACCTTGAATTATGTCACCGGAATGGCAGAAGGAATCATCGATTGAATAATGCATTTGAATTGTTTGACTAGTTGCGTCATACGCTTTAATGCGAGCCCCCAGCTTTGTAAGCGCTGGCGGCGTTTTTTCGTTCATCGTAGCGATAAAGTCGTTCTGACTAGACACAATCTTCTCAAACAGCCCTAAGGTACCAGTCAAAATCGACGTTACTAATAGCATTATGGAACCTACTGGACTCACAGCGCCTATTTAGTGCATAAAATCGACAATATTTTTTGCCAAGGTATGTTGGCAGTATTTTACTATCGCAGAATTCATCTATTGCAGTATCCCAGCGATTTGGTATTCGTCTTTTTAAGGTAATGACTTCGCCTTCCTCCACCATTTTTCCCGGGTCACATTTATTTTTCAATCCATAGTGCACGCCAGCAAGAATTGCTGCTGTTACGAGATATGGATTGGCGTCGGCACCAGAAGTCCTGTGTTCGAAACGCAAATTTTTGGCATCGGCAATAGGTATTCGAAGAGCAACGTTTCTATGGTTCCATCCCCAGTTTGGTTCGACCGGCGCAAACATTTCTGGCCTCAGGCGGCGATATGAATTGGCATTAGGTGCGAAAATGGCTGTACTCTCAGCCATCGTCTTCGCCAGCCCTCCAACGGCATGACGAAGACGCGCCGAGAAAGGCGGGGAAGCCATATTTTCTTTTCCATGCGAAAAATAGTTATTTCCGTCCTCGTCGATTAGGCTCATATGAACATGCAGCCCTGAACCAGGTTCATCTTCGAATGGTTTCGCCATGAAGCAGGCAACGTAGCCATGTTGTCTTGCAATCGCTTTTATCGCTCGCTTAAGAAGCACGCCCTGGTCACAGGCTAAAACCGGATCATCGACATGATGCAGATTTATCTCGAATTGCCCAGGGGCAAATTCTGAAGTCGTAGTCCCGGCTGGTAAACCTTGTGTTTCACAAGCTTTGTGCAGATCGTTTAGGAAGTTGTCTATGTCCCATAAGTCATCTGGGTTATAGACCTGTGGTCCGGGTTGAGGTCTGCCGATACCGGGTACCAATGAAACGCCAGCTGTTGGTTGCTCTGTGTGGCCATGTAATAAGTAAAACTCGAGTTCGGTAGCCATTATAATTTTTAGACCCATCGCCTCTAATGGTGCTGCTGCACGCTGCAGGACATGCCTGGGATCAGCAAAAAAAGGTTGATCGTCGCGAGACAAAAAATGAAACATAGCCTGTGCCATAGGCTTTTTTGCCCAAGGTATTGGTTTGAGGCTGCCCGGAACCAGTTCTGCCTGTGTATCAGGATCACCGTCAGAATCACCCCAGGGCAGACCATCAATAACATCACCCAAGGTGTCTAACAAAACGGCTCCACCAGGGAGCGTAAAACCGTCACTCATCGTTTTTGAAAATTCATTCCGCCTGATTCTCTTGCCACGCAGGACGCCTGCAAGATCTGCAATCAGGAGCTCCATATGCTCCGTTTTTGGATGCTTTCTCAAATATCGCTGCAGTTCTAGACTGAGGTCATCCGGTTTTTTATTGGCCATTCGTTGATTCTCTTTATTTACGGTTACCAATTAAGCACTAAAAAGCGCTCTCAAGCCAAACTAGCTATAAAATCGGTCGCATTATTTGCTAGCGGAAGTCATAATATGGAATTGTTAACCATAATATGATGTAAATCTATGGCTAAAATTCCTCCACCGCAAGGTGCGCAGGCGGCACTTCGTGCTGTTCGATTACTAAAAATTTTTACGATTGAGCGTTCGGAGATGTCGCTTGGCGAACTTTCACGAGCTGCGAATTTAAATAAGACTACTGCACATAGATTACTGAGAGCCTTGCAAAGCGAAGGGTTAATAGACCGAAATTCGGCAACCAGTTCATATAGATTAGGTGCTGGCTTAATGGCGCTTGGTGTTCAGGCGCTCGCAAGCAGTGATCTGCGTCGGCGTATAAGGCCGATTTTACGAATTTTGGCAAAGGAAACTGGTGAGACTGCGACGCTTGAGGTTCCTGTTGAGGACAGCATGCTTATTCTTGATGAGGTTGCAGGAACTCATGTCGTTGGTTCGGCCGGTAATGTAGGTACACGCTGGCCTATCCACGCAACATCCACAGGAAAAGCCTGGCTAGCGTTTGATGAATCGGGGGGGGTCGACCGGTTAAATGAATATCTGCAGCCACTTACCTCAAGTACCCTGACTGATAAAGAGAAGTTACAACAACAGCTTGATGAAATTCGAAACCGTGGTTATGCAGTAACGGTCGATGAAGTGGAGGATGGTTACACTGCTGTCGCTACCATCATTCGTGGCGTGCTTGGTGATATCCAGGGTGCGTTATCTATCGGTGGTCCCAGTCAGAGACTTCAGCCATCGCGCTGTGCGGAATTAGGTACAACGCTCCGTCGGACTGCGCAAACACTAAATCTCGGTATCTGAGTCTTTAACGTGTTGTCATCCAGGTTGTTTTGTTGGGTAAGAGAAAGATATATACATAAAGGTTTTCTTCCCGCCATATTAATTGCCATATCGTTACCCGTGGCGAATGCACACGAAATTGTACTGCCTAAAGTTGCATTAGAAAATATCCCTGCTGACATTGCTGTTTTGCACGCGGAGCCCGGGAGTCTCGTTACACTAGAGCTTGCTGGATACCAACTAAGTTCGACTGCTGATAAAAATGGTTATGCCAAATTTCAGGACGTTATTTTTGATAACGTTGGCACGTCCCAAGTTTCTGCGAGGGTAGCAGGAGGCTCTGTAACAGAGAAAATCCGGGTGCTTCCGGGCTGGGTGTCAATAACCCCACCACTTTTGGCAATTTTTATTGCTTTGTTATTGCGCAATGTTATCCCGGCCCTGCTTATAGGCGTCTGGCTGGGCGCGGCTTTGTTGCGGCCCTTTTCCTTTAACGGACTATTCAAAGGATTACTTGACGGTTTTGAAATCTATGTTGTTAGTGCGCTAGCGAATGTTGAACATGTTCAGATTATCCTATTTTCAATGATGATCGGGGGGATGGTAGGCATCATCACTAGAAGTGGAGGGATGGCCAGTATCGTTAACAAAATTGCACGACGGGCTAAAACAGCGGTTAGCGGTCAAGTAGCGGTATGGGGTATGGGATTAATGATTTTTTTTGACGACTACAGTAATACACTGGTCGTAGGTAACACAGCAAGACCAATTACTGACCATCTAAGAATTTCTCGTGAGAAACTAGCCTACATTGTTGATTCGACAGCAGCACCCGTCGTTTGTATTGCATTGGTTACAACCTGGATCGGTTATGAAGTAGGTCTGATAGGTGATGCACTTGAGGATATTGATGATATCAGTGCATCCGCCTATAGCATTTTTCTGTATTCGATTCCCTATAGTTTTTACCCGATATTGGCGGTGTTGTTTGTTTTAATGGTTTCAGCCTCAGGACGTGATATGGGTCCGATGTTAAAGGCAGAGGTTCGTGCTCGTTCGGGGCAGGTGCATTCTGCTAGGGTGACTGAAATGCCGGCATTGTACGGTGATGTGCTTGAATCTAAGCCGAGTATCCCTCAGCGTGCCATTAATGCTTTTTTACCCATTGTTGTTCTAATTGGGGCCTTGATTGGCGGTTTATTTGTTACTGGGGATGGCGATAGTGTTACTGACATTATAGGTTCAGCGAATGCCTATCAAGCGATGTTATGGGCATCCTTGCTCGGGGCGATGACTGCCGCGCTTATGTCAATAGGACAGGGAATTTTATCTGCGCATGAGGCGGTCGATGCGTGGTTTGGCGGTGTGAAGGCGATGCTATTCGCTATGATTGTACTCATTCTTGCTTGGGCATTATCCGGTGTCACTGCAGACTTAAACACAGCATCCTACTTGGTATCTATTCTCGCTGACACATTACCGCCGCCACTTGTGCCGGCGACCGTTTTTATTCTTGCTGCGGTAACTGCTTTCACAACAGGCACGAGCTGGGGCACATTAGGAATTTTAATGCCTCTGGTGATACCCCTGACTTGGGCTATTCTAGCGACCAACAATATGGCTTCTCCCGAGCACATGCATATCCTGTATTCAGCAATCGCTTGTAATCTTGCAGGGGCAGTCTGGGGTGATCATTGTTCTCCAATGTCTGATACTACGATCTTGTCTTCTATGGCAACTGGATGTGATCACATTGAGCATGTTCGAACACAGATGCCCTATGCGCTGCTAGTGGGAGCTGTCGCCGTAGCACTGGGAACAATCCCGGGTGGTTACGGATTTCCTCCTCTGTTATCAATTATTTTCGGCTTGGTGGTGCTTTATGGAATTCTTAGGGTTTTCGGGAAGCGCGCAGGCGTGGTCGCCACCTGATCCGGCTTCAAGTATATTTGCGGCTTACTGTTACTTTCTACCAATATGAATACTAGGCCCTTAATTGGCGTTCCTGCTGATCGTCGCCTGATTGATCCCCACCCATTTCATATGGTTGGTGAAAAATATGTGCTCGCGGTTCAAGAAGGAGCGGGAGGACTACCATTCCTAATTCCAGCTTTTGGTGAAAGTAGTGATGCCAATGACATCATTTCTCGGGTAGACGGTATTGTTTTGACAGGTAGCCCCTCAAATGTAGAACCATATCATTATGGTGGCAAGGAAAGTCGGCCTGGCACATTGCATGATCCAGAGCGAGATGCGACGACTTTTCAGTTGATTGCCCGGGCACTTGAGGTTGGCGTGCCATTATTTGCTATTTGTAGAGGATTCCAAGAATTGAATGTCGTTCTTGGAGGGACATTGCATCAACATGTCGAGGAACAGCCCCGGTATCATACACATCGGGAAGATCCGAATGCGCCGTTGGCCGAACAATATGGACCGGCGCACGAAATTCATTTGGTGGATGGAGGTCTGCTGACCCGTCTGGCCAAAAGTAGCACTGTGCTTGTGAATTCATTGCATGCTCAGGGTATCGCTAAATTATCAAACGAGGTAACGGTTGAGGCAGTGGCAGACGATGGACTTATAGAAGCATTTGTCGTCGACGATTGCCCAGGGTTTGCGCTTGGCGTGCAGTGGCATCCCGAGTGGACAGTTACCGAAAACGAATTTTCGATGGCGATGTTCGAAGCATTCGGAGACGCATGCCGAAAGTATGCGTCTTCCAAATAGGATGTAAAATTGACTAGTGTCGATCACATTCAGGCTTGGCTAGAAAAAAATAAGATCGAAGACGTTGAAGCATTCGTGCCTGATATGTCTGGTGCTGAGGTTTGTAAAACACTGCGCGGCAAACCAGAATTTGAAAATACGCCGATTATTGCGATTACTAGCCACCAAAGTGCCAGT